>NZ_JCAXEB010000001.1:0-1119123 GCF_059758655.1 Flavobacterium sp. GQ95
CCAAATTCTAAATTTAAAAATGCTTCGGCTTCGATGACTGGATATTTCTATTTAGACATAGTACAATTTCTCTCCTTATATATATGTATAAAAAACAACCCGACAATTTTATAAACTGTCGGGTTATATAGAGTGAATTTACTCTTAATATATAGTATACAAAAATTGACCTTATATATATGTATAGATAATTAGTTTAAAGCGTCGATTACTTCTTTGGTAATTTGGATGCTTTTTAGTTTTGCCTGATGATCGTAGATTGGACTAGTAACCATCAGTTCGTCTATTCTGGCGTACTCTATAAACTTTTTAAGATCAATTTCTAATTGCTCTTTGTTTCCTGTAAAAGTGCAAGCTGTCATTTGATTGACATGGAAACGTTCTTCTTCGCCCATGATTTCATCTAAAGAAGGAACAGGAGGCTGTAACCCTTTGCGATCGTTGCGTATTAAGTTTAAAAACATTTGATATAAACTGGTGGAAAGGAATTCGGCTTCTTCATTTGTATCTGCAGCGACGATATTCACACAAGCCATTGTTTTTGGTTTATCCAAAACAGCTGAAGCCTGGAAATTTTCGCGATAGAATTCAAATGCCTGTATCATTTGGCGTGGTGCAAAATGTCCGGCAAAGGCGTAGGGCAAACCATATGCAGCTGCCAGTGCGGCGCTTTCCATACTTGAACCAAGAATCCAGATAGGAATATTTGTTCCTTCGGCAGGAAAGGCACGAACTTTTGCAGTTGCATTTTCTGCAGAAAAATAATCCTGAAGTTTAGTTACGTTTTGCGGAAATCGTTGTGCCTGCTCAAAAAAGTCTTTTCGAATGGCTTCGGCCGTTGGCTGATCTGTTCCCGGTGCTCTTCCTAAACCTAAATCGATTCGATTTGGATAAAGCGTTTCTAATGTACCGAATTGCTCGGCTACTATTAAAGGAGAATGATTCGGCAGCATGATTCCGCCAGAACCTACCCGAATGTTTTGAGTCTGACTAGCGATGTAACCAATTAAAACAACTGTTGCTGTACTTGCAACATGCGCCATATTATGATGTTCGGCCAGCCAAAAACGTTTATAATCTAATTGGTCAGCGAGTTGCGCTATTTCTTTTGTTTTTTGAAATGTTTCTGTGGGATTGCTACCTTGTGTTATGATAGCGAGTTCTAGTATAGAGACTGAAATTGGATTTTTCATGTAAATAAATGCTTTTTACAAAATTACTCCATTTATACAATGTGTTATATTTTCTAATGTTAATAGAATTATAATATTTGTCACTACAAATGTTCTCTATTCCAATCGAATATTAATCAATTTATGAGTTGATTTTCCGTCGCTAGAAATCGAAACATTATTAGAATTTGATTCAATTTCAAACTTAGAAGAAGTTTCAACCGCTAATGAAATATCTCTGTAACGAAAAGTTTCCGGAATTTCAGGAAGTTCAATTGTTACTATACCCTCTTTATTATTTTGGTCGAAATGAATTTTAATTCGATCACGAAGCCATATATATTCGTAAACTTCCTGCCAGGGTGCCATCCAAGTGGAATCATTTCCTTTTGATCCATATTTATCCGCAATAGCTGTCATATAATATTTAAAGTCCGGGAAACGCATACTTAAGTTCCACAGATTTGAATTTCCAACTCCATGTGTAAATTCATTGTACCAGATTGGACCCGATAATTTTGCAACCGAATCAAAAGTTGCCAGAAAATGATCCATGGTTTTAAACCCGATTGTATCTTTTGAGCTCTGAACAAAGGTTCTAGCGTAAATCATTTTATCTAAATTTACTTTATCATTAACTTTAATAACTGGTCCGTCACCAGCATAAGATGCTACAGAAAATGAGCGATTTGTTAAGGCATCTTTTTCATATTCTAAATGATAACCCGGATCGCTTTCTCCGCCAGGCACGACAAAATGCGACATTGTAAAGCCTAAGTTTTGTTGTATCGACGTTGTGTTTTCTGTTACTTCTGTCAGGAAATTAGTTCCGTGTTTGGTAGCGTGATGAAAACCGTGATTCAAAATATCCCAACCTGCATTATACATTTCTTTTACTTCTGGCCAGGAAAGATGTCCACGATTTTCTGGCTGCTCCCCGATTGCTCCACCATTTATTGCCAAGCCTAATTTGAATGGAATTTTATTCCCCAATCCATCTGAATAAAAAAGCCCTTTTGAGGTTGTTCCATCTCCTCCCTGATCCTTTTTCCATTCGTTGATCATTGGAGGACTAATTTTCCCTCCATTAAATAAAGGGAAAGCGGTTAAATAAGCGGAACGATAACCATCGTCAACAGTGAAGCTATAGGCTAAATGTTTGTTGAATTTTAAAGCTGCCGGAGTAATTTTAATTTTCTCTGCTGACTTTAATTTTATTTTAAATGAAATAGTTTTAGACTTTACAGAATCAATTTTAAAATTTGAATCCTTCGCAAAACAAAAAAGTGAGGTCGCAATCGTAAATAGTATTGTGAACAAAAATGCTTTTATTCCTAATTGTGGTATTTTCATTTGAAAGGTCTGATTTAGAGTTTTAAAGATACATCTCTTTAGAAAAAACTGTCTTAAAAAATGATATTTCAATAGTCTAAAATACTTTTTAACGAAATATAATAATTATCGAATCATCAAACCTCAACAAAATATTCAATATCAGAACTTTACAAACAGGCATGCCCTTTGTGTTTTAAAATATTCTCGTTTAGTATTCAAAAATCTCAAACTGTATTTTATGTACCTATCTAATACAAAAACCATTGTGTTTATAACGGGAGCATTTGTGAGCCATTCCTGTTGGGAAGAATGGGTTGTTTTTTTTGAAGATAAAGGATATAAAACGGTTGCTCCGCCGTGGCCTTATAAAAATGAATCAGTTGAAGTATTACGAAATCAACATCCCGATTCTAAAATAGCCGGACTTCGTTTATCCAGTTTAATTGAGTATTACACCGAAATTATCGAAAAACTATCTGAAAAACCTATACTATTTGGACATTCATATGGAGGTTTGCTGACCCAATTATTGGTTCAAAAAGAATTAGCTTTCGCCGGAGTTTGTATCCATTCTTTTCCGCCGAAAGGTATACTTACAGGTAAATTTTCTTTTTATAAAGAAATTTGGAAACCTATGGGCTTTTTTACTTCTGCCAAAAAAACATATTTACTGTCTTTTACAGAATGGCAAGACATCTTTACAAACGGAATGTCATTTGCCGAACAGAAAGATTCTTATGAAAGATTATTGATTCCGGAATCGAAATCAGCTTTGCGAGATGTTCTAACCAAAACAGCAAAAATAAATTTCAGAAAAAAACATGAACCTTTATTGTTTATATCTGGTTCTACTGACACTATTATAATATCGTCTATCAATTATTCCAACTTTAAAAAGTATACCAACATACATTCCATAACCTGTTATAAAGAATTTCCGGGTCGAAATCATTTTGTGTTAGGACAACATAATTGGCCGGAAGTAACCGTATTTATCGCAAATTGGTTAGAGAAAATTGGTTAATTTAATTCTCTTTTGATTTCCAGTTTTTTAATTTTTGAATTTAAAGTCGAAGGATGAATATCTAAAATCTCAGCAGCACCTCCTGCTCCGGATATTTTTCCGTTACATTTTTTGAGAATATACAATATATAGTCTCTTTCGTTCTCCAGAATTGTTTTTATTGAAAATGATTCACTTGTCTGTTCTGCATGCATTTTTGAAGATGTAGAAAGTTCAATTTCTTTAATCGTATTTCCGTCAGTTAACAAAATTGCACGCTGTATTACGTGTTCAAGTTCTCTTATATTTCCCGGCCAACTGTAATTTGTAATCTGCTGTAAAGCAAAATCAGAAAGATTTGGTGCTTTTCGTCCCATTTTCTCACTGTAAATTTTTATAAAATGGTGCGCTAAGTCCGGAATATCTTCTTTTCGTTTTTTTAATGATGGAACCAAAATTGGAAAAACATGCAAACGATAATACAAATCCATTCTGAATCTTCCCGCTGCAACTTCTTCTTCTAAATTTTTATTGGTTGCTGCAATAATTCTTACGTCAATTTTTATGGAAGTTCTTCCGCCAATTCGTTCAATTTCTCTTTCTTGCAGTACACGTAATAATTTCACCTGAAGTTCTAAAGGCATTTCTCCTATTTCATCTAAAAAAATAGTTCCGCCGTCGGCCAATTCAAATTTTCCTATTCGTTTATCCAATGCTCCGGTAAAAGCACCTTTTTCATGACCAAAAAGTAATGATTCAGCCAGATTTTCAGGAATCGCTCCACAATTAATAATAATCAGAGGTTTGTCTTTTCTTGGTGATAAGGCATGAATGCTTTGAGCTATTTTTTCTTTTCCAGTTCCGCTTTCACCTAAAACTAAAACAGAAGTATCAGATGGAGCCACTTTTCTGATATAATCAAATACCGTAATCATTTGCGGGCTATTGCCAATAATTCCCTCAAATCCAACTGATTCATTTAATGGTTTCACCTCTTTAATGATAGTTTCTTTTTGATCTGAATCAGCATTTGTTTTTGGATACATTTTATTGACAAATTGCGCAAATGTATTTTCTAGGTTCGCCAAAAGTTTTAAGGTTTCTGCCGAATAAATATTAAAATTTCTACTATAAAAGTTGAAATAAAATCTTTGTATTGTTGCAATCGAAACAGGAAAAACCAAATACGATTTAATTCCGAAATTATGGGAAATCAAACTTTTTATAGGAGCTACCTGAAAATTATTAATCAATGCTTCTTCACTATATATAATAGGTTCTAAATCTATTTTAGATTTTTTATATGTCTCATCTAATTCCTTATTGGTGATGTCTGCAATTTTCGAAAATTTTTCAGGGCTGATCAACTGATAGTCATCAATATTTCTGCGCATGATTCCGAGATTGGCATAATGGGTTGTATTGGCAAAACCTACTTCTAAATAATCAAACGAAATATAATTTTGTATCATTCTTCCAAACGCCACTAGTGCATTTTCCCATTTGAGATTTGAGTTTAAAATATCATTTATATCATTTTGCAATTGCATTTGCTGCATCAACTGCGACTCTAAACTGTATTCCTGACGGTAAAAAGCGATTTCAAGAGTAGTTAAAACATCTTGTTCTCTAAAAGGTTTCACTATAAATCCATAGGGTTGTGTAATTTTCGCCTGGTCTAAAATTGTTTTACTCGAATTAGCTGATATAAATATAAAGCCGATATAATTTTCTTTGAGAATTTGAGCTAAATCTATTCCGTTTCTATCTCCTTTTAACATGATATCAAGAAAAACCAAATCTGGTTTTTCAATCTCAATTTGTTCCAAAGCCTGATCAACCGAACGTGCAATTCCAACCACTTCATAATTTGCCTTTTCAAGAATTAATTGTAAATCATGAGCTTCAATAAATTGATCCTCAACAATTAAAATTCTTTTTTTTGTAACAGATTTAAGGGGAATATTTGCATCGCTGGACACGGTTTTCATAATTGTGGTATTTTTAGTATTATATTACAGCTAATCTATTGGTATAAAATTAGTTAATTATAAGAAGTAAAACGGCAATTTCATCAAATATAAATCATAAAAAACATGTTTTATGTGAATTTTCCTGATATTAATTTTAAAATAGCACAAACGTTTATTTCTATATTTGTTAAAGGAATATCTACAATAATCTAATTCATACCAAATTATGAAACAAACCATTATTTTCTATTTGATTTTGTTAATTCCTTACATTGCCTTATCACAGCTTTCACCTTCAGTGGCCAAATATGATCTTCCGAAAAAAAGATTATTATTAAACGCCTGTTCTGTGTATTTATTTAATGCAAATCAAGGTGCTATAGATGTTGACAGTTCTGTTGTTTTGGCCTCAAAAGCTTATAAATTACCAGCTTCATTAACTTATGATCAAGGTTATAATGATGGCAATCTAATAGGAAACGATTTGATTGAAAAGGGAAATATTAATGCTGTAATAAAAATTCTTGACAGATCTAAAGGTGAAAACCAAATTAAGTTATTACTGCAATTAGGAAGTTTTTATCTTTTTAAACCAGGAACAAAACCCGAAGATATTAAACAAGCAAAAGTGTATATTGATAAAGCTGTTTTAGAAAGTAATCAGCTTAAAGTAAAAAAATGGCAGCATCAAAGTTTATTATTACTGGGAAAATATTATTATCAGGCTAATAACCAAATTGAAGGTAAAAAATATTTCTCGCAGGTGATAAATGAATGTCGAAAACAAAACGATAAAGCTGGTCTTGCTGAAGCTTTAGACACGCAGGCAACTCTTTTATCCAACCTTGATCCCGAAAAAGAAAAGTTGCTTGAAGAAGTCATTTCACTTTATGCTACTCTGGGTTTAGAAGAAAAAAGAATCGAAAATTACACTAAGATAACTACCATTTATTTTTGGGGAGGAAAAATAAATGAAGCCAAAAAGAGACTTTATCAAAATTTGGTCGATTTGCGAAAAATTGGTTTTACACATCAGCAATTTGCAGAAACGACAATTGCTTATGTTGAAATAAGCCAGAACAATATAAAAAATGCCTTATACTATGCTCTAAAAAGTGTAAAACGAATGGAAGCTGAAAAAGATTTTACTCTCGGAGACATTTTTTATATGCGTCTGGGTGATGTCTATAACCAGTACGGCCATTATGAGGAAGCTCTGGAAATGTTTAAAAAAAGTATTGAAATCGGACAACAAACAATAGACAGCGGTACCTGGTACAAAAGTTTTTATGGGGCTGTTGCCGCTTTATCTCTAAAAGGAAAAAATAAAGAAGCCCTTAACTATATTAATTCAATAACGGCAGAATATCCTCCAATAAATGCTTTTGATAAAATGAGTGTTGCCTATGTTAAGGCGAATTGTTATGTAGCACTTAAGGATAATGTCCTGGCAGAAAAGTATTTTAAAGAAGTAGACTATTATGCGCAACAATTAAGTGCTCCCGAAACATTTAGAGAAGTTGTGCATCAATATACTGAGATGGCTTTATTTTATCTGAATACCAACAGACTTCAAAAAGCTAAATTTTACACCGCTAAAGTTTTTGCTCTTTGCAAAGCTCATAAAAGAACCTATAACTCACAAATTCTTCAGATTTTATTATATAAAACAGATTCTATTGATGGGAATTATAAAGAGTCCTTAAAGCATTTTCAAGATTATAAAAAATTAAGTGATTCTATTTACGGAACCGCTAAAAACAAACAAATTGAAGAGTTGAAAATTCAATACGAAACTAAAAATAAAGAACAAAAAATTGCGCTTTTAAATGATCAGTCGAAACTGCAGGAAAATCAGCTTCAAAAATCGAAACTCTTGAATACCCTATCTATTTGGAGTTTGCTTTTATTGTTGATTACTATTGGTTTGCTTTACAATAGATACCGATTAAAACAAAGAAATAACGTTAAATTGGAACTCAAAGAAAGAGAAATCAATCAGAAAAACATCAATTTACGACATTTATTAGATGAGAAAGAATGGCTTTTAAAGGAAATTCACCATCGTGTAAAAAACAATCTTCAGACCGTTATTAGCCTTCTGAATTCGCAATCGGCTTATCTGGATAATGATATGGCTTTATCAGCTATAAAAAACAGTCAGCACCGAATTCATTCGATGTCATTGATTCATCAAAAATTATACAATTCTGAGAATATTTCGACGATTAATATGCCGAATTACATCAAAGAATTGGTCGAATATTTAAAAGATTCTTTTTCGCTTGGACAGAGAATTCGTTTTGAAATAAAAGTTGCTCCCTTAGAATTAGATGTGGCGCAAGCTATACCACTCGGACTTATTTTAAATGAAGCCATCACCAATTCGATAAAATATGCTTTTCCGGATGATCAAACTGGGATGATTTATATCACACTTGAGGCAACTACAGAAAATCGATATTTATTGACCATTTCAGATAACGGAATTGGCGCTGAAACTGATTTTACAGATACAAAAGCAAACTCATTCGGGATGAGTTTAATAAAGGGATTAAGTGATGATTTGGAAGCAAAATTTACGATGGAAAATAATAACGGGACGATTTTAAAAATTGAATTTTCACAAGAATTTCCGATAAATCAAAAAAGACAAATGAATTAAAACCTAAATTTGTATCACAAAAATAAATTTCGATTCTAGCCTTTCCTTCAAATGACACACAAAATTTTAATTATAGACGACGAAGAAAAACTGAGAAGTCTGCTGGCGCGCATTATAAAATCCGAAGGATTTGAAGTTTTTGAAGCTAAAGATTTAAAATCAGGTTTTAAGAAATTAGAGCAAACAGAAATTGATGTCGTTTTGTGTGATGTAAAATTACCTGACGGAAACGGTGTTGATTTTCTTCAAAATATAAAAGGAAGTTTTCCTTTAGTAGAAGTTGTTTTGCTGACGGCTTTTGGAAATATTCCAGACGGCGTTCAGGCAATGAAAAATGGTGCGTTTGATTATATTGTAAAGGGCGATGATAATGATAAAATTATTCCGCTTTTATACAAAGCTGTCGAAAAAGTACAGCTGCAAAAAAAGGTACAACAGCTTGAAAAACGAATTGGCGATAAATACTCCTTCAATACCATTATTGGGAAATCAAAAGGAATTGAACAAGTTATTGATTTGGCACAAAAAGTTGCCAAAACTGATTCGACTGTTTTATTGACTGGCGAAACCGGAACTGGAAAAGAGGTTTTTGCTCAAGCCATTCATGAGAACAGTAATCGTGTTGGGAAATCTTTTGTCGCTTTAAACTGCAGTACTTTTAGCAAGGAAATTTTAGAAAGCGAACTTTTCGGTCACAAACAAGGCGCTTTTACCGGGGCTTTAAAAGATAAAAAAGGTTTTATTGAAGAAGCAAACGGCGGCACTTTATTCTTAGATGAAATTGGAGAAATGCCCATAGAACTTCAAGCCAAATTATTACGTGTTTTAGAAACCAACGAATATATTCCGGTTGGCGATACCACGCCAAAAAAATCAAATTTCAGATTAATTGCTGCAACAAACAGGGATTTAAAAACAGAAAGTGATGAACACCGTTTTCGATCTGATTTGTATTTTCGATTGAATATTTTCGAAATTAAATTGCCTTCTTTACGAGAAAGAATCAAAGACATTTCAGTGTTAGCACATTATTTCGTGAAGCAGTTTTCTGAAAAAACGAATAAAAAAACTTTAAATATTGCAGATGATTTTCTCCAGAAATTAGAAAATTATTCCTGGCCTGGAAATATTCGGGAACTTAAAAACATCATCGAAAGATCTGTTATTTTGAGTAACGGCGATACTTTGACTTCGGATGTTTTGCCTTACGAAATGCAGCATCAACCTGAAAAAGCAACAAAATCGATGTCGGCTTTTTCGATGCAGAGTATTGAAAAACTTCATATTCAGAAAGTTTTAAATTATACCAAAGGCAATAAAGCCGAAACAGCGCGATTGCTCGAAATTGGCATAGCTACTTTGTACCGAAAATTGGAAGAGTACGGAATTCAATAACAATAACGATATCAAATTCAATAACCAATTTTAAAGCTCCAGCGGAGCAGTATGTTTATAGAATTTTGCAATCGTTTTTTGAAGAAGCTCCATCGGAGCGACATATCTGTTGCAAATATATCACCCCGATGGGGTATCTATTAATCTCTATTTTTTCTATAAATATGACGTCCCGCTGGGACTGAAATTCTTGGAATTGAATATTCAATTCTTATCAAAACGAGAAAAGCTTATCATTATGATAGGCTTTTTTTATGCCTGAATTTTGGCACAAAACTACATTCCTTTTATTCACAGCACTTTAGCTACACCTCAACTTTTTCGGAACATATTTTGGCATAAGGAGGAAGAACATAAAAATTCATTCTCATGAAAAATCAAGTAACCTCAATCTACAAACAAGCTGAACGCTTTGCCGAGATAACCAAAAAATCAATTATTTCCGGAAATATCGTTCGTGCCAAAAAATGTCTGGCACTTGCTGAACGTCTCTTTATTACAGGAAGTATCGAAACTAAAAATGCCATTTCTAATGTGTATGTTTTCTCTGTTTCTTCTTTTATGGAAGTACGTCACTGCAACATTTCACACTTATTTCCTCAAACACTAAAAGCGGAATATATCAAGCAGGTTAATGCTTCGGGCGTGTAAAAATGTTTAATCGGTTAACTGTTTAATTCGTTAATCCCGCAAAAATCTGAAATCTATCCCGAAGCCTCGGGAATAAAATCTAAAATAATATTATGATCACTTTTCTTTTACTCGCATTGGCAGTTTTGCTTTTTGCCATTTGTTTTAAATCAGTTGAATTTTTTGAAAAAATCTAAATCATGACTGCACTATTTATTATTTCCATCGCTGTTTTTGGCTATTTGGTTTATGTATTAATTAAACCTGAAAAGTTCTAAAAAAAATGAAAAAGTCACAGTCAGGAAAAAAGCTACTACTATATGTTTTTGTGGCTTGGACATTAGCTTTTATAATGCTTATCGCGTTTTTATAAAAGCCCAAATTTTATTTAATTTCTAACAAACAAAATATGAACACAGAGTTATTTGGTGTCATCAGTATTTTTATCATTTCAATAGTTTTAGCCATTCCGATTGGAAAATATATTGCTAAAGTTTATTTGGGAGATAAAACCCTTTTTGACCCGATTTTCAATCCAATTGAAAAATTTATTTTTAAAATCAGCGGAATCAATTCCACAGAAGAAATGAACTGGAAACAGCATTTAAAAGCACTTTTGAGTGTGAATATGATTTGGTTCTTTCTTTGCTTTTTTGTCTTGCTTTTTCAAGGATCATTATTCTTGAATCCCGACAACAATCCGTCAATGACACCCGATTTGGCATTTAATACTGCTATTTCATTTGTAGTAAACTGTAATCTACAGCATTATTCAGGCGAAACCGGACTTTCTTATTTATCTCAAATGGTTTTGATGTTCCTGCAATTTGTTTCTGCTGGTGTCGGAATGGCTGCTGCTGCAATGATTTTTACAGCAATGAAAGAAAGAACTACAGATAAACTGGGGAATTTCTATGATTATTTCATTAAAAGCTGTACTCGTATTTTGTTACCACTTTCAGCTATTGTAGCAGTTGCTCTATTATATAGCGGAACTCCAATGACGTTTGAAGGAAAAGATACCATTACGACTTTACAAGGTGATTCAGTACAAGTTTCGCGCGGTCCCGCCGCAGCTTTTATTGCTATCAAACATATCGGTACCAATGGTGGTGGATTTTTTGGAGCCAATTCGGCACATCCATTAGAAAACCCTACTTATTTTACCAATGCAGTTGAACTTTGGGCACAATTAATTATTCCGTTTGCTATGATTTTTGCTTTAGGCTTTTATCTAAAGAAAAGAAAACTGTCTTATGTGATTTTCGGAGTAATGACGATTGGTTTCTTACTTCTTGTTATTCCGACAGTAATCAGTGAACTTAATGGAAATCCTGCCATAGAAAAAATGGGAATTGCTCAGGCAACCGGAGCGATGGAAGGAAAAGAAGTTCGGTTTGGCCCAGCGATTTCAGGATTCTGGAGTATTGCTACAACTGTAATTTCTACAGGATCTGTAAACAGTATGCACGATAGTTCTATGCCGATTTCCGGAGCGATGCAATTGCTTGCTATGATGGTAAATGCCTTTTACGGAGGTTGTGGTGTTGGAATCCTGAACTTTTATATTTTCATTATTCTGGCTGTATTTATTTCCGGATTAATGGTGGGTCGAACTCCTGAATTTTTAGGAAAGAAAATCGAAGCCCGCGAAGTTAAAATTGCTGCTTTTATTGCGATTCTTCACCCTTTATTGATTTTAGCAGGAACAGCTATAGCTTCTTATTTTGCTGCACATGATACTGCTATGGGCTATTGGTTTAGCGGAAACGCAACAGGCTGGCTAAATAATCCTGGTAATCACGGATTCTCGGAAATGTTATACGAATATACTTCGAGTGCTGCTAACAACGGTTCTGGATTTGAAGGTTTGGGAGACAATAACCCGTTCTGGAATATCACTACAGGAATTGTGTTGCTGTTAAGCCGTTTCATTCCGATTATTGGGCCATTAGCAATTGCCGGATTATTGGCAAACAAAAAATACATTCCGGAAAGTGCAGGAACTTTAAAAACTGATACTACGATTTTCGGAATAATGGTTTTCGCCGTAATCGCAATTATTGCTGCTTTATCATTCTTTCCAGCTTTGGCACTTGGACCGTTAGCAGAGTATTTTACTCTAAAATAAAAATGCGGGATATTTTAAATACATAAAAATAAACGTAAAATATTTCAAACATAGCCCGTGGTTTCAACCGCAGGAAACGAATTTCGAGGAATAAAGATTGTGATATACGTTGCGTTCCAGTGGTTGAAACCATTGGCTATGTTTACAATTTACGAATTTATTCCGCATAACATTTTACAAATAACATTTAACTTTTTACAAGAAAATGACAACTAATAAATCCGCATCATTGTTTGAAAGCAAACAGGTAAAAGAAGCCTTAGTACAATCTTTTGTCAAGCTGAATCCAAAATTGATGATCAAAAATCCGGTAATGTTTACCGTAGAAATTGGAACTGCCATTATGTTTGCTGTTTGTGTTTCCATTTTAATGGGAGCTACAGATCAGGGTAGTTTTACTTATAATTTAATTGTGTTCTTCATTTTATTGGCAACACTTTTGTTTGCCAATTTTGCCGAAGCTATTGCCGAAGCCAGAGGAAAAGCACAAGCCGACAGTTTAAGAAAAACACGTGAAGAAACTCCGGCAAGACAGATTTTACCTAACGGAGAAATCAAAAACATCAGTTCGTCTGAATTAAAAAAAGGAGATGTTTTCGTTTGTGAATCAGGCGATTTAATTGCAACTGACGGAGAAATTATTGAAGGCTTGGCAACCATCGATGAAAGCGCGATTACCGGAGAAAGTGCTCCTGTAATTCGAGAAGCCGGAGGCGATAAATCATCTGTAACGGGAGGAACAAAAGTGTTATCTGATAAAATTAAAGTAATCGTAACTTCTGAACCTGGCGAAAGCTTTTTAGATAAAATGATTGCTTTGGTTGAAGGTGCAAGCCGTCAGAAAACGCCAAACGAAATTGCTTTAACTATTTTGTTAGCTGCTTTTACGCTAATCTTCGTGATTGTGTGCGTTACGCTTAAACCGTTTGCCGACTATGCAAACGCACCCATCACGATTGCCGCTTTTATTGCTTTGTTCGTTTGTTTGATTCCAACGACAATTGGAGGTTTACTTTCTGCGATTGGGATTGCCGGAATGGACAGAGCGTTGCGTGCCAACGTAATTACAAAATCTGGAAAAGCAGTAGAAACTGCAGGGGATATTGACGTATTGCTTCTAGATAAAACCGGAACAATCACTATCGGAAACAGAAAAGCGACCAGTTTTTATCCTACAAAAGGCGTTTTAGAAGAAGATTTTATTAAATCTGCTGTGTTAAGTTCACTGGCAGATGACACTCCGGAGGGAAAAAGTATCGTGGAACTGGCAGGAGCCGAAACTGCCAATAAATTATCAATTGAAGGTGCTACTTTAATCAAATTTACTGCAGAAACCAGAACTTCCGGAGTTGTTTTAAAAGATGGAACCAATATTCGAAAAGGTGCTCAGGATGCTGCAAAAAATATTGCTGTTCAGGCAGGAAATAATTTTCCGGAAGATACTGCTCAAAAAGTAATTGATATTTCTACCAACGGAGGAACGCCATTGGTGGTGATTAAAAACAATCAGGTTCAGGGTGTTATTGAATTACAGGATATTATTAAACCCGGAATGAAAGAACGTTTTAACCGATTGAGAAAAATGGGTGTAAAAACGGTAATGGTTACCGGAGATAATCCGCTTACAGCTAAGTTTATTGCAGAAGCTGCCGGAGTTGATGATTTTATTGCAGAAGCGAAACCAGAGGATAAAATGAATTACATCAAAAATGAACAAAATCTTGGTAAATTGGTTGCCATGATGGGAGACGGAACGAATGATGCTCCTGCCCTTGCGCAAGCCAATGTGGGTGTTGCTATGAACAGTGGTACTCAGGCAGCTAAAGAAGCCGGAAATATGGTAGATCTTGACAATGACCCGACGAAACTAATCGAGATTATCGAAATTGGAAAACAGCTTTTAATGACGCGTGGAACTTTAACTACTTTTTCTATTGCAAATGACGTTGCGAAATATTTTGCGATTGTTCCTGCTCTTTTTATTACCGCAATTCCAGCACTACAAGGTTTGAATATTATGCGTTTGCACAGTCCGGAAAGTGCGATTTTATCGGCTGTTATTTTTAATGCGATTATCATCCCGATATTGATTCCATTAGCATTGAGAGGTGTTGATTACAAGCCAATTGGTGCGAGTGCCATCTTAAAAAGGAATCTTTTAATCTACGGTTTAGGCGGATTGATTGTTCCTTTTATCGGAATTAAATTGATTGATTTACTGGTAGCTGTATTTATCTAAGGTTCTGAGATGCTAAGGTTCTAAGGTACTAAGAAAAAAACCTTAGAATCTTAGTCCCTCAGCCCCTTAGAACCTTAAAAAGAACTCAAATTAAAAACACGGACTTTGATTTAGGCTTTAAAGAAAAAAATCTTAGAACCTTAGCAACTTAGTCCCTTAGAATCTCAAAAAGAATGAAAAATATATTCTCACTATTAAAATTGACACTGCTTACTTTAGTCTTATTCGCAGTTATTTATCCTTTAGCGATTTATGGAATTGCACAAATTGCTCCGAATCAAGGAAAAGGAGAAACTGTTTCGGTTAACGGAAAAGTGGTTGGATACCAAAAAATCGGTCAGAAATTCGATAAGTCGAATTATTTCTGGGGAAGACCTTCGGCTGTTGATTACAATGCTGCAGGAAGTGCCGGAAGCAACAAAGGACCAAGCAATGCCGAATATTTGGCTTTGGTTCAAAAAAGAATTGATACGTTTTTAATCGTTCATCCTTATTTAAAAAAATCGGAGATTCCATCTGATATGGTTACGGCATCGGGAAGTGGACTGGACCCGAATATTTCTCCGGAAGGTGCTTTGATTCAGGTAAAACGTGTTGCGAAAGAAAGAAAACTGGATGAATCTAAAGTTAAAGCTTTGGTGGAATCTAAAATTAATACACCAACCGTTATGGGAACATCAATTGTGAATGTTTTGGAGTTGAATGTGGCGCTTGATGCGCTTCGCTAAAACAAGGTTCTGAGGTTCTGAGTCGCTAAGGTTCTAAGATTTTTTCTTAACGCCTTTTATGTCATTCCGAGGAACGAGGAATCCCCGCAAGTAGCTCGACAAAGATTGGCGAGTTTCTTTGAGGAGTTTCTTGCGGGGATTCCTCGTTCCTCGGAATGACAAACGGAAACGGAAAACTGAAACCTAAATAATACCTAACAGGTTTTGGAAACCTGTTAGGATAACAAAACCTTCTTTTACCTTGAGTGCCCTAGCCCTGATGGGAGGGAAAATCCTTTTGTGCCGGGGTTCGGCACAAAAGATTGGAAGGAACAGCAGGAAATAGCTCCTTAAAAACCTACTAATAAAAATTAAAACGCCTTTTTTACCCCAAATAATAAAAACAAAAATGAAAAAAATAATACTTACTGCTTTAATCGCATTCGGTTTTAGCAATTTACACGCACAGGAAGAATCGAAAAGTCCGTTGACATTTTCAGGTTATGTAGAAACATATTACAGTTATGATTTTGGGAAACCGGATAATCATACACGTCCGGGATTTTTTTACAATTATAATCGAAGCAACGAAGTGAACCTAAATTTGGGTTTGGCAAAAGTGAATTATACGAAAGATAATATTCGTGGAAATTTTGCTTTGATGGCTGGAACTTATGCACAATACAATATGTCGGCTGAACAGGATTTACTGAAAAATGTTTATGAAGCAAATGTTGGTGTGAAGATTTCGCAAAGCCATAATTTATGGATTGATGCAGGAATTATGCCCGCACATATTGGTTTTGAAAGTGCAATTGGAAAAGATTGCCAAACGTTGACCCGAAGTATTTTGGCTGAAAACTCTCCTTATTATGAAGCTGGAGTAAAAATTGGTTACACCTCTGAATCCGGAGAATGGTATTTGGCCGGAATGTATTTGAATGGCTGGCAACGTATCCAGAAAGTAGACGGAAATCATACGCCTGCTTTTGGAACACAAATTACGTATAAACCAACTGATAAAGTGGTTTTGAACTGGAGCACGTATGTTGGAAATGAACAACCGGACATCGACAAAAAATGGCGTTATTTCAACAACTTTTACGGACAATTTAAAGTAACAGACAAAACAAATATTACAGCTGGTTTTGACGTTGGTTCACAACAAGCTGCTAAAAACAGTGACAAATACGATACGTGGTTTTCGCCTGTTTTGATTCTGCAATATAAGCCGACAGATAAAATTCAGTTGGCGGCACGTGGTGAATATTACAGTGACGAAAAAGGTGTAATTATCGCAACTGAAACTCCAAATGGTTTTAAAACTTACGGATTTTCAGCTAACTTTGATTACTTAGTTACTGATAATGTGATGTTTACAATTGAAGCCAGAAATCTTTCGAGCAAGGATGAAATATTTACAAAAGATAATCTTCCAACGGATACGAATACGTTTGTAACGACTTCGCTTGCGATTTCATTTTAGCTTTAGGCTATAGGCTTTAAGCAGTAAGCTTTTTAAAAGTCATACTGCCTAAAGCCTAAAGCTTATTGCTTAAAGCATATTTTTATGGAACAAAAAAATAATAACGCACAGCACTTTCTCGATTTAATTCAGAAATCACGAAAAGGAAAGTTTAAAGTCTACATTGGGATGAGCGCCGGTGTGGGGAAAACTTTTCGTATGCTTCAGGAAGCGCATTCGTTGTTGAAGAATGGAATTGATGTAAAAATCGGTTACATTGAAACACATATGCGGAAGGAAACGCATGAGCTTTTAGCTGGTTTGCCTGTGATTCCGAGGCGAACCATTTTCTATAAAGGAAAACAGCTCGAAGAACTCGATGTACAGGCGATTATCAACCTTAGACCAGAAGTTGTGATTGTCGATGAACTGGCACACACAAACGTTGAAGGAAGCAAAAATGAGAAACGCTGGCAAGATGTTTTAGAGATTTTAGAAGCGGGAATTAATGTGATTTCGGCGGTTAATATTCAGCATATAGAGAGTTTGAATGAGGATGTAAAACGGATTACCAATATTGATGTTCAGGAACGAATTCCGGACAATGTTTTGCGTCTGGCTGATGAAGTTGTGAATATCGATTTAACATCGGAAGATTTGATTGCGCGTTTGAAAGAAGGAAAAATATACACGCCGGATAAAATTCAGACCGCTTTGACGAACTTTTTTAAATCGGAACAAATTTTACAATTGCGTGAATTAGCTCTAAAAGAAGTCGCAAGTCAGGTCGTTCGAAAAGTCGAAAATGAAGTACCTCAACTGCACGCTTTACGCCATGAAAAACTTTTGGCCTGCATTAGCAGTAACGATAAAACGGCAAAAATTGTGATTAGAAAAGCGGCGCGATTGGCGAGTTATTATAACGGGAGCTGGTATGTTTTATATGTGGAAACACCGAAAGAAAGCAGTACCAAAATTGCGTTAGACAAACAAAGACATTTAATTAATAACTTTAAACTGGCCGTACAACTCGGCGCTGAAGTAATTAAAATAGAACATAAAAATATTGCCGATGCCATTTTGATTGCGGTAGAAGAAAAACAAATTACAACTGTCTGTATCGGAAAACCACATTTGAATTTATTTAAAGTAATTTTGTCTACAACTATTTTCAGACGTTTATTAAATCGCCTGTCTTTATCGAATGTGGATCTTGTTATTCTGTCTTGAAATGTTTTTAACCATATAAGTCATATAAGTTCATTTTAATTAGGGGCGTTGAATTTAACCGCAAAGTTCATTTAAGGTTTTGCTCGTAGCAAGGTCACAAACTTTCTTATATTTTCTATTCTTTGCGTCAATATTGCGCATTTTTATATTTTCTTATATCACTTATATGGTGAAAAAAAAATTAAATGTTTTATAAAATGAGAATTAAAACCAAATTGAATCTGGGAGTTGGATTATTATTTTTAATGATCATTATACTTTCGTTAGTGAGCGGCTATTCTGTTTTTTTGATAAAAGCAGACACAGAAAATATTCTGAAAGCGAATTATAATACGCTGGAATATTCGCGAAATATGATTTTGTCTTTGGATGAAATTAAAGAAAGTCCCGATAGTAAGATTCGTGTTTTCAAGGAATATCTTGAAAAACAAACGCAAAATGTTACCGAGCCCGGAGAAAAAGAAGCAACGGCTAAACTTGAAAATGATTTTTCGCTTTTAGAAAAAAACAGTTCCGATGAAAAAATAAAAACGCAAATCAGACAAGATATTTTTGCGATTATGAAACTCAATCTGGACGCCATAAAACAGAAAAGTGATATTGCCAAACATACTGCTGAAAATGCCAATTTATGGATTGCCATTGTGGGAAGTTTATGCTTTTTGATTGCTTTTAATTTATTGGTTAATTTACCGAATAACATTGCAAATCCGATTAAGGAATTAACCCAGAGTATTAAGGAAATTGCGAATAAAAACTATTCGGAGCGTGTGCATTTTACCAGCCACAGCGAATATGGAGATTTGGCAAAATCGTTCAATACGATGGCGCAGAAACTTCAGGAATACAACGACAGTAATTTATATAAGTTGTTCTTTGAGAAAAAGCGACTTGAAACGCTTATCAATAATATGAATGATCCTATTATTGGTTTGGATAATGAAGGTATTGTTTTATTTATGAATGATGAAGCGTTGAAAATTATTGGTTTAAAATGGGAAGATGTTGTAGGGAAGCCGGCCTCTACTCTGGCCTTGTCTAATGATTTAATTCGGTCTTTGATTGTAAAAGAAGAAATTGATTCTCCTAAAAAACAACCGCTTAAAATTTACGCACACGGAAAGGAAAGTTATTTCGAAAAAGAAATTCTAAATATTACCATAATTCCAACGGGAGAAGAAAAAGAAATTAATATTGGTGATGTTATTATTCTGCGAAATATTACCCTTTTTAAAGAACTCGATTTTGCCAAAACCAATTTTATTGCAACCGTTTCGCACGAATTAAAAACCCCAATTGCCTCTATAAAACTGAGTTTGCAATTGCTTGAAAATGCAAAAACCGGCGACATGAACGACGATCAGAGACAATTGGTTGAAAGCATAAAAGATGACAGTCAAAGGCTATTAAAAATTACAGGGGAATTACTGAATTTATCCCAATTGGAAACCGGAAATATTCAGCTGAATATCGAAAAAAGCAATCCACACGAAATTGTAAATTATGCTGTGGAAGCCGTAAAAGTTCAGGCCGATCAAAAGCAGATTAAATTGGTTATTAATGCTGATGAAAACCTTTCAGCCGTAAAAGCCGACAGCGAAAAAACAGGCTGGGTTTTAATTAATTATTTGTCGAATGCCATACGCTATTCTTCTGAAAAAAGTACCATTATTATCGAATTAAAAAAAGAAAACAATCAAATCGTATTTCAGGTTATCGACACCGGAAAAGGAATTGACGCAAGATACAAAGACAAAGTTTTCGATAAATATTTCCAGGTTCCCGGCAGCCAAAAATCAGGAACCGGATTAGGTTTGGCAATCAGCAAAGAATTTATTGAAGCTCAAAATGGAAATGTTGGGGTTGAGAGTAATTTAGGATTGGGAAGTACATTTTGGTTTTCATTAAAAGTATAAAAAGAGCCATAGGCTCAAATTATATTGTAGGGCTGGACTTCAGTCCAGTTCAGGTAAAGTATGTTAAATTGGGATAAAAAAAAATTAAAAAGAGCTCCAGCGGAGCATAATGTTTATAGTTAATTTATAGATTCCAATTAAGCTCCAGCGGAGCGACATTCATCGTGATTATAAACATGCCACCCCGATGGGGTTTATTAAAATGTAATGAAATTTTTCTATAAATATGGCGTCCCGATGGGGCTATGTTGTTAATTTGCTTGTGATTTAAATTTTGATATTGATATTTTGATTCTATAATATTTAGCCAATCTTAACCCAACTACTCTATTCAAACACAACTAATTAATATTCGCTTAAGGTTCAATTAAGTCAAAAATAGTTAGTTAAGACATTCGTTATCATTGCAACTTATAATGATAACGAAAGATGTTTCACAAAACGATTTCTCTGGTATTTCTATTTGGGTTCTTTTCTGCAACTGCACAACAAAACGATTCTATTGCTAAAATTGACAGCACTTCAAATCCTTTAAAATTCAACTACAAACAATTAATTATTCCGAGTGTTTTAATTGGTTACGGCGTTATTGGAATTGGAAATGATCAGCTTTTAAGTTTCAATTCGCAAATCAAAGCAGAAGTTACCGAAGATATTGATGAAAAAATTACCATTGATGATTTCTCGCAATACGCGCCTGCGGCCTCTGTTTATGCTCTGAATGCTTTTGGCGTAAAAGGCAAAAACAATATGCGGGACCGTTCTGTAATATTTGTAACCTCCTATGCAATTATGGCGACAACGGTTTTGGGTTTAAAATCGATTGTACATGAAGAAAGACCTGACGGAAGTTCGAATAACTCTTTTCCTTCCGGGCATACTGCAACTGCTTTTGCCGGAGCCGAATTTTTATGGCAGGAATACAAGGATAAATCGATTTGGTACGGAATTGCAGGTTATGCCGTAGCAACCGGAACCGGGCTTTTTAGAATTTACAACAACCGCCATTGGTTAACTGATGTCGCTGCCGGAGCCGGAATCGGGATTTTGAGTACAAAAATCGCTTATTGGATGAATCCGTATATTACCAAAAAATTATTCAAATCGTCTTCTGAAAATAAATTAACTTCTATGATAATGCCTTTTTATAATGGTCAGCAATATGGATTGGGGTTTGTGAAGGTTTTTTAGATTTTGCCACAGATGTACAGATTAAAAAGATTTTTTTTCTATAGCTAAAGCTCCAGCGGAGCGTAATATTTATAGATAATTAATGATTTCCCTATACAAAGCTCCAGCGGAGCGACATTCATCGTGATAATAAACATGTCACCCCGATGGGGTTTATTAAAATGTGATAATAATTTTCTATAAACATATCGTCCCACTGGGACTTACTTTATATTGCAATTGAAATTGAAATTTGAAATTGAAAAATTACGTATTAGAAGTATTATTCTTAATCTCCATAACCTCTCTTTTCACTTCCAAAAGCAAGTCCTTCATACTTTGTGATTCTGTCTGTTCATGACGTCTATCGCTTCTTCCAATATTACATTCGTATTCCCAAATCTCTAAAATATCTGAAGCTTTCACTTCGTAATTCGGATAAAAGCGATTATCTGATTCCAGAACCAAGGCATTCTTTTTATTTTTATTGAGACGTTTGTACACCATACCTTCATTTTTGGTAATCAGGATATAGGTTTTTCCATCCATAACCTCGCCCAGCCTTTCTACATAACGCCCAATTATAATGGAACCGTCTTCGTGTGGCGGCATTGAATCGCCTTCTACAGGAAAACCTCTGTGTTTCCCCGGGCCTAAAAACGGAAGCGAAACCTGCTGTAAACTTTCAATATATTCGGGATCGGCATAGCCGTTTAGATAGCCGGCTTTTGCTTTTTGACTTACAATTTCTATATAATTTTCTCCGAATCGATCGACTTGTATGGGCAAAATGAGTCGGTTGCCTTCTAATTTTATTAAATTTTCTACATCAATTTTACGGATATCGACAGACAGTATCAGATCAATACTCATATGAAAATATAAAGCGATCTGCTTTAAAATATCATACGGTGCTTCTGAAGTTCCGTCTTCGTATTTAACGTATCTACCTCTGGTAATCTTTAGGTTTTCAGCTAATTTCTCTTGTGATATTTTATGCTTAACCCTCAATGCTCTGATATTGTCTGAAAATAAGGACATAATTAATTTGTTATAATTTGGAACATCAAATATACGAAAAAATGTTATTATCTGTACTAATTTTGTTGTACAAAAACAAAGGAAATGACTAGGGCGATTGTACACATGGATTTGGATACCTTTTTTGTATCCTGCGAAAGGCTAACCAACTCAGAATTAAGAGGCAAACCTCTAATTATTGGTGGTGGCGATCGCGGTGTTGTAGCCTCTTGTTCATATGAAGCACGAGTATTTGGAGTGCGTTCTGCGATGCCTATTCATATGGCGATGAAACTTTGCCCTCAAGCCAAAGTTATGAAAGGCGATATGGAATTATATTCAAAATTATCGCATGATGTTACTCATGTTCTTCAGGAAAAAGCACCCATATTAGAGAAAGCCAGCATTGACGAATTCTATCTTGATATTACCGGAATGGACAAATTTCACGGAAGTTACAAGTGGACGAATGAACTCGCGCAATCTGTCATTAAAGAAACCGGATTGCCGATTAGTTTTTCATTATCCATTAATAAAACCGTTTCTAAAATTGCTACCGGCGAAGGCAAACCAGTAGGGAATTTACAAATTCCGGAAAACGAGGTACAGGGCTTTTTGAATCCGCTGTCGATTCAAAAAATTCCTATGGTTGGAGCTGTCACTTTTCAACTTTTATCCCGAATTGGAGTCCGTAAAATTCAAACTTTATCTGAAATGCCTCCTGAAGTTTTACAGCAGATGATTGGCAAAAATGGATTGGATATTTGGAAAAAAGCCAATGGAATTGATCACACGCCCGTAGAGCCTTACACCGAAAGAAAATCAATTTCTACGGAACATACTTTTTCTCAGGATACTATCGATATCGCAAAACTCAAAAGAATACTTATCGGAATGGTCGAAAAACTGGCTTTTCAATTGCGTTCAGAACAATGGTTAACCTCAACTATTACAGTTAAAATACGCTACGCCAATTTTGATACCGAAACCAAACAATATAAAATTGCGTACACTTCGGCAGATCATATTCTGACCAAAAATGTAATGGAACTTTTTGAAAAAGTGTACCAACGTCGAATGCGATTACGCCTGATTGGTATTCGCTTTAGCGGATTGGTTCGCGGTACCTATCAAATCGATCTTTTTGAAGATACCGAGGAAATGCTTTCACTCTATGCCGCGATGGATAAAATGAAAAGCCGTTATGGTTTTGATGCCGTAATGCGCTGTGCTGGAGCTCATTTTAAACCGAATAATAAAGATGAAATTTTAAACCGTAAAAAATAATCATGTATCTCAACTGTCATTCCTATCATTCATTGCGCTACGGCACGATTTCTCTTGATAAACTTATCAGGGAAGCAGTTTCTTGTGGCGTAACAGCAATGGCGTTGACAGATATTAATACCATTACCGGAATTTATGATTTTATAAGAGAATGCAAAAAAGTCGGAATCAAACCTCTAGTCGGAATGGAGTTTCGTTGCTATCATCAATTTCGATATATTGGTTTGGCAAAAAATGCTGAAGGTTTAGGCGAAATGAATCGGTTCTTAACAGAGCATAATTTCAGCGGAGAAGCTTTGCCTTTGATTGCTCCTGAATTCGAATCGGTTTTTGTGATTTATACTTTAGAAAATGCTCCGAAAACGCTACGCGAAAATGAGTTTATCGGTATTCGGTCAGATGAAGTTTCAAAGCTTTTTACATCCAAACATGCAACTAAAATGTCCAAAATGGTTGTACTTCAACCGGTCACTTTTAAAACTAAAAAGGAATTTAATCTGCATAAAATTCTGCGTGCGATTGATACTAATATTATTCTTTCGAAACTTACAGAATCAGATTATTGCAGAACTTCTGAAAAAATGTTGCCTTTAGAATCGCTATTGCCTTTTTATGAAAATTACCCGGAAATTATTGCCAACACAAAAAAAATAATCGATTCTTGCGATTTCCAATATGATTTTACAACTCCAAAAAACAAAAAGTTTTTTACTAAAAATCGCGAAAGCGATATAAAAAAGCTGACCAAATTAGCCTATGAAGGCTTGATTTGGCGTTATGGCGAGAATCACGAACTGGCAAAAAAGCGTGTCGAAAAAGAACTCAAAGTCATTGATGAATTAGAATTCAGCGGTTATTTTTTAATTACCTGGGATATTACCCGATACAGCACCAGTAAGGGATTTATGCACATTGGACGAGGAAGTGGTGCCAACAGTATTATTGCCTATTGTTTGGGAATTACAGATATCTGTCCTCTGGAACTGGATTTATATTTTGAACGTTTTTTAAATTTAAATCGAAAAAGTCCACCTGATTTTGATATCGATTGGAGCTGGAAGGAACGCAACATTATTTTAGAATACATTTTTGATAAATATGGTCGTGATCATGTTGCTTTCTGCGGAACCAATGTCGAATTCAAACACCGCTCTATTTTTAGGGAAGTTGGAAAAGTTTTCGGACTTCCTAAAGAAGAATTAGATATGCTGGCCAAAAATCCGAAACAGCTACACGAAACCAATTCTATTGTGAAATTCGTTCAGGAATATGGCGACATGATTTTAAAATATCCCAATCAGCGTAGTATGCACGCTTGTGGGATTATCATTTCTGAAGAACCTATTACTAATTATACGCCTCTGGAAATGCCTCCGAAAGGTTTTCCAATTGTACTTTTTGATATGCATATTGCCGAAGAAATTGGTTTTGAAAAATTCGACATTCTGAGTCAGCGTGGGATTGGTCATATTGACGACAGCGTAAAACTGATCGAGAAAAACAGAGGAATTAAAGTGGACATTCGTAACACTTCCATTTCTAAAGATGAAGCAGTATGCAATATTCATTTGGCGCAAGGCAAAACTATTGGCTGTTTCTATATCGAAAGCCCCGCCATGCGCGGTTTATTACGTCGATTGAATTGTGATAATTATAAAATTCTGGTTGCCGCGTCTTCGATCATTCGTCCCGGCGTAGCACAATCCGGAATGATGAAAGAGTATATTTTTCGGCATAATAATCCGGACCAATTCGAATATTTTCATGAAGCCTTCAAAGAACATCTTGGCGAAACGTATGGCATTATGGTCTATCAGGAAGATGTTATCAAAATTGCTCAGCATTACGGAGGTGTTCCTGCTGCAGATGGCGATATCCTGCGTAGAGCTATGTCTGGAAAAGGACGTTCCAAGGAAGCTTTACAAAAAGTAAAAGATAATTTCTTTGCGTCTTGTGCCAGAAAAGGACATCCTGAAGCGTTAAGTCAGGAAATTTACCGCCAGATTGAATCGTTTGCCGGATTTTCGTTTTGTAAGGCCCATTCGGCTTCTTATGCTGTTGAAAGTTATCAGAGTTTGTACCTCAAAATTAATTATCCTGTTGAGTTTATGGTGGCAGTCATCAACAATCAGGGCGGATTTTACCGAACCGAAGTGTATGTACACGAAGCACGTATGTCTGGCGGGACCATTCTTAATCCGTGTGTGAATAAAAGCGAATATCAAACTACGGTTTATGGAAATGATATTTATTTGGGTTTTATGCACTTGCAGGGTTTAGAATCGAAAATCGTTCAGTTAATTGAATCAGATCGGGAGAAAAACGGTGCTTTTCTTTCTTTAGAAGATTTCATCAATCGTATTCCTATCGGAATTGAGAGCATTAAAATTTTGATTTTTATAGATGCTTTTCGGTTTACAGGAAAAACAAAAAATCAGCTTTTGGTGATTGCGAGTTTGCTTTTAAACAATTTCAAACCCGAAAACAGAAGTTTGATGCTGTTGCAGGAACCCGTTAAAGAATACAAACTTCCGACTTTGGAACGTTCTGTTTTTGAAGATGCTTTTGATGAAATTGAATTGTTGAGTTTTCCTGTTTCATGTACTGTTTTTGATTTGCTTCAGATTAAATACCGTGGTGATATTATGGCCAAAGATTTAGTGGCGCATCATAAAAAACAGGTTCGGATGCTGGCGTATTTAATCTCCAGAAAACAAGTCCCGACCAAAAAAGGAAATATGTATTTCGGCACCTGGATTGATCATGAAGGTACTTATTTTGATACGGCGCATTTTCCTGATTGTCTGGCACAATATCCTTTTCAGGGCGGGGGCTGTTATTTGCTTTTGGGAAATGTCGAAGTCGATTATCATTTCCCGACAATCACCATTATTAAAATGGCCAAAATGCCATTTATTCCGGATCCGCGTTAT
Organism: Flavobacterium sp. GQ95; assembly: GCF_059758655.1. Taxonomy (NCBI): domain Bacteria; kingdom Pseudomonadati; phylum Bacteroidota; class Flavobacteriia; order Flavobacteriales; family Flavobacteriaceae; genus Flavobacterium; species Flavobacterium sp. GQ95. The sequence goes on from NZ_JCAXEB010000001.1 coordinate 26,272, forward strand.
ATGGATGCCAAAGATCAGTTTAAAACACAGCGACAGATTAAAGAAGATGTGAGTCCCACGCATCGTGAACCGTATCCGCAGGGACATGAAATCAACTTACCAAGACACCGAATGAAATTTCAAAAATAACCACCGATGATTTTACAAGAACAAAAAGAGGTTTTGCGTTATAGTAAAGAGATGAAAAAGCAAGAATATGCCATAGTAGATATCGAAACCACAGGTGGGAACGCCAGTGGCAGCCGTATTACTGAAATTGCCATCATTATTCATGATGGCGAAAAGGTAATCGACCGCTTCGAAACGCTTGTTAATCCGGAAAGGGAAATTCCGCTTTCTATTTTTGGACTAACGGGTATTAATAATGCAATGGTCGCCAATGCGCCCATTTTCGATACTATTTCAGAGAAAGTACTGGAAATGCTGACCGACCGTATTTTTGTCGCACATAACGTCAACTTCGATTATTCATTTGTACGTCATCAACTCGAACAGGCGGGTTTTAAATGGACCGCAAGAAAACTCTGCACCGTTCGCGCAGCAAGAAAAATTAAACCAGGGCTGTCATCTTACAGCCTCGGAAAACTTTGCTATTCGCTGGACATACCTTTAGAGAATCAGCATCGGGCTGGCGGGGATGCAGATGCTACCGCAATATTATTTTCCCGATTACTCGAATGGGACGCTGAAGGCGAGATCGCAAAAATGGTCAAGATGACTTCACAGGATCAGCGTTTACCTCCCAATTTGCCTCCTGAAGATTTTAATAATTTACCCGAAAAACCAGGTGTCTATTATTTTTATAATCAGCAAAAAAAGGTGATTTATGTTGGAAAAGCCATCAACTTAAAAAAACGTGTAGCTTCTCATTTTAGCGGTCATAAAATCAATCCGCAAAGACAACATTTTTTAAGGGATATCTATAGTATTTCCTTTGAAGTTTGTGCTACCGAATTAATGGCACTTCTATTAGAATGTACCGAAATAAAACAGCTTTGGCCAACTTACAATAGAGCATTAAAACGTTTTGAAGCCAAATTCGGCATTTATCAATATGAAGCAAGAAACGGGTACAAATATCTGGCCGTTGGAAAACTAACCAAATTTCAGACCTGCATTCATGAATTTAATAGTTTGTATAACGCTATAGATTTGCTGAGAAGTCTGGCTGAACAATTTGAGATTGACCAAAGATTCTGCAAATATTCCAGACCTGAAGAAGGAGAATTTTTTCAAAATAATGAAGTCAAAAGCCTGCCAGATGTTTTGCTTCATAATGAACAAGTCGACAATGCGATTGATTTTTTATTACGAAACAGACCAACTTTTGCCATTATAGATAAAGGAAGATCAAAAGAGGAACGCAGCTGTATCTGGATTGAAAACGGGCACTTTTATGGGATGGGTTATATTCCGTCAGATGTTGCGATTACTGATCCATTAGAAATAAAAAATTATGCTACACCTTACAAAAGCAATCAATATATGGTGCAATTAATTTTTGCTTACGCAGAAAAATATCCGGGTAAAGTATTCTTTAACAAACAATTCCTGAAATAAGAATAGGAAACTGTGTAAATATATATGTTTAAAAAGCTGTAAATTTAATAGCACAACTAATTAAATCTACTATGAAAATAGCCACTTATAATGTAAACGGAGTTAACGGAAGATTAAATGTATTACTACGCTGGCTTGAAGAAGCTAAGCCAGATATTGTCTGTCTACAGGAATTAAAAGCGCCACAAGATAATTTTCCGATTAAAGCGATTAATGACGCAGGCTACAATGCTATTTGGCACGGACAAAAACAATGGAACGGTGTTGCTATTCTAGCCCGAAATATGGAAATTGAAGAAATAACCCGCACACTTCCGGGAGATGAAGAAGATATTCAGAGTCGTTATGTTGAAGCTTTGATAAACGGAATCGTGATCGCCTGTCTTTATTTGCCAAACGGAAACCCTGCGCCGGGACCTAAATTAGAATATAAGCTGAAATGGTTTGATCGCCTGGCGCATCGTGCTGAAACCTTATTGAGTTTAAATACTCCTGTAATATTGGTTGGAGATTTCAATGTGATGCCAACGGAATTGGATGTTTATAAACCTGAAAAATGGGTTAAAGACGCCCTTTTCCTGCCTGAAGTTAGAAAAGCTTTTGCAGCTATTGTTTCTCAAGGATGGACAGATGCGATCCGTACACTGTATCCCAAAGAGAAAATTTATACGTTTTGGGATTATTTTAGAAATGCTTATGAGAGAGATGCAGGTTTGAGAATTGATCATTTTTTACTGAGTTCAGAAATAGCGACGGCATTGCGATCCGGAGGAGTTGATCGTCATGTGAGAAGCTGGGAAAAAACAAGTGATCATGCACCTGTATGGATTGAAATTGACAAAAAATAAAGGAGAAAAAATGACATTATTTAACGACACCGAATTATTTGCAACTGGTTTGGCAGGAAAAAAAGTATTTGACATTCCTGATTCTGAATTGATTTTGATTGATAATTTCTTCACAAAAGAAGAGTCTGATCGTTTTTATGAACGACTGCTTCGTAAAACCAAATGGAGAGAATATGAAATGGAAATTTATGATAAAGTTTATACCGTTCCCAGAATGATTGCCTGGTACGAAGACAAGGATAATCCCGGGGCAGATCAAAATGGTCCCGACTGGAATTATGAATTACTCACCATTAGAGGTCGTGTAGAAAAAGAAACGCAGCTTGATTTTAATACTGTACTTCTTAATTTATACCGAGACGGAAATGACGGCGTGGGCTGGCACAGCGACAAAGAGCACAATACGGGGCCAAACCCTGTTATTGCTTCGGTGACTTTCGGAGAAACCAGAATGTTCAGACTTCGTCATAAATTCAGTAAAGAAATTCCGCAAGTCGAAATTCCGCTACATCATGGTTCTTTTTTGTTAATGACCGGAACAACAAATAGTTTTTGGCAGCATCAGGTTCCGAAAACAGCACGTGATGTTTTACCTAGAATTAATTTAACTTTTAGGCAAACACATCGCAGTTTATGATTGAAAATGAGATTATTTGACATTTCATAACGGCGAGGAAAATTCTTCCACGAAAAGTTAAATTACTCATTGCGTGAACCTTTTATTAGGCAGACCTTATCTTTTTTAGTACTTTTGCAACCCTTTTTTAATAATTAATACCATAATGGCTTACTCAAACAATGATTTATCGCGTTTCTTAGATGCGCAAAATAAACTCTATCTTACTGCTTTTTCTGAAATCAAAAAAGGAAAAAAAGAGACACACTGGATGTGGTTCATTTTTCCGCAGATTAAAGGATTAGGGAGTAGTGATACTGCAAATCTTTATGCGATTGCCGATATTAAAGAAGCTACCGAATTTTTAGAACATCCTATTTTAGGAAAACATCTTATTGAAATTTCTGAACTGTTTTTGACTTTTAAAAGAAAATCAGCTGATGGAATTTTAGGTGATTTAGATGCCCGTAAATTGCGTTCTTCCATGACACTTTTTTCTTTGGTAGAAAACACAAATCCTGTATTTCAGGAAATATTAGATGCATTTTTCTCTGGAGAAACAGATCCTCTTACTTTGAATATTATTAATTCAACTATAAAATCATCTACGGAAACTGAAATGGTATAATAGCCAAATTGTTTCCTGGATTATTTAAATCAAAAGACACTGTTAGAAATAAGCAGTGTCTTTTTTTTTGAAATGTGTTGAAGATTAACCATAAAGGGCGCTAGTTTTTTTACCACGAAGACGCAAAGACACAAAGTTTATTTTTTCTTTGCGGTTTCGCGACTTTGCGAGATTATTTTCTCACACAGATTGGTTTTTAGTTCATGTTCAAATTTTGATTTTTTTCAAAAGAATAATTCTATATTCGTATTTATAAAATCAAAAAACTAATGACCGAAAAAATTAAAATTCTTAAAACTATTCATCTTGCTATTTGTGCAGGAGTTATTATTACTTACATCATGCTTGGAGAATTCTCTATAAAAACATTAAAAATTCCTGTGCTTGATTCTTCTTCAATTGTATTTGCAGTCTTACCTTTTCTAGCCATTTTTATTGGCAACTTTCTATTTAAATCACAATTAAAACAAGCGGATCAAAATTTAAAAATCGAAGAAAAATTACCTGTGTATCAAACCGCATCGATTATTCGTTGGGCAATTCTTGAAGGAGTGGCTTTTGTTATTTTATTTTTGAAACCTGATTTAGCTCTATTTGGATTAATTGTTATAGGTTATCTTATTTTTTTAAGACCAACTGAAGAAAAGATTAATGCTGATTTTCAAAATGTATAATTTTTTTGAAATGTGCTGAAGACTTAACCGCAAAGGGCGCAAGAATTTTACGCAAAGTTCGCTAGCTTTTTTTGCTCGCAAAGTCGCGAGGTCGCCAAGTCAAAAAAACAAAGCTTAAAAAAAAACAAGGCTTAAAAAAAACTTTGCAGCTTCGCGACTTTACGAGATTATTTTCTCACGCAGATTAAGCAGATCAATAAAAAAAAGCGTCTTGCTAATAACAAGACGCTTTCTATAATTTATTTTCAAAGTTAATCTAACTTGAAACTTTTCAAACTTGAAACCTGAAACAACTTTACTCCTCCTTCGGTTTTGTTAGGTAATAAACCGGAATTCCTGCTAACATAATCAACACTCCCCAACCACAAGTTGAGAATTTAGTCCATAACAATGAAATAGAAACTGCCGATGCAATAATGATATACAACATTGGTAAAAATGGATATCCGAAAGCTTTGTACGGTCTTTCTGCATCTGGCATTTTTTTACGTAAAATAAAGATTCCATAAATTGTCAGAATATAGAAAATCAATACGATGATGATTACAAAGTCTAATAAATCTCCGTATTTTCCTGTCAGACATAAAGCCGAAGCCCAGATACATTGCGCCCATAAAGCCCATGCAGGAACGCTAGATTCGTTTAACACAGCTGCTTTTTTGAAGAACAAACCATCTTTAGCCATTGTATAATATACTCTCGCTCCGGCCATAATTAATCCGTTGTTGCAGGCAAAAGTCGAAATCATGATCATAATCGCTATAATCAATGTTCCGATATTTCCAAAGATATATTGCGAGGCCACAACCGCTACTCTATCTGATTTTGCTGTTGCAATTTCATCAAGTGGAATAACAGCCAAATACATCAAATTCGTTAAAACATAAATTATCGTCACAATAAAAGTTCCTAAAAACAAACTGAAACCCACATTACGCTTTGGATTTTTAATCTCTCCCGCAATAAAAGTTACTCCGTTCCAGGCATCACTTGAAAATAAGGATCCCACCATCGCAGCCGAAATTCCGGTAATCAAAGCTGTTCCACTAATTGGAAGCCATGACCCAGTTTCAGCATTATAGGAACGTGTTGTCCAGGCATCTGCCCAGTTCGCATCCCAAACTGAAGCTTTTGCAGCAAGCGTTAATCCGAAAACGATTAAACCTAATAATGATAAAATTTTGATAATCGTTAAAACGGTTTGCAGAATTTTTCCGTTTTTTACTCCACGGCTATTAATATACGTTAATAAAATAATCGTAAATATCGATACTAATTGTGCTGCATTGAGTTTAAAAGAACCCAATTCGAATAATATATTTTCGTCGCTTAACGGTTCATAAATATAAGCAGCAAATTTTGAGAAAGCCACACCAACGGCGGCGATTGTTCCGGTTTGAATTACAGCAAAAAAGCTCCAGCCGTACAAAAAGGCAATTAGTTTATTGTAAGCTTCTTTCAGGTAAACGTATTGTCCTCCAGCTTTTGGAAACATTGCGCTTAGCTCGCCATAACTCACGGCGGCAATAATAGTAATTAATCCGGAGATAAGCCAAATTAGCGTCAGCCAGCCCGCAGATCCTACTTGTCTGGCGATATCGGCACTTACTATAAATATCCCGGATCCAATCATAGAACCCACGACAAGCATGGTTCCGTCTAGTAATCCGAGTTCTCTTTTAAAATGTTCCTGGTCTTGTTCGTTTTCTTGCATTTTATTGGTTTTGGGTTGGTTAAAGATATACTTTTTTTGGAAATCTCGTAATTTCAAATTCCAAATTTTGAAAATTCCAAATTCCAATTAAAAACAAGAACCTTTACTATAATAATTTGGGCATGTCCCGCCGAAAAAGGCGGGTCGGGCTTTCGGCTATATCTTTTACTTTGCTTCGCTGGTAAAAGGATACCACCTCTATCCCTCATGCGGATTCAGGTTTTATGAGGCGATATTGTTAATTCAAATTGATATTTTATATAAAATTATTACATTTCCGATAAGTTACACGTAATCAACAAAATAATCCTCAACATTGATTCAAACATGGAAGAATATAAAAACACGAATGGTGATTCGGGAGTTCAATCTTATGAAATAGGTTCAGATTTTATTATTGTCCAATTTATAAACGATGGAAGTTACTTATACAATTATCAAATTCCCGGTTTATCACACGTGGAGCGAATGAAAAAATTAGCAATTAAAGGACAGGGATTAAGTACTTACATTAGTACAACTATTAAAAAGAGATATGCTAAGAAAATAGATTAGTTTTTACATAAATTATACCCAAATTCAAGCATTTACACTTTTATCAAATATGAATCAACCAGAAGAATTAATTAACAAAATTGCGCAGGACAAGATTGATTTTAAAATTGGTCTTCAACAATTATTACAATATGAATTTGAGGAACTTTTTGTGAGTCTAAATAATTATATAATCAATTCTATTCCAAATAAAACAGATTATAATACAGAAGCTTATCAAAATGCTTTAGCAACAATTCCCTTAAAACCAACTTATACTCCCATTGTAATTTTAAAAACCTATCCAACTAAAATTGCATTTAATAAACTTCCTCTCCTTCCCAAAAGTGAAAATATAAAAACAATAACAGCATTACTCTGGATTTTTAAAATAACAGATACTGAAAGAAGAAATACGGAATGCAAAAATGGCTGCGGGCATTTTTGGCATGAGCTTTATTAAAATACCAAAAAAAACTTTAAAAAATCAACCAATTAATTGAAAGGCGGCTATTTTGTAACACAAGGCATCATTAAAACTAATCAAAGAAATAAACTTTCGATTGATGAGAATAATTTCGACGGTATCGGTAGCGGATTCAAAAGAATAGAATAAACAAAATCTAGTTGACACAAAACTGCAAATTTAAAAATTTGCAGTTTTTTTTATATTCAAAAGTTACTTAAACAAAAGGTTAAATCAACTTCAAAATAAAATTTTAACAGTTTACGTCTTCCCGTAAGATTATACAATTTCAACTATTTATATTTGAAAATCAAAAAAACATAAAAAACTTAACCAACCAAAAACCAACCACATTATGGAAACCACCAATGTAGAATCGCAAGACGTTTCAAGTCATCATTACAGTTATGCGGCAAATTTACTTTTAAACGAAAACAAATCGGCTTACGAAACTAAAGCCCGACTTGTGGAACAAGGATTAAGCAATGATATTGCAGGCCTGATAGTAGAAAACGTAGAAATTGAAATACAAGAAGCAAAACACGAAAAAGCCAGAAAAGATATGGTTTATGGTGCATTGTGGTTTTGTGGCGGCACCATTTTAACTTTGGCTGATATTGGCTTCATCTTTTGGGGTGCTATTTTATTTGGTGGAATTCAGTTTTTTAAAGGACTGATCAATGTTAATTCATAGAATTCAACAAATCTAAAGCTCAGTCAAAATAAGCCGAAATAGACGTTAAAAGTAGTAGGCAATCAATTTTAATTCAGCAATTATGATAGTTTGGTCAGGAAGAGGATTTCTCTCACTTCTAATTTTATTTATCGCCATTTTTTTATTCATCCCTATTTTACCAGAAACCTATATAACCCAAAGTTTTGTTATTCCGCTTTATATTGCTGCAATTTTCAGCTATATTTTCGGAATTAAATGGAATCAAACTTTAAAGGTTTTTATTGATAAAGAGACTGGTAAGGAAATCAATTTTAAAAGTAATCATGGTCTGTTTTGGATTAATATGGAATATTGGGGAATCATATTTCCTTTATTTGCTCTTATTATGTTAGCTCAAACTTTAGACAAACAAGGACCTGAACTTTATCTGAATATCTTTTTGATTCTGATAGGAATTGCATGTTTAGTATATTTTAGCATTACACTTTTTAAGATTAAAAATTCGACAATTTCGAATTCTCAATTTCAAAAAAATGATGCAGAGCGCAAATTAAGTTTTGTTAAAGAAGAAATTATAACCAATAAATTTGACAACGAAGATACCAGCCAATATTTGCCAAAATAATTAAAAAAGTATAGCTATAAAACGTTACTTATTTTATTATCTAAACAACTTCACATTTCACAAAAGATCGTTCTTTTATAAACAGAACGATCTTTTTTTGCTTTTACTTCTATCAATTTCATATATTCAATAGTTAAACAAAATAGAATGCTTTTTAGTATTCTGTTTTGTTTACATTGCTCTTGGCTCAGTATTCCAATTATCATATTTTTAAAAATTCAATAAAAACAAAAACAATAAATACCTTATTTTTAGCTAATTAAAAATAATAAATTTAAAGAAAAAAGAAAATTCGCACTATTTAATCAAAATCAATTCTTTTTTATTAAATTTGAAAGAGATGTAAAAAGTTATAAATCGCGCATATTTCATTAACAATTGTTTATTTTTTTTCATAATAATGAACCCCAATCAATTATTACAAAATAAATAATTTTCGAAATGTTCATCAGAATCCAGTAAACCGAATTACTAACCAATAAACACGAAACTATGCTTAAATTCCATTTTTTTAAGAAATTATGCTTCGCGAATGTTTTCATTCTTTTATTGATTGTATTTATTTCCTGTGCTCTATTAATATGCATCAATTTTTTCACGATCAAAACCTTATCTGCAAACAGAGCTTATGTAAATGGAGAATCGCATTATTCTAAAGGTCAAAAAGACGCTTCAAGGCATCTGATAACGTATCTCTACACCAAAGATATAAATCAGTGGAAATTATATTTAGAAGAATTAAAAGTTCCACAAGGAGATGGAATTGCGAGAATAACACTTTTAAAAGTAGGAGACAATGAAGTGGCAAGAAAAGGATTTCTTGTAGGACGGAATCATGAGGATGATTTAGACGATCTTGTTTGGCTATTTGAAAATTTTAAAGAAGTTTCATTTTTAAAAAAAGCAATTCATGAATGGGAACAAGGTGACAAATTAATTTTTCAGTTATTTATTATCGGACAACAAATTAATGCCAAAATTAAAAAGAACATATTGACTTCTGATAATCGCGAACAATTCCTAAAAGACATAAGTGTAATTAGCGATAAATTGACTATTAATGAACGTAATTTTTCGAATACATTAGGCGAAGGAACACGCAAAATAAAAAGCTTACTCATTATAACGAATATCTTTTTCATCTTAATCATTGTCTGTAGTGTTTGCTTGTATTATTCCATAATGGTAAAACGTCTTATTGTTTCTAAAAAGGAAATCGAAGCCAAAAATGAGAACTTAATGCTTGTTAATCACGAACTTGATCGCTTTGTTTATAGTGCATCGCATGATTTACGATCTCCTATTACTTCATTAAAAGGACTTATAGAAATAACACAACTGGAAGATGATCCAAATCAAATTAAAAGGTATCTAAATTTAATGCATCAAAGTCTTGCCAAACAAGATAGCTTTATTAATGACATTATCGATTATTCTAAAAATAAACGGAAAGAGGTAGTTATGGAAGCCGTAAGCCTACAAGAATTATTTGACGAGGCTATTTCACAGCTCATGCATATTGAAAATGCAAACCAAATTACGTTCACTAAAGAATTATTAGTAGATAAAATCCAGAGTGACAACTTACGATTAAAAATTATCATTTCTAATTTAATCTCAAATGCTATAAAATATGCTGATAGTAACAAACAAGAAATGCAGATTTCAATTAAAACCTATTTCATAGATGGTTTTAATAAAATTGAAGTGACTGATAACGGAATTGGCATTCGTGATGAATACAAAGACAATATCTTTCAAATGTATTTTGGAACAAACAAAAACAAAGGATCGGGATTAGGTCTTTATATAGTCAAGGAGGCAGTAGAAAATATTAAAGGAAACATCTCAGTAAGTTCACAAAGTAATATTGGAAGTAAATTCATAGTAACAATCCCATACGCGTATGCCAGTTAAAAATGTATTCCTATTAATTGAAGATAATCTTATAGATCAGCTTGTGATCAAACAGTTACTTAAAAAAGTACTTTGCATAGACGAAGTGCATATAACCAACAATGGCAAAGAAGGCATTGAGTGGCTTCAGGCTAATGGCAAACTTTACCCATCAATTATTATTATTCTCGATGTACAAATGCCTGTTATGAATGGTTTTGAATTTTTGAATGCTTACGCCAAACTAGATAGCGAACTAAAGAAAGATAATCAAATCTATGTACTTTCATCGACGTTAGATTGTGATGAAATTAAAGAAATTAGTGAAAGTATGTATGTTACCGATTTTCTAGGCAAACCTTTCCCTATTGAAGAATTTAGAAATAAAATTTATCTGAATACCTAAATCTTTTCTAAAACGCGGTTTACTTGCGAAAAAGCTCTTTCATAGTATGGTTCTTTAGTTGAGGAAATCATAACACCACCATGAGTTGAAGAGTGAACAAATTTAATTTCTCCATCGACCGCTTCAATTACCATCCCTACATGATTAATTTGTCGTCTTCCGTTTGTTCTAAAGAAAATTAAATCACCTTTTTGTGCCTCATCTGAATTAATTTTTACACCAATTCGTGACTGCTCAATAGAACTTCTTGGCAATCTAATATCAAAATTACTAAAAGTACAAATCATTAAACCAGAGCAATCAAAACCAGCTTTTGTAGTTCCGCCAGACCGATATCTGACCCCAATATTTTCAGTAGCATTCATCACCAACTGATTTACTAAATCCGAATGATTACTAACTCTTATGATTGTTGAAGAATCTTTTTTGATTTCCGAATTCTCGGCGATCTGAACATTTTGATTAGGGGTTGACAAAGAATCTTTTACTACAGTATTTATTGGTTGAGCTAATGCCTGAGCAGCATCTGCCTTTTCTTTTGAAGTACGAATTTTTAAAACATATCCAACAGGTAATTTTCCTTTAATAAATGGATTTTGTTTCTCTAATTCTGCAACTGTTAACCCGTATCTTTTTGCAATGGCATATTTTGTTTCTTTGGGCTGAACCTCAACTACAACTTCAACATCGGTTACAATTTTAAGATCATCAATTGGTTTTTCTGCGACTGCTATGGAATTAGAAGGAATATTTATTTGTTGACCTATTTTCAATCCTTCTGTTTCTAATGAAGGGTTTGCTTTTTTTAAATCGTCAACCGAGACATTGTATTTTTTTGATATTCCCCAGAGTGTTTCTTTGGCCTGAACTTCATGTAAACCCGGAGTTGTATTTGCAACAGTTTCCTGAAGTTTAATTTCATAAGCCTGGTTGTTATTGGGTATTAATAAAATTGAATTTAATTTTAAAATTTTAGGAGCATTTGGATTTGCCTCTGAAATATCCTTGGCTTTTACTCCATATTTTTTAGCAATTACAGTTAGATTTTCTCCTTTTGAGATTTTATGCTTGATATATTTCTCCTGAGAAAAAGCACCAACACTAAAAAAAAACAATACTATTATTAATCTAAAAACCATTTTTATTCTATTTAATCTTCGTTCTCTTAAGCTTAGTCTTCTTATTTCAAACTTAAAAAAACGAATTTTGTTTTGGGGGTAGGCGAATTTAACTTTTTAAAGTAAAAAAAGCACATTTTTTAACAACTAATTTCAATTAAATAGTCAAATTAAAAACCAACTCAACAACAACACGATGTTTTACAAGTAGTTACAGAATTCAATTTAAAACTTGAATACCCCTGCTCGGCAAGAACGAACATTCTTTTGTTTCACTGCTGGAGATAAGAAATAGACTTAGATAACAGGATTAACTCCAAATAAAAAACGCCCTGTTTCACAGGGCGTTTGATATAATTGAATTTTAAAAATTAAGCTTTTCCAGCAGCAATTAAGTTTAATGCTGAACCGGCAACGAACCAGCCAATCTGACCTGCGTTGTAAGTATGGTTTGCCAGAATAATATCTTTTGTACCATCTGCATGAACAAACTCTAATGTTAATGGTTTTCCTGGAGCAAACTCAGTTAAATCAGTAAAATTAATAGTGTCATTCTCCTGAATTTTATCGTAATCAGCTTCCTTTGCAAAAGTCAACCCTAAAAGACCTTGTTTTTTAAGGTTTGTTTCGTGGATACGGGCAAAAGATTTCACTAATACCGCTTTAACTCCTAAGAAACGAGGTTCCATAGCAGCATGCTCACGAGATGAACCTTCACCATAGTTATGATCTCCCACAACTATAGATGGAACTCCAGCCGCTTTGTATGCACGGGCTACAGCAGGAACCGCATCGTAACTACCCGTTAATTGATTTTTAACAGAGTTTGTTTTTTGATTGAATGCATTTACAGCACCAATTAACATGTTGTTAGAAATATTATCTAAATGTCCGCGGAAACGCAACCACGGTCCAGCCATAGAAATGTGGTCTGTAGTACATTTTCCGAATGCCTTGATTAGCAATTTAGCACCTGTTATATTTTTACCATCCCAAGCATCAAAAGGAGCTAATAATTGTAAGCGCTCAGATGTTGGACTAACAACAACCTGAACTCCTGACCCATCTTCAGCCGGAACCTGGAAACCAGGATCTTTAACATCGAATCCTTTTGGAGGCAATTCGTCTCCTGTTGGAGCCTCAAGCCTTACTTCTTCTCCATCTTCGTTGATCAAAGTATCTGTTAAGGGATTGAACCCTAAATCACCTGCAATTGCCATAGCGGTTACCAATTCCGGAGAACCTACGAAGGCTAAAGTATTCGGATTACCATCTGCACGTTTTGAGAAGTTACGGTTAAAAGAGTGAACAATGGTGTTTCTTTCTTCTTTCTCTGCTCCATCTCTGTCCCACATACCAATACATGGTCCGCAGGCATTAGCAAAAACAGTAGCACCAATTTTTTCGAAAGTATCTATAAAACCGTCTCTTTCAATTGTATAACGAACAACCTCTGAACCTGGAGTAATTGTAAACTGAGATTTAGTTTTTAAATTTTTAGCGCTTACTTGTCTGGCTAAAGAAGCTGCACGAGAAATATCTTCATAAGAAGAGTTGGTACAAGAACCTATTAAACCTACCTGAATTTGTAATGGCCAGTTATTTTTGATTGCTTCTTCTTTCATTTTAGAAATTGGAGTAGCTAAATCTGGTGTAAAAGGTCCGTTTAAGTGTGGTTCTAATTCAGTTAAGTTGATTTCGATAACCTGATCAAAATATTGTTCCGGGTTAGCGTACACTTCAGGATCTCCTGTTAAATAAGAAGCTACTTTGTCTGCAGCATCAGCAACATCAGCTCTGTTTGTAGAACGCAGGTAACGCCCCATAGAAGCATCATAACCAAAAGTTGAAGTTGTAGCTCCAATTTCAGCCCCCATGTTGCAAATAGTTCCTTTACCAGTACAAGACATAGAAGTTGCACCTTCACCAAAATATTCAACGATTGCACCCGTACCCCCTTTTACAGTAAGAATACCAGCAACTTTAAGGATAACATCTTTAGGAGCTGTCCATCCTGATAATTTACCAGTTAATTTTACTCCAATTAATTTAGGGAATTTAAGTTCCCAAGCCATACCTGACATAACGTCTACGGCATCGGCCCCACCAACACCAATAGCGACCATTCCTAAACCACCTGCATTTACAGTGTGTGAATCAGTACCAATCATCATTCCGCCTGGAAATGCATAATTTTCAAGTACCACCTGATGGATAATTCCAGCTCCTGGCTTCCAGAAACCAATTCCATATTTATTAGAAACTGACGATAAGAAATCGAAAACTTCGTTACTTTGCGTTTTTGCACGGGCCAAATCGGTTGCAGCATCTACTTTTGCCTGAATCAGGTGATCACAGTGAACTGTGGTCGGAACAGCAACTGTTTTCTTTCCAGCGTGCATAAATTGTAATAATGCCATTTGAGCAGTTGCATCCTGACACGCTACACGATCCGGTGCAAAATCAACATAATCAACTCCTCTTCCAAAAGCCTTCGTTGGATTTCCATCCCAAAGGTGATTGTACAAAATTTTCTCCGTTAAAGTAAGTGGACGACCAACAATCTCGCGTGCTTTGTCAACACGGCCTGGCATGTTCTCATACACTTTTTTAATCATTTCAATATCAAAAGCCATAAGTATAATTGTTTTTGTTTTTTTTATTTTTGAACATGACAAGTTACAAATAATTGATCAGCCAGAAAAGAAAAAGCCCGAGAATAACTCGGGCTTTTGCATATAATTAACTAATCTTACGATTACATAACCAATAATTTATGAGAAGGTGCAAATCTGGTCAAATTGATACCATCTACTGCAGCTGTATACTCCTCCAAAGTAGGAGTTCTACCGAGGATTGTAGACAAAACTACAACCGGTGTAGAAGAAAGCAATGACTCTCCTTTTTTACCTTCGGTATCTTCTACAACTCTTCCTTGGAAAAGACGAGTAGAAGTTGCCATTACGGTATCTCCTTTTGCAGCTTTTTCCTGGTTCCCCATACAAAGATTACATCCTGGACGCTCTAAATACAACATTTTCTCGTATTCAGTACGTGCAGCACCTTTAGGAGCATTATCGTCGAATTCGAAACCTGAGTATTTCTGTAAAACTTCCCAGTCACCTTCAGCTTTAAGTTCATCCACAATGTTATATGTTGGCGGCGCCACTACAAGCGGCGCTTTAAACTCAACCTTCCCGTGCAGATTTTCTATATTTTTAAGCATTTGAGCAAGGATTTTCATATCTCCTTTGTGAACCATACATGATCCAATAAATCCAAGATCTACTTTTTTCACTCCTCCATAAAAAGATAAAGGTCTGATTGTATCGTGTGTATATCTTTTTGAAACATCAACATTATTTACATCCGGATCAGCAATCATTGGTTCAATAATCTGATCAAGATCTACAACAACTTCAGCATAATATTTAGCATTTGAGTCTGGAGTTAAAGCCGGTTTCTCAGCTGATTTAATCTCCGAAATTCTCTTATCTGCTTTATTAATCAACCCCTGAAGAACTTGTTTATGATTATCCATTCCTTTGTCGATCATAATCTGGATTCTGCCTTTTGCAATCTCTAGCGACTCAATCAAAGTATCATCCTCAGAAATACAAATAGAAGCTTTTGCTTTCATTTCTGCAGTCCAGTCTGTAAAAGTAAATGCCTGGTCAGCCGTAAGAGTTCCAAGATGAACCTCAATAATTCGACCTTGAAATACGTTCTCACCACCAAACTTCTTAAGCATTTGAGATTGTGTAGCATGAACCACATCACGGAAGTCCATATAATCTCTCATTTCCCCTACAAACGTCACCTTAACTGATTCCGGAATTGGCATTGAAGCTTCACCAGTAGCAAGTGCAAGAGCAACTGTTCCTGAGTCAGCACCAAAAGCAACACCTTTAGACATTCTTGTGTGAGAGTCACCACCAATAATGATAGCCCACTCGTCTATTGTAATATCATTTAGAACTTTGTGAATAACATCGGTCATCGAGTGATAAACGCCTTTCGGGTCACGAGCCGTGATTAAACCAAAATCGTTCATAAATTTCATCAATTTTGGAATATTAGCCTGAGCTTTTTTGTCCCATACCGATGCTGTATGACAACCAGATTGGTATGCACCGTCAACGATTGGTGAAATTACCGTAGCAGCCATAGATTCCAATTCCTGAGCAGTCATAAGACCAGTCGTATCTTGTGAGCCTACGATATTAACTTCTACACGAACATCAGAACCCGCGTGTAATACTTTACCCGGAGTTATACCAACAGCATTTCTGTTAAAGATTTTTTCTACTGCTGTAAGACCTTGTCCTTCAATAGAAATCTCTTTTGATGGAGCAAATACAAGAGGAGCTTCGATGTCTAAAACTTTTGCCGCGAATGTCTGAAGCTTTTTACCAAATACAATTGCGTATGATCCGCCAGCTTTTATAAATTCCATTTTCTGAGGCGTGAATGCCTTAGAAATATCAATAAGCTCTTGGTCGCCGTTATAAAGTTTCTTTGTTTTTGTATTTATTGTAAGTACAGTTCCGGTAGCAACAGAATATGCTTCTTCCAGAATTGGCTCATTGTTTTCATTACGAATAACATTACCATCTGCATCTAATTTTTTTACCCAGTTTTTAAGATCCAAACCAATACCACCTGTAACATCTACAGTTGTTAGGAAAATTGGAGAAATACCATTTGTTCCTGCAACAATTGGGGCAATATTGATAAATGGAACATATGGACTTGCTTTTTTACCTGTCCAAAGCGCCACGTTATTTACTCCTGACATTCTTGATGACCCCACACCCATTGTACCTTTTTCAGCAATCAACATAACGCTTGCGTCAGGATGTTTTGCTTGTAATGCCTGGATTTCTTCTTGTGCCTGAGGAGTAATCATACATTTACCATGAAGTTCACGGTCAGAACGGGAGTGAGCCTGATTACCCGGAGATAATAAATCTGTCGAAATATCACCTTCACCAGCAATAAAAGTAACTACTTTAATTTCTTCAACAACTTCTGGCAGTGTAGTAAAAAATTCTGCTTTGGCATAACTTTCAAGAATTTCTCTTGCGATTGCGTTATCGTTTTTAAACGCCTCCTTTAAACGATCAGTGTCTGCCTCATAAAGGTACACTTGTGTCTTAAGAACGTTTGCTGCTTCTTTTGCAATAGCAAAAATATTACCAAGCGCTAAGTCCAACAATACTTCAATAGAAGGTCCACCTTTCATGTGTGATAATAACTCAAAAGCAAAAGCAGGAGTTATTTCTTTTACCTCAAATTGACCAAGAATAATTTCTTTTAAAAATTTAGCTTTAAGACCAGCTGCACTAGTAGTACCAGGTACAACATTATAAATAAAAAAGTTTAGAGAATCTTCTCTGTACTCGTTATTCAAATCTTTAATTTGTTCAATGATGTCACTTAATAATTCAGCACCATCAATTGGTTTTGGATGAAGTCCCTGAACTTTTCGTTCTTCAATCTCTTTAATGTAATCCTTATAAATGTTCATAAATAGAAGTATTTCTTGGTATTTTTATTTTTTGTTCGCAAATTTAGCTATTAAAGCCGAGAATTAAAAAAAATATAATAGAACTCGCCTTTTCAAAAATTATTATTGCTAAAAAACGATTTTGACCGCTTGTTTTTGTTAATTTATCAATTTTGTATTAAAAAAATGAATTATTGGTATTTTAAGATCTTTTCTTTAACAAAGTCGAAATTTGTTGTTATAAACGAAGTGAGATTTTACCTCGTTTTTAAGTAAGAATCTTTCTAAATAGAGAATTATAACGTTATAGTTGCGTTTTTTCCTTCTTTTCAAATACAAATTCCTCAAACTAGAAATCACTTAAAAACTGTTTTAAAAAAAAAGAAATAAAAAACTTCTAATTCAAATTCTTTTATAACTTTGTAATTCAAAGTACTTTTAAATAAATACAACTATGAAATACAAAACAGAAATTTTAGAATATTATGCTCAAAAACCAGGGGTCTTAATTAGCTTAATTGTCACACTCTTTAGTACTATATTCCTGATCAGTTCTCTGGTAAGTAGAGAATTCCATTTTCACGACTATGAATCTATTGCTATACCAAGTTTGGTATTTGAGTTTGTCTACGGAACCGTTCTTTCTTTTTTAATCTTAAGAGATAAAAAAACCTATATTCATCTAACTTCATTTTTAATATTGAATTGGTTTATTGGATGTTTCAGTCTTAATACTTTAATTCCGATTTTTCAGGATTTGCCTGTTTGGGTTTATATAGTAACTTTTGCATTTTGCATATCAAACTTTTTCATATATAGCAACTCAGAAGGAAACTCTAATACTTTCTACTACTTTTTCATTAATGGTTTTTCCTTTACCATAATTCTCTACTTCACAATTTACCTCATTCCCGTTATGCCATATTCTTTTATCGGAATTATTGCATTGGGATTAGGGTTTTATGGGCTGGTTCCCGCCTTAGTTATCACTATCCATACACTTACTGTTCTTCGTTATTTAACACGAAATCGAATTTATTTTATTTCTTTCAGTGCCGGATTTTCAACTGTAATAATCAGCTTAATAGTTTTTACAATCGGATTAAGTATCGAAAGCAATAAAATAGCAAAAACTGCAATGGTCAAATCTTTTAACCACAATGATGATTTACCAAATTACATAGCTGTTTCACAAAACCTAAAGCCTAATTTTTTCAACGAAATACTATTAAAGAAGGATATTGTTTACGTTGGTCCGGATGATTTCTTTTCATTTGACAATTTTAATTCTTTTAGCAATCAACAATTCAACGAAAGAAAAACACATAACCCTTTTATTAGTATTGCTTATTTATTTTGCAAAGATCCTGGTCTGAGCAACGATGATAAAATAAACATCCTGAAATCGAATTTCGATAAACGATTAGAAACCGAGGAACAATTATGGAGTGGCGACGATTTATTTACCAAAAGCATTAAAGAAGATGTGAAAATTTATCCGGAAACACGTTTGGCTTATACTGAAATTACAATGAAAATTGCCTGCGATCAGGAATCCTGGAGAAACAACAAGGAGGCTATTTATTCGTTTCAATTACCGGAAGGTTCTGTTGCAACATCATTATCATTATGGGTAAACGGAATTGAAAGAAAAGGAGTTTTGACTACGAAAGAAAAAGCCAAGGCTGCATACAATCAAATTGTTGGTGTAGAATACCGCGACCCCTCTTTAATGCAGTGGAAAGAGGGAAATAAAGTTGTTGTCAGGGTTTTTCCCATTAATTATAAAACTCCACGCACCTTTAAATGTGGTTTTACAACCCCTTTAAAAGTTGAAGATAATGAAATGAAATATCAAAGTCTTTCTATAAAAGGACCGAATATTTCAAATGCTGAAACAATTTCAAGAATTCAAATAGTGGGAAATAGTAAAATTGAAACCAGTAAAGACTTTGAACTCAAAAATGGTTTTTATATAAATGAATCAAAAGGACTGGATGATTGGCAAGCAAATATGTCTTTAAATAAAGTACTTTCTAACTCATTTGCATGGAAAAACAAAGTGTATGAAATTAAAGAAATTCAGAAAACAATTATTCCATTTACACCTTCTGAAATTATTTTGGATTTAAATACCAATTGGACTACCAAACAAATTGAGTCATTTGTAAACGGGAATAAAAAAAACATTTACGTTTTTGTAAATGGTCAAAAAACAGCAATTAATAAAGAGAATTTCAAAGCGATTCAGCTAGATTTTGAAGACTTCCATTATTCTTTATTGCCTCTATATAAATTAGCCCAAAACAGTTTGATCATTACAAAATCCGGAACATTTTCAGCCAATTTTGAAGAATTGGAAGACTCAAATTATCTAAAGAAAATTAAAACTCAAACGAAACAACGAAACATCAAGGTTATTAATATCTCTGCAGATATTAATCCGTTTTGGCAGACTGTCAAAGAGCAAAAATATGTCGATTACTTTCAGACAAGTTTGAAGAATAGCTTAAAAATGATTGAACAACATCAATTTATACAATTTAAAACCGATAAAAACCTGGTAAATATTGAACCTGCCAATATATCTATTCAGGAAAAACCACAGGACAGCATTTCAAAAAGCAATGGTCCAAATCATATTTACAGAATGTATGCCTTTGGAAAAGTTCTGGAAGAACAGGTAAAAATTCACAATGATACTTTGGCAAGTAATCAATATGTTGAATTAGCAAAAGATGCTAATATAGTAACTCCAATTTCTTCATTAATCGTTCTGGAAACTGATGAAGATTACAAAAAGAATGGTATCGATAAAAATGTCAACACATTAGGAAATGCTTCCATAAACAACGATGGTTCAGTTCCTGAGCCTCATGAATGGTTATTAATTATTATCGGAATTTCTACATTATATTTCTATTACAGAAAGAACAAAAAACAAATTATCTAAATGAATCACTTATTGTCCTATAAAAAAGCAATCGGCCTCTTTACTGTTTTCTGTCTTTTAATCATTAATTATAAGATTGTAATAACAGGACTTGACAGTAATTTATTCGGAATTATATTTTCAATTGCCTTATTTTTTATTGGGGGAAGAAAAACGACTTCAAATCTAAACTTCCCTCTTTTTACAATGATTTTTATATTAGAATTTGTAAGCTACCGCCTTCATACCAAATCTGTACATTTTTTAGCATTAGCTTTATTTGTTTGTCTTATCTATTACAACATAACTCAAAAATTTTCATTCATTGCATTTATATGCATTCTTTTGTTTTCTTCGTTGTTCAGCACTTTTTTCGAATATCTGACAACCGAAATAAAACAATCTCTTTGTTATTATGTCTATCTGACATTGAAGAACTTTATACCAATAAATAAAATTGAAGGTGTTAATTTTTATATTAATAATGCCAAAATCACTATCGATACCGCTTGTATGGGTTTGTCAATGTTTAAAACCGGCTTGCTTTCGGGAGCACTTTTATTGACATCGGAAGAGAAGAAACACCGAAAATATTTTAATATTATACAAATTCTTCTTTTTTGCTGTGTCTTAATTGTCCTGAACATTATTTCAAATTATTTTAGAATTATCACGTTGGTTTTATTTAATTGTACCGAAGAAAATGTACTACATCATACTATTGGAATACTCTGTTTTGTTTTCTATCAAATTATACCAATGCTTTTTTTGATCCGATTCTTTAAACCGAAAAAAGAAGAAATTAAAATAACGAAGAATCTTTATCCTGTCCTTTTTACATTAATTGGCACTTTAATAGTATTCGGAACCAGCTTTGAAATTAAAAAAGAACAACATTACAATTTACTTGAAAATCTAAATCCGGAATATCAAAATCAAAAGGGAGTTTGGGTAAATAAAGAAGTATTTAAAATTGTCACACCAGACAAACTAATTTATATTAAAACTTCTAATCACAACCCGTTAGTTTGCTGGACAGGCGCCGGATATAAAATAATTGAATCAAAAGAAGTTAAAAAAGGAAATGAAAAATTTTGGCAGGTTAAAATAGAGAAAGATCAAATCCTATATTACTCTTATTGGTGGTACGAATGCAATGGTAAAAAATACACCTCACTTATTGAAGTCCTTTTAATAAAACTATTCGACAACAAACCTGTACGCCTAATTAATGAGACAAGTAAAGCTTAAAACAAGAAAGCCTGACAAATAATTTTGTCAGGCTTTCTATAATTTTTATCTATTTCTAAAGCAACTTCTGAATAATGATATCTTCTGTTATTCCCTCAGCATCTGCTTTATAATTTTTAATAATTCTGTGGCGTAAAATTCCGGTTGCAACTGCTTTTACATCTTCAATATCTGGTGAAAATTTACCATTAAAAGCTGCATGTGCTTTTGCTGCCAAAATCAAGTTTTGAGAAGCCCTTGGTCCGGCACCCCAGTCTAAATAATTTTTCACAAAAGCATTAGACAAAGTATTGTCCGGACGAGTTTTGCTTACCAAAGTCACAGCATACTCAATAACATTATCAGCTACAGGAATTCTACGGATTAAATGTTGAAAATCAATAATTTCCTGTGAAGTGAATAATGGATTAATGGTTGTTTTAGCATCCGATGTTGTACGTTTAACAACCTGAACTTCTTCTTCAAAAGTTGGATACTCTAATTTTATGGCAAACATGAAACGATCTAACTGCGCTTCCGGTAACGGATAAGTTCCCTCCTGCTCAATTGGATTTTGAGTTGCCAATACAAAGTATGGTAAATCTAATTTGTAATTCTGTCCTGCAATAGTTACCGAACGCTCTTGCATTGCCTCAAGTAATGCTGCTTGTGTTTTTGGTGGAGTTCTGTTGATCTCATCTGCCAAAATAATATTTGAAAAGATTGGTCCTTTGATGAATTTAAACTGTCTGTTTTCATCCAGAATCTCACTTCCTAAAATATCTGAAGGCATCAAATCCGGCGTAAACTGAATTCTTTTAAAGTCCAAACCTAAAGCCTGTGACAACGTATTTATCATTAAAGTTTTTGCCAAACCCGGAACACCTATTAAAAGAGCGTGTCCTCCTGAAAATATACACAATAAAATTTGATCTACAACTGCATCCTGGCCTACAATGATTTTTGCTATTTCTGATTTTAATTCGTTTCGTTTTTGAACTAAATTATGAATTGCTGCTACGTCAGACATTTAAGTATGTTTTTAAATTGAAAAAGAGTTAGCTCTATGAATTCATAAAACTAACTCTTTTTATTTATTTAATAAAAATTATTTTTTCAACCAATTGTTCGCAAAAGCACAATCTCTGTATTCTCCAATAATTTTAATATAAGTATCTTTAATCTTAGTATCGAACCATTTTCCAATCGCTTCAATTTGTTTTTCTTTCAATGCTAAATCTTTAATTTTTGTATAATCCTTAGCATAATCAGCTACATGCTCATCAATTCTGTTAGTGACAGTAATTAATTTATAGGTTTTTTTTCCTTTATCATCTGTACTTAAAAGTGGTTGAGAAACTTCAGTATCTTTTAAATTCGAAACCTGGCCGTATAATGTCGGGTCCATCTTAGTCAACTCAAAACGGGTGTCTTGTGTATTAGGATTTATTAAGACTCCTCCATTTGCTCTTGTTTCTTTCTCGTCAGACTCTGTTCTGGCAGCATCTGCAAAAGTTACCTCTTTAGATTCTATCTTTTTTCTAATGTTGGTAATTCTTTCTTTTGCTTCTTTTAAAGCATCCTCAGAAACCGTTGGTGAGATTAAAATATGACGTAACTCAACTTCTTGTCCTTTAATTTTATCTATCATAATAATATGATATCCGAAATTTGTTTTGAAAGGTTCTGAAATTTCGCCTTCCTGCAAACTAAATGCTACATCTTTAAATTCTTTTACAAAAGGGGTTTTTCTGGTCATTTTATAATAACCTCCGTTAGACGAAGATCCAGGATCTTGTGAATACAAAACTGCTTTTGTAGCAAAACTTGAGCCCTCAAGAACATCTTTTCTAATAGCATTTAATCTATCGATTACTTTTTGTTCATCTTCTTTTGAAACTTTTGGTTCTACCACAATCTGCGCCACTTCCATCTCTGCTCCAAAAGTTGGTAGCTCTTCTTTAGGTATTTTTTTAAAGAAATTACGAACTTCTTCGGGCGTAATTTGTACACCATCAACAATTTTATCTCTCATTTCTGAAGATAATTTTTGTTCTTTTAAAATATCTGCAAAATAAGTTTTAAATTCTTCTACAGAACTTTTTTTATAATACTCAACTACTTTATTGATATCACCAACTTGTTTCACCATATAATTCAGTCGATCGTCCATCATGCTTCTTACTTCTGCATCACTTACTATAATACTGTCCTGAATCGCCTGGTGTGCATATAGTTTATCTTCTAAAAGTTTACCAAGCATTTGACATCTTGTAATATCTTTTACATTTCCTCCCTGAGCAGTAATTTCTAAAAATCCTTTATCAATATCTGAATCTAAAACAATATAATCTCCAACAGTAGCAATGATACCGTCAACTTTTAGCTTCTGTCCAGTAGGAACTTCAACTGGTTTTTGAGCCACAACATCTGGAATAATTTCCTGAGCCGAAACAATTGAGTTGAAAAAAAGTAAAAAACACATTGTCAACACTAGTTTGTAATCAATTGTTTTTAGCTGTAATTTTTTTAATAACATTATTTTAAATTTAATTTGAATGTAAAGATCTTGCCTTCGTACTTCGTTTTTAAAGTAAAAATCACTAAATAATTAAGATCTAGTTCTTTTTAAGTTATAACGAACAAAAATAACAATTCAATCACATAATACAACTATCAGCCATACTATTAACAAAAAATTATATGGGTAACATTTCTATTTCATAAATAGAACCCATTTCCTAACGATTATTAGCTAAAATGAGAAGAAGACCTCACTTCTAAAATTTTCAGAGATAGCTTGATTGAAAACACATAGTAATCACAAAGGACTAAATTTCAATAAAATAAAAAAAGTTTTTAACACTACAACGTTTTCGTTGTATAACTATTTTCTTATAAAAACGTATCAACTAAAAAAACACATACTTTAGATGCGTAATTAATAATTTTCTAGTGGTAAAATTACGAATATCTCGTTTTATCACTTAAAAAAGAATAATTATAAAACTTTATTAACCTCTTTAACCAAATCTTAATTATGAAAAACCACAATGCAAAAATTTATGTAATCGCTGCAATCGCGGCATTTTTTTGTTCGTGTTCGCCAAATGAAACAAATGAAGTTGACTCAAGAGCTGAAAGTCAGCAATTTGAAATTATTAATGTGACACATCATGACGGAAAGCCTTTTAGCACAGGAGCTAAATCGTCACTAACTGGAAAATATGTTGATAATCCGGGTGGCGGAGTTATGATGCAAGCCTTTTATTGGGACGTTCCTGCCGGAGGAACCTGGTGGAATACCGTTAATGGTAAAGTGACCGCGTGGTCAAATGCCGGAATTGGTTCTATTTGGCTTCCACCTGCTTCTAAAGCACAAAATGGCCCCTTTTCAATGGGATACGATCCAACAGATTACTTTGATTTTGGAGATTACAATCAAAACGGAACTACAGAAACGAGATTTGGTTCTAAAACTGAATTGGTAAGTTTGATTACAAAAGCACATACTGAAAACATGAAAGTATATGCCGATATCGTAATTAATCATAACAGCGGAGGACAATCAGAAGCTAACCCATTTACAGGAACTAATACCTGGACTAATTTTAATGGAATTGCTTCCGGAAAGTTCAAACGTACTTATGTTAATTTCTATAAAAATAGCTACGGTAATAACGACGAAGGTTCTTTTGGAGGTTTTCCAGATTTATGTCATGCAGATCCTTATGTGCAGGATTGGTTATGGAAACGAGCTGATGGAGTTGGTAAATATTATAAAAACACGATGAAATTTGATGGATGGCGATTTGATTATGTAAAAGGTTTTGCTCCCTGGGTTGTATACGATTGGAATGCAAACGTTGGTGGATTTTCTGTTGGTGAATTATGGGATTCTAATGTAGACATATTAAATAACTGGGCTAATAGTGCCAACAGTTCTGTTTTTGATTTTGCCTGTTATTATAAAATGAATGATGCTTTTGACGGAAATAATCTTGCTCTTTTAAACGATGATATGATGTGGAAAAGAAATCCGTACAAGGCAGTAACATTTGTAGCAAATCATGATACTGATGAGATTTCAAATAAATTATTGGCGTATTCTTATATTTTAACACATGAAGGATACCCAACAATATTCTATAGAGATTACGAAGAATGGTTGGATAAAACGAAACTAAATAATCTAATTTGGATTCATAATAACAAAGCAACCGGAACAACATCTATTTTATACTCTGACAATGACGAATATGTAGCAAGAAGAAATGGTTACAATGGAAATCCCGGATTGGTTGTTTACATTAACAACTCAACTGTTTGGCAGGAAAGATGGATTCAGACAAATTGGGCTAATACTCAAATTAAAGATTTTACAGGGAATTCAACATGGTATCCAACTACACAAGCAGATAAATGGGTAAAAATTCAATGTCCTCCAAAAGGATATTCGGTTTGGTCTATTAATCAATAATTCATAAAAACAACAATTAAAAGACTGTTCTAAAAAAACGGTCTTTTTTTTTGCTTTAAAGTTTCTGTTTATAAAGTAATGACTTCTAAATTATAGAAGTGAATATTTTTATTAAGCCGTAATTAATAGTACTTTTGCAAACCTATTTATACAAAATATGAGCTTTTTAAAAGAAATACAACGCAGAAGAACATTCGGAATTATATCGCATCCCGATGCCGGTAAAACAACTTTAACTGAAAAATTACTGTTATTTGGAGGCGCAATTCAGGAAGCTGGTGCTGTAAAAAATAATAAAATAAAAAAAGGAGCAACGAGTGATTTCATGGAAATCGAACGCCAAAGAGGTATTTCGGTTTCAACATCCGTACTTGCTTTTAATTATAAAGACAAAAAAATCAATATTCTTGACACACCTGGACACAAGGATTTTGCCGAAGATACATTTAGAACTTTAACTGCTGTAGACAGTGTTATTGTTGTTATTGACGTTGCAAAAGGAGTCGAGGAACAAACTGAAAAATTGGTTGCGGTTTGTAGAATGAGAAACATTCCAATGATTGTTTTCATCAACAAATTAGACCGTGAAGGAAAAGATGCTTTTGACTTAATGGATGAAGTGGAACAGAAATTAGGTTTAACAGTTACTCCTTTGAGTTTCCCAATCGGAATGGGTTATGACTTTCAGGGAATTTACAATTTATGGGAGCAAAACATCAATCTTTTTAGCGGTGACAGCCGTAAAAATATTGAAGAAACTATTGCTTTTTCAGACGTTCAAAATCCGGAATTAGAAAAAATAATTGGTCAAAAACCTGCAGATAAATTACGTGAAGAATTAGAATTAATTGATGAAGTTTATCCAAAATTTGAACGTCAGGATTATTTAGACGGAAAAATTCAGCCTGTATTTTTTGGTTCAGCTTTAAATAATTTTGGAGTTCGTGAATTGTTAGATTGTTTTGTAACTATCGCTCCTTCTCCAAGACCAAAAGATTCCGAAACTCGTTTAGTTGATCCAAAAGAAGAAAAAATGACCGGTTTTGTATTTAAAATCCATGCTAATATGGATCCAAAACACCGAGATCGTTTAGCTTTTATCAAAATTGTTTCCGGAACTTTTGAAAGAAATAAACCTTATTACCATGTTCGTCAGAAGAAAAATCTAAAATTTTCTAGTCCAAATGCATTCTTTGCTGAGAAAAAGGAGATTGTAGATATTTCATATCCTGGTGACATTGTGGGTTTACATGATACAGGAAACTTTAAAATTGGAGATACTTTAACAGAAGGAGAAATAATGAGTTTCAAAGGAATTCCAAGTTTCTCTCCAGAACATTTTAGGTACATTAACAATGCTGATCCAATGAAAGCCAAACAATTGGACAAAGGTGTAGATCAGCTAATGGATGAAGGTGTTGCACAACTTTTTACACTAGAAATGAACAATCGTAAAGTAATTGGAACCGTTGGAGCACTTCAATATGAAGTAATTCAATACCGTTTAGAACATGAGTACGGAGCAAAATGTACTTATGAAAACTTCCCTGTTCATAAAGCTTGTTGGGTAAAACCAGATGATGCAAAAAATGATGAATTTAAAGAATTCAAGCGTATTAAACAAAAGTTCTTAGCTCATGATAAGTATGGCCAATTGGTATTCTTAGCTGATTCTGATTTTACAATCCAAATGACTCAAAGCAAATATCCGAGTGTTAAATTATTTTTCACTTCTGAATTTGATTAAATTCTTCTTTTTGAAGAACATATAAAAAAAGCGCTAATTATATAATTAGCGCTTTTTTTTAATTTGAATTAATCAACCTTTACTAAGTTATTATATTCCAAAAAATTAAATCTCTTCATTAGGAGAGAGCAAGTTAAAATAATACTGTTTAAGATGGAAATTTAGTCGACGAAAGTAAATTTAAATCGGTTAAAGTGCATGTAATTTTAGATTTCAAGTAAAAAAAAAGCCCCATTACTGGGGCTTTAAAATTTATGCTTGTCCTGCCGGACCAAAATTAAGCGGAATTGGTGCTTGTTCAGTGTCTTTGATCTCGCCATGAGCGACTTCAAAACGATGAATATTTTCACCAATTGCTTTTAATAATCTTTTAGCATGTTGTGGTGTCAGGACAATTCTTGACTTTACCTTGGCTTTAGGAATACCTGGCATAATGCTCACAAAATCTAAAACAAACTCTGATGATGAGTGGTTGATAATTGCAAGATTAGAATAAATTCCTTCTGCAATAGTTTCATCCAACTCGATATTAATTTGCTCTTGTTGTTGTTTCGGATTACTCATAGTTTCCTAATTAATAAATATATTCTTCTTTATTAGCCATCATTTCATTGTAATCGTCTTTAGAACCTACGATAGTATTGTCATATTCTCTCATACCAGTTCCTGCAGGAATTCTGTGACCAACAATTACATTTTCTTTTAATCCTTCTAAATCATCTACTTTACCAGCTACTGCAGCTTCGTTAAGTACTTTTGTTGTTTCCTGGAAAGAAGCAGCAGAGATGAATGATTTAGTTTGTAACGAAGCTCTTGTAATACCTTGCAAAACTGGTGTTGCAGTTGCAGTAATTACATCTCTGGCTACAACTAGATTCTTATCATTTCGTTTAAGCAATGAGTTTTCATCACGTAGATCACGAGGAGAAATAATCTGACCTGGTTTCAATACAGCAGAATCTCCAGCATCTTCAACTACTTTCATACCATATAATTTATCATTTTGAACGATAAAATCTTTAGTATGAATTAATTGATCTTCCAGGAATAATGTATCCCCTGGATCCTGAACTCTTACTTTACGCATCATTTGACGAATAACTACCTCAAAGTGCTTGTCATTGATTTTTACCCCTTGTAAACGGTACACCTCTTGAATTTCATTTACCAAATACTGTTGAACAGCAGCCGGTCCTTGAATTCTTAAAATATCATCTGGTGTAATTGCACCGTCAGACAATGGTACTCCTGCTCTTACGAAGTCATTTTCTTGTACTAAGATTTGGCTAGAAAGTTTAACTAAATACTTTTTAATCTCACCAAATTTAGATTCGATAACAATTTCACGGTTACCTCTTTTGATTTTTCCAAAAGAAACAACACCGTCAATTTCAGAAACAACCGCTGGGTTTGAAGGGTTACGAGCCTCAAGCAACTCAGTAATTCTAGGTAAACCTCCTGTGATATCGCCCGCTTTAGAAGAACGACGTGGAATTTTAACTAATACTTTACCTGCTTTAATTTTCTCACCGTTCTCAACCATAAGGTGAGCTCCTACTGGTAAGTTATACGAACGAATCAATTCACCTTCTTTACCGTAAACCAATAAAGTTGGAATTAATTTTTTATTTCTGGCTTCAGAAATTACTTTTTCCTGGAAACCTGTTTGCTCATCGATTTCAACCATGAACGATTGTCCTTGCTCTAAATCCTCATAAGCAATCTTACCAGTAAATTCAGAAACAATTACACCATTATATGGATCCCACTTACAGATCACAGATCCTTTAGTAACTACTTCACCATCCTTAACAAAAATACTAGATCCGTAAGGAATATTGTGTGTATTTAAAACGATTCCAGTTTTCTCATCAACTAATTTTAATTCAGTTGAACGTGATACTACGATATCAGTCGCATTACCTTCACTGTCTTCACCTTTTACAGTTTTTAAATCTTCAATCTCAAGTCTACCGTTGAATCTTGTAACAATACTAGATTCTTCAGAAATACCTCCGGCAACCCCTCCAACGTGGAACGTACGAAGTGTCAACTGTGTACCTGGTTCTCCAATAGACTGAGCTGCAATAACTCCGACAGCTTCACCTCTTTGTGTCATTTTTCCAGTAGCTAAGTTTCTACCGTAACATTTAGCACAAATACCTTTTAAAGCCTCACAAGTTAATGGAGATCTAACCTCTACTTTTTCAATTGGAGAAGCTTCGATAGTTCTCATAATTGCTTCAGTAATTTGGTGTCCAGATTGAACCATTACTTCATTAGTAAGAGGATTTATAACATCTTGCAATGCAACACGTCCTAAAATTCTTTCTCCTAACGATTCAACGATTTCCTCATTTTTCTTCAAAGCAGAAACTTCAACACCTCTTAAAGTTCCACAATCTTCGATGTTAACAATAACATCTTGCGAAACATCATGAAGTCTTCTTGTCAAGTATCCGGCATCGGCAGTTTTAAGAGCCGTATCCGCAAGACCTTTACGAGCACCGTGAGTAGAAATAAAGTACTCAAGGATCGAAAGACCTTCCTTAAAGTTAGAAAGAATCGGGTTTTCAATAATCTCACCACCACCAGCAGTAGATTTTTTAGGCTTAGCCATCAAACCACGCATACCAGTTAACTGACGAATCTGTTCCTTAGAACCCCTCGCTCCAGAGTCAAGCATCATATATACAGAGTTGAAACCTTGTTGGTCTTCTCTAATATTTTTCATTGCTAATTCTGTCAACTGAGCATTTGCTGAAGTCCATACGTCAATAACTTGGTTGTAACGTTCGTTATTCGTAATAAGACCCATATTATAATTCACAGAAATACCTTCAACTTGCTCTCTGGCATCTGCAATTAATTTTGTTTTTTGTTCTGGAATTCTAATATCTCCAAGAGAGAAAGATAAACCTCCTCTAAATGCAAATTTATACCCCATATCTTTCATATTATCCAAGAAAGCCGCAGTAGTAGGTACATCAGTCACACTTAAAATGTGCCCGATAATATCTCTAAGGTTTTTCTTAGTCAATACATCATTGATATATCCAGCTTTTTCAGGTACTACTTCATTAAATAATACACGTCCTGCTGTTGTTTGAATAATTTTGAACACTAATTCTCCAGCTTCATTAAAATCTTTAGCTCTAATTCTTACACGAGCATTCAATTCTAATCTTCCTTCGTTTAATGCAATGTTTACTTCTTCAGCAGAATAAAAAGTTAAGTCTTGACCTAAAATTACATGTTCTGGTGTTGAAATACGTTCTTTGGTCATATAGTATAGACCCAAGACCATATCCTGAGAAGGTACAGTAATTGGAGCTCCATTTGCAGGATTCAGGATATTATGAGAAGCCAACATTAATAATTGTGCCTCTAAAATAGCCTCTGGTCCTAATGGCAAGTGAACTGCCATCTGATCTCCATCAAAATCGGCGTTAAAAGCCGTACATACTAATGGGTGCAATTGGATCGCTTTTCCTTCAATTAATTTTGGCTGGAAAGCTTGAATACCAAGTCTGTGTAATGTAGGAGCACGGTTAAGTAATACTGGATGTCCTTTAATTACATTTTCAAGAATATCCCAAACTACAGGCTCTTTTTTGTCGATTATTTTCTTAGCAGATTTTACTGTTTTAACAATACCTCTTTCAATCAATTTACGGATTACGAAAGGTTTGTATAATTCAGAAGCCATATCTTTTGGCAAACCGCATTCGAATAATTTTAATTCAGGACCAACAACAATTACCGAACGAGCAGAATAATCCACACGTTTTCCAAGTAAGTTTTGACGGAAACGCCCTTGTTTACCTTTTAATGAATCCGATAATGATTTTAATGGTCTGTTAGATTCTGTTTTAACAGCAGAAGCTTTACGAGTGTTATCAAATAATGAATCTACAGATTCCTGTAACATACGTTTTTCGTTTCTTAAGATAACTTCTGGAGCTTTAATCTCCATTAATCTTTTTAAACGGTTGTTACGGATGATTACACGACGGTATAAATCATTTAAATCTGAAGTTGCAAAACGACCTCCATCAAGTGGTACAAGCGGACGTAATTCTGGTGGAATAACAGGAACCACTTTCATAATCATCCACTCAGGACGATTTTCACGGTTTAAGTTAGACTCACGGAAAGACTCAACAACTTGTAATCTTTTTAAAGCTTCAGTTTTACGTTGTTTAGATGTCTCGTTGTTAGCGCTGTGTCTTAATTCATAAGATAAAGCATCTAAGTCAATACGAGCCAATAAATCCATAATACATTCTGCTCCCATTTTGGCAACAAATTTATTAGGATCCATATCATCTAAATATTGGTTTTCTTGCGGAAGAGTATCTAAAATATTCAAATATTCTTCTTCAGTTAAGAAATCTAATCTTTGTAATGATTCTCCATCTGCATTTTTAGCAATACCAGCTTGGATTACTACGTATCTTTCGTAGTAAATGATCATATCTAATTTCTTAGATGGAAGACCAAGGATATAACCAATTTTGTTTGGAAGAGAACGGAAATACCAAATGTGAGCAATAGGCACAACAAGATTGATGTGTCCTACTCTGTCACGACGTACTTTTTTCTCAGTAACTTCAACACCACAACGGTCACAGATAATACCTTTGTAACGAATTCTTTTATATTTACCACAAGCACACTCAAAATCCTTAACAGGTCCGAAGATTCTTTCGCAGAAAAGTCCGTCACGCTCTGGTTTGTGAGTTCTGTAGTTGATAGTTTCTGGTTTCAACACCTCTCCTCTTGATTCTTTCAAGATAGATTCTGGTGAAGCCAATCCAATTGAGATTTTATTAAATCTTTTAACTGGATTTTTATCCTTATTATTATTTCTATTATTCATCATAGTTTTTACTATTGATTTATTTGCAATTAAAAAATTGATTTTAGATTTCTGATTTTTTCCGCTTTAAGCGAAAATTACTCAGTAAACTACTACCTCGGGTTACTTCTCTAAACTTCAAACCTAATTATTTTGAAGTGCTAATTATAAAACTCTTAGAGCTTATATAAAAAATCGGAACGGGTTACGGGTATAAATCCTAAAAACTTCTATAAATGAGTAATCAGCCCGATAAAAATCGGGACTGAAAACTGCTTAAAACTTATTATTCTTCTAAACGAATGTCAAGTCCAAGACCTTTTAATTCATGCATTAATACATTGAATGATTCTGGTAATCCTGGTTCTGGCATAGACTCACCCTTAACGATAGCTTCGTAAGTTTTAGCTCTACCAATAACGTCATCCGATTTAACTGTCAAGATTTCACGAAGTGTACTAGATGCTCCATAAGCCTCAAGTGCCCAAACCTCCATCTCTCCAAAACGCTGACCTCCAAATTGAGCTTTACCTCCAAGTGGTTGTTGAGTGATCAACGAGTATGGTCCGATAGAACGTGCGTGCATCTTATCATCAACCATGTGTCCTAATTTAAGCATGTAAATTACACCCACAGTCGCTGCTTGGTGGAAACGCTCTCCAGTACCACCATCATAAAGATAGGTATGTCCAAAACGTGGTACTCCAGCCTCATCAGTTAATTCATTAATTTGATCCAAAGAAGCACCATCAAAAATTGGAGTAGCAAATTTTCTACCTAAATTTTGTCCAGCCCATCCAAGAACAGTTTCATAAATCTGACCAATGTTCATACGTGAAGGTACCCCAAGTGGATTCAATACGATATCTACAGGTGTTCCGTCTTCAAGGAAAGGCATGTCTTCATGACGAACGATTCTTGCAACAATACCTTTGTTACCGTGACGTCCTGCCATTTTATCCCCTACTTTCAGTTTACGTTTTTTAGCGATATAAATTTTCGCTAATTTCAAGATTCCAGATGGTAATTCATCCCCAACTGTAATAGTGAATTTTTCTCTTCTTAAAGATCCTTGTAAGTCGTTCAGCTTAATTTTATAGTTATGAATTAAATCATTAACCATTTTATTTGTAGCATCATCAGCAACCCATTGACCTTTGCTTAAGTGAGCAAAATCTTCTACTGCGTAAAGCATTTTTTGAGTATATTTTTTACCTTTTGGTAAAACTTCTTCGCCCAAATCATTCATTACACCCTGAGATGTTTTTCCGTTCACGATCAGGAATAATTTTTCTACCAATCTGTCTTTTAATTCAACAAATTTAGTTTCAAATTCCATTTCTAAAGCGCCTAAAGCATCTTTATCCTGAGTACGTTTACGTTTATCTTTTACGGCTCTTGCAAATAATTTTTTGTCAAGAACTACACCATGTAAAGATGGAGAAGCTTTTAATGAAGCATCTTTTACATCACCTGCTTTATCTCCAAAGATTGCACGAAGCAATTTCTCTTCCGGAGTAGGATCTGATTCTCCTTTTGGTGTAATTTTTCCTATCAAAATGTCGCCAGGTTTAACCTCTGCTCCAATTCTGATCATACCGTTTTCATCTAAATCTTTAGTAGCTTCTTCAGAAACGTTAGGAATATCGTTTGTTAACTCCTCATTTCCTAACTTAGTATCTCTAACCTCTAATGAATAATCATCAACGTGGATAGAAGTAAAAATATCATCACGAACTACTTTTTCAGAAATTACAATCGCATCCTCGAAGTTATATCCTTTCCATGGCATGAACGCAACTTTTAAGTTTCTACCTAAAGCTAATTCTCCATTTTGAGTAGCATAACCTTCTGATAATACCTGACCAAGAACAACTCTGTCACCTTTTCTTACGATTGGTTTCAAGTTGATACTTGTACCTTGATTGGTTTTTCTAAATTTAATTAAGTTGTATGTTTTTTCATCAGTATCAAAACTTACCATTCTTTCGTCTTCAGTACGGTCGTATTTGATAGTAATGATATTAGCATCAACGTATTCTACAGTTCCATCTCCCTCAGCATTAATCAATACTCTTGAATCTGAAGCCACTTGACGCTCTAAACCTGTACCAACAATCGGCGCTTCCGGACGGATCAAAGGAACCGCCTGACGCATCATGTTAGATCCCATCAAGGCTCTATTCGCATCATCATGCTCCAGGAAAGGAATCAATGAAGCCGAAATCGAAGCAATCTGGTTAGGAGCAACGTCTGTATAATGTACTGCAGATGGTTCAACAACTGGGAAGTCACCTTCCTCACGAGCAATAACATTGCTAGCTGTAATTTTACCTGAAGCATCCATTTCAATGTTTGCCTGAGCAATCATTTTTCCTTCTTCTTCTTCAGCACTTAAGTAAATTGGAGTACTTTCTAAATCAACTACACCATTAGTTACTTTACGGTAAGGAGTTTCGATGAAACCCATTCCGTTTACTTTTGCATAAACACCAAGAGATGAAATCAAACCAATGTTTGGTCCCTCAGGAGTTTCAATCGGACATAAACGACCATAGTGAGTATAGTGAACGTCACGAACCTCGAAACCAGCTCTCTCTCTCGAAAGTCCACCAGGTCCAAGTGCAGATAATCTTCTTTTGTGTGTAATCTCCGCTAATGGATTCGTTTGATCCATAAATTGAGATAACTGGTTAGTACCAAAGAAAGAGTTGATAACTGATGATAATGTTTTAGCATTAATCAAATCAATTGGTGTAAACACCTCGTTATCTCTAACGTTCATTCTCTCACGAATAGTTCTGGCCATACGTGCTAAACCAACACCGAATTGTTGAGACAATTGTTCTCCAACTGTTCTAACACGACGGTTTGATAAGTGATCAATATCATCAATCTCAGCTTTAGAGTTGATTAATTCGATCAAATATTTTACAATGGTAATGATATCTTCTTTGGTAAGCACTTGCTTTTCCATTGGGATATCTAAACCAAGTTTTTTGTTCATTCTGTAACGACCAACTTCACCTAAGTTATAACGTTGATCAGAGAAGAACAATTTATCTATAATACCTCGAGCAGTTTCCTCATCAGGCGGTTCAGCGTTACGCAACTGACGGTAAATATGCTCTACAGCTTCTTTTTCAGAGTTGGTTGGATCTTTTTGTAACGTGTTGTGGATAATAGCATAATCTGCCTGATTGTTATCCTCTTTATGTAACAAAATAGATTTAACGTTAGAATCGATGATTTCTTCAACATTATCTTTATCGATAATAGTATCTCTATCAAGGATGATTTCGTTACGTTCGATAGAAACTACCTCTCCGGTATCTTCATCAACGAAATCCTCGTGCCAAGTGTTCAATACACGTGCAGCAAGTCTTCTTCCAATATATTTTTTAATACCTGTTTTAGAAACTTTAATTTCTTCAGCTAAGTCAAAAATCTCAAGGATATCCTTGTCTCTTTCGAACCCAATTGCACGGAATAAAGTTGTAACCGGTAATTTTTTCTTTCTATCGATATAAGCATACATAACGCTATTGATATCTGTAGAAAATTCTATCCAGGAACCTTTAAAAGGAATTACTCTGGCAGAATAAAGTTTTGTTCCATTTGCGTGGAATGATTGACCAAAGAAAACCCCAGGAGAACGGTGTAGTTGAGATACTACCACACGCTCAGCACCATTGATTACAAAAGTACCGCTTGGAGTCATATAAGGTATTGTTCCAAGGTAAACATCTTGTACAATAGTTTCAAAATCTTCGTGTTCTGGATCTGTACAATATAGTTTTAGCCTGGCTTTTAAAGGCACACTATAAGTAAGACCTCTCTCTATACATTCTTGAATTGTATAACGTGGCGGATCTACAAAATAATCAAGGAATTCCAATACAAAGTTATTTCTTGTATCTGTGATTGGAAAGTTTTCCATGAAGGTGTTGTACAATCCTTCGTTGCCTCTTTCGTCAGATTTCGTTTCTAATTGAAAGAAATCTTTAAAAGATTTAACCTGAACATCTAGGAAATCCGGATAGTCAGGGATATTTTTTGTAGAGGCAAAATTCAATCTTTCAGTCTGATTTGTTATCATCAATGGACAAAATTTTGATTAAAAAAAAGTAATTTTTTGTGTAAACACACACTGTTTAATCTATACTTTCTTATTATAATCAATACATCTTTAAAAATAAACTGGTAAAATTCAGCTCAATCTTTTTTCTTCGTATTGATCAAAAACTTTTTCGTATTTTAAACTATTTGATAATAAAATTGGATATATTTTATTATACGAAAAATGGTTTAGGCCATTGAGCGTTCACTCAAGACCTAAACCTAGTTCTTAAAACCTAGTAAACTTATTTAAGTTCAACTACAGCTCCAGCTTCTTCTAATGATTTTTTAAGACCTTCAGCCTCTTCTTTAGAAACACCTTCTTTAACGTTACTTGGAGCACCGTCAACTACATCTTTAGCTTCTTTAAGACCTAAACCTGTAAGTTCTTTAACTAATTTTACAACTGCTAATTTAGAAGCACCAGCTTCTTTTAATACAACTGTAAATTCAGTTTGTGCTTCTTCAGCAGCACCTTCTCCACCACCAGCAGCAACTACTACAGCTGCAGCAGCAGGCTCGATACCATACTCGTCTTTTAATATTGTTGCTAATTCGTTAACTTCTTTAACTGTTAAGTTAACTAATTGTTCTGCGAATTGTTTCAAATCTGCCATTTTTTCTATCGTTTAAAATGATTTGTAAAATATAATTTATTTATTGTGCGCTAATTAAGCTACAAGGAAATAGAATTCCTTGCATGAATTATTATGCTTCAGCTTCTTCTTCGCTACCAGCGAATTTGTTTTGTAAAGCAGAAATAATTCTTTGTGCTGGTGATTGCAATAATCCAATAAGTTCTCCAAGAAGTTCTTCTTTAGATTTAATAGTTGCTAATGCATCTAATTGATCATCTCCAATATAAATTTCAGAATTAATATAAGCTCCTTTTAATACAGGTTTTGCTGATTTTTTTCTGAAATCTTTAATTATTTTTCCAGGTGCATTTGCAACATCTGAAATAAATATAGCACTATTACCAGTCAATACTGAAGGTAAGTCACCATAGTCATTAGCAGAAGCTTCCATTGCTTTTGCAAGCAAAGTATTTTTTACAACCTCTAATTTTATACCTGCTTTAAAGCAAGCTCTTCTCAAGCTTGAAGTAGTTTCTGCATTTAATCCAGAAATATCAGATACATAAATAATATTTGTACCAGCTAACTGTGCAGTTAAATCTTCAATCGCGATTGATTTTTCTTCTCTAGTCATACTAAAAATTATTAACTACCAATTATACTGCTTTAGGGTCCAATGCAATAGCAGGACTCATAGTGCTTGTAAGGTGAATACCTTTAATATAGGTACCTTTAGCAGCAGTTGGTTTAAGTTTGATTAATGTTTGAATAATTTCGTGTGCATTGTCATAAATTTGCTCAGCTCCAAAAGAAACTTTACCAATTCCTGCATGTACGATACCAGTTTTATCAACTTTAAAATCGATTTTACCAGCTTTAACCTCTGCGACAGCTTTAGCAACATCCATAGTTACTGTACCTGTTTTAGGGTTAGGCATTAAACCTCTAGGTCCTAAAATACGACCTAATGGACCTAATTTACCCATAACAGCTGGCATTGTGATGATAACATCAACATCTGTCCAACCATCTTTAATTTTTTGTAAATAATCATCAAGACCTACATAGTCTGCTCCAGCTTCTTTAGCTTCCGCTTCTTTATCTGGAGTTACCAATGCTAATACTTTAACGTCTTTACCTGTTCCGTGAGGTAATGTAACCACACCTCTAACCATTTGATTCGCTTTTCTTGGATCTACACCCAAACGAACTGCGATATCAACAGACTCATCAAATTTTGCAGAAGCTATAACTTTAATTAATGCAGCTGCATCTTTTAAAGAGTATAGTTTGTTCTTTTCAATTTTTGAAGCAGCCTCTTTTTGCTTTTTTGTTAATTTTGCCATTTCTTTCTCTTAATTAAAAAGGAGCATCTCCTGATACAGTTATACCCATAGATCTAGCAGTTCCAGCGATCATGCTCATTGCAGATTCGATTGTGAATGCATTTAAATCTACCATTTTATCTTCAGCAATTGCTTTGATAACGTCCCAAGTAACACTAGCTACTTTTTTACGATTTGGTTCACCTGATCCAGACTTTAGCTTTGCAGCTTCCAATAATTGGACAGCAGCTGGAGGAGTCTTAACAACAAAATCAAATGATTTGTCTTTATACACAGTAATTTGTACTGGGCATATTTTGCCAGGTTTATCTTGTGTTCTAGCATTGAACTGCTTACAGAACTCCATGATATTAACCCCAGCAGCTCCTAAAGCAGGTCCAACCGGTGGCGACGGATTCGCAGCACCTCCCTTAACTTGTAGTTTAACTACCTTACTAATTTCTTTAGCCATTTTTTAAAAAATTTAACACCACAATTATTGGAAGCAATTGTAGTGGTTATTATAGATGTAACAAAAATTATACTTTTTCAACTTGCATAAAACTTAATTCCAATGGTGTTTTTCTTCCGAAAATCTTAACCATTACTTCAAGTTTACGCTTTTCTTCATTGATTTTTTCAACCGTTCCGTTAAATCCATTAAAAGGACCATCGATCACTTTAACAGTTTCTCCTAAGTTGAAAGGAATAGCACGAGTATCTGTATTCACAGCTAACTCATCTACTTTACCTAACATTCTATTTACTTCAGAAAGTCTTAAAGGAACAGGTTCTCCTCCTTTAATCTCACCTAAAAATCCAATTACACTTGTAATAGACTTAATAATATGAGGTATCTCACCAACTAAATTGGCTTCGATCATAACATATCCAGGGAAGTAAACTTTATCCTTAGACATTTTCTTTCCTTCTTTTACAGTAACCACTTTTTCAGTAGGTACTAAAACTTGGGAAACATAATCACCCATACCTAGTCTGGCAATCTCGGTTTCGATATAAGCTTTGACTTTATTTTCTTGTCCGCTTACAGCTCTAACCACATACCATTTTTTCACATTATTATCTGCCATCACAAAAAAATTATCCTTTTAACCAGTTAAAAAATCCAGCCAAAGCTTTTGCAAAAAATTCGTCTACTCCCCAAGTTGCCAAAGCAAATAGAATCGAAAATACAGCCACAACAATTGTCAATTTTTGAACCTCAGCCCAAGCAGGCCAAGTAACATTTGACTTTAACTCCTCGAAAGCCTCTGATAAATAATTAGTAACTTTTGTCATTTGATATATTTTATATTGCACGGGCGGAGGGATTCGAACCCCCATCAACGGTTTTGGAGACCGCTATTCTACCCTTGAACTACGCCCGTAATTAAAAGCCAGTGATTTCAGTTAAGAAAATCAACTGGCTTTTTTTATAATATTTATAGGATTATCCTACGATTTCAGTAACCTGACCCGCTCCTACTGTTCTACCACCTTCACGGATAGCGAAACGTAAACCTACGCTCATTGCGATTGGGCTTAACAAAGAAACATTGATAGTTAAGTTATCTCCTGGCATTACCATCTCTACTCCTTCTGGTAAAGTAATAACTCCTGTTACGTCAGTTGTACGTACGTAGAACTGTGGACGGTAGTTATTATGGAATGGAGTATGACGTCCACCTTCTTCTTTTTTCAAGATATAAACCTCAGCTTTGAAAGTAGCGTGTGGTTTTACTGATCCTGGCTTAATGATAACCATTCCTCTTTTGATAGATTCTTTATCAACACCTCTTAACAATAAACCTACGTTATCTCCAGCTTCTCCTCTGTCAAGGATTTTACGGAACATCTCAACTCCTGTAATAGTAGAAGTTAATTTATCAGCTCCCATACCAATGATTTCAACAGCATCACCTGTATTAGCAATACCAGTTTCGATACGACCTGTCGCAACAGTTCCACGACCAGTAATTGTAAATACATCCTCAACTGGCATCAAGAATGGTTTTGCAGTATCACGAATTGGCTCTTCGATCCAAGAATCTACAGCTTCCATCAATTCAATAATTTTAGGAACCCAAGCAGGATCATTATTCAATCCTCCTAAAGCAGAACCTTGAACTACAGGACCATTATCTCCATCATATTCGTAGAAAGATAATAAATCTCTAATTTCCATTTCAACAAGCTCTAACAACTCAGCGTCATCAACCATATCTACTTTGTTCATGAAAACTACCATTCTAGGAATACCAACCTGGCGACCTAAAAGGATGTGCTCACGAGTTTGTGGCATTGGACCATCTGTAGCAGCAACTACTAAGATAGCTCCGTCCATTTGAGCAGCACCAGTAACCATGTTCTTTACGTAATCCGCGTGACCTGGACAGTCAACGTGAGCGTAGTGACGGTTAGCTGTTTCATACTCTACGTGTGATGTATTAATAGTAATACCTCTTTCTTTCTCCTCTGGAGCGTTATCGATTTGATCAAACGATTTTGCTTGACAGTAACCAGCATCAGACAATACTTTTGTAATTGCTGCAGTTAATGTAGTTTTTCCGTGATCCACGTGTCCAATTGTACCTATGTTTAAGTGCGGTTTGGAACGATTAAAATTCTCCTTTGCCATTTTACTTAATTTTTAATCTTAGTTATATATTAATTTTCAATTTCCTACTTACTTGAGCCAATGTCGGGAATTGAACCCGAGACCTCTTCCTTACCAAGGAAGCACTCTACCCCTGAGCTACACCGGCAGAGTCCTAATTTTAAATTTTTAGATTCCTCATTTTAGATTAAAAAAAAGCCGAATCAAATTCAAGTCTTTATTTTCACAAATCTAAATTCTGAAATCATTAAATCCGAAATCAAAATTGTGGGGAGAGCAGGATTCGAACCTGCGAAGTTCACACAGCAGATTTACAGTCTGCCCTCGTTGGCCGCTTGAGTATCTCCCCTATTTTTATCAATAATTGCATGAACAATTTCAAATCGCATTTGAAATATTTAGAGCCGGCGGAGGGACTCGAACCCACGACCTGCTGATTACAAATCAGCTGCTCTAGCCAACTGAGCTACGCTGGCAATATCAATAAAAAAGTCCGCTATTTCTAACGGACTGCAAATGTAGCTATTTTATCTTTGTATCAAAACATTTTTTGAAAAAATTTTTCAATTATATGTGTGCTCTTATTTTTTCTTTCCTTTTTACCAGCAAACGTTCTAAAGATTCTGCCGAAAGTTCGACCGCTTCCTCAAATGTCTTACACTGTTTTTTAACCAAAAAATCATCTCCCGGAACATTAATCTTTATCTCAACAGCTTTATTCTCCTTATCACTTGTTCTTTCAACTTTTAAAAAAACATCAGCCGAGACAACTCGATCGTAATATTTTTCCAACTTATCCATTCTCTCTTGAATAAAATCTACCAATTTTCGGTCAACAGTAAAGTTAACTGCATGAACATCTACCTTCATAATATTAATTTTAGGGTTAAACATTTCAGAAGTATTATTTATTCCTCGGATGAGCATCCCCGTATACCTTTTTAAGCTCCGCTAAACTATTATGAGTATAAACTTGCGTAGATGCCAAACTAGAATGTCCTAATAACTCCTTAACTGAATTTAAATCTGCCCCATTATTCAGCAAATGAGTCGCAAAAGTATGACGAAGCACATGCGGACTCTTTTTCACCTTTTCAGAGACCCTACTAAAGTAAGAATTTATTAATCGATACACAAAAGATTCGTTCAATTTTAACCCTTTTTTTGAAATAAAAAAAT
This sequence comes from Flavobacterium sp. GQ95, assembly GCF_059758655.1. NCBI lineage: Bacteria > Pseudomonadati > Bacteroidota > Flavobacteriia > Flavobacteriales > Flavobacteriaceae > Flavobacterium > Flavobacterium sp. GQ95. Next base: position 68,610 of record NZ_JCAXEB010000001.1, read on the forward strand.
AATCACCATCTGTGATATTTTCAACAGAATCACGCTCATCAAGATAAGCCTTAAACTGATCAGCAACAATAGGCAAAATCGGAATAATACGCTCCTTATTGCGCTTACCCAGAACCTTTATTACATTTGACACCAAGTCAACATTATACACCATCAAATGTATTAATTCCGCACGCCTCATTCCAGTTGTATAAAACATATCCACAATAAGCTTGTCACGAATTTCTTCAAAACCAACAGGACTACCCACCTGATTCATTAAATCAGAAAGTTCTTTTTCAGAAAATGGAATCTGAATAATTTTTGGAGTCTTCAAAGCCTTATGCTTCAACATAGGATTCAACTCTATTTGTTTTGTTTTCATAAGAAACTTAAAAAAAGCTTTCAACGAAGCCATTTTTCTATTCACAGAAACATTTGAAATATTTTGATCCACCAATGAAACAATCCAACTTCTAATTTGACTGTAATTTACTTTCTCAATATTATCCTGTTCAAAATGCTCTTTATTAAAAACTTCAAAAAAGACAATATCATTCAAATAAGCATTGACTGTATGTGCTGAATATTTTTTTTCTAACTGAAGATAATCACGAAATGCATCTTTATTCGACTTCATTACAATATTTTTTACTCCAAGATTATACCTATATATATTATCTCAAAATTAAGCATAAAAAAACCGTTAGCATCAAAATTTTGATAACTAACGGTAATTATTTGCGAAAAGCTAATACTAACTTTCTAAACCATCTCTCATGTTCTGAATGTAAGCCGCTTTTTGAATTTGAGCTCTTTTGATAACAGAAGGCTTAATAAAAGCAGTACGTGCTCTTAATTGACGAACAGTTCCTGTTTTATCAAATTTTCTTTTATAGCGCTTTAATGCTCTATCGATATTTTCTCCGTCTTTAATTGGTATAATTAACATAATATAGACACCTCCTCTCGTTAAGGCTGCAAAAGTATATATTAATTTTGAATTATGAGTTATGAATTCTGAATTATTTTAAAAGAAAAAAGAACTTAGATTAAAGAGAATAGATTTTAGCCTAAATTCTTTATTCTTTATTCTTTATTCTTTATTCTTTATTCTTTATTCTTTATTCTTTATTCTTTATTCTTTATTCTTTATTCTTTCAATAAATTTCTAGATATAACTAATTTCTGAATTTCCGTCGTTCCTTCTCCAATTGTACATAATTTAGAATCTCTATAGAATTTCTCTACAGGAAAATCTTTTGTATATCCATAGCCACCATGAATCTGAACTGCTTCATTAGCAATTTTCACGCAGGCTTCTGACGCATACATTTTTGCCATTGCACCAAGCGTTGTCACTGGTTTGTGCTGTTGTTTCAAGAAAGCTGCTTTATGAAGCAACAATTCTGAAGCTTCTATTTCTGTTGCCATATCAGCGAGTTTAAAAGATATCCCCTGAAAACTACTAATTGGCTGCCCAAACTGATATCTTTCTTTAGAATATTTTAAAGCCGCTTCATAGGCGCCTTTTGCAATTCCTAAAGATAAAGCTCCAATAGAAATTCGCCCACCATCTAATATTTTCATTGCCTGAACAAATCCCTGACCAACTTCTCCTAATCTATTTGCATCAGGTACCCGGCAATTATCAAAAACCAATTCAGCAGTTTCACTGGCACGCATTCCTAATTTATTTTCTTTTTTTCCTGAAGTAAATCCTGGCATCCCTTTTTCAAAAACAAATGTTGTCATTCCTTTTGAATCACCTTTCTCTCCTGTACGAACTATAACAACAGCGATATCACCAGAAATTGCATGCGTAATAAAGTTTTTAGCACCATTTACAATCCAAAAATCACCATCTTTAACTGCAGTCGTATTCATACCTCCTGCATCAGAACCTGTATTATGCTCTGTTAATCCCCATGCACCAATATATTCAGCTGTCGCTAATTTAGGTAACCATTTTTTCTTTTGCTCTTCGTTGCCAAAAGTCAAAATATGATTTGTACATAATGAATTATGTGCCGCAACTGACAAACCAATTGAAGGATCCACTTTTGAAATTTCTTCAACAACAGTAATATATTCATGGTATCCTAAACCAGATCCACCGTATTCCTCAGGCACTAAAACCCCCATAAATCCCATTTCTCCCAATTTTTTAAAAAGAGGAATTGGAAAAATCTGTGCTTCATCCCACTCCATTATATTAGGTCTAATGTTTTTCTCTGCAAAATCTTTAATAGATTGCGCAATCATGGACTGCGTTTCGTTATAATCAAAATTCATTGTTGGCTGTTTTTTTTAGAACTCCAAATATAAACTAATTATTTTTGCTTTTTCAACAGGAAAACCTTTAATTTTTGACAAATCCTCAATATTTTTGAAATTCCCATTCATACTTCTATACGTTACTATTTGTTTAGCTAATGCATATCTGAAATATGAAAACTGAGATAGTTCCTTTAGAGACGCGTCATTTATTGCTATTTTTTTAAAATTTCCAGACAATATCACTTTAAAATGAGAATTTAATTCTGCAATAACTTCAGGTGAAAGCCCCCAAATGTCATTCATTTGATCCATAGAGACAAAACTTCCCAATACTTCTCTCTGTTTTAATATTCGTAAAGACAAAGCTTCACCGATACCATATATTTTAATCAAATCTTCGTGAGTTGCCTCATTAATATTTAAAATTACAATCTTTTCCTTTTTTAAATAGTCTTTTTGAGCAAATTCTTTTTTCTCTGTTTTAAAATTATTCTTTTTTTGAATCCAGTCCGGAAATTTAAAGAATGGAGAAATAATTTTTAGTAAGGAATCTGAAATTTTTGTAACCTTTTGAAATTCTTCAGCAGAATTCACATATTTATTTTCTTTTCGAAATGCCAGCAATCGATCGATTTCCTGTGTAGACATTCCGAGTTTATATCCTTTATAGTCCGAAATAAAATTTGGATTATAAAGATGAACCTTTGGTTTCTCATTATATTTAATCAATTTAAGAGAATCTATTTCAGTCTGCAAAGACATCCATTCATCTTTTCCAGGAAACGTTTTTTCAGGCGGATTAAAATCAGCATAAAAATAAACCAATTGCAATATTATAATAATTACAAAAAGTAAAAAAATCCCGGTACGTTGCTGATTTGTAAATTTAAAAAATACTGCAATCTCTTTAAAATTCATTATTCAATACATTTTTAATTTTATTTGAAAATATAAATTAAAAGAAAATATATTAATTTATTAAGAAAAATAATACAATTTTATCAGCCTTGTATAATGTCTATTCTATTATTAAATAGGAATTATTTTATGAATAACGGTGCTTTACAGAGGTTTATTGGTGGTTTTAGTAATTATTTAAATATTTTATAACTTAAAAGAAGATAATTGTTTTTATTTTTTACAAAAAACGATACATTTGGAGCTTAATAACAATAAACCAATATAATTATATGTCAATTTGGAAAAGAAAACCATTAGCACAGCTTTTAGCAGAAGCTGCAGATTCTGAAAAAGGATTAAAAAGAACTTTAACCGCTTGGTCGTTAGTAGCTTTAGGTATTGGCGCCATCATTGGTGCAGGATTATTTGTTAGAACTGCTACCGCTGCCGCACAAAATGCTGGTCCATCTGTAACTATTGCTTTTATTATAGCAGCAATTGGCTGCGCATTAGCTGGTTTATGCTATGCAGAGCTTTCATCGTCAATTCCAATTTCAGGTAGCGCTTATACTTATACTTATGCTACAATGGGTGAATTTTTAGCCTGGATAATTGGCTGGGATTTAATACTAGAATACGCTGTAGGTGCTGCAACAGTAGGAATTGCATGGAGCGAATACCTAAATAATCTTCTGGTCAATGTCTTTCACGTCAGTCCCATTCCGTTTGAATATTCGCATTCTCCTTTTCAAAAAATAATTGATCCAGCAACAAATGAAGTAACTCACGGTATTATCAATTTACCGGCATTATTTATTGTTAGTGTTATTAGTTTATTATTGATTAAAGGTATACAAGAATCTGCTTTCGTTAATGGAATTATTGTAATCGTTAAGGTTGCCATTGTAATTTTAATCATTGTAATTGGATGGAACTTTGTAAATCCAGCAAATCATACCCCATATATCCCGCCATCCTCAATTTTTACAGATGAGCATGGAGTTGGACATAGCTACGGTGGTATTATGGGTATTTTAGGAGCTGCAGGAACTGTTTTCTTTGCTTTTATTGGTTTCGACGCTGTAAGTACAGCTGCTCAGGAAACAAAAAATCCTAAGAAAGCAATGCCAATTGGTATCTTAGGTTCATTAGCTGTATGTACCCTTTTATACATTCTTTTTGCACACGTATTAACAGGTGTTGCAACTGTTGAAGATTTTAGAACAGGTGGTAAAGAAGCTTCTGTAGCCTTTGCAATCAATAAATATATGATAGGATACGAGTGGCTTGGTCAATTAGTAACTGTTGCTATCCTTGCAGGTTTTTCTTCTGTAATTTTAGTGATGTTATTAGGACAATCCAGAGTATTTTATGCTATGGGTAAAGATGGTTTGTTACCAAAAGCTTTTAGCGATGTTCATCCAAAATACAAAACTCCATACAAAGCAAATCTTGCTATTTTAGTAATTGTTGGTGCATTTGCCGCTTTTATTCCTGGTGACATTGTAGGAGACATGACTAGTATCGGAACATTATTCGCTTTCGTCCTGGTATGTATTTCAGTTATTATTTTAAGAAAAAAAGAACCAAATATGGTTCGCGAATTCAAAACACCATTTGTTCCTTTAGTACCTATTTTAGGAGTTCTTGTTTGTTGCGCTATGATGTACGGTCTAGGCTGGACAAACTGGTTAAGACTTTTTGCATGGATGGCCTTAGGAGTAATTTTTTATTTTACTTATGGCAAGAAAAATAGTAAATTAAACAACCCGGAATAATATTTCCGATTATAAAAACTAAAAAAGGATCATAAGTTTAAACTTTATGATCCTTTTTTTATCTCTAAATTATTTTTACAAATCAAACACTGAAGTTCGTTTAGCCCGAATTAAATCTTTTAGACGAATCCAGAATGCTAATGTTAGATAGATTCCAAAACCTAAACCAGCAGTTACAAAGGAAATATAGATAAAAAATAATCGTACACTTGTAACACGCATTCCAAGTTTATCAGCTAATCGTGATGAAACATGAAATCCATATTTTTCAAAGAAAAATTTAAGTTTTAAAATAGCTGACATTTCTTATTTTAGATTTTACCCGATATTTATCGGGATAGATTTTAGGTAAAAATACAAAAATATCTAATTGCCCCATTTTCTAATTATCTAATTACTCTTAAGTAATTCGACTCCAATTGCACATCTTAGACAGGCTTTATTATTACAATACTCATTTTTAAGTTCTAGTAAGGTTTGAGTATGAAATGCATTCTTTGGAAGAAGACCAAAACTCTCAAATTTATCAATTACAGCATTTTTTTCCGGAGACACTTCGTTCATAAATACAATAAGGTTTTCAATATTAGATTCTCCTATTCTATTTGAATACGAAAATTGTAACGGAATAATAGTATTTACGATCAATAAATCTATGAATGATCTTGATAAAGGTTTTGACTTCTTGGGGCTTTCCTTATCAAACTGATAATGATTTTCCCAATATAAACTTGCTGTAACGTTTAATACCCCATAAGCATCCTTGGCAGAATTTAGCATAATCACTTTAGAAAATAAATTCTGATGTTTATTGTATAAGCTAGCTAATTGAGATAGCCTTATTGTTGGAAAATTATCAGGACGATGTTTGAAAAATTGTAATGGATCTGTATAAGCCTTATCTAGTTGATATTTGTGCAAAAGATAAAAGTATCTAATTTTCAAATCATTAAAATACAAATCCTCTTTTACTGCATCTAATAAACCTGAAGTTCCAAAAAATAATGCTTCAAGATTTTCAATTTCAAAACTTTCTTTTCGAATAATAGAAAACGGAATAGATTTAGCAATTTGCAAAAAAGCATTTCCATTTGTATTCAATCCAAAATTTTTTGCTAACAAAGAGAATAGAACAGACTCCCAGTCGCCATTTGTTTCTTCTAACAAATCATAAATAAAGTTCGATTTTCTTTCAAGCCGATCAAAAAACAATCTTTCCTGCCAATTTTTAAAAACAAACTCATCAATTTCAGTAATTTGTTTTTCACATGAAATCCAGGATTTCGGTGACAATAAAGCATTATAATTATTTATTACTTCTGATGGAACATATTCTTTCAAGACTAAAACAGGAATTTCTGCATTATTTTTACTGAAGATCTCTGTATCGTGTTCCCAAACGACGTGCAAAATTACATTTTCGTAAGCGGGGTCTTTTTCATGATGATGCACATACCAATCCGATGATTTCAAATGGATTTCAACATTTCCTGCCCATTTCTGATTTCCAATTTTAATCTGAGCGTTGAAAAAATCAGGGCCTGAAAGTTCTAAATAATCACCTGTTTTAATAATTACAATTTGATCATTTTGAGTTGTTCTTAAATTCAGAGTTTCAAACTTCTTGAATTTCCAGATATAGTGAAGAAAGTCTTCTCTCATTTTTTAGCTTTTATTTAAATTACAAAGCTTAAAAATAACAAAAAAAGAAATATTAATCTTACAAAATAATTTTACTTTAACATATATAATTTAGCACATGCACGAGCATCGGATAAAGCTTCATGATGATTTAACTGAATTTTCATTTCACGACAGCAATCACTTAGTTTTGTCGGCTTTAACCCTTTTGCTTTGTAAATTTTAACTGTACATTCCCAACGTGGTCCAACATTTAAATCTTCATACTGCAAACCACAAAGCGCCATTGATTTCATCAACACATTACGATCAAAACTTTCATTGTGCGCGACTACAACTCTATTTTTTAATCTTCTTTCAATTTCAGGAAATACCTGATAAAAAGATTTTGCGTTAACTGTATCATGTGGATAAATACCGTGAACCTGAATGGTAAAAGGATTATAAATATTATTTGGAGGTTTAATTAAAGTAACAAACTCATCTACAATAATTCCGTTTTGGACAGTAACTATTCCGACTGAGCAAGGATGATGTCCTGTTGCGGTTTCAAAATCTATAGCAGTGAAGTTCATCTTTTAAAATATGTTAGCTAAAAAAATCCATAAATCAAGGTATTAAAACTCCGATTTATGGATTTATAATCTTATTAAAAACGTCTTATTTTATTGATCCAATAATGTCATATTTTGTAATAATATGATGTTTTCCATTTCCCAGATCCACTAAAACAGCATCATTTTCTTTAGTAAATAACTTAGAAACTTCTTCAATTGTAGTTCCTAATTTCACAATTGGGAAAGGCTTCCCCATTACTTCCTTAATTGGTTTTTCTGCAACATTTTTATCTGCAACATAACTTCTAAACAAATCTGTTTCATCAACAGAACCAACAAATCCGTTTATATCTACTACCGGAATTTGAGAAATTTTATATTTACGCATACGTTCAATAGCGTGCGAAACCAATTCTTCGGTACGAACAACAATCAATTCTTTATCAATATGATCTTTAATTACATCTTCTGCTTTCGTTACATTTTCTTCTAAAAATCCACGTTCACGCATCCAGTCATCATTAAACATTTTACCTACATAGCGGCTTCCTGAATCATGAAAAAGAACTACAACAACATCTTCTGGTTTGAAATGTTCTTTTAGCTGTAAAAGTCCCTTAATACAAGCACCGGCAGAATTTCCAACAAAAATCGCTTCTTCCATAGCAATTTTTCTTGTATAAACAGCAGCATCTTTATCTGTTACCTTTGTAAAACCATCGATTAAAGAAAAATCTACATTTTTAGGCAAAATATCTTCTCCAATTCCTTCGGTTATATAAGAATAAATTTCATTCTCATCAAAAACTCCGGTTTCGTGGTATTTTTTAAAAACAGAACCGTAAGTATCAATTCCCCAAATTTTAATATTCGGATTTTTCTCTTTTAAGTATTTTCCAACTCCAGAAATAGTTCCTCCAGTTCCTACTCCAACAACAAAGTGTGTAATCTTTCCATCAGTCTGTTTCCAGATTTCGGGACCAGTCTGCTCATAATGTGCTAATGAATTTGATAAATTATCATATTGGTTTACATACCAGGAATTTGGTGTTTCTTCTGCTAAACGTTTTGAAACTGAGTAATAAGAACGTGGATCTGTTGGCTCAACATCAGTAGGACAAACTACAACTTTGGCACCAACAGCACGCAAAATATCCATTTTTTCTTTAGACTGCTTGTCTGATATAACACAGATCAATTTATATCCTTTGATAATCGCTACAAGTGCCAATCCCATTCCGGTATTTCCTGAAGTTCCCTCGATAATAGTTCCACCCGGTTTTAATCTGCCGTCTGCCTCTGCGTCTTCAATCATTTTTACGGCCATTCTGTCTTTTACAGAATTTCCCGGATTAAAGGTTTCGACTTTTGCCAATACTAACGCATCGATTTCAGCAACAATTTTGTTGAGTTTTACTAAGGGTGTATTACCAATTGTTTCTAAAATATTTTTTGAAAAGTCCATTTTATATTTATTTAATATGTGGTTCTAAAAATCTAAATAGTCCTAATTCTATTGGAAGAAATTCCAAACTAAACCAAATCGGATAACAAAATCGCGATAAGGATTATTAGGCGCCGAATAATAATCACTTTTTGAGAATAAAGCATTTATATGTTCTGCTTTAAAATAAAATCGAGTCTGGCGAATTCTGAAATTTAAGAAAGCATCAAACAGTGGATATCCTCCAATTTTTTTGTTATCCTGAACGAAAAACTCACCGATAACAGGATTATAATCATTGCCGTAATACTTGGTAAAATAATTAAACACAACCCCTGTCTGCATATATAATGCTTTTTTGAAAAAGTAACTAGAATAATAAAATGTATTTCTTGTTACAAAATCAGGTACATTTAAAATCAGATCTGACTGATCTACTTTTTGATATAAAAGCGTATTATCTAAACCAAAAGGACCAAACTTAAATTCCTTACTAGCTTTTATTGACAAATAGTTGATTACATTGCCATATTGCGCCGGTTTTATGATTTGGGTATATACTAAAGCTTCTGCAGGGCTGGTATCATCTCTAAAATACAGGTGATCTTTTAAAACAGAATATTGAACTTCAGCATTTAACCAAGGCGTAAAAACATTAGCTCCAAGTTGGTTAATTTTTTCATTTTTAAAATTATTAGACCAATTATATTCAACATAACTGCTTTGGTACAAATTATAGTTATTATTAGGCAACTTATTTAAATTTCTATATCTAAAATCGAATTGAATTTTCTCATTTAAGTTATATCTTAATTTTGCATCTAAATCAGACAGAGACTGCTTTGTAATTGATCTGGTATATAAAAAACGGCCATTCCATTTATTTTTCTGATATTCATATTGTCCTCCAACATTATTAATTTGCAAAAATAAATTATCCGGGATAGATGTATTATCGCTATTTATAATAATCCTGTCGTATTTATAATTTGATCTGTAATCGTCTACAAAAAAATTAAACTTTCCAAGAAGTGAATTTTCATAGGCAAGTCCAACTTTATTGTATAATCTTTCAAAACGAGTCTCGTCATTTATATTACTACTAGCATAAGACTCTCCAAAACGTTCAACCTGTTGACTTGGTCCTGATGTTGGCGTTACAGTAGAAAGAACAGTTGGCTGTTTATACTGAAAATATTTGTACTCATAATTAAATTGATGTGTTACATACAAATTATTACTGCCATCATTTGGATTTATTCTGAATGCATGATCAAAAAAGAAACGTCTTCCTTTTAATAATGATTGTGCATCCGTCAAAAATACTTGTAATCGTTGACGGTTTTTAAAATCAGGATCATCGCTTTCGAAGCTTTCAGGTGCTGTAATTCCACCATTTTCTTCATTTGTAATATCCTGAAATGTAACATGGGAATTTAGAACATATCTTTTATTGGTTGTAAAATAACTTGCTGTAAATCTAAAATTTCCGGCACTTACTAACTGATTTATATAATCTCCTTCAGAACGTAACCCTCTATATGCTGCAGAAAAATTTAGATTCTTTGAAGTATTAAGTGTTATAAATGAATCTAAGTTTTGTCCTTTGTTTATTGTAGTGTTAAAAAACAGTTCGGTTAATGGTGTGGCAACAGAAAAATATCTAATATCACTTACTTCCATATAATCAAAATGTTTGCCTTTAAAACCAATTTCCGGATAAGGAGAAAAATCCGTTAAACTGTACTGTAATGTATTATATGTTTGCCCTATGTTAGAAAATGGTAAAAGTCCAAAATTATCCCTTCTTAAATAGTTTTGCTTGTACGCACTTTTTAACGTTAGTGATGTATCGGCATATATTGTGTCGTGCTCTAACGTATAAATCTTATATTGATCAATCTTTGCTATTAAGGCCTTTTTCTTTTTTACTGTATCCGTTATACTGGAATACTTTGTATTCATATCTAAACTGTTTTTAGAACCAGTTTTTTCCTGAGAAAACAATAATGTGGGTACAATTAATAGATATAGAAAAAAGAGTATTCTCATTTGATAGCTTTATATATAATTATTTCGGCAAAATTTGTCAAGCAAAGGTAAAAGATAAAAACGTATAAAAAAACAAATCATTATGATTGAGAAGTTTTTATATCGAACTAAACTTTAATAAAAAACCCCCAATCAAAAAAGATTGAGGGTTTAAAAAATCAAAATATTTTTTTTTACCAACCAGGATTATTTTGTCCTTGTAAACCTGGGTTAGTATTCATTTCAGTTTGTGGTATTGGCCATAAGAATCTACGGTCAGTATATGGAATAGCTGCAATAGGAGTTGTAACAGCAAAACCGTTTCCTAGTACATATGCAGCAGGAACAGGTGTAGCATTAGCATATTTTGCAGGAATTCCAACAATAGGAGCTAAATCATCACCTTGTAGTCTGTGAATATCAGCCCATCTACGACCTTCTTGCAAAAATTCAATTCTTCTTTCTTTAAGAATAGCATCAACCATAAGCTTTTGTGTACCAAGACCTGCAATTGTGTAAGCCTGAGTTGCAGGGCTAGCTAACGCTCTATTTCTAATAGAATTTAATAAAGTTAAAGCTGTTGGTAAGTTTGCAGCAGATAGACGAGCCTGAGCTTCTGCCATATTTAATACTACTTCAGCATATCTTATAACCGGAGCAGCATCTGACATGTTGGTAACATCTGTATACTTGTTAGTATATTTTATACCACCTGCAGTGTAAATCATTTTTCCATCTTCTCTTCGTTTATCATCAGCCAACCATTGTGGATCTCTCCAAAGAATTGGGCTAATTGCAACTAAAGCTCTGTTTTTTAATATACTTGCTAAAGCAGCATTAACCTGAGGATTAGATGTAGCAGAATGTGCAATAGAGAATATAGACTCTGTATTACTTAAATTATTTGCCAACACAAAAGGAGCAGCAGGATCAGTTGTTAAAGTATAAAGACCATTTAATTTAGTTCCTTCAGCAATTACATTTGCCCAGTCTCTTTTTTGAAGATAAACTCTGGTTTTGAATGCGATTGCAGCAGATTTTGTTGCTTTAGAAACTACTCTACCACCAGCAAAACCATTTGAAGTAATCAACTTTTCAGCATCATCTAAATCTGCCAAAACTTTTGTATAACATTCGGCAACAGTATTTCTTGGTTTTTGTTGTTCTGATGCTACTTCAGCAGCAGTATTTACACCTACTTCTCTATATATAATTCCAGGATGTGTTGCACCAGCTGTAAAATTATATGGTTTTGAAAAATTTGTTAAAATTTCAAAATGAGTAATCGCTCTTAAAAATTTAGCTTGTCCGATATAATCATCACCAACTGCTTTTGTTATAATACCTTTAGCAACTGCATCAGTAGTTCCCTCGATCATAAGGTTACATCTGTTGATTAATCTATAACCGTCAATCCAGTAATACACATTATTTGCTGTAGTTGGATCATAATCTGCTTGGTACGTTAATTGATAAAATGTAGCCATATTAACAATATCTTCACCTCTAGCTTCTCCTTGTTCAACAAATGCAGCTCCCCAGATATAACCTCTACCACCATTCGGGGCAGTTGATGCAGCATTATATTGTCCAATTCCGGCAGCATTATACACACCATTCATATAAGCAGTGATATAAGCAGGAGTTGTAAAAGCTTCTGCGTCCGAAATATTGTTTATTGGATTTAAATCCAATATTTTTTCTTCTGTACATGAGCTCATCCCGAGTACAACTACAGAAAGTAAAATTGTTTTAATTATATTTTTCATATGTTTTTTTTATAAACTTACATTAATTCCAACTGATATTACCTTAGAACGTGGAGTACCATTGATGTCTACTCCGTTAGTTTCCATTTCAGGGTTAATACCTTTGTAATCTGAAATTAACCAGATATTTTGTGCCTGAGCAAAAACTCTAAAGTTATCTACTCCAATTTTATCCATTAACATTTTAGGCAATGTATAACCTAAGCTTATATTATCAAGTGAGATAAAATCACCATCTTCAACAAAACGTGTACTAGCACTTCCCGAAAGGTTTGTAAAAGTATTTGAACTAGCCCATAATCTTGGCGTCCATCCGTCTCCAGGATTATCAGCACTTTGCCATCTTCCTAAAATCTCTGTACTGTTGTTGTTAAGGTTTTGGTTCATCAACTCTCTTCTTGTAGAGTTAAATATTTTATTTCCTCCACTAAATCTAATCATGAAACCAAGATCAAGATTTTTATATTTCATAGTAGATGTGAATGATCCATAATATGTTGGTAATGTATTTCCTAAGATCGCTTTATCAGCAGTAGCTAATGTTGCAGCTGCTCCAGCTGTTCCAGGATTAGCAGGATCAAAAACAGTATAAGTAGACGTTGCCAAGTTTCCTTGTACTAAACTACCATCTGCTTTATAGTAAACCGGGTTACCATTTGCTTTATTTACACCCCAATACTTGAATCCGTATAAAGAGTTAAGAGATTCACCTTCTCTAATAATAATATTTGGTGCAATGTTAACGATATCCTGAGATGAACCAAAAGATGAAGAACCTCCTACTATATCTTGTCCATTAACTAAACCAGTAACTACGTTTTTAGTAAGGGTTAAATTAGAAGAAACATCCCATGTGAAGTTAGCATTGTTTATTGCTTTGAAACTTACAGCAAATTCATATCCTTCATTATACATTTTACCAACGTTAGAATTGATAATACTATTAGGAACACCTAATGAAGGAGCCACAGGAGCTGCTAAAACTATACCGTCAATATCATTCTTATAATAATCAAATGCAACAGTCAAACGATTATTGAATAATCCTAAATCTACACCAAAATCAATTTTGTTACTTGTTTCCCATTGTAATTGATCATTACCAAATTGATAGTAACCAATACCATTTGAAGTACCATAAGGAGAACCAATCATTAACCCTTTTGAAGGATAAGCTGCTCCATTTAATACTTCAACGTTACCTACTTCAGAGTAAGAACCTCTAAATTTCAAATCAGAAACAGTACTACTAATTCCTTCCATAAAACTTTCTTTAGAAACTGTCCAACCTGCAGAAACTCCAGGGAAGTTGTGGTATCTAACATCTTTCTCAAATTGAGAAATTCCATCACGTCTAAGAGAAGCCTGTACAAAATATTTCTCTTTATAGTTGTATGTAAAACGTCCAAGGTATGATATAATTCCTTTCTCAGAAACACCACCACCAGAGTCTTTAGTACTATAAGTACCTGTAACTAGGTTCTCATCATAGAAGTCACTTAAAATATCAGTTCCTGATCCCCATAATACTTTAGAACGAGATTTTTGATACTCAGCAACACCTGTTAAACCTAAATTATGATCTTCAGCAAAAGTATGCTTGTAATTCAAAATATTTTGCCAGTTCCATCTTAAAAGATTGGTATTATCCTGGTATAATGATCCATTTACTCCACGTCCGTCTCCATGTACTGGGTTCCAATATTGGTAACCATCTGTTGAAGCATTATCCCCACTTACTTGTAGTTTATAACTTAAGTCAGAAGTTATTTTTGCATTTGCAAATGCGCTTACTAAAATTCTCGTAGTTGTTGATTTATATTTATTATGATCAAGAACATAAAGAATATTTGTAATATTATCTCCTGCAGGGTCTGTATTATCCCATTGACCAACATTCGCACCATTTGGCGAAAGATTATAACCTGTTGGGTCAGCTGAATCGTAAATTGGCGTATTAGGTAACTGTCTGGTAGTGTTAAAAATATTACCTGACAAACCATTTGCATTGATATTTAATCCATTGTATTCTGTTCTACTTACAGCTACATTAGTACCAATACTTAACCATTTGTTGATATCCTGATCAATATTAGCTCTAACAGAATATTTTTTCATATCATTAGCTAAATTGATACCCTCTAAATCTGTTAATCCTAAAGACAAATAATACTTTGTTTTTTCTGAACCTCCACTAAAATTAAGATTATGTGTAGTTTGAGGAGCATTTCTTAAAACTGCACCTTGCCAGTCTGTATTATATGTATTTCCAACAGCCCATGGAGCTTGTCCTCTGTTTGTTCTTTTTTCATTAGAAATAACTAAGAAATCAGGAGTTTCTAATAAATCATATGTTTTTGCAGCACTAGCAACACCAAAAACACTTGAGTAACTAACTTTCAAAGAACCTTTTTTTCCACTTTTTGTTGTAATCAAGATTACACCGTTAGCAGCTCTGGAACCATAAATAGCGGTTGCAGCACCATCTTTTAATACATCAAAAGATTCGATATCTTCCGGGTTAATATCCGCTAAACCGTTTGTAGCAGAAACACCACCAATATCACCAGAATAAATAGGCACACCGTCTACAACGATTAATGGTTCTGTACTTCCAGAAATAGACGAAACACCTCTAATTCTAATTTTTGGAGCTCCTCCAATAATACCACTATTAGTTAGTACCTGAACCCCTGTTGCTCTACCAGCTAAAACACCCTCGAAAGAAGGAGTAACTAAGTTAGCAATGTCTTTTCCTGCAATTTTAGAAATAGAACCGGTTACTTCTTTTCTCTTTTGAACACCGTAACCAACAACCACAACCTCATTCATAAGTTGTGCTTCTGATTCCATCTCAACGTTTACTGTATTTGAACTTCCTACAGTAACTTGTTTGTTATTCATACCTACATATGAAAACACTAATACATCTCCTGTTTTTGCTTTTACAGAATAACTTCCGTCAAAGTCAGTTTGAGTATTTGCTTTACTACCTTTTACAGCAACATTTACTCCTGGAATTACTCCTGTCTTATCTGAAACTTTTCCAGATACAGTTCTCTCCTGAGCAAAAGAAAACTGCATAGACAACGCTATCAAAAGCGTACAAATCCATTGTAATTTTAATTTCATTTTAATTTATTTTGAATTAGTATGGCGCAAACATCTTAATTATTTCTTAAAATAACAAACTATTCAATTTAATTTTTTTCAATATTATTAACAATACACTAATATTTCCCTAAAAAATATAACTAAATATCTATTTTAGTAGATAAATTCCTATGAAAACAATTAAAATTTTAAAGATTTGAGTCAAAAACAGTTAACACATTTTAACATTTGAAAAATTTAAATATTAAACCCATAAAAAATATGAATAACTTTTATTAAGATCGTGATTTTTACAATCAATTTTGAGGTTTTGATAATTCCAAGCTTTTTTCACATCATAATGTAATTTATTTAAAGGTATTGTCATGATTTCTTTCAAAATAATTCAAAAAAAGCAGCATCAACAAAAAATAATAAGAGAAAATTTAATAAAAAACACAACAATACTATACATCAGTTACTACATATTAAAGAATAATTAGACGAGAAATTCTAAAACAATTCTCTATTCAAATTTTGGGAGAATTTTTTAGAATCCTTTTTTAGAAAAATTTATATTTGCTATTCAAAATAAAAGCATGCTTCAACTTAATTATTCAGGACATATATTAGAAACCGGAACTGATGAAGCTGGCCGTGGATGCCTGGCTGGACCAGTTACTGCCGCTGCAGTGATCTTGCCTGTCGATTTTGAAAATCAATTTTTAAATGACAGTAAACAATTGTCTGAAAAAGAAAGATTTCTTTTAAAACCAATCATAGAACAACATGCGGTCTGTTATTCTGTGACACATTTATTTCCGGATGAAATTGACGAAATAAATATTCTGAATGCTTCAATGAAAGGAATGCAGGAATGTATCTTAAAATTAAACCAAAAGCCAGACTTTATTATAGTAGATGGCAATCGGGCCCTGAATGCAAAATTAGGTTTAAGAAATACCTTTGGAAAACAATTTTCTGTTGAAGAAATAGATTTGCTAAAATCAATTCCGAATCAGAGTATCATAAAAGGTGATGCAAAATTTTTAAGCATTGCAGCCGCCTCTATATTAGCAAAAACGTATCGTGATCTATATATGGAGCAAATTCATGAAGAGTTCCCGATGTACAACTGGAAACAAAACAAAGGTTATCCAACCAAAGAACATCGTGACGCCATTCGTGAACATGGCACTACAAAATATCATAGAATGAGTTTCAGGCTTTTGCCAGATCAATTAGAACTTGATTTTTTTGAACAATAAAAAGGCCTATCAATTTTGATAAGCCTTTATTAATCTAAAATAAATATTCCCTATTTTTTACTTTTTAAAAATTCTGCAAATTGTTTGGTATCAAAATAAAAGGGTCTGATTGCCGTAATTTTTCCGTTTTTTAAATCGAAATGCTCAGAAATTGGCATTGAAAGTGTTTTGCCTGATTTTTTTGCTTTGCATTTTATAGTGAAATAAATAATCACTTCATTTTTGGTAGCATCGCTAAAGTAAACAGGTTCTTTTTCTATTTCTAAATCAAAAAACTCTGCTGATTTCGCATGCATTTTTGTCCATTCATTAAAACCGACGTAAGTTCCACCGTAAGGCAAGCCCTCTGCCTGATTATAAATAGCGCCTTCTTCAATTATAGTTGCCATTGTATTAAAATCTCTTGTTTTAAAAAGACATTCATAGTATTTTGCTACAATTTTAAAATTATCCGTTTCAAGGTTTTTTAGAATTTCAGACTCTGACAAAGTAACTTCCCTATCCCAAAAACCAATAATTTTGCTAACCTGACCTTTTCCGTTTAATCGGGCAAAATCACGACCAGCCATTATAGGTTTATTTTTTGAATCTAAAATTTTCCAATCCCAGGTTACATAATTGTCTTTTACTACTTTTGAACCTGAAATCAATATAGCGTCCGGGAATTTTTTATAAAATTCATTGATCACATTATTCAACGCAACTGCCCCTTTAATTGACGCTGAAGGATCTTCAAAAGTACTATCGTCTAACCAAATTGTTTTTATCAATTTTAGTCGGGCATCGCTGTTATGCTCCTGCCATACTTTTTCATAAACTGCAATGGGATTTAATTTATCCTTCTTTTGAGCAAAAACAGTGTTTAAGATAAAAAGGAAACAAAGAAAGTAGATTTTTCTCATAAGCTGCAAAATTAGATTGGTTAAGGTTATCCCTAAAAGTATTAATCCAAATTTACCATAAAAAACATTAGAAAATTACCGTCCTTTCATAATTTGCGATCAATTCAAAATCCTGGCTTTTACCAACACATTTTTACATTTTTTGCAATATTCTCTTTAATAATAAACTTCTATTCAAAAGCAGCTGGCTCATTACTGGATTTAAAAACAGCTATAATCTGATTTTTCCATTCTGAAATACTTTCTTCGGAAGCTCTGTCTGCCTTATCGAAATAAAAATGCTGTTTGATTTCTAAACCGCAATAATTAAAAATTCCGGTATCAGAAGTTAAGGCTAAAGCCTTATCCAACCCACTTTCTGCATATTCTGCATTCGATTTCCCGTGCGAATTGATAATGATAGTACTTTTGCCTGATAACAATCCTTTTTGAATGCCCTGATCATATCTGTAAGCGAATCCATAACTGAAAACACGATCAATATAGCCCTTCATAATCGCAGGCATTCCTGTCCACCAAATCGGGTAAATAAAGATAATTCGATCTGCCCAGATAATAAAATCCTGTTCTGTTTTGACATCACTAGCCACTTTTCCCATTCTTTGTCCCTGCATATCTTCCAGAGATAAAACCGGATTAAAATTGATTTCATTTAAATCACGAAGAATAACTTCTTCTCCGGATTGTTCTAAACTTTCAAGAACAGTTTCTTTGAAGAAATGATTTAAACTAGCTGGATTTGGATGCGCATAAATAATTAGATTTTTCATGTTTCTATTTTTTAAGATTTAACATGACAAATGTAAAACGCAGGCTTTGGTAACAATTGTAAGAAAACGAAATACTCCTTATTCTGCTTTTGATCTGCAGATATCGTTTTGAAATTTTAAGAATTTCGTTGGAGAAATATTCATGTAAAATTTAAAGTCATGAATGAGCTGACTTTGATCATAATAACCGCATTCTTCGACTATACTTAACCAATCTGTTTTGGACTGATTTTGTACGTTTCTTTCAATTTCATTAACGGCTTTTAAAAACCTTTCGTAGCGATTAACTTCTTTAATGGTGTAGCCAAAAACCTTTTTCTGATTCAGCTGAATGTTTCTTTCTGTTTGATTTACTTTTGAAGCAATTGCTTTTATCGGATTTAGATTTTCTTCTTTAAAATCGGTTAAAAGTGTTGTGATTTTGCTTTGTTCACTGAGATAGGGTTTGCAGAAATCTAAAATATAATCTACTCGTTCCGTAGTATCAGGAATCTTTTGAAGTGCTTCCCATAAAAGGCTAAAGCAATTTTCATGAATTAAAGCATCCGGATGAATTGGCAAAGCATCAAATAGTGCATTCCCGAAAAATCTATAAAAAGCGTCTTCTTTAAAATTAGCTACTAAAATCTCTGAGTTAGGTTCCAGAGTATAATCGAAAGCCTGTTTTATAGGCCCTAAAACAATGCATTTTTCGACTTCCAGAATAGTATTCTGATTTGATTTTAAAGCCGATTTTGTTCCGAAATTAAAAACTAAAATAGTTTGAAAACTTGGCAACAAGGTTTTTGTGATAGGAAAATTGGTTTTATTTTCTGCGAAGTAAAAATGAGAAAATACAGTTTCAAATGCCGAAGGAACAGCAATTCTATAATTGTTATTTTCTTCAGCATTTTTCATACTATTTATATTTTTAAAGCTATCTTCTAAACAAATTCAGCTTCAAACAATTGAGTCAAATGTTTTACAATTTTGGCTTTTACTTCGTCTTCATCTACTTTTTCAACACCAAGTTCTACCTGAAGTGAAGTAACACCTTTTCCGCGAATTCCACACGGAATTATATTATCAAAATAACCTAGATCGACATTTACATTTAAAGCAAATCCGTGCATGGTCACCCAGCGCGAAGCACGTACGCCAAGCGCACAAATTTTGCGTGCAAACGGAGTTCCAACATCTAGCCAAACTCCGGTTTCTCCTTCACTTCTACCGCATTTTAAACCATACTCTTCTAAAGTCAGAATAATTGACTCTTCCAGAAAACGTAAATATTTATGAATATCGGTAAAGAAATTCTCTAAATCCAAAATTGGATAACCTACAATTTGCCCTGGACCATGATACGTTATATCACCGCCACGATTAATTTTATAGAAGGTTGCTCCTTTGGCTTCGAGCTGTTTTTCGTTTAATAATAGGTTTTCGAAATCACCGCTTTTTCCTAACGTATAAACGTGTGGATGTTCTACAAAAAGTAAATAATTGGGTGTCTCTAATTCGAGCTCTTCTCTTCTGTTTTTGATTTTTAAGTCGACTATGTCCTTAAAAAGTTTCTCCTGATATTCCCAGGTCGATTTATAATCTTTACTTCCTAAATCCTGAAGTTGAATTTTTTTATTCATTTTTATTATTTTTCAAAC
This sequence comes from Flavobacterium sp. GQ95, assembly GCF_059758655.1. Lineage (NCBI taxonomy): Bacteria > Pseudomonadati > Bacteroidota > Flavobacteriia > Flavobacteriales > Flavobacteriaceae > Flavobacterium > Flavobacterium sp. GQ95. The sequence goes on from NZ_JCAXEB010000001.1 coordinate 88,662, forward strand.
TCTACATCAAAGTTGAGTTTGTCAGGATTCTCCATATAATCCGTGAAAGGGTATTGAATTGTAATTGTTTTTCTGTCGTCGCTAAACAATGCATTTGGGTTTGACACCTTTTTTACCGGTTTAGGAAAGTGATATTTAATAATATAATTTGACGAAGCAAACATCATTTTAGACATATCTGCTGTAGAATCAGCGGCTTTCTCTGTAATTTTTTGTTTGTCTATGATTGCTTTACGTGTAAATTTCTTTCCGTCGTATGTATAGCTCAATTTACTTTTATTATCTCCCAAACCTGCAAACGGAGTTGAAGGAGCATTTCCTCCTTCCAGTTTTTGAAGAGAACTCATCGATTGCAAAATATCCTGCAGTTCATTTACACTTTTAAAATCAGTTGAAATGTTCATTAAAAACTGTTTTTGCTCTCCGTTCATTTTGATATTGAAAACAAAATTTTCTAATTTTTTAATTTCCTTTTGAGCTTCCGGTGATAATTTTGAAATACTATCCTGCTTTTCAGCAATTAACTGTTTGAAAGTAAAAGTAGAATCGACATTTTTCTTTGCATCGGCTCCCATTTGATTTCCGAGTTGATCGCCGGCCATTTCCATTAAAGCTGAGCCGTCTATGTCTACAGAAAATTTTCCTGTTCCGTTATCATTAATATACATGTTTTCGGTAAAAGTGCAACTTGTAAGTGTTGCCAATAAAAAAGAAAAACTAAGTAATTTATATAATTTCATCATGGTTAATTTTTTATCAAAGATACGAACTCTATTTTATTTTTAAAGGTTCTAAGGTACTGAGATTCTAAGGTGCTGAGTTTTATTGTAGTGACCTCAAATCTCTTTTTAATCCTTTTATTTAGTTGCTTTGTTCCAAAACAACTTCTAGATTCGTTATTTCTGGATTTTGTAAACAATCTGAAAGCTGGAATTCTAAGGTAAATGATTTTTTATCAGGACTGAGAATTGCCTTTTCGTTTGAAACTGATTTTATTTTTCCTGGAAAATGATATTTTAAAGTGTAGGATTGCGCCAATTTATATTTAGCATACGTTTTTTTTCTTTCTTCAAGCATTTTTTTATCCTGATCAAATTTTTGCTGATCAACAATTACTAAATACCTTTTAAAAACAGATCCGTCGAAAGTATATTTTATTTTAAAAGATTCTTTTGAAACCGGATAATTCTCTTTTAAAGAATTTGCCAAACTAAGGCTTTCGTAAACATTTGGTAATTCTTCTATTTTTTTAAAGTCGGAAGAAATTACATTAAAATTTTCCATTTGAATGGGATCTAGTTTTACATGCATTTTGACATTGGAATGTTCCTGAAAAAGTGCCTGATCTGCTTTATTAAATTTCACAAACGTTGCTGCATACTTTGTGATATAATCCTGAAAAACAAATAGTGTATCTGTAAATTTTTCAGAATCAGAATGGGGACGTCCTACTTGTAAATAACTGTTTTCGTCTCGTAATTGAAAAACTTCAATACTTCCGCTTCCGTCCGGATTGATTTTTATGGTTTCGGTAATTTGACAGCTTGAGACTAGAAGTAAGAGTAAAAGGGCTTTTATGGAGTTCATTTTTTTAAGATACTAAGGTTCTGAGTTGCTAAGATACTGAGGTTTTTTTGTTTAATTTCTTGCAGAAATGTTTTTCATCGCTTAGTTTGTCATTCCGAGGGACGAGGAATCCCCGCAAGAAACTCTACAATCAAAATCGCCAATCTTTGTCGAACTGCCTGCGGGGCTTCGACTCCGCTCAGCCTGACAAAAAAACGCACAAACCGATTAAACACCCCAACTAAAACGTCTTTTGAAAACTATAACTTCTAATCTAGCCCCGATAGCAGCGGTATCCTTTTTTGTCTCGTTTGGAGAACGAGACAAAAAAGATACAAGTGGATAGCGGGACTGAACGTGATTGAAATACGATAAACTTCTGCTTCAAAAAATCTAAAATCTGCATTCTGATATCTACATTCTTTTCTTTATCTTTGCACACTTAAAAAAAGAGCACAAAATGGCATTATCAGAACAAGAAATCATTAGAAGAGAAAAACTTCAAAACTTACGCAACTTAGGAATCAATCCTTATCCGGCTAATCTTTTTCCAGTAAATCATACTTCAAAGCAAGTGAAGGAATCGTTTGAAGAAGGTAAAAAGGTAATCGTTGCGGGACGTTTGATGAGTGTTCGTGATCAGGGAAAAGCTTGTTTTGCTGAATTGCAGGATAGCGAAGGACGTTTGCAATTGTACGTGAATCGCGATGTTTTGTGTACAAGTGATGATAAAACTTTATACAATACGGTTTTTAAAAAATTAACCGATTTAGGAGATTTTATTGGAATTGAAGGAGAATTGTTTACTACGAAAGTGGGTGCACAATGTATTCGCGTTGACGGATTTACTTTCTTGAGTAAAACTTTACGTCCGCTTCCTTTGCCAAAAACGGATGAAGACGGAAACGTTCACGATGCGTTTAACGATCCTGAATTGCGTTACAGAATGCGTTATGTGGATTTAACTGTGAATCAACACGTTAAAGATACTTTTATCAAACGTACGAAGTTGTTTAGCGCTATGCGTGGTTATTTTAACGATGCTGGTTATCTTGAGGTTGAAACTCCGGTTTTACAGCCTATTCCGGGTGGTGCTGCGGCGCGTCCGTTTACTACACACCATAATTCGCTTGATATTCCGCTTTATATGCGTATTGCGAACGAATTGTATTTGAAAAGATTAATTGTTGGTGGTTTTGAAGGTGTTTACGAGTTCTCGAAAAACTTTAGAAATGAAGGAATGGACAGAACGCATAATCCTGAATTTACCGCTATGGAAATATATGTAGCCTACAAAGACTACAACTGGATGATGGAATTTGCGGAAGGTTTGCTTGAGCATTGTGCGATTGCCGTAAACGGAACTAGCGAAGTTACTTTTGGCGAACATAAAATCAACTTTAAAGCGCCTTATGCCCGTGTAACCATGACAGATTCTATCAAACATTTTACTGGTTTTGATATTTCCGGAAAAAGCGAAGACGAATTGTTTGAAGCTGCAAGAGGAATGGGAATCGACGTTGATAAAACAATGGGTAAAGGAAAACTAATTGATGAAATTTTTGGAGCTAAATGTGAAGGAAATTATATTCAGCCTACTTTCATTACTGATTATCCTAAAGAAATGTCGCCTCTTTGTAAAGAACACCGCGACAATCCTGAACTTACAGAGCGTTTTGAATTGATGGTTTGTGGTAAAGAAATTGCCAATGCTTATTCTGAATTGAATGACCCGATTGATCAGCGTGAGCGTTTTGAAGATCAAATGCGTTTGTCTGAAAAAGGTGATGATGAAGCGAACGGAATTATCGACGAAGATTTCTTAAGAGCTCTTGAATATGGTATGCCTCCAACATCTGGAATGGGAATTGGTATGGATCGTTTGATTATGTATCTAACTAATAATGCATCGATTCAGGAAGTTTTATTGTTCCCGCAAATGCGTCCGGAGAAAAAACAAGCTCAGGTTGAATTGTCTGATGAAGAAAAATTTATAGTAGATCTATTAAAAGGAAATGAAAATAAAATGGATTTAACGCAATTAAAAATTACTGCGAATTTAAGTGGTAAAAAATGGGATGCGTCTATGAAAAACTTATCTAAACATGGCTTGACTAAGGTTGCTGTGGAAGGTGAGTTTAAATTTGTGGAGTTGGTGGAGTAGATTTAAAAAATTCCAATTTTAGAAATTCCAAATTCCAAAATTGATATTATAATCAAACCCGACAGGTTTTAAAAACCTGTCGGGTTTTTTATGCTACTGACTAAAACGAATACTTTTCCAATTTCTTAGAATTTATATCCAAAACAACAGGCGAATCTTTCGGAATATCTCCTTTCCATTTTTCCTGAACGGATGGATTTGAAGGATATTTTCCGTTTTTCATTTTTAGAGAATGTAATGTATTACCGCTTTTAAAAATTAAATCTTTAAAATTTCCTGATGAAGTTGTTCCAATAAAAATCGGAAAATCGGTTACAGTAAATTTGTTGATTATACTTCCATCATTATTTAAAATATAACCCGAACAACCTCCGCTTCCACAGAAATAGGAATTTGAGAAACCAACAAAATATTCGTTTTTCTTATCGTTATTTAAATCGAAAGCTTCATAATAAAAGTATCGATCGTCTTTTGTCATCGCTGGCAAATCTTTTTTCAATAAAACCATAAGTTGTTTTCTTATTAGCTCAACCGTTTTATCATCTTTAGCGGGTACGTCACTTAAATTGGCTGTACCTCCTAATGTTTTTGATAATGTGTCCTGAGCAATTGTTTTAATGATATTTTTTGATGCTGGTTTTTCTTTGTTCTGACAAGAATATAATACTAATATTGTCAATGCAATTAAAATTTTACTTCTCATAATTTCTGTTTTTAAATTCTCAAATCTATTTTAAACCAATAAAGCTGCCTTATTTTCAATATCATTTTGAGTTACTAATGCTTTGATATTATTAAAAGTAACCAAAGCAATTTGCGTCAGGGCTTCATTGGTAAAAAACGCCTGATGTGCCGTTACCAAAACATTCGGAAAACTCATTAATCTTTGAATGGCATCATCCTGAATAATATCTGCCGAAAGATCCCTGAAAAACAATTTTTCTTCCTGCTCGTAAACATCGATTCCTAAATAACCTATTTTACCTTCTTTTAAACCTTCAATAACACAGGCTGTTTCAATTAATCCGCCTCGGCTGGTATTGATGATCATGACGCTGTCTTTCATTTCATCTATAGACTTTTTATTGATAACATGTTTCGTTTGCTCGTTTAACGGACAATGAAGTGAAATAATATCGCTTGATTTAAAAATGGTTTCTAAGGATACAAACTCAACTCCATCCTTTTCCATTTCTGAATTCGTTACGATATCATACGCTAAAACTTTACAGCCAAAACCTAGAGCTATTTTAGCAAAAGCTTTTCCGATATTTCCGGTTCCGATAATGCCGATTGTTTTGCCGAATAAATCAAAACCTAATAATCCGTTAAGGGAGAAATTTTGTTCACGAACTCTATTATAAGCTTTATGTGTTTTTCGGTTTAAAGTCAAAATCATTGCCATAGCATGTTCTGCAACAGCTTGAGGAGAATAAGCAGGAACTCTGCAAACTTTTAAATTGTATTTTTTGGCTGCTTCTAAATCTACATTATTAAAACCGGCACAGCGTAAAGCAATAATTTTCACGTTCTTTTCTGCCAATTGCTTAATCACAGATTCATTGACAATATCATTTACAAAAACACAAACGATTGATGCATTTTCGATTAAAATTACCGTTTGAGGATTCAATTGCGTTTCAAAGAAATCCAGCTCAAAACCAAAATCTTTATTGTATTTATTAAAGAAAGTTTTATCGTAAGGCTGCGTCGAAAAAAAGGCAATTTTATTATTGTTTGATGATGATTCTAAATTCATAATAAGCTCTTCTAAGTTTGTAACTTGTTGATACCTTAAAAATACGCAATTAAATCTGTAATTTTATCCTTATGAAAACGTTTTTAATGAATTAACTTTCAATTTGTTAAATAAAATACAATTCTGAGAATCAGATTAAACCTATTGAATTTGATAAAGTCTAAAGAATATAAACAATTAAAAAACTTACCTCATGAAAAAATTATTTATCGCAGCTTTGTTATTCGTTGGAGTAGCAAGCTTTGCACAAGACACGGATAATAATCCAACTCAGGATCATAAAGAGCACAAAGAAAGAATGACTCCCGAACAGCGTAATGAGAAGCAGTTGAAAAAATTAACTTCAGAATTAAGCTTGGATGCTAATCAACAAGCACAAGTAAAACAATTATTGGCCGAAAGAAGTGCAAAAGCTCAAAAATTCAGAGAAGCCCGTCAAGCGACAAAAGACAGTGACACAAAACCTACAACAGCTGAAAGAGAAGCTTTTAAAAAAGAAATGATGGCTGAAAAAGACGCTAACGATGCTAAAATGAAAGCTATTCTGAATGCGGACCAATACACAAAATGGAAAACCATTCAGGAGCAAAACAAAGACAAGGCTAAAGAAAAAATGAAAGAGTATCAAAAAGAAAAAATCTAATTTTTTGTCCCAAAACAAAAAAAGAGGCTTTAAAAGCCTCTTTTTTATTTCTATAATCTATTTAATCGGATTTAATATCAAATCAATTCTTTTGATACAATCTTCATAATGGTATTTTGTTTCTGTATTTACACCTAAAGCTTTTGCTGCTGTAAGCGATTTTTTCAGGACATTTAACTCACCGCGCACTAAAGCTCTTAAATCAGACTGAGACACATTGTAATACACTGTTGATCTGTCTGTTGGCTTAATTTCTTCGGTCATTAAATAGGTCATTCTATCAATATAAGCTCTTTGCAGATTTCTACGGTAAATGGTAACATTCGTTGCTGTACCAGCTTCTTTCCAAATTCCTTTTCGGGTATCTTTAAACAAATCCAGTGCTTTATACGTATCAGCGCCCAGAATTTCATTATCCATTAATCTTCCAATACGACCAAGACTCAACAAATTATTCAAATGTCTAACCTGTAGATTTCTAAATGTTTCTGTATAACCTGCAAAATTGGTGTTTTTTAAGGTATTTACATTCACAATCCAGGTTGGAGATGCAAAAGCATTTGCCTGCAGCCAATTCATTGCTTCAATTTGTTTTGCTTTCGGAACTACTTCATAAACATTTCCTGCCTGATTTGGGTTTTTAGTATTTTCGTAAACTCCTCCAACGTTGGTTACTACATGACCAACATAACGACTCCAAACATCTAACATTTCTTTGTACAATTCATCTAAATCTCCGTAATCATTCGTTACATTACTCGTCCATTCGCTTAAATGATTAGCAACATATTCCAGATTTTTCATTCCGTACGTACTAGCTTTCATAGAATTATTCCCGATATCCTCTGTTTGAGAAGAAGGATCAAAAGCACTGCTCTGTTTTCCAAAATGATAAATTGGATTTCCGGCTTTATCTAAAATCCATTTGTCTAAAGTTGCTTTTTCATCCTGAGAAGATTTAGCATTCGGAATCACTCTGTATCCCCAATTCAAAGCATAATGGTCATAGGCCCCCGTTTTACGAATAAAACGAATGTTTTGATCTCCCGGCTGTGCAATATAATTGTATCGTGCATAATCCATTATACTAGCTGAAATTCCGTTTTCTTGTGTAAAAGTTCCATTTCTGTAACTTTCGCAGTCATAAGAAGAACTGGCTCCCATATTATGAGGAAAACCTAATGCGTGACCCACTTCATGAGCAATTACCATTCGCATCATTTCGCCCATTTCTTCATCGCTGGTTTGCAAAGTTCTTGCTTTTGGATTTGCAGCTCCGGTTTCTAACAAATAACGGTTTCTGTACGAACGCAAATGATTATGATACCAAATAACATCACTTTCGATAATCTCTCCAGTACGTGGATCTGAAACACTTGGTCCAACTGCATTTCGGGTTGTACTTGCAACATAACGAATTACGGAGTAACGTACATCTTCCGGGCTAAAATCAGGATCTTGTTCTTTTGTTGGTGCGTCTTTTGCTATAATGGCATTTTTAAATCCGGCTGTTTCAAAAGGTTTTTGCCATTCTTCAATTCCCTGTTTGATGTATTTTCTCAATTTTTCAGGAGTTGCAGGGTCTAAATAGTAAACAATTGGTTTTATTGGTTCAACCAATTCTCCTCTGGCATAAGCTTCAGGATCTTTTGGTTCTAATCTCCAACGACGTATATATGTTTTAAGATCTGATTTTAATTCATTGCTTCCATAATCATATTGACTAACCGTGAACCAGCCCACACGTGGATCTGCTAATCTTGGTTTCATCGGAACTTCTGGCAATAATACCATAGATTGATTCATCTGAATACTGATCGATTCAGTATCTTCTAACATGGATGGTTTTGAAGCATTATAGGTCATGTCCTGAATCACTTCAATATTCATCGGAAAACTTTTGATTGTATTGATAAAGCTTCTCGTATCATCCAATGCTTTTACTTTGTATACTTCTCGCATTTCTGCTGATATTCCGCTGATTGCCTTTACATCTGTGCTATAAAATTTAGTCACATCAATAACGGTATTTGCAGAATCTTTGCTGAAAGCTACAATGTCAAAAGCAAATAAAGTTGGTTCATAATTATTTGATTTTACCGAAATACTAATTGGTAAAGTATCGTTTGCAACAGCATTATAGGATTTAGACTTGATGAGAATTTTATCCTGAAAACGCTGCCAAACAATCAATTGTTCGTTGGTTTCAGAACCTGCGTTTACGTAACCTCCACCTAAATTAGAAGGAAGTTTAGACAATCTGCTTACCAACAGCATGTCTTTGTTTAAATATTTATTTGGGATTTCGAAATAGTATTTTTTATCGACTTTATGAACTGTAAAAAGTCCTTCGTCAGAAACAGCATCTTTGGTAATTACTTTGCTGTATTCTTTAATGGCTGACTCTGGTTTTTTTTCTGGCGGAGGAGTCGCAGTTTCTTCTTTTTTGGACTTTTTCTTTTTGGATTGGGCAAATTGGTTAACAGGAAATAGCATCAAAGCTGCTATAGTAGATAAAATGAAAAATTTCTTCATTTATTTTTGGTTTAATGGTTATTTGACAAACAAAAATAATTTTTGATTGCAATAATCCAAGAAAACATCTTCTCATTAACTTTTTATTAACTAATAAAAAAAGGTTCAACTTTTCGAGAAAGCTGAACCTTAAAATTATTTATGTTTTGATTTAAAACTAAAATGTTTTCGAAACTTTATCAATTGCATTAATAGTAAAATCTAAATCTTCGTATGTTAATGCATCTGTAATAAACCAGGTTTCATACGCTGATGGTGCAATATAAACACCTTCATTAAGCAAACCGTGGAAGAACTTTTTAAAAGTTTCGTTATCTCCTTTTGCAGCAGTTTGAAAATCAACAACCGGGTTTTTATCAAAGTGCACTGATATCATTGAACCTACTCTATTAATAGTAAAAACAACATTGTTTGCTTTTAAAACCTTATTAATTCCTGCTTCTAAATAAGCTGTTTTTTCTTCTAAACGAGTAAAAATTGCGCGGTCGTTATCCAAGGATTGCAGCATTGCTAATCCCGCAGCCATTGCCAACGGATTTCCAGACAATGTTCCTGCCTGATAAACTGGTCCGAGCGGTGCCAAATAATTCATGATTTCTGCACGTGCTGCAAATGCACCAACTGGTAAACCGCCGCCAATTACTTTTCCGAAAGTAACAATATCCGCATTTACGCTGTATAGTTCCTGAACTCCACCGCGAGCCAAACGGAAACCTGTCATGACCTCATCAAAAATCAATAAGATTCCGTTTGCGGTACATAAATCTCTTAAACCTTGCAAGAAGCCTTCTTGAGGCGGAATACATCCCATATTTCCGGCAACCGGTTCAATAATAATAGCCGCAATTTCGTTTTTATTAGCTTCGATTAAAGTCTTTACATTCTCTATATCATTGTATTTTGCCAGTAAAGTATCTTTTGCAGTTCCTTCTGTAACGCCAGGACTGTTTGGCGAACCAAAAGTTACCGCTCCACTTCCAGCCTGAATCAAAAATGAATCTGAATGTCCGTGGTAACAACCTGCAAATTTGATGATTTTATCTCTTTTTGTAAAGCCGCGAGCCAAACGAATGGCACTCATGCAAGCTTCTGTTCCTGAATTTACAAATCTGATTTTATCGATATTCGGAACCATAGAAACAGCCAGCGCAGCGATTTGAGTTTCCAATTCTGTTGGCATTCCAAATGAAGTTCCTAATTTTGCTTTTTCGATTACAGCGTCAACCACTGGCTGATACGCGTGACCCAAAACCATTGGTCCCCATGAATTGATGTAATCAATTAATTTATTTCCGTCTTCGTCATACAAATAAGCACCTTTGGCACTTTTTACAAAAATTGGAGTTCCTCCTACCGCTTTAAAAGCACGAACTGGCGAATTAACTCCTCCCGGAATTACTTTTTCTGCTTCAGCAAAAAGCTGACTACTTCTTTTATAGATCATTATTTATTTTAGATTTTTGAGTTCAGATTTTAGATTTATCTACTTAAACCCTGATCTCTTACAAACTCATTAAAGTATTTTTGTTCAATTTGATTTTCTTCTGAAAGCTCCTCTATTTTATTATCTGACATTCCAATAGGAGAATAAAATGTCCATTTCAAACTTGGTCGATGTTTTATAAAAAAATGCTTTTCTGCAAATTCATCATGTATATAAATCCCGCAAAAAAGTCTAATTGTGAAAACAATGGCAAAAATAAAAATTGCAGTAGCGATTATCTTCTTCATCAATCACTCATAACTTATAATTCAAAACTCATAACTATTTAACCTTCAACTTCTGTCCAATCGAAAGTGCATTATCTGTAAGATTGTTTTTCTGTTTTATGTCATCAACCAATACGTTGAATTTTTTCGAAATTGAATACAAAGTATCTCCTTTTTGAACTTCATATAAATTCGGGTCATTTGAGTTCATATTTATCTTTGGATCCGAAGCCACATCATACGATGGTTTTCTTGTTGGAGCCGATTTATTAATTGCAACATACGTTTTTCCCGTAATCTGACAATCATATTGATGCAGATTATAACGCTCGATATAACTGATTAATTTATCCGGATAATTAGGATCTGTAGCATAACCACAAGCTCTTAATCCTTTTGCCCAGGCTTTATAATCGTCTTTTTCATAAGTGAATAAAGACGCATATCTGTTTTTGCCAACTAAAAACAAAGCATGATCGCGATATGAATCTGCTGCTTCTGTATATTTCCTGAAGCACTCCTGCGCAGAATCATCGTCATGACGAACACTTTGTCCCAGCCAGTCTTTATGGCATTTTATTCCGAAATGATTATTGGCAGAAACGGCCAAATCTCCTTTTCCTGCACCAGATTCCAAAATTCCCTGAGCCAATATTATACTGGCAGGAATGCCATATTTCTGCATGTTTCCCATCGCAATATCTTTGTATTGCAAAACATAATCGTTGATTGAGCTACTGGTAACGGTAGTTTTTGAAGTCGACTGAATAACTTCTGTCGTATTATTTGTAGAAGGATAATTTTTACCGATTGGCTTAACAGGAGTTTGCTTTTTAGCTGCCACCGTCCGGGGCTTCTGAACTGCTGCCTGTTTTTTAGTCGTCGCGATAGCCGGTTTGCTGGATGAACAGCTTGCCAGAACTGCAACTATACAGAACAATAGGATCTTTTTAATCATTGTTTTTGAGTATTGGTAATTTTTTCTGCTTCAATTTGATATTCATTCCATCAATTCCCTGTAATCCGCCTGTGTGAATGAGTAAAATTTTTGAATTAGCAGGAAAATAATTTTTGCTGATTAAATCTATAACGCCAAAAACCATCTTTCCTGTATAAATTGGATCTAAGGGCACTTTGTTTTCTTCAAAAAACGCATTAATAAATTCAATTAATTCTAAATTTATCTTGCCATAACCTCCAAAATGATAGTCAGAAATTAAATTCCAGTTATCTTTTTTTGCAAAAATACGAATTTCATCGTTTAAAAAGTCACCTTTTAGTGCCGGAAACCCTAAAATTTTCTGATTTGGCAATGCACTATTAATCAAACCAGAAATCGTGCCACCCGTTCCAACCGCGCAACACACATAATTAAAAACAACATCTTCCCCGGTCAAAATCTCTTCACAGCCTTTTACAGCGAGTTCATTTGTTCCGCCTTCGGGTACTAAATAAAAGTCTCCAAACTGCTCTTTTAACTTTTCTAAAAAATAACTTTCGTTTTTATTTCGATACTCTTCTCTCGAAACAAATTCAAATTCCATTCCGTTTTCCTGAGCAAATTTCAAAGTTGGATTCTCTTCAATTTTATCAAAAAGTTCGTCGCCTCTAATGATTCCAATCGTTTTAAATCCTTGTTCTTTTCCTGCGTAGGCGACTGCTGCAATATGATTGGAAAAAGCGCCTCCAAAAGTCAATATCGTTTGTTTTTTTTCGTCTTTCGCCTGAAGTAAATTGTATTTTAGTTTTCTGAATTTATTCCCGGAAACAAACGGATGAATCAAGTCTTCGCGTTTTATTGTCAAAGAAATATTGTTCGGAAAATTGATATGAATTTGTTGGTTCAAAATCGGTTTTATTTTAATGTGATGTATTTTAGAAATTGGAAAAAAGATCGGTTTTTTAGATAATTGCGATCCGCTTCATTTGAATAGGCTTCTCTTTCAAAACTAATATTTCGGTACGCCAAGTCTTTGTTTTTATATTGAAGCAACCGAATCAGATACTCCGAAAAATACCAGATAAAAAAAGGCAGAATCAGCATTTCTAACTGCTGTCTTAAATGTATTTTTTCATGGTTGACAAAAGTCCCGTTTGTTTTATCAAAACCATATTTAACCACAACAAACGGAAATACAGCCATTCCGCGATATCCTTTCGGAATTAAATATTTAGCAACAATCAGAAACATTGGCTGTAAAATTTATAAATTTGTAGACATAAAATTGTTTGATTTCATTAAAATCACAATCAATTATTTATTTTTGATTTTTTAAAGAACCCAAACACGACCGAAAGCAGATTTATGAAAGAGCAAAGTAATGAAAATAAATTAATCGAAGGCGAAGATTTTTACTATACGCCAGAAGGTTATAAATGCTTTACTGAAAAACACCATTTAAAACGTGGTTATTGCTGTAAAAGCGGTTGCCGTCATTGTCCGTATGGGTTTGATAAAAATACTGGTAGAATTAGGAAATCTAATTAGATAATGTGTCAATTAGAAAATTAGATAATTCAAAAAATCTAAAATCAACAATCTAAACTCTAAAATTATAAAATGGATATTCTGCTTCGAAAATTTAGGATTACAATCCACAAATCCTATCATAGGTCGGATATTCGTTATCCTTAGTTCATTTTTCCAATAGAAAATTAATCAGTTGCCATAAAAACCTTAGCAACTTAGAATCTTAGCAACTTAGCACCTTTAAAAAATGACTTTCAAAGAACAAATACAACAAGGAATCCCCTCTATATTGCCTCCAAAAAAAGAATACGATTTAGCGATTAATCATGCACCAAAACGAAAAGAAATTCTTTCGGCTGAAGAAAAAAAACTGGCCTTAAAAAATGCACTGCGTTATTTTGAGTCTCAACATCACGCCGAATTAATTCTTGAATTTTCAGAAGAATTAGAAAAATACGGTCGTATTTATATGTACCGCTTGCGTCCAGATTATAGAATGTATGCACGACCTATTGATGAATATCCTGGGAAATCTTTGCAGGCTAAAGCGATTATGCACATGATTCAGAACAATCTGGATTATGCTGTTGCGCAACATCCGCATGAATTGATTACTTACGGCGGAAATGGAGCTGTTTTTCAGAACTGGGCACAATATTTATTGACGATGCAATATTTGTCTGAAATGACAGACGAGCAGACTTTAACCATGTATTCCGGACATCCTATGGGATTATTTCCTTCACATTCTGAAGCTCCAAGAGTTGTCGTTACAAATGGAATGGTAATCCCGAATTATTCTAAACCGGACGATTGGGAAAAAATGAACGCTTTAGGTGTTTCGCAATACGGACAAATGACGGCAGGAAGCTATATGTACATTGGCCCACAAGGGATTGTACACGGAACTACGATTACGGTTTTGAATGGTTTCAGAAAAATAAAACTAAATCCTGAAGGCAATTTATTTGTTACTTCTGGTCTTGGCGGAATGTCGGGTGCTCAGCCAAAAGCTGGAAATATTGCAGGTTGTATTACGGTCTGCGCCGAAGTAAATCCAAAAATCACAAAAATTCGTCATGAGCAAGGATGGATTAATGAAATTGTAACTTCGACAGATGAACTGGTTAAAAGAGTCAATTCGGCGAAAGCCAATAAAGAAGTGGTTTCGATTGCTTATTTAGGAAATGTTGTTGATGTTTGGGAATGTTTCGACAAGGAAAATATCAAAATTGATTTGGGATCTGATCAGACTTCTCTCCATAATCCATGGGCCGGCGGTTATTATCCTGCCGGAATTTCTTTTGAAGACGCTAACGAAATGATGGCCAATAATCCTGAACTATTCAAAGAAAAAGTACAGGAATCTTTACGCAGACAAGCAAAAGCGATCAATAAACATACGGCAAAAGGAACTTACTTTTTCGATTACGGAAATGCTTTTTTATTAGAAGCGTCACGCGCCGGAGCCGATGTTATGGCTGAAAATAATATCGATTTTAAATATCCGAGTTATGTTCAGGATATCATGGGACCAATGTGTTTTGATTACGGATTTGGACCTTTCAGATGGGTTTGTACTTCAGGAAAACCAGAAGATTTACAAAAAACAGATACTATCGCAAGTCAGATTTTAGAAGAAATGGCGAAAACAGCTCCAAATGAAATTCAGCAACAAATGCAGGACAATATCAAATGGATCAAAGGTGCACAGGAAAATAAATTAGTTGTTGGTTCACAAGCCCGAATCTTATATGCAGATGCTGAAGGTCGAATTAAAATTGCCGAAGCATTTAATCAGGCAATTGCAAAAGGCAAAATTGGAACTGTAGTTTTAGGACGCGATCACCATGACGTTTCCGGAACGGATTCTCCTTACAGAGAGACTTCAAATATATACGACGGATCTCGTTTTACAGCAGATATGGCGATTCAAAATGTAATTGGCGACAGCTTTAGAGGAGCAACCTGGGTATCTATTCACAATGGCGGAGGCGTTGGCTGGGGAGAGGTTATAAACGGTGGATTTGGTATGGTTCTTGATGGTTCTAAAGAAGCTTCAAAACGTTTAGCATCAATGCTTTTTTGGGATGTTAACAACGGAATTTCAAGAAGAAGCTGGGCCCGAAATGACGAAGCTATTTTTGCCATAAAAAGAGCAATGGAAGTTCAGCCTTTACTAAAAGTAACTTTGCCTAATATAGTTGACGAAACGCTATTTTAGTTAAAAGTTATTTATCAGAATAGAGAACAATAAATTTTTATAAATATGAAAACATTCAAATTAGTACCCGTTTTTCTGCTTTTAATACTACTAGCCTCTTGCAGCAGTGTAAGTGTTTATTCTGATTATGATAAAAACGTAGATTTTGCGCCTTATAAAACGTATGCTTTCTTTAAGCCCGGAATTGATAAAGTCGAAATTTCTGATTTGGATAAAAGAAGAATTTTACATGCCATAGATACAGAAATGCAAGCCAAAGGTTTTACTAAAAGTGAAAATCCTGATTTATTAGTAAATATTTTTACTAAATCAAGAGAACAAGTAAGTGTAAACCAATTTAGCGCAGGTTGGGGCTATGGTTGGGGTTGGGGATGGAATCCTTATATGATGTATGGAGGACAAACTACCGTTTCGTCTTCTACAGAAGGAACTTTATTTATCGACCTGATTGATGCCAAAAAGAAAGAAATGATCTGGCAGGGCGAAGGTGTTGCAACCTTAACTAAAAACGTCGATAAAAAAGATGCAAAAGTGGCTGAAATCGTAAACAAAGTTTTAGCACAATATCCGCCGGTTAAAAAATAGTTTTGAGTGACAGTTTTCAGTTTTTCACAAAAAACTAAAAACAGTTATTGAATTCTTCTTAAAATAATTAATACATTTGTTTTTCAAAGAACAAGAAATGACAAACTTAAATAACATTATTATCGTTATCAACATTATTGCAATTCAGCAATAATGGCGAGGTGTTATATAAATTAAGTAATCAAAATACAATTTATTAAACCTCCCAAACCGGGAGGTTTTTTTATTTAATAACCACAAATTACACAAATTTCCACAAATTGTTTTTCAATTTTAGAAAATAAAAATTAGTGCTAATTCGTGCAATTCGTGGCAAAAACAAAAAATATGAATCTATTTAACGAAGTACTTGCTGCTAAAAAACAGCTTGAAAATGTAGTTGCTGCTACTCCACTTACACAGAATTTAAATCTTTCAGAAGAATTTAAATCGACTATTTTATTAAAAAGAGAAGATTTGCAAATTGTTCGGTCGTATAAAATTAGAGGAGCTTACAACAAAATTTCTTCGTTGAATGAAGCTGAAAAAGCAACTGGAATTGTATGCGCCAGTGCCGGAAACCACGCGCAAGGCGTTGCTTATTCCTGTCATCTTTTACAGATAAAAGGCAAAATTTACATGCCTAAAACAACTCCAAAACAAAAAGTAAAACAGGTTCAATTATTCGGAAAATCATTTGTTGAAATTGTGCTGACAGGCGATACTTTTGATGACGCTTATGCTTCAGCTACTGCTGATGCCATCAAAAATCACAAAATATTCATTCATCCATTTGATGATGAAAAAGTGATTGCAGGACAAGGAACTGTTGGTTTAGAAATTCTCGACAGTTACAAAGAACCAATCGATTATGTTTTTGTTCCGATTGGCGGCGGCGGACTAGCTTCTGGCTTATCCGAGGTTTTTAAGCATTTAAGTCCAAATACAAAAATCATTGGTGTTGAGCCAAAAGGTGCTCCTTCCATGAAAACTTCGATTACAGAAAACAAAAATACAGCCTTAAAAACAATTGACAAATTTGTTGACGGTGCCGCTGTAAAACAAGTTGGTGATATGACTTTTGAAATCTGTAAGGATAATTTAGAAGATATAATTCTGGTTCCGGAAGGAAAAGTCTGCACCACTATTTTACGTTTGTACAACGAAGAAGCAATGGTTGTAGAACCAGCCGGAGCATTGACTATTGCCGCTTTGGATTTTTATAAGGATAAGATCAAAGGTAAAACTGTTGTGTGTGTTGTCAGCGGAAGTAATAATGATATTGAAAGGACGGCCGAAATAAAAGAGCGCTCTTTACTATACGAAGGTTTAATGCATTATTTTATGATTCAGTTCCCGCAACGTCCCGGCGCCTTAAAAGAATTCGTAAATAATATTTTAGGTCCTGATGATGACATCACTTATTTTCAATTTCACAAAAAAAACAATCGCGAAGTGGGATCTGTAGTCGTTGGATTAGAATTGAAAAACAAAAAAGATATTATGAATATTAAATTGAACATGACCAAAAATGGTTTTGAGTTTCAATATTTAAATGATAATCAGGATTTATTTACGCAATTAATTGGTTAAAAATAAAAGGCTGCCTGATAATAAATCAGACAGCCTTCAAATCAAATATAAAATTACTAATTGAATCCTAAATTTGTAATTATTGTTTCAGCACTTTTTTAGAATAAGATCCTTGGCTGTCGTTCACTCTTACAACATAAACGCCTTTTGGTAGTCTCGAAATTTCAATTTCAGGTTGACTCCCTTTTACAAAACTCACTGTTTTCTTTAAAATACTTTGTCCTGCGATTGAGAATACTTCTACATCTCCGTTTCCTTCATGATTGGTATCAATTTTTAAATAATCATTTGTAGAATTAATAAAAATTGCCATATCATTCGGACTTTCATTTTCTGTGATTGTCAAAGCTTTTTTGGCCGTAGATTCAACCTGTACCAATTGCCATTGCTGATTCAAACCTCCAGTATAGGTCCAAACCTGAATATTGGCACCATTTGCAGTTGAAACATTTTCAACGTCTAATGATTTTCCGCTATTTACATTTATAATTTTATAGTAACCTCCACCAAGACTTGTTACGGTCCATTTAAATTCGTTAGAGGCTGAAAATGTCTTTTGCTGTACTTTTAATCCATCGCCAATACCGTTATTTTCAGTCGCTAAATACATTCCGGTTGATTTTACAATAATGTAGTAATTACCACTTCCGTCAGAAACAAATTTCCAGCGCTGGTTATTTCCTCCTCCATTTGTAATGTCATATTGCTGAATACGGCTTCCGCTTGTTGTCGCGTTATCCGCTACATCCAAACCTTTATTACTGTTTCTTGAAATAACATTATAGTATCCCGGCAGACCTGTAACAGGTGGCGTTCCTGCGCCCCAATTAAAAGTAACTGCCGATGAAGCGGGAACAGAATAATTAAATGCTGATGATCCTGAAACAACTTTGATTGTATTAGCCGACCCGGAATTATAAACCACAAGTGCAATCGAGCCGTCAGGGTTTTTAAATCCAGCTGAAAAAATACTTCCACTAGAACTTGAAGAAGAAATTCTTAAAGCCCCTGGCTTTACAAATTTCGAGATTTGACCAATAATATAATACGCTACATTTTTTGTATAACTTGTACTATTGTTCACTGTAATAGCGCCTAAGCAGGTATTACATCCGCCGGGCGTACGTGGGCCTAAGTTTGAATTATTTGCTGCATTCCATTCCAAAACCGTTTTTGACCAGTTATTTGTACTTCCAATAACTACATTTTGCATGTGCCAGCCAAAATCTCCACTGAAACTTCCTCCCGATCCTGTATATTGTTCTGTAAAATAAACGTTTTTATTTGTCGCATTTCGTACTGTTGACATCGCTGAAATATTTCCTAAATACAAATGAAATGCTGCCCCATCCACATAACTACTGTTATTCAAAACATCAATAGGATAAGCTGTATTATCACAATTATGATCAAAAGCGATAATTTTAATTCCACCATATCCGGCTGCTGCCATTTGTGGACCAAGCTGGTTATTAATAAAGTTTTTTTGCTCAGTTGAATTCATCAGCATACTTGGTTCATTATTTGGATTTTCAGGTTCGTTTTGAGGTGTGATTCCCCAAATTGAAATGCCTTGCGCTGCCATAGCATCAAAATATTTTACAAAATACTTGGCATAAGCTGCATAATACTGTGTTTGCAAACTTCCTCCAACCCATGAATTATTAGTTTTCATCCAACGTGGAGCTGACCATGGAGTTGCTAATATTTTAATGTTTGGATTGATAATTTTTATCTTTTTGATAATTGGAATTAAATAGGTCAAATCTGGTCCGTTAAGACTAAAATTATTCATATTTGTATCTCCCGAAGTTTCATTATAACTATAAGAAGAGCTGCTTAAATCTGAAGCTCCAATACTAATACGAATGACACTTGCGTTTAAACCTGTCGTAGGATTATACAAGTCATTTAATAATTGGTTTTGCTGAGTTGCAGCCATGCCACTGATTACTTCACAACTCCCTTCGGTCAATGTATAACCAAAGCCATCCATAGTTTGGTAAGTTGTTCCGGTATTTACGGTAACAGTAGAAGGATTAGTCCCTGAATTAGTTCCGAAACTAACAGTTGCTTGCTGTTGTAGTAATTTGGTTTGATCTCCACTGGTTATCCATGGAGTTACCGTTTGTGCTTTTACCGTTGTAATAAACAACAGCATTATAAGGACTTGCATCATTATAATTAAATTGGTCTTTTTTGTACGTTTTTGGGTAGTTTTACGCATAGTTTTTGAGTTTTTAAAAATTAAATTTTTCTTATTTTTTAAGATTAATTTTATTAATACGAAACAATATTATGTTAAATTTCATCAATTTAACAAAACAACAGCTTTACAAATACACATCAAATCTAAAAATTAGCTTAACAAAAACTTATCTAATTACTTTTTAAACAATTGATTTTAAACAATTTACAAAACAAAAGAGCAAAAAATCTTACTTTTAAAAATATCCCATTTACAAATATCTAAACAACAACAATTTAACAAGACGGCTTTACTAAAAAATACTTGTTATTTTAATCATTTTTGTAGAATAAATTAGGAGTAAAAATGACAAATATCAATAAAGGAGATAAAGTTTAATCGTATTTTTGCAATTCAATTTTTATATCAAAAACATGGCTGCTTTTAAAGATATTTCAAACATAGAAGACATAAAATTAATGGTCGACACATTTTATAATAAAGTTCGAAAGGACGATCTTCTTGGTCCAATTTTTAATGATAAACTACAAGACCGTTGGCCTATGCATTTACAAAAAATGTACGGCTTTTGGCAAACCATTTTATTCGATGTTCGTGCTTATTCAGGAACCCCTTTTCCACCACACAAACAATTACCTGTAGATAAAACTCATTTTGACCGTTGGGTTTTTCTTTTTAATTCTTCAATCGATGGGCTTTTTGTGGGAACTCTTACTGAAGAAGCCAAAATGAGAGCTGAAAATATGGCGTATATGTTCAACCATAAAATTGATTATTTCAGAAATTTAGAGAATCAATAAAAATTAATTCAAATCACATTCCGAAATAACTAAATTTGGCTGAAACAATTTTTATTAAAACATGAAAAAAGCATTACTCTCCATTCTATTTTGCCTCTTTATCAGTATTGCTGCAAATGCTCAAGCCTCCAAAAGCAATTTATATAAAGGCACAATTGATGGAAAAATAGCCGTTACTTTTTTTATCAAGACAGAAGAAAACCCCTGCACAGCCGATTTACAATATACTGCAATGTATCGTTATGATAAATCAGGAAGCTGGATTCAATTGGATATTACTCAAAATACCAAAAACGAAAATCAGTTTGCGTTAGTAGAACATGGATTTACCGGTATTATGATTTTGAAAAAAGAAGAAACTACTTTTAGTGGTTTATGGATAAGTTCTGACAGTAAAAAACAATTGAAAGTAGAACTGAAAGAAGCCAAAATGACTAAAAAAGAAACGGAATCTTACGAAGCCAAAATGGAAAAAGTTAATTATGAAAATAATGACTGCTAGTAACTGGCATTTCTAAATTCGAAAATATTCTTTTGAAAACGAATCCCCTAGCCCCGATGGGAGGGAAAATCCTTTTGTGCCGGGGTTCGGCACAAAAGATTTGGAAGGACAGCGGGAAATAGCTCCTAAAAACCATAATACTTCTCAAAACAAAATTTCTATTAAAACCTCAATAAAAAACACTTTCGAACAAAAAAATTGTGATGAATAGCAAAAATTAGTGCCTTAAATTCGTAATTTTACATTCTTAATCTACAACGTTTTCGAAATGAATCCAAATATTGAGACAAACCCGTTATTAGAGCGCTTGCCTAAACATTTAAAGCAATTTATTAAACCTCAGGATTATAGCGATTATACGCCAATTAATCAGGCAGTTTGGCGTTATGTGATGCGCAAGAATGTAGATTATTTATCAAAAGTTGCTCATCATTCGTATTTGGATGGTTTGAAGAAAACGGGAATCGAAGTTGATTCTATTCCGAGTATGTATGGAATGAACCGTATCCTGACTGAAATTGGCTGGGCTGCCGTTGCTGTTGATGGTTTTATTCCGCCAAATGCATTTATGGAATTCCAGGCTTATAACGTTTTGGTTATTGCTTCAGATATCAGACAATTAGAACATATTGAATATACACCTGCACCAGACATTATTCACGAAGGTGCCGGCCACGCCCCTATTATTGCGAATCCTGAATACGCAGAATACTTGAGACGTTTTGGGGAAATTGGCTGTAAAGCGATTTCATCTCATAAAGATTATCAAATGTACGAAGCGATTCGTTTGCTTTCGATTTTGAAAGAAGCGGAAGATACACCACAGGAAAAAATTGACAAAGCTGAGAAAGCTGTTGCCGATTTGCAAAACAATATGGGCGAACTATCTGAAATGGCTCAAATTCGTAACTTACATTGGTGGACAGTAGAATATGGCTTGATTGGAACTGTTGAAGATCCAAAAATTTATGGCGCCGGATTACTTTCTTCTATAGGAGAAAGCGCCTGGTGTATGACGGATAACGTCAAAAAAATCCCTTATGATATTTCGGCTGCGAATCAGAATTTTGATATTACGCAGTTACAACCTCAACTTTACGTAACTCCTACTTTTTCTTATTTGAGTTTGATTTTGGAGGAATTTGCCAATAAAATGGCGTTGAGAACCGGAGGTCTTTCAGGAATTCAGAAATTAATTCATTCGAATGCTTTGGGTACAATTGAATTGAGTACCGGTTTACAAATTTCAGGAGTTTTTACCAATGTTCTGGAAGAGGAAGGAAAACCAGTTTACATTCAGACTACCGGAAAAACCGCTTTATCATACCGTGAAAAAGAATTAGTCGGTCACGGAACTTTGACACATCCACACGGATTTGGTAGTCCGATTGGGAAACTAAAAGGCTTCAATTTAGCAATTGAAGATATGAGTCCGAAGGATTTACAGGCTTATAGTATTGTTGAAAATGAAACCGTTAAATTAGAATTCGAGGGTAATATTATTGTAGAAGGAGAAATCATTACAGGTTCCAGAAACTTACACGGAGAAATCATTTTAATCAGTTTTAAAAATTGCACCGTAACGCATGGTGAAACGATTTTGTTTCAGCCTGATTGGGGAAATTACGATATGGCCATTGGTAAAAAAGTGGTTTCTGCTTTTTCCGGTCCAGCGGATGTAAATAGTTTTGATCTGATCAATATTGTTCCGGCTTCTCAAACTATTAAAGCAAAACATACAGATGAACGCGATGATTTAGAAGTTCTTTATCAGACTGTTCGTTCCATAAGAGAAAACAAAGATTCAAAATCAGAACTACAAACTGTTTTTGAAAAATTAAAAAATAATCATGCTAATGATTGGTTGCTTTCTATTGAAATTGCAGAGCTTTTGAAGGATTCAGAAGAGAAACAATTATTACAAGAAGTATTGGTTTATCTGGATCAATTGAAAGAAAAACGTCCTGAAGTAGCTCATTTAATTTCTGGTGGACTGGATTTGATTTTCGATAAGGAAGCCGTTTAGAGTTTTGCCACGAAGGCGTAAATAAGCTAAGATTTTTTTTACAAAATTGAATAGCAGAACTGTTTGTCATTTCGAGGAACGAGAAATCCTCGCAAGTAACTCCGCAACGAGGATCTAATCTTTGTCGAGCTTCTCGCGAGGATTTCTCGTTCCTCGAAATGACAAAATTGCAAAAATACCTTTGAACCTTTGGATCTCTGCCCCTTTGAACCTTCTTTTACAACTTCAAATCCTGATTAAAATCTTTATCAGATTCTATTGTTTTACCATTGTATTGTAATTTCCACCCCATAGAATTCGTCAAAATCAAAATCTTTGATAATTCACTAATCAATCTGTTTTGAGCGTTTGTTTTCAGGGATGAATTCTCAATTTTCTTGGCCAGATTTGCTTTAACCGATTTATTGATTTTATTGTAATCATCTCCCGTAAACGGATTCAACTGACTTTGCTCGACATCATAAAACTTAATATCCGGGTTGATGGTAATTTCTTCTTTTGGAATATTTAAAATCGTAATGGTTTTATTTTTTTCGTCGATGTCGTATTTCATTTTATGCAAATCGTAGGCAACAGTAACATTTGCATTTACGACAACTAATGCTTTCTTCTCAAAAGAAACCATATCCAGAAAATATTTCTGCTGATTTTTATAGGTGATCACTTCTGAGAAATGTCCTTCGGTGACAACCAATTTTCCGACATTTAGAATTTGCTGTTGAATTAAATTGGTATTGTATTCAATATCCTTATCATCATCTTTTTTAAACTGACAAAATTTGAAGGCCAGGATTATTAAGAATACGACTGATGCTAAAACTAAAATTCTTTTGAGTGTATTTTGCATTACTTTATTTTATTAGACCAATTTACTTCTTTTTTTGAAAAGGCAAATCAAAAGATGGCCACGAATTCACGAATTTAAAATTTGTAAAATTTGATCTTAGCTTATCAACTTGTATTAGAAAAAATTCGTGAATTCGTGGCGATTGTTTTTTAAAATGGATATCCAATAGCAATATTCAAAATCAGATTTTCTTTTCTCCATGGGCCGCTTCCAAAATCGATATCTTTAATTACCCATCTTTCGCCATCAGGCAAATAAGGCTTCCTTAATGGAAAAGCCAAATCAGTTCTCAAAATAAAGAAAGAGACATCAAAACGTAATCCGACTCCGGCGCCAACGGCGATTTCTTTCATAAAATCCTTAGAAATTTCACCTCCTGGCTTATTCGGATCTTTATTCATAAGCCAAATATTTCCCGCATCGATAAATGCAGCGCCTTTTACAATACTAAAAAGTTTTGCCCTGTATTCGGTACTAAACTCCAATTTTAAATCTCCTGATTGATCTGGCAGATAATTGTTTTCTGTCTCTATATTAAGATAACTTCCAGGCCCAATTGATCTTGCTCTAAAAGCTCGAATACTATTCGTTCCACCAACTACAAACTGTTTAGATGTTGGCAACGCACTTGAATTTCCGTAAGGAATACCTGCTCCCACAATAATTCTACTGGCCAATTGACTTTCCTTTCCTAATTTTAAATAATGCCTAAAGTCACCTCTGAATTTTGCATATTGGCTAAAAGGAACATCAAAAACACTTTTCTGATTGCCCTCTTTAACATTTGCTCCTGTTACCAGTCCCGTGATATTTCCAGCCAAATCTGCTTCTCCACTAAAATAGAATGTATTCTTTTTACGTTTCTGCATCGTATTGGTATACGTGTATGTATAAGTCGGGCCAAAAATCAATTGTTTTTCGATTACTTTTCCCAACGATTCATCTTGTTGAATATCATCCAAATATTCTTGTGTTACATTATTTGGACTTACATAAGTAATATCCATTATATTCAGTTGATGTTCTTTTCTAACATTCTCTTTCCACATATAACCATAAGACGCTTTGAATGAATTCAAGGAATACAATTGTGTCCTGTTTTGATATTCATACCTCACTGTTGCTTTAGTTCTTGGCACATATTCGCTCGAACCTTCAACATGAAAAAACGGAACAATAAATCTCGGCCAGGTTAAACTGGTTTCTGTTCCCACTTTATAAATATTTTTACCGTTATTAGTGCCGGAAAGCTGAAAATCGGCTCCGCCAAAAACAGAAACGGTAAGTAATTCGGCTCCTTTAAACAAGTTTCTATTATTCCAATTGACATTCAGTTCTGTACCAGTATAACTCGCCGAATTGGTTTTTCCCAAAACTTCAACACGAATAAATTTCTTCGGAAGCAACGTTAAGTAATAATACGAATCTAAAGTCTTCGGCAAACTGTCTGAAGGTTTGAATTCATTTTTCACAAAACTGAAAGTTCCCAGATTCACAAAACGATTCAGCGTTAAATTGTGGTCTTTTCGATTGTACAAATCTCCCTTTTTAAAGTAAATTGTACGATCAAAAACCCGTGGATTAAAAGTATTTGCCGTGTCGATAATGGTAAAATCTTTGTACTGAACAACATCTTCCGGTTTGTATTTCAGGCTATCTTTTGAAATAGCGAAATTTGGATATACTATGATCTTATTAATTTTATAGGCTGTAAGTGCTTTTGGCGGTGCATCGGCTTTTATTACCAGTTTGATTTTTACTTCATGATCGCCTTTACTGCTGTCGACCTGAGCTAAAATGTAATCCGGATTAAAATAAAAATAACCTCGTTCTTTCAGCCTTGCATCTATCCTTTCTCTTTCTGCTTTAATGATATCCAAATCATACGGTTTTCCTACTTTCAATAAACTTCTTCGGCTTGATCTTCCAATTATTCTTGACATTGCCAGAGAATCATCCGGAAAAGTCACACTTTTAATGATATATTGCTTTTTCGGTATAACGGTATATTCCGCTGTAGCTCTTTTATTCTTAGCTGTGGAATCGGCACTGACACGTGCTTTAAAATAACCGCGGTTTTCAGTAAAACTTCTCAAAACGGATGCATTGTAATCTAAATCGACTTTACCAAAAAGAACAGGCGGCTCGCCTACTTTTGTACGTAACCAATATCTGATTCCTTTTTCTTTTTTAGGTTCGCCTGCGATATTATAAATCCATAATTTAGGACGTAATCCTAAAAACTGTTTGTTAGGT
Source organism: Flavobacterium sp. GQ95 (assembly GCF_059758655.1). Taxonomy (NCBI): domain Bacteria; kingdom Pseudomonadati; phylum Bacteroidota; class Flavobacteriia; order Flavobacteriales; family Flavobacteriaceae; genus Flavobacterium; species Flavobacterium sp. GQ95. The sequence goes on from NZ_JCAXEB010000001.1 coordinate 114,530, forward strand.
TTAGGACGTAACAAATCTTCCAGTTCCTTCTCCAGTTCTTTTCTTTCTTTCTTTTTAATAACAGAATCTTTTACTGTCACAGAACCTCCTGTGTACAATAATTCGCCTTCTGGCAGGTATTTCGTATTACTGCATCCAAAAACAAAAAATAAGGACAGCGCAATAAAATACCTGATATATTCCGTTTTTATATTGCTATGTTTTTTGTTCATCTCCTTCTAATTGATTTTCGCCTTTTTCTTTATTCTCTTTATCTTTAAGTTTTTTCTTTTCCTTGCGTAGTTTTTCTTCTTTAATCATTTCTTTTTCTGCTAAACTTCTATGGAAAAGCTCTCTAAATTTATTATAACTCATTGTAATAATAAAAGCAACTCCCGTTTCAATAACCTGACCTTCAACCGCAACCTGATATTCATTTTTTCGATAAGCGCGAAGCATATAACGACCGTCTTTGGTTAATTGATAATCCAATGCCACGTCGCCGGCAATATTGGTACTTTCTTCATTCGCTCGCTCTTGGCCCTCGACTGCAAAACTGCTTCCAACAGTCACTTTTAATCTATCGTCCAAAAGCTTTTTAGAAATCCCAACATTTAAATCAGTTCTATCTTCTCTGGTTCCTGAAGTATAATCATCCGTAGATTCCAGATCAAATTCTAATTGAACTCCGGAGATCAATTCTCCGGCTAAATCATTTAATTGTTGAGACAGAATTTTGCTCACACTTTGTCTGGCCAATGATTCTGCACTTGTTCCCCCAGCTTCGCTCGCAAACGGATTTTCACCAATAAATCTGTTCAATAATAAAAGAGCGAAAACCTGCTTGTTTAATTCGGCTGGCTCTTGTCGCAATTGTTCTAATTTTTGCTGTGTCGTTTCTACGATCGCAGATGATACATCATAATTTCCATCTGGCAGGACAATATCAAAAGTGATTTCAGGCTTCATTAATTCGCCATTCATTTTCAACAAAGTCTGAAACGGTATTTTTTGTTTATAGGTATTTTTAACGGTTTGAGAGTCATTTCCCAACTGATTTCCTAACAAATCAATTGGTGCTGCGTCTACCTTATAAATAGCGGTAATATTTACGTTCGCCATCGTTGGTTCACCGTTCCAGATAATATAACTTCCTTTCTGAATATTGAATTTTCTTCGGATCATGTTGAAATTCATTTCGTACGCACCATCTGAAAATTCATATTTCCCGGTTAAAGTTGTTTTTCCTGACGGATCAATTCCTCCTGTCAGTTCCGCTTCACCTTTTAGATTCAAATAATCTCCGTTTCCTTTATCAATTACCAAAGTAAGATCGGCTTCTTTATCTATTGAGATCGCTACATTCACATCCATACCAAGTAACTCTGACTGATCCAGTTTTTCTTTCATCGCAGCCGTTTGTTTCAGATACAGATTATCTTCATCTACAAACTCAACAATTCCTTCTCTGTCTGCAATAGATGGATCAGATTGTGGCAAAACAACCGAAAATTTTGTATCGTCCTTGATTTTGATAGTACCCCCAACAACAGGGTTTTCCAGTGTTCCTTTGATATTCAGTTTGGTATCTAAAATCAAATCTCCATAAAACAAATCGTTATCTTTTTCTTTAGAATGAATGGCTCTAAAGTCATCCGCAACGACGGTTAAGCCGAAATCAAAATTGGTATAATCTGCTGATTTAATAGTTCCGTTTATTGTCAGTTTATTTTCATTTTCATCTTGTAAAGTGAAACTGTCAAAAGTAATTACATCATTTTGAAGCGTAATTTTTTCATTGGCCGTTTTGAAATACGAATCGAATTTCGTGACTCTAAAACCGGCATCATTAAAATTCAATTCTCCATTCACTTTTGGTGCACTGGCATTTCCTGTAATTTTGAAATTGCCTGATAAATATCCGGTTCCTTCTTTAATGTTATCCATGCTGAAGCCCTGAATACTTTTAATATTCAGTTTATTCAGATCAAGATTAAAGTCGAGATTTCCATCGGCAATGCTATATGTTCCTGTTAGATTTACGTCGTTATCTTCTCCGGTTAGTGTGACATTGGCGTTCAATAAATTATTGGTTTTATTGTCTACTTTAACTGCAATATCACCAACTGGTTCTCCTTTAAAAGCGAAGTCATCTATTTTTATGTCTGATGTAAAAGTTGGTTTTGTCATCACATTTTCGGCAACAGCATTTCCATTGATCAAACCCTGCATTAACAATTTATCTTTTTTGACCATATTCATAATGGTCTCGATTTTGAAGTTTACGAAATCAACTTGAAGTGGCGCATTATCCTGAGTTCCCTGAGATTGGATTTTTAGTTCGTTTCCTGAATTATCTAAAAAGAATTTATTTACGTAAAGCCTTTTTCCTCCAAATTCGACTGCATTTTCAGGATCGATATTCCATCTATCATAATTTAGGACAAAGTTTTCTGCATCGATTTTGAAGATGTTTTTAGAATCTTCTGCTTTAAATTCACCGGCAATAAAATACTGTTGTTTGTCCTTTGCATCTTTTACTTCCAATGCATAATCCAGGATATTATTTTCAATTTTTCCAGACAAACTCGTGAACGGAATTTTTAAAGAACCGCTCTCAATTGTGGCTACAGAAATCTGATATTCCAATGCATTTTCTTTGGCTTCGATATTTATTTTTCCGTCGGCGATGGTATTATCGGCATAAACAATTCTCGGAATAGTTCCTTTGATTTCTAAAGAATCGGTTACGTTATTGTATTTTCCTTCGATTTTAAGAGGTTCTAAACCAGTTAGTTTTGGAACCAGTTTAAAAAGAATTGGATCGTTATCAACCGTCAAAGTAAACGCTAAACGTTGTTCATCTGATTCTCCATTTACTTTCGGATTTTTTAAATCGATATATTTTGACAATGATTTTTTAATGGCCGAAACTAAAGTGGTCAATTTGTATTTTCCGTCCACTTCCGCTTTTAAAAATTGAGAAGAGATTTTGATGTTATTTCGGCTGTCATCTGAAAAGGCAATAACTCTGATGGAATCTAAAACAATTGGCTCTTTATCCTGTAAAACCTGAATGTTTGACAGAAATACTTTTCCGTTTAAAAAGTCAGGATTGCTATTGGCAATATCGGCGTCGATATTTCCACGCAATTTCATTGGTCCGGCGTGAAGATGCAGTTTTTCTAAATCGGCTATATCCAGGTTTAACTTTAACTGAATGGCCGGATATTTATCTTTTGTGTTTCCGCTCGCGACTAAATCAAAATTCAAATTCGGATCTTTCATTCCAGATTTTACTGCGAATGAACCGTTTTCGATATTTCCTTTTAAGGCTAAATCTCTATAGGTATATTTATTGAAAACCGCTTTCTGAACCAAACCGTCAAAATCTGCCTGAGCTGTTTTTGGATCTAAACCTTTGCCTTTTACTTTCGCTTTGAGCGTAATTTTTCCGATCGAATCATTTTTGATCAATCTTCCTAAATCAAAATCTAGTAAATAAACAGTCGCATCGTATTTCTCTCTTCTTTTAACGCGCTGATCAAATAACGCATCTACTTTTGCATTTCCGAAACTGCTGTTTAAAACCAGATTGGTTTTGAAATTCTGAACCGAACCTTTAAATTTTCCCTGCAAACTCAATTGAGAAGGCAATTGAATATTCTTCGGAATTGTTCCCGCAGGCACAAATCCATAAATATCTTTTGAAGTACTTGAAAGTTTCTTAATATCTAAATCGTAATAGGCTTTTTGGGCATCTGGCAAACCTTTGATTTTTCCCGAAAGGGAAACTTTTGTAGTTCCGATTCCGCTCATTTCGAATTGGGGAATAGTCAAATCTTTTACTTTTCCACTTAAGCGTGTATTCAAATACAAAATCGCATTTGGATTACTTTTAAACGGATTTGTTTTCTGTAAATCCGGAGCAAATAATAAAATGTCTTTAAAACCAATTTTAGACTGATTTAAATTCGCATCCAGACTCAGATTAGCAATGTCCTTTTTTAAAGCATCAAGGGACGGATACGCAACTTTTATTTTATTCTGAAGAAGCGTTTGCGGTGTTCTTAAATACAAATTATCTAAAGACGCATTTTTGGGACCGTAAAAGAAATTTGTCTTTAAAGACTGAATCTGCAATCCGCTTTTATCATTTACCGCAAGCGATTTAATATTTCCTGAAATCGTGTCATTTCCGTAATACAATTTCTCGGCTTTAAAATTGAATTTATCCAAATCCATGTGACTGTAATCAATTCCTTTTGAAAGCGGTTTCGATTGCATATCATCAAATTTGAAAGCGATATTTTCTAAATTGACATCGGCCAGTTTTACCTTCCAGCCGGATTGTTTGATTGAAGTTGTATCTAAACTTGGCGCTTGGATTTGTTTGTCTTTTGCACCCAAACGTAAATTCCCTTTAAGGTTTTTTACTTCGAAAGTATCAAAATCCAAAAACTGATTGTTCATATCAATTTTATTTACTGATAAATCCAGATTGCCGAGTTTTATTCCCGAATCTAATTTGGAATCTTTATTATCATAGACAATATCAATTTTTGACAAACTGATTTTTCCAAGCTTTAAACTGAAATCTTTCCTTTTAGAAATCGTATCAACAGTTTTTACTGAAACTTCAGCAATCTTCTCTACAACATCCTGATTCAATACTACTTTCAATCCATTTAACGCAATATTCGGAATATCGAAATTCATTTTATCCAAATCGAATTCTTTGAATTTCGTATCAAAATGCGTCAGTCTTACCCGAACATCATTTTTAGAATAATCATCTTTAAAATTGAATTTGACATTGTCGAGATTTACTTTTACAACTGATATTTTAAAAGGCTTGCTGTCCGGATCTTCAACTTTTGGTTCTTTCGATTCGAAAGCTTTAATGATATAATCAAAATTGAAAACACCATCCTTATTTCTGGAGATGTTGGCAGTAGTATTTTCCAAGGAGACAGAATTAATTTCAAGTTCGCTGCTTACCAGCTTAAACAAATCAACATCAACTACTAAACGTTTTCCTGCAAATAAAGTATCTTTCTTTTGATCTTCAAAGTAGAAACCTTCCAAGACTACATCTTTTGGAAATTTAATAGAAATATGATCTAATGAAACTTTGGTTTTGATCTTATCATGCAGATAACTAATCGCTTTGTCCTTAACGAAATTCTGCACTGATGGAACCTGGATTAAAATAATAACAAGCAATAAAAGTGCAATTATAGAACCCACGCACCAGAGAAGTACACGAAGTGTTTTTTTAAGAAAATGAATGGTTTTCGTATTCATGCGTCAATAAAACACGTTAGATTAAAATTGCGTTATTATAAGGCTGTATTTATACAGTTTACAAAATTGAAAAATTTAAACTTTAACAATTTACACAATTTCGCTCAAATATTCTAGAATTTTACTGACAATAATTATTTTCCTACTTTTTTAAATTTGACACGAAGGCGCTAAGGCACGAAGAATTTGTTTTTAAAATTTCATATTGGGCCATCTTTCTCCCAAAGACTTTATTTTTTGCTGAAGTTTAGCAAGGAATTTTTGATGTTGTTCTGATTCAGGATTGAAGCTTTTGTGACGCAGGCTTTTTTGAATTTCGTCTACTTCCTGCATTAGAGAAATGCTTTCTTCCGAAATATAATTTTCACTGAATTTATGCCAGATAAAATCAATGGCGACCTGATTTGGGTGCAGCATGTCTTCCGCATAAAAACGATAATCACGAAGTTCATCCATCATTATTTCGTAAGAGGGAAAATAGGTTTGAGTTATGAGTTTTGAGTTATGAGTTTTTAAAACTTCATGAACTGCAGCAAATAAGTGCGATTTACTCAATTGATTTTCTGCGAAGCCGTCTTTGATGTGACGTACCGGAGAAATAGTAAAAATGAAGTTTATGTTGGGATTTATAGCCTGAATTAAATCGATTGTATTTTGGATGCTTTTCTGAATCACATCAACCGGCAATAATTCTTTTGAGAATTGTTTTTGAGGGACTTTATGGCAATTGGCCACTATTTCATCGCTTTCCAGATTTCTGTAGGTCCAGGACGTTCCATAAGTGATAATAATGTGCGTTGCTTCTTTTAAGTGTTTGTTGGTTTCTGAGATGGCTTTATTTAAAGTTTCAAGTAATTCTTGTCTGTCTGAATTACTTAAATCCGAATGTACTTCAAAAGAATGCCAGCGTTCGTTGTGAAAGAAAACATCTTTTTCTGTAAACCATTTTTCAGTAACCGTTCTCTCCATTACTTTTTCAATAGAAACCGGATTAAAAATAATTCCAAACGGATTTGTTTCATTCTGAAATTTAAAATAATCGAATTTATCCGCCATATTTTCAGCAAAACAAGAACCAAACGAAAGCACCTTTGAATTATAATCGATAGGATTATTGGATTTTGATAGCGGGATTTGGGTTCTGAATTGCATCGAAGTTTTTTATCAAAAATACAGTTTAAAAATCATTTACAAATCAAAAAAATCCCCAATTAACTATTATTGTCAATTGGGGATTATCTCTATTATTAAACGCTAATTAATAAGTAAATTCAAATTTTTCAGAATTTTTGGCATCTCCAACAAATATTTCAGTAAGAAAATTATTTGCATTGTATTTGTTAGTAGCAGTCAAGGTTTCTGTATGAGTAACTTTTCCAGTGCTATCATAACTTACCGTAGTGGTAGTTAGCTCATTATTTGCAGAATAAAAATCAAAAGTTTCATCTAAATCCAACAAAAGTTTTACTCCGGTTACATTTGTAAAAGGATTTTTTTTATCGTCAAATGTACTTGTGATTTTGTCTCTCTCTCCATTTATATATTCAGTAGAAACTATGTTCCCATTTGAAAAAGTATAAAGTGTAGTTGTATCATATTTAGTTTCCACCTTATTGCTTATTTCAGACTCATTTGCGTTCACTGTTCCGTTTGCGTTATAAACGAAAGTCAATTTTTGCTGAGGACTAGTACTAAAGGCTTTAGTAGTAATTTTAGAAACTAATTTTCCGTTTTCATATGCATAAACATCTGTAGAGTATAAAACACTTGATCTATACAACTCAACTTTAGTGATAAGATCTCCTGTATAAGTATAAACAGATCTTGAAGCATCAGAAAGTGCAATATCTTTCAACTTATTTCCGTCGTAAGTTATAGTATAGGTAATACTACCTGACTGTCCATCTTCAACAGTTGTTTCAATCATTTTTTTTGGTAATAATGTTGCTGAATCACCCTCTGTTGAAGAATCATCACTAGAACAAGAAGTCATTAATGCAATTGATAAAGCACTAAAAAGGCATAAAATTTTTTTCATTTTGATATAGGTTAAATTTTTAATTCCTGCAAACGTAATACAACCCAGAATCAAAACCTTACGGGATTCCGCATTGAAAAACATATAATAATTTAAATACTTCTTAATAGATTAAAAGTAAGCGGCATAAGTAAGTTAAATATTTTAATAAAAAAATAAACATTCAAACTTAAAGAGAAATGCTGGCGGTTTTACCTTTTAAAAAAATTACATTTTTAATAACAAAAACCATCTCTACAAAGCCAAACTATTCCCTACTTTTGCATCTTCTATTTTTAATAACCCTTCTATATGAAATTATTATATTCTTATATAATCAAACACAAAATGCTGCTGCTTTTTGCTTTGATTATGGCCTCTATAAACATTTGTTTCAGTTTATCTGACTCTATTATTACCGGTAAATTAATGCAGGATTGCGGTGTTGGATTGCACAAATATGCTGGAAATGAAATCGGTTTTATTAAATCTTTATCATTCTGGCTTGGACTTTCACTTGGTGCCGCAATGGTTTCAAGAATTACTAAAAATTTTCAGGATTACTTTACCAATGTCGTTATTCAGCGAACCGGAGCGCAAATGTATACAGACGGAATTAAAAAATCCCTTGATTTACCTTACGCAGAATTTGAAGACCAACGTAGCGGTGAAACTTTGAGTAAACTAACCAAAGTACGTTCTGATTCAGAGAAATTAATTACGCTTTCTATCTCTTTAATTTTTCAAACCGTAATCGGATTCATATTCGTTATTTTGTACGTTGCCCGAATCGATTATCGTATTTCGCTTATCTTTTTAGTTACTGCCCCCATTATCGCTTTAGTAAGTTCGTATCTGGGAAAAAAGATTAAAATTGTTTCTAAAAAAATCGTAAATCAAACCAATGCTTTGGCGGGTTCAACAACTGAAAGTTTAAGAAACATTGAGCTTGTAAAAAGTCTTGGATTAACCTATCAGGAAGAGAAACGTCTAAATTTAAATACGTTTAAAATTCTGCAATTGGAATTGGAAAAAATCCGTTTTATCAGAAGTTTGAGTTTTATTCAGGGAACCACAGTTCACTTTTTAAGAACCTGTGTGGTTTTTACATTGTATTATTTCTTATTCGGAAATAAAATTATTGTGGGTGATTTATTAACTATGGTATTTTTTACCTTTTTCATTTTTGGACCTTTACAGGAATTAGGAAATTTCATTATCGCTTTGAATGAAACCAAAGTTTCTATGGAAAACTTCAAAACTCTATTAAGTGCTCCGAAGGAATTCCGCCCAAAAAACCCGAAACACGTTGGAGCAATTCAATCCTTGCTTTTTTCTAATGTAAGTTTCAAACATAAAACGGCTAAATTCAAAGCGGTTGAAAATATTAATTTTGAAATCAAACAAGGAGAAACCATTGCTTTTGTTGGGCCGTCGGGTTCAGGAAAAACGACTTTAGTGAAATTATTGGTAGGATTATATACGCCCGCTGAAGGTCAGGTTCTCTATAACGAAATTGATTCAACCGAAATTGACTTATTAGATTTAAGAAAACAATTAGGTTTTGTAACGCAGGACGCACAATTATTTTCAGGAACTATTCGTGAGAATTTATTATTTGTAAAACCAAATGCAACCGATGATGATTTATACGATGCCTTAAAAAGAGCAAGTTGTGAAAAATTATTAAGACGTGCCGAGGACGGTCTAAACACCACTATCGGTGAAGGTGGAATTAAAGTTTCAGGTGGAGAAAAACAACGTTTATCAATCGCCAGAGCTATTCTAAGAAATCCGAATTTATTGATTTTTGATGAAGCAACTTCTGCTTTGGATTCTATTACTGAAGAAGAAATTAATGCAACTATTAGAAATATATCAGACAAAAACAGAATTACAGTTTTAATCGCGCATCGTTTATCTACTGTAATGCATGCTGATAAAATATTCGTATTGGAACAGGGGAAAATTATCGAGCAAGGAAAACACGAAGATTTAATTCTGGAAAAAGGTTTGTATTACGCTATGTGGCGTCAGCAAATTGGAGAAAGAAAATAGGCTAAGATACTAAGATTCTAAGTTGCTAAGTTTTTTAGACATAGAATCTTAAATAAAAAAACCGACAGATTAAAATCTGTCGGTTTTTTTATTTAAGCAAGGTTTAGAAGAGTCAAAGTTATCTTATGCTCAATCTTTACTTTAATTGAATGGCTAAATTTTTGGCGAGTTTTTCAAATGCACCAATAACTCTTTCATACTCATTGATTTCTATTGTTTTTTTCTCAATCCCAATAACTTTTTCAAAATGGACTACTAGTAGTTTTTTCGAATTAACAGTATCGAAAAAATCAATTCTCGCAGACAATTTAGCTGGTTCTATTGCATAACCTGGATAAATCCAAGTTAAATTTACCTTCATTAAATACTGAGAATCGTTAGCAATTTTACGTTCCTCTTTTTTAAAATAATTATTAAAATAATTTATAAATGCTGGATTATAATATACATCGCGATTTAAAAACCAATCCCGTTTAAAATTTGCAGCTTTTTCAGGATTAGATTTTCTTTTTTCCATTTTTTCTTTTAAAAATTCTTCTTCTGATTCAAAGCCATTCACTTGAATGTTTTCATAATTGAACTCTACTTTAAATGATTTAATGGCGTTTAAATTTTCAAATGACCCCTCATATATTTGATACCTTTGAGAATAACTAAATGATGTAAAAACAATTGAGACAATAATTATGAATTTTAGTTTTCTATACATATTTAGATTTTCAATTTAATACCTAAAAAAGCTTTATTTATAATTATTTTACAAAATCAACCGCATGAGCTAAAGCTTCAGCAATTCCAGCAGTATTTTTACCTTTTCCGGATGCGAAGAAAGGCTGCCCTCCTCCATTTCCTTCAATATATTTTCCTAATTCTTTGATCACGGCGTTTGCGTTTAAGCTTTTGCTCGCTACCAATTCTTTAGCGATATAACAGTGAATATTTGGTAATCCATCTTCAATTGAAGCTAAAAACACAAACGAATCTGCTTTTGAACTTCCTAAAGCTGATGCCAAATCTTTAGTCGATGCCATACTTAAATCAACTTGTTTGGCAAGGAAATTTACGCCATTAATTTCCTGGAAATCTTTCTCCAATTCTGATTTTAAAGCTCCAACTTTTTCTTTCAATAATTGCTCAATCTGCTTTTTCAGTTTCGCATTATCATCCTGCAAAGAAGCCACTGATTTTAAAATATCCTGTGGATTCTTTAATGTTTCTTTTATTTCAGATAAAGTATTCTCTTGATTTTGATAGAAGTTTTTCACCGCATCACCGGTAATCGCTTCAATACGACGAATTCCAGCTGCAACTGCACCTTCCGAAATAATTTTGAAATGCCAGATTTCTGCTGTGTTTTTTACGTGAATTCCACCGCAAAGTTCTTTGCTTTCACCAAATTCAATCATACGAACATTATCGCCATATTTCTCTCCAAATAAAGCCATCGCACCTTTATCCAATGCTTCTTTAATCGGAATATTTCTGTGTTCTACCAATTGTAATTGTGCTTCAATCTGAGCATTTACAGAAGCTTCAACCTGCTTAATTTCTTCATCAGAAACTTTGCTGAAATGCGAGAAGTCAAAACGCAGATAATTTGGATTTACCAATGATCCTTTTTGCTCCACATGCGTTCCTAAAATACTTCTCAATGCCAAATGCATTAAATGCGTAGCTGAGTGATTTTTTGACGTTGATGTTCTCAAATCAGTATTAACTTTTGCCACAAAACCTGCTTCCACGTTTTCAGGAAGTTGTTTTGCAAAATGCAAAATCAGGTTATTTTCTTTCTTGGTATCAACGATTTCAATTGTTTCGTTTGCAGAAACCAATGTTCCTTTATCACCTACCTGTCCTCCTCCTTCCGGATAAAAAGGTGTATTATCTAAAACAATTTGATACAAAATACCATCCTTTTTAGAATCAACTTTTCTTATTCTGGTGATTTTTACTTCGTTTTCTGTTTTATCATAACCAACAAATGTTTCTACATTTCCAGGAATCAAAACATTCCAGTCTTCTGTAGAAACTTCAGAAGCTGCACGAGAACGTGTTTTTTGTTTTTGCAATTCAACTTCAAATTCTTCTTCATTATAGGAGAAACCTTTTTCTTTTAGAATCAAAGCTGTTAAATCTTTCGGAAAACCAAATGTATCATACAATTCAAAAACTTTAGCACCAGAAACTTCTTTTCCTGTAGTTTCTGCTACAACATTTTCCAACAATTGTAATCCCTGATCCAACGTTCTTAAGAAAGAAGCTTCTTCTTCACGAATTACGTTGGTAACCAATTGTTGCTGTGATTTGATTTCAGGGAAAAACTCTCCCATTTGATTTGCCAAAACTTCTACCAGTTTATTGATAAAAGGTTCTTTTGTATTTAAGAATGTAAATCCGTAACGAATAGCACGACGCAAAATTCTACGAATTACATAACCAGCTCCAGTGTTTGATGGCAATTGTCCGTCAGCAATTGCAAACGCAACCGCACGAACGTGATCCACCACAACACGAATTGCAATATTTGTTTTGTTTTGTTCGTCTGAGATGTTTTTTACTTCATCAGAAGTATATTTTAAACCTGTAATTTGCTCTACTTTTTCGATAAGCGGTGTAAAAACATCCGTATCATAATTTGATGTTTTTCCCTGCAACGCCATACACAAACGCTCAAATCCCATTCCGGTATCAACGTGTTGTGCAGGAAGTTTTTCTAAAGATCCATCAGCTTTACGGTTAAATTCCATGAATACATTATTCCAGATTTCAACTACTTGCGGATGATCATTGTTTACTAAACTTTTTCCTGAAACAAGAGCTTTTTCTTCTTCAGAACGTAAATCAACGTGAATCTCAGAACAAGGTCCGCATGGTCCCTGATCTCCCATTTCCCAGAAATTATCTTTTTTATTTCCAAGAATAATTCGGTCTTCATCGATCAATGTTTTCCAGATATCCCAAGCCTCCTGATCAAAAGGTACATTATCTTCCTTGCTTCCTTCAAAAACAGAAACATAAAGATTTTCCTTTGGAATTTTATATACTTCTGTCAATAATTGCCAAGCCCAATTGATTGCTTCTTTCTTGAAATAATCTCCAAAAGACCAGTTACCCAACATCTCAAACATAGTATGATGATAGGTGTCAAAACCTACATCTTCAAGATCGTTATGTTTTCCTGAAACACGAAGACATTTTTGCGTATCGGCGATTCTTGGACTTTTTGGAGTTCCGTTTCCTAAAAAATATTCTTTAAACTGGGCCATTCCCGAGTTATTGAACATTAGTGTTGGATCGTCTTTAAGAACGATAGGAGCCGATGGAACAATAAGGTGTCCATTGCTTTTAAAAAAGTCTAAAAATTGTTTACGTACGTCTTGTGATTTCATATTTTATTAATGTGCCAATTTGAAAATGTGCCAATTAGATAATTAGAAAATGTGGCGATTAGATAATTTTACTGAAAAACTAAAAGTCTAAGCAATAAACCATCTACTTTATTCATTATCTAATTATCTAATTGTTTTTTTAAACTTGAAAAAAAGAGGCGAACAACTGAAACATTTATTAAATTTGTTCGACTAACTTATTTTACAAGCTGCAAAAATAGGGTATTTTAAAATATGGCGAAAGTAAAATATTATTACGACTCAGAAAATCTGGCCTATACGAAAATAAAAACCAGAAAAAGGGCAAAAATTGGTTATGCGTTGCTGTTTTTGCTGGCCTCGGCGCTGTTTGGCTTCATGGTTTTTGTTCTTTTAATCAACACTCCTTATTTTGAAACGCCAAAAGATCGTTTGCAGGCTCGTGAAATTGAAAATTTGAAATTGCAATACTCTATTTTGAATAAAAAAATGGATGAAATAGATGCTGTAACCGAAGCTTTGGAAGACAGGGACAATAATATTTACAGGGTTTATTTTAATAAAGCAGAAATTCCGGATTCTATCAGAAAAGCTGGTTTTAGAGATCCTAAAAGATATAAAGATTTAGAAGGTTATAACAACTCGCAATTAGTTTTGAATACCACAAAAAGGATTGACAAACTTTCGAAACAACTGGCGATTCAATCGAAATCATTGGACGAAATTTTAAAACTGGCGAGCGTAAAAGGAAATTTATTATTGGCAATTCCGGCTATCCAGCCTGTTCAGAATGAGAATTTAAAACGTATTGCTTCCGGTTTTGGATACAGAATTGATCCTTTCACGAAAGTGCGAAAAATGCACAACGGAATGGATTTCACCGCCAACACCGGTTCTCCGGTTTATGCAACTGGCGATGGCGTTGTAGCAAGAGCTGATAATTCAGCTTCCGGATTTGGAAATCATGTTGTGATCAGGCATGGTTTTGGCTACGAGAGTTTGTATGCACATTTAAGCAAATACAACTGTAGGCCGGGACAAAAAGTAAAAAGAGGTGATGTTATTGGTTACGTGGGAAGTACTGGAAGATCTGAAGGCCCGCATTGCCATTATGAAGTTCATAAAGACGGAAAAGTCGTGAATCCGCTGAACTTTTATTACGGCAATATTTCGGCTGTAGAATATGTCGCAATTTCGCAAATGGCGAATCAGGAAAACCAGTCATTAGATTAATACTTTAAAAAGTGTTATTTTTGGAATAAAATAGAAAATTAAAAAACATGCATATTGAGCTTTCAAAGGATAAAAGATATTACAGCATTGGCGAAGTAGCCAAAGCTTTTAATGTCAATGCGTCATTGATACGGTTTTGGGATAGTGAATTTGATATTTTAAAACCTAAAAAGAATGCCAAAGGCAACAGAATGTTTACGCCGGAAGACATTACCAATCTGCAATTAATTTATCATTTGGTTAAAGAAAGAGGTTTTACACTGGAAGGTGCCAAAACACATTTAAAAGAAGGACAAAAGAAAACATTAGATAAATTCGAAATAATACGTAAATTAGAGACCATAAAAACACAATTAAACGAAATTAAGAACGAATTATAATAATAAATCAAAAACTAGAAATAAACTTAAATTAAATACACATGAAAAGATTTTTGCCTTGGATTATTGGAGCTGTTGTTATTTTTGTAATCTACAGCTGGGTTAAAGGAATTAACAATACTGCTGTAACATTAAATCAAAGTGTTGAGCAATCTTGGGGAGATGTTCAAACCGCTTATCAAAGACGTAATGACCTTATCGGAAACTTAGTAAATACTGTAAAAGGTGCTGCTGATTTCGAAAAATCAACTTTGACTGCAGTAATCGAAGCTCGTGCAAAAGCAACAAGTGTAACTGTAGATCCATCTAATATTACACCAGAGCAACTTGCTGAATTCAACAAAGCACAAAGTGGTGTATCTTCTTCTTTATCAAGATTATTGGTTTCTGTTGAGCAGTATCCAACGTTGAAAGCCAATGAAAATTTCCTGAAATTGCAAGACGAATTAGCCAGTACTGAAAATCAAATTTTGACGGCAAGAACACGTTTTAATGAGGCTGTTGCTCCTTACAACAATCACATCAAAACATTCCCAAATAGCTTATTTGCTGGTATGTTTGGATTCAAAGAAAAAGCATATTTTAATGCTGTTGAAGGTGCTGACAAACCAGTTGAAGTAAAATTCTAAAAAAATAATATTTTTTGATTACGATTTTAGATATCAAGTTTAGTCTGAAATCTACAATCTGAAATCTAATATCTAAAATAATTTCAATGTCACAAGTAGAAGATTTTTTATCCAAAGAAGAGGAACTATTAATAGTTGAAGCTATTCGCGTGGCTGAAAAAAATACTTCTGGCGAAATTAGAGTACATATAGAAAAAACAAGTTCTAAAGCTCCTTTTGATAGAGCTTTAGAACTTTTTCATGAATTAAAAATGGATGAAACCCAATTGCAAAATGGTGTTTTATTTTATTTTGCTGTTGAAGATAAAACCTTTGCTATTTGCGGCGATAAAGGCATAAATGATGCTGTTGCTGATGATTTTTGGAATTGTACCAAAGACGCTATGACAGGACAATTTAAAGCAGGAAACTTTAAGCAAGGGATTGTTGATGGTATTTTGAATGCCGGTGAACAACTAAAAAAACATTTTCCGTGGTCAGAAGAAGACACTAATGAATTATCTAACGAAATCTCAAAAGGATAAATAATGAAAATTTCCAGAAACAAAATAACAAAGTCAAAAGGAATTTTTACATTATCCTTTCTCTTAATAGCCTTTTTTACCACCAATTGCATTTTTGCACAATTTACAATTCCGGAGAAACCAAGTTTACAGACTTCGGTTTATGATTACGCCAATATTTTAAGTGCTACTGAAAAAGCACAACTGGAAGAAAAGCTAGTTCGCTATTCAGATTCTACCACAACTCAGATCGTTATTATAACTATTGAAAGTTTAAAGGGAGAAGATGTTAGCCAGTTAGCGACAAAATGGGGACAAACCTGGGGAATTGGGGGGACTGCAAAAGACGACAATGGTGTTGTAATTTTATTGGCAAAAAATGAGAAAAAAATTGCCATTAATCCTGGTTACGGTGTTGAAGATCGTTTGACTGCTGGATTGGGCGGAACTATAATCCGAAATATTATTATTCCAGAGTTCAAAGCAGGAAGTTTTTACAATGGACTTGACAAAGGAACGGATGCTATAATTGATGTTTTTAAAGGAAAGTTTAAAGGCGAAAGAAAACAAACCAAAGGAAAAAGTTTTCCGATATTACCATTCATTGTAATTGTTGTAATTGTATTAATTTTACTGTCTCGAAACAAAAGAGGCGGTGGAGGAAACTCTGGCAACAGCGGCGGCGGCCCTAGTCTGATGGATGTAATTCTACTGAGTAGTCTCGGCAGAAGCAGCGGAGGCGGATTTGGAGGTTTCGGCGGAGGATCATCTGGAGGTGGTTTTGGCGGCGGAGGCGGTGGCTTCGGTGGAGGATTTGGCGGAGGCGGATTCTCAGGCGGAGGTTCTAGCGGAGGCTGGTAAAAACAAGTCGCAGTATTCAGTGACAGTTTTAAAATTCACAATTTATAATTCATAATTAAAGATAGATGTTATCACATAAAGCAAAATACGCCCTTAAGGCCTTACTTTATTTAGCAGAACAAGACGAAAATCACATTTCAAGAACTATAGAAATTGCTGATGGCGCCAACATTCCTAAAAAGTTTTTAGAACAAATTTTATTGGATCTAAAACGAGGACGTTTTGTGAGTAGTAAGCAAGGAAAATTTGGCGGTTATTATCTGATAAAATCCAAAAATGAAATTACTTTGGCCGAAATTCATCGCTTATTTGACGGTGCAATTGCGCTTTTGCCTTGTGCTTCTTTAAACTTTTACGAACCCTGCTCCGATTGTAAAACCGAGTCGGAATGCAGCCTGCGCCATGGTTTACTTCTTATAAGAGACAAAACTCTAAAGGCAATGGAAGGCATTACAATAGCCTCATTAGTAAAGAAATAAAAAAATATTTCCTAAACCCTATAGGTTTAATAGAATTTGTATATATTTGCCAAAAATAATTAACAAATCATTTACAAATTTTTAACCCATGAAAGTACATTCCAGTAAATCAGGTGTAACAAAAAATCTTTTGCAAAACAATTATAGTCAATTCACAACTGTGAAAAACAATTCATTTATGATGTGTATGTGTTGGTAAAAAAAATTTAATTTAAATTCTACTAATTACATATACTTAATATAAAAATGAAAAATCTATATAAAATATCACTAACAAGTATCTTTTTACTATTAGCCTTTACAACATCTTACGCACAAAATATTGAAGGTGTCGTAACAACTACAGAAAACACTCCATTAGAAGCGGTTAACGTTGTTATCAAAGGAACAACCTTCAGCACTACTACAGATCCAAGCGGGAAATTCTCGATCGATACTAAAGGAAAACTTCCAGTAATAATTCTAGTTCAATATGTTGGTTATAAAACTACAGAAATAGAACTTAACGCTATTCCGGCAACTCCATTATTAGTAACATTAAAAGAAGAAAATGAACTTGTAGAAGTTGTGGTTTCTTCAAGACGCCGAATCGAAAAAGTTCAGGATGTGCCAATTGCAATTTCTGTTATCACAGGAAAACAGGCAGAACAAACCGGAGCATTTAATGTGAATCGTATTAAAGAATTAGTGCCATCAGTTCAGCTTTATTCATCAAACCCAAGAAATACCGGAATTAATATTCGTAGTCTTGGTTCTCCATTCGGATTAACAAACGACGGAATCGATCCGGGTGTTGGTTTCTATGTTGACGGTGTTTATTATGCTCGTCCGGCTGCTACAACTTTAGATTTTATTGATGTAGAGCAGATCGAAGTATTACGTGGACCACAAGGATCTTTATTTGGTAAAAACACAACTTCAGGAGCATTTAATATTACAACACGTAAACCAAGTTTTACTACTGGTGCTGATTTTGAAGTGAGCTACGGAAATTATGCTTTCTTGCAGGCAAAAGCGTCTGTTACTGGTGCATTAGGAAAAAAAGTTGCAGGACGTATCTCGTTTTCAGGCACACAACGTGATGGTTTAATTGATAATGTAGTTACAGGAAGACCAACTAATACTTTAAACAATCAGGGAATTAGAGGTCAATTACTTTGGACGCCAACAGTAAATACAAATATTATTTTAGCAGCAGATATAACAACACAGCGTCCAGACGGATATGCGCAGGTGGTAGCAGGAGTTGCTCCTACTCAAAGAGCTGCTTATCGTCAGTTTGATGCTATTGTTAAAGATTTAAACTATCAATTGCCAAGTTTAAATGCTTTTGACCGCAAAATTGACCACGATACACCATGGCGTTCAGGACAAGACATGGGAGGTATTTCTCTTAATATTGACACCAAAATTGGAGGCGGAACACTTACTTCAACAACAGCTTGGCGTTTTTGGAACTGGGATCCATCAAATGACAGAGATTTTACAGGATTACAAGTATTAGCTAAATCACAAAATCCAACAAGACAAACTCAGATCACACAAGAGGTTCGTTATGCTGGTCAGTTAACATCAAAAATAAGCGGAGTTGCAGGTGTATTCTTCATCGATCAAACGTCTCAAACAGATGGTACAGAAGAATCTGGAAACGCACAATGGAGATTTGCTCAAAGTACAACCAGCAACTTATGGAAAACACCAGGTCTTTTTGAAGGATACGGAATCAAAACTGATGCAAATATCAGAGCTTCAAGTGCGGCAGTATTTGGTCAATTAGATTGGGCTATTACAGATCGTTTACATATTTTACCAGGTTTAAGATATAACTTCGATAAAAAAGACGCTCATTACGCCCGCACAACATACGGGGGCCTTCAAACAACAGATCCTGCATTACTGGCTTTGAAAAAACTAGTTTACTCTGATCAGGCATTTGACTCTAGTACTGATAATACAGACTTTTCAGGAAATTTAACTTTGACCTTTAAAGCATCTGACAAAATTAACGCTTATGCAACTTACGCTAAAAGTTACAAACCAGTTGGTGTAAACGTTGCGGGACTTCCTACAGATTCAAAAGGACTACCTTTGCTTGATCTTGCAGTAATTAGACCAGAAAAAGTAAATCATTATGAAGTTGGAGTAAAAACTTCTCCTTTTAGAAATTCAATATTCAATTTGGCTTTCTTCAATACAGAAATTAAAGATTTCCAAACTAACGTTCAGGCAGCTGAATTAGGTGTAAATCGTGGTTACCTTGCTAATGCTGACAAAGTTCGTGTAAGAGGTGCAGAATTAGATGCAAGTTTTGTATTTAGCCAACATTTGACTGTAAATGCTGCTGCAACTTATACTGAAGGTACATATGTTAAGTTTACAAATGCACCACTTCCGTTAGAAGAAACCGGAGCAGCCGTAGCTTATAAAGATGTTTCAGGAACTGATTTACCTGGTGCATCAAGATGGGCAGGATCTTTAGGCGGAGAACTTTCTGATAATGCCAAATTCTTTGGTAATGCCGGTAAAATTTTCTTAGCTCTTGATTCGTACGCACGTTCTGAATTCTCATCAAGCCCTTCTGCTTCAAAATATTTAGTAGTTCCGGGTTATGCAATTTTCAATGCTCGTTTAGGTTTCCGTGCTTCTCAGGGGTTATCAGTTCACTTCTGGGGACGTAACTTATTAAACAAAGATTACTACGAACAATTATTGCCTGCAGGAGGAAATACAGGACAATATGCTGGTGTAATCGGAGATCAAAGAACTTACGGAGTTACATTGAAATATTCATTATAAGAAATTAATTGAATTCCAAATACAAAGCGAGGCAAGTTCTTAAACTTGCCTCGCTTTTTTTATAATCACAAAAAAGAATTTTAAACCCATTTTATTCTTCGATAAATGCATTTCGATTTATATATATTCGCAGCCTGAATTTATATAAATGAAAATTCTCAGAATATTTTTCTTTCTTAGTCTTATATGTCAAATTGGTTTTTCTCAAACGAAGAAAAATATCGACCAGCAAACCCTAACCTGGATTCGTTATTATAATATTTTACCCTTAACTGAGAAATGGGCACTTCACTCTGAATTTGACAACCGTAGTTTTTTGAATCCTGTTCATGAAAATCTTTTCGTAATAAGAGTTCAGGGAAGATATCGCGCTACTAAACTTGTCGATTTAGGCGGAGGATTTGCTTTTTTTAGTACCAATACACAAGATCCGCATATTGATCCTGACTTTTCGGTTCCCGAATATCGTGGTCAGCAAGACATAACGCTGATTAATGATGTTGCGAAAATCACTTTCCATAATCGTTTTCAGTTAGAAGAACGTTTTATTCAGAAAGCTACTAAAACGGAATTGCTTGATGATTTTTCTTTTTCTTTCCGATTCAGATATAGATTACAATCAACTTTTGATCTTTGGAAAAAAGAAAAACGAAGTTTGAAAGGTACCATTTCAGATGAAATTCTACTTAATTTCGGAAAAGATAATAAGCGAAATACTTTCGACCAAAACAGACTTTACGCTGCATTACGTTATCATTTCAATCCTAATATTGGTTTAGAAGTGGGTTATTTAAAAAGCTTTCAACGACGTGCCAGCGGTGTTGATTTTTATGATCGTGATATTATTCGTTTTACACTTTACCACAGAATTGATCGCAAAATAAAAAATTAAAAAATTCCAAAACTAACCCTGAAGCATCGGCCAAATCCCAAAAATCACATCTATAATAGCATACTATTTAGTAAACTATCTGAGAAAAAAATATTCAACCAAAAATAACTTTCATTTTGGGAATTTGGTCCCGATGCTTCGGGATTACTCCGGAGTTTAAAACCTATTCTTCTCCTCCTTGACGCTCTCCGCCGCCTCTTCTTCTTTGTCCTTTTTCTTTAGCAGAAAAATTTCCAATTTTATAAGCCAGAGAAAACATCACATATCTTTTTAGAACTGTATTTTCTTCATCGCGAATAGAAGTTGCTGAAATCGTTCTGGTAGCACTTTGGTTTTGATTCAAAATATCGTAAACTTTTACTTTAGCATAAAGTTTTTTATCAAAAAAACCATAAGACAAACTGGTATTCCACAAATAGAAATCCTTTTTGAAATCGTCTGAAATATTAGAATTGTAACTATAACTAAAATCATTTCCAAAAATTAAATTTGCCGGCCAGTAAGATGTCGTTTGCAAATTGATTCTATGCAATACATTTGAACTTGCGTCTCTGTTGTAATTTTCATATTTTGTTTCATTATAAGACAAACTATACGATGGTGAAATGGTAAGCACTTCGCCATATTCATACGTCATATAAACTTTCGGGCTTAAGGCTGTAGATTTCGCATTGTACATTACTGCATTGGTAAATCCTTTATCAAATGAATAACTACCATTAAGTGCCAGACCGTATCTTAAAACATGAGCATCTCTTTTAATAGACTGGCTCCAGTTGGCACCAACAGAAACGGTATAAGTTCCTGATATATTGATGTAAGATGTTGTTCTTTTACCATTATCATCATAAAAAGATGTTGCATAAATATCATTGCTATAATAATCTCCTTTTGCCATAAAACTATAACCTGAACGCGTTCTGAAATCGAAATTTCTGAAATTGAAGTTTACCGTATTTTTTTCAATTGGATCCAGATTTGGGTTTCCAATAAGCGTATTAAGCGGATTTGTTAAATTGGCGATAGGCATTAAATAATTTGCTGATGGCAGAGTGCTTGAAAAATCGTATTTTAGAGTCAGGTTTTTTGATCGGCTGAACTTATATCTAAACTGCGCCGTTGCGAAAGGCAAAGCATATTTCTTATTCAACTCCGTTTCTTTTCCTAAGTACAATGAATAGTTATCAAAACCAACAATAGAGGTTTTAGAATCCAGATTTAAGGTAAATTTATTTTTTTGCAAAGTAACTCCCACCTTCGGACTAACCGAATTTTGTCTCGAAGTTGTATAGGTAGTTAATGATTCATTCAAATCAGAATATGATTGTGTAGCAGCATCAAAATCAAATGTTTTTTGATTTTTTACTTCATTTTTCCAATCAAAATCAGATCCAAATCTTATACGTAACGAATCTGTAATAGGTTCTGTATATTCAATATCTGCAGAATAAGAATCACTAGTACTATTATTTTTGGTATTCTGATTTCTCAAATCATCTGATTTATTGTCCTGATGAAAAATAGTTGCTGACTGATTCCATCCATCCGAATCCGTATTTGAATTATTGTTATCAAAAACAAAACTTAGATTACGATTTTTTTTCTTAAACACTTTATTAAAATTGATTGTGTTTGCAAAACTTGTATTGGTACTTTCATTATAAGATTTAGCTGTACTTTCATTCAAAGCATCACCGTTTTCATCTACTGAAGAAGTAGAGGAAGATGAATCACTATTTGATCGTGACTGATTTAATTTTGGAGCTACAACAAGTCTGGTAGTCGGATCTATTTTATATTCTAACTCAAAATTGGCTTTGTTCCCCGTATTTTCATTTCTTGTTTTTGCATCAGATTCGGTGATGATATTTCCTGCTGGCAAAAAACTAAGCTGATTCGATTTACTTTCGTTTTTATTGATTGTATTTGCAAAATTGTAGCTTCCCATAGCTGCTAATTTTTCACTCCAGTCATCTGTATAATTAACACCAAACAAATTAGATTGCGTAATTCCTTTTCCGTTGCCCGCAGCACCACTATTTCTATTGCTATTATTTCTTCCGCCTCCCATATTATCAAAAACCTCATCCTGGGCAAAACCAGTTGAATTGATATTATTGGAAGACCCCAAAACACTTATCTTCCGTTTATTATTAAAAAAGTTCATAATCAGACTACTTTCGTACCGATCATCAGAACCGTAGCCTCCTAATATTTTTCCGAAATACCCTTTATTTTTCTTCTCATCAATAGTCAGGTTAATTGAAGAATAATCTGAAGTAGATTCTTGTTTAGCCAACTCCTCTTTTTTAGATTTAAAATCCGAAACCTGAATTTTTTTTATAATTTCAGCAGGTAAATTTTTCAAAAGTAAAGCACCATCTTTATCAAAAAATGTCTTTCCGTTTACTAAAAACTGTGTTACTTCCCGTCCATTTACGGTCACTTTCCCGTCATTATCAACATCAACACCGGGTAATTGTTTTAATAAAGTCTCCACATTAGAATCTGGGCGTACTTTGTATGAAGCAGCATTAAATTCCAATGTATCTTTTTTCATTGTAATGGGTGGAGCTGCACTTTTTATCACGACATTATCTAATGCGTTTACATTTTCAAGCACATATAATTTTCCGAAATCCTTGCTTTCTAAAAGTCCCTTTTGTTCTTCAATAAAAGGTTGGTACCCCACATAATTTATTTTTAGCAAAACAGGTTTGTCGTATTTTTTGGTGTTTATCCTAAAAACCCCATTTTTATCCGTTGTAGCGTATTCTATTATAGTGGAATCTTTTACAGTCGTAAAATAAACAGTAGCAAGTTCAAGAGGAAGTTGTGTATTAATGTCAACCACAGTCCCTTTAACAATAATATCGTTCTGGGCGTTTGCGGCAAAACAAAAAAGAAAAAACAGTAAAAATGAATAAATCCTGGTCATAAAATTGGTTAGTTAGAATAGTAAGACTAAAAAAAACACAAAAGGTTTAATTGTAGTTTTTACATTTATTCAAATAACATGCCAATTAAATAAAAATAATTTCCGAAAAATTAAAATTAGGTATAAAAAAATCCCCATTGTAGCGGGGATTTTAGTGTTATTTCTCTCTGATATAAATATCGATTGGCACTCCTGAAAAGTCCCAATTTTCTCTAATTTTATTTTCAAGATATCTTTTATATGGTTCTTTAACGTATTGTGGCATGTTGGCAAAAAACACAAACTGAGGCGTTAAAGTTGGCAACTGCATACAATATTTAATTTTTACATATTTACCTTTTGTTGCTGGCGGTGGATAAGCTTCAATTACTTTCAACATAAATTCGTTGAATTTTGAAGTAGGAATTCTTTGTTTTCTATTTTCAAAAACCTGAACCGTAGCTTCCAATGCTTTCAATAAACGCTGTTTCGTTAAAGCCGAAACAAACAAAATTGGCACATCAGTAAAAGGCATTAATTCTTCCTTAATTTTTGCTTCGTAATCACGAGTCGACATAGTGTCTTTTTCCACCAAATCCCATTTGTTAACTAAGATTACAACACCTTTACGGTTTTTCTCGGCCAACCAGAAAATACTCTGATCCTGACCTTCAAATCCGCGGGTTGCATCAATAACCAATATACAAATATCTGCATGCTCAATCGCACGAACCGAACGCATTACAGAATAAAACTCTAAATCTTCCTTAACCTTTGCTTTACGACGAATTCCCGCAGTATCAACCAGGTTGAATTCAAAACCAAAACGATCGAATTTTGTATCAATTGCATCACGTGTAGTACCTGCGATATCCGTTACCATGAAACGCTCTTTACCAATTAAGGCATTGATAAAACTTGATTTACCGGCATTCGGACGTCCTACAACGGCAAAACGTGGTAAAACTACTTCTTCCTGAACTGGTTCTGGTTTTACCGGAAAAGATTCAATTAAAGCATCCAATAAATCTCCGGTTCCACTTCCTGAAATACTGGCGAAAGTAAAATACTCTCCCAATCCAAGGTTATAAAACTCCAGCGCATCTTTTTCACGCATTGCGTTGTCAACCTTGTTTACAGCCAATAAAACTGGTTTTGTTACTTTACGCAATAAGCGCGCAACAACATCATCCATTGGCGTAATTCCTTCTTCTACATCAACCACAAAAATAATAACATCAGCCTCGTCGATAGCAAGCTCCACTTGTTTACGAATTTCACCTTCAAATACGTCATCAGATCCGCGAACATATCCGCCGGTATCAATTACAGAAAACTCTTTTCCGTTCCACTCGCTTTTACCGTAGTTTCTATCTCTGGTAACTCCAGAAACCGAATCTACAATAGCTTCTCTTCTTTGTATCAGCCTATTAAAAAGGGTTGATTTCCCTACATTAGGTCTTCCTACTATCGCAACAATGTTATTCATTTTTTTGAATTTTTGATTTCAGATTTTAGACTTTTTGATTATTAGCATCCCATAATCAATCACTTATAAATCCCAAATGCTTTATTTTAATTTTTTGCAAAGGTAGGTAAAAAAGTGGCTAATCTGCCATGTTTCTAAGTACCTAAGATTTTTATTATTTATCCTGTTATTTTAAGGAGTTTTTTCAGGAGCAATTTCCTGCTATCCGTTTCAATCTTTTATCCCGAAGCCTCGGGACTATCAGAGTTAGGGTTTCGGTGACATCAAGAACTTTTTTGTATTTATTCTAAAACATAAACTTATTATTGTTTTCTTAACCAGCCCAATAACCTATCATTATCTATTTTATAATTTCCATTTTGAGTTTCTAATTCAAGATTTTCTCTTGAACCACTGAATGGTCCAGGATTTTGCTGAATAATCTCGATTTCATTTTCAGAAACTTTCGAAATTATAGCAACATGTCCAAATCTATTAAAAACAGATCCTGAAAAAATAACCAAATCTCCAACTTTTGGCCTTGTTTTGCTTGGATTTGTATATTGAATTAAATTTCGCTTTGAATTTAATTTTCCATCTTTAACTTTTGAATCAAAAAAATCTTTTGCATGACCATAAGAATCGGGCATTTTATGATTTAGAAATTCGTAATAGTATCTTTTTACAAATTCAACACATTGATATTTAAGTCCTAAATTATAATTATCTTTTGTAACGTTTCTACCCAAAACATTGTCTACACCACCATTATAATACACTTTTACTCCATTTAAACTATCTAGTGCCTGTCCTACTTTATAATCCTGATTAAGATTTATTTTTTTTAAAACTTTTAAACCTGCATAACCCACAGCTAAAACTGAAATTATTACAAGAGCAGATTTTTTAACTTTCATTTATTTTCTTTTAAAATCAATTTCCTTTTTAGTTCTGGCTGCGTGAGGGATAGAAGTGGAAATCCTTTTGTGTAATGAAATGGAACAAAAGATTGTAACGGATAGCCCGACCCAGAGGGACACGCCCAAACTATATTACTGATTATATCCGAATCGTTTCAACATATTCGCGTTACTTCTCCAGTTTTTATTCACTTTTACTACTAGTTCAATGTGAATTTGTTTTCCAAAGAATTTCTCTAAATCAGCACGAGCATCGGTTCCTACTTTTTTAAGAGCTGCACCTTTATGTCCGATGATAATTCCTTTTTGCGTTTCGCGCTCTACCATAATGATCGAACGGATTCTGATGATTTTTTCATCTTCAAAAAATTCTTCTGTTACGATTTCAACTGCATACGGAATCTCTTTGCTGTAGTTCAACAAGATTTTTTCACGGATTGTTTCGTTTACGAAAAAACGTTCTGGTTTGTCTGTTAATTGATCTTTAGGATAATATGCCGGAGATTCTGGCAACAATTCGATAATTCTTCCAAAAACTTCTGGTACATTAAAATTCTGTAAAGCTGAGATTGGAAAAATTTCAGCATTTGGCACTTTTGCTGTCCAAAAAGCTACTTGTTCTTCTAATTGTTCCTGATTTGAATTGTCAATTTTATTCAACAATAGCAAAACCGGAATTTTAGCATAAATGATTTTATTAAAGAAAGCTTCGTCTTTTAAGTCCTGCTCCCCTATTTCAACCATATAAACCAATATATCAGCATCTTCAAAAGCTGATTTTACAAAGTTCATCATCGATTCCTGCATTTCATAAGCCGGTTTGATGATTCCTGGGGTATCTGATAATATAAGTTGAAAATCTTCGCCGTTCACGATTCCAAGAATACGATGACGAGTTGTTTGTGCTTTTGATGTAATGATCGATAATCTTTCTCCAACAAAGGCGTTCATCAATGTTGATTTTCCAACGTTTGGATTCCCGATGATGTTTACAAAACCTGCTTTATGTGACATTTGTGTACTATTTATTTTGCAAAGGTAGTCATATCAACTCAATACAGAAAATAAAACATTTTTTAAAGTTTTCGTTGGATTTCTCAAAAAACGGCGTATCTTTGCACCCGAAACATCGCGGGATAGAGCAGTAGGCAGCTCGTCGGGCTCATAACCCGAAGGTCACAGGTTCGAGTCCTGTTCCCGCTACAAAGACAAAGCTTCAGAGAAATCTGGAGCTTTTTTTGTTTATTATATTTTTAATTCTTTGTCTATTCACCTGGTGCCACACGAAAGGATTTATGCCGGAGTAGAGCAAAAACAGACATAACATCTGAAAAAACGGATATTTGGAGGATATTTTTTTATCTTTGAAATTCAAATTTTTTAAGCCAAATGGCTTTATCTTTGAGCCTTTAGAAAAATTGATACTCATTATGGAACAGAAAGTACATCAGGGGAAGAAACGTTAAACGTTTTAGAGAGATGCTTGGCATCAAACAAGAAGCATTGGCTTTTGATCTAGGAAATGACTGGAATCAAAAGAAAATTTCTATGCTGGAGCAAAAAGATGTAATTGAAGATGATTTACTTAATCAAATCTCAGCAATATTAAAGATTCCAGTTGAAGCTTTTCAGAATTTTGATGAGGAACAGGCAATAAATATTATTTCAAATACATTTGATAACGGAGCTTTCTTAAATACAGGTCATAGTGCTATATTTAATGTTAATCCGATTGACAAATTGATTCAGCTTCATGAAGAAAAAATTGCTTTATACGAGCGTATGCTGAAAGAGAAAGATGAAATGATAGTAAGGCTTGAACAATTAATCAAATAAGTAATTCAAAAATATACTAAGCAAAAAAGCTTTTATAAAAATATATTAATTCAAACAAAAAGAGACTCGATGGTCTCTTTTTGTTTTGAACATTATTTCTTGAACTACATTATGGCTTTAAGAAATTAGTTTACATAAACAGATTGTTGTTTTAACTTCGCTTTAAAGTTAGTGTAAACATTCAGCAAATAAATTGCATCTATTATTACATTCTGTGGCAGAATTAATAAAAAATATAATCACCTATTGCCCCAAAAACAACCCATTTTTCATTTTCTTTTTTCATAATTACAACTTGTGGCTGATTACTACCAAAAAAAGATGAAATATTAAAATAAAACATGATAAATCTTTTATCCATATAATACATTGGTTCAGATATAATGACAACATCCTCTATTCTACTATTCATGTATTTATCATAAAATGCAGATTTAAATAAAACCTCTTTATTTTCTAATATAAAATCATATTGAGGAAAATCTTCTTTTTTCCAATATGATTTTATTGTATCTTGAGCATATTCATCATACATTTTTTTCCAATGTTTTTCTACAAATAGCCCCTCAGTGTAATCTCTAGGATCTTTTACATCTACCACATGAACAGGCCCTTCACCTCTGTTAAAAATCCTTAGAGCTTGTTTATTTGCTTCCTTGTCTCTTTGTAAAATGTACTTTTTACTCTTGTCGAATTTTTGTGTTGCTAAAAACACATTAATAGGTTCATAATTTTCTATATGTTGTGCGCTAGCACATGATAAAATAAAAAAAGGAATTAATAGAAATGTTTTTTTTAATTGTCTCATGATTTTATTTTTTACAAGGTGTACCTATAGGAGAATTAATACCGTATACTTCTCCTTTTTTTTCTGCAATTATTCTTCCTAAAATTCTTTCTCGATCTTTATAATTTTTACGATTAGGGCCATTAGAATAATTCTTATTAAATATTGTTGTATTTTGAAGCCCGCCCCATGCGAGATCTAAATATACCTGATAAGGAAAGCCTGAACTAACTGGCACGCCTGTGTGAAATTCTTGAATAAGCGATGCTATTGCATTAACATACTTGTCAGCAATTTTTTCATGATGAGCATCAGGAAGAGTATTAGGATTATTAAATTGCAATTGTGGCCTTAATTAATAACATTAGGATCCGAGTAAGTTTTTATTGTTTTCCACTTTCCATCTACGTTCTCCGTCAAAATAGCTTGACAACTTCCACCAGTGTGGCCACCAATAGAATAAGGACAATAATAAAACAAAGCATATTTATTGCTATTTACTATTATTGGCCTTGAAATTATTAAACCATCACCTCCTTCATATTTTGTGAACTCTGGAGTATTTGGAAGACGTTGATTCATTTTTAAAATCTTAAAATCTTTACCAGCAAAATTTTCTTTGATAAAATCCTTTTTTTTCCAATAATAAGTAATTGTATCATTTTTGTATTTTTCTTTTAAAGTTTTGATTTCCAAAGTATCTATAGGCCAAGTATAAGGACGACGGCCATTAGGCATTATTCTTATCTTATCACCAATGCGAATATTTCTATCTTGATAGGCTTTTTCATAATATTCCAAAGGAAGCATCCGTGATGGTGCCTCTTCTACAACTATATTGTAGTAATATTTTAAGCCGGCTTGCTCTTTTATAAAATCGTTTATAACTTGGCTCTCTATACTTTTAGAAGCACAAGAAATAAATAACAAACTAAATAGACAGTATAGATAATTTTTCATCTCGAAAATTTATTAAGGACATGGTTTTCCCTTGGGTTTATATATTCCATTTTGTGCATCATCAATAATTTTATTATCTTCCTCGGCTTCACTGATATAAGTTATTCTTTTCCTTTCTGGGTAAGTGGGGGCGTTGTAATCTAAAGGATAACGTTCTTTAAAAATTATGTTCCTCCCATAGTTGACAATGCTAGATCGTGATAAAAAAGCTCTGCTTTTCCTGTACTAGAGACCGCGATTCCAGTTTGGAACTCTTGCAAAGAACTTGCCATTATATCTATATAATTTTCAAACATTTGCGAATGCTGAGGATCTGTCGTTCCCTGAAAATTTTTAGAAACATATTCCATAAACAATCATAATTATCATATGCACATATGTCACCGTTATTGTGAAAATCATCATACAATGCAAAGAAATGAGCATGAATTATTTCGTGAATTATTTTTGAGGCTATTGATAAATCTGTAGGTGGTCTTTCGTTATTATCTGTCCCTTTTATATATGATTCACTAATAGTTATAAGATAATTATTTTTACTGATTTGCTGTGTATCAGCAATTGCAACTGGATCAGGATTTTCTAAAATTATTAAAATTTATTATCTATATATACCATCTCCTACCTCTATGAAGACAGTCCATTTACCTTTAATTTTTGTCAAAATTAATATAGAAGTTGCATCAATATTTTTATAATCAGTGGTTGTTGATTTTATAGTAAATACGGCATACTTTTTATGTTTATAATATATTATATCTGAGAATGAAAAAACGCTGTAGTTTTCTTGAAAATCAAATTTCTCATATTTGCCAGGATTAGGAAATTTTTCTTGTTTTATAAAAATAATATTTTGATGTTTAAAATCTTTTAAAGCCCAATAATCACCTTTTATCCATTGATCTTTTATCTCTTTATTTTCATATTTACTTTTCATTATCTCCCAGTTCTTCTCATCATACAAAGGCTCTTTAACTCCTTCAACTTTCACATATTTATTAATTCCAGTATAATAAAACGTTTTGCCTTTAAATATATCAATCGTTACATTATTATTGATTTTTTCCTGAATAATCATAATCTTGTCTGAATCTTTCAAATCCAAACTTGAAATGTAATCATTAATAGGAGCGTTTGGATCCTTATTTACAGCACAATTAAAAAGAAATTGTGATATGATAAATATGTATAATACTTTTTTCATAATTACATTAATTACAGGGTTGACCTATTGGGGTTTGTTGTTGTGCAGTACCGGCACCTATTTCATGACCACTTTGCTCAGCAGCCAGCCTGTTGTCAATTCTTAATCTTTCAGCGCTTCCTAAGGGAAATATTTTTCCATAAATTGGGGCATCTCTCAATCCTCCCCATGCTAAATCAGTATAGATTTGATCTGGTTTTACTCCATTTGCTAAAGAAACTCCTGTCTGAAATTCTTGTAACGCTATACCAATAGCTTCTACATAAGTATTAGCCATTTCTTCATGTTGTTTGTCTTCTGTATTTTGTGGATATTTTGTATCTACATAAGTCTGAAAAAGTATTGAAAATTCACTAAATACCGCAGGATTTTCTGAGCCATAGTAATCTTCCACTAAACTCAGAAAGAAAGCATGTGTTATCTCATGTAATAAATTAGCAGCTTTATACAATTGCGTAGAAGAAGTATAGCTCTCGTTATTTATAGTAATCTTATAATTATTGGGTGAAACTGGAATTGTTTTAGCCGGTACATTCCCTGCATTTCCAGAAATAATAGTAACATTATATATATTATTAGCTCCTAACTTAGTAAAGATATTAGCAATATCACAATTTGTAGTATTTTTTAATTTATTTAAAATTGCTTTTGGACAAGGATCAAGTTGAGTGTCGTCAATCTTTTCTTCAATTGCTTCAGCAATCAGTAGATTAGTTGCCGGAATTCCAATCCAAGAATCTGAGCCTTGCTCATACGTGTAAAATATGTGGGTATTGGGGTCATACACTTTTTGATTATTAACTGGCCATTGGTATTCTAAAATGCCATAATTATCTTTGTTATTAGCAATTATAATATTAGGAAGGATTACCTGCAAAATTTGCCATGAATTTGTATCAATATTGAAAATATATTCTGTACAAACTCCGTCAGGATCAGTATGCCTATAAGTCCGATTGTTTTCAGGATTTGAAGGAAAATTAGGTTTGTAAGTAGTAGAAGAAGATGCACCTGGTCCACCCAAAAAAACACTTGATCCACCACAATTATTCATTTTGGAATCCAATTCGCCACCGCCACCGCCAACACCGCCGCCACCGCTACAGTCACAGATTGAGAACAAATAAACCCGACTAATTATTTCACCTCCATATCTGGTTATCCACCAATATTCTACGCAGCTTTCTTGCGTTTTGCCAGATTTCCTACTATTAGTAGTACCACTTAAAGTTCCATTTTCAATTATCTCACCCTTATCATATTTATTATATAGCAATTTTGTTTTTGAGAGGCTCAAAAAAGTAATTTCACCAGAGTAGTTAAAATCATTTTTATCCGCATTTAAGACAGATAAAATAACGTTATTAATATTATTATTAGCCTGACTATTTTTTAATGTTACAATATTTGAACGAACTACTGTATCTTCGTTCAAATAAAAAATAATCTTAGTACTTCCTTCTAATCCATTTAATGGTTTAGCATCTGCAATTAATAGTTTTTCTGTAGTCCTTAAATCATATATTTTTATACTATTAGTATCGATCGCAATAGACAACTCTTCGATTTTAGATAATTGTCCCACGTCGGAACCAATTTTTAATTGATTCCAATAATCGCCTATTTTTTCTTTATAAATTGCTGGAGCTCTATGATCATTTTCTTGTAAAATATCGTCCCTATCTTGGCAGTTTGATAAAAATAGTAATAGAATTAATAGTGCTGCATTTGTTAACAAAGCTTTTAAAAATAATTTTTTCTTCATAATTTGAATCTCTTCGTTGGTTAAATTTATTTTGGTATTGAATTTTTTCTATTGCTTTCATTAATTAACCTTCTATTAGTGACCAAAAAATATTATTGAAAATGATTTAACTAATTTTAAAACACAGGCCTGCTTGTAAAACATCTAACATTGTTTAAAATATAGAAATATGATGTATACCTTTTTTCAGCTTAATTTTGTGTTTTAAATAATTTCTTTTAACAAATATAAGGGATGTTTTACTACAATATTTATTAAATTTCAATAAATAAAATTTTTCTTGCAAAATATATTCTTTCATTTTTTTAAAGGTGGATAATCCATTTTATAAATATTCTTATTTAATTTTTTTTTAGTTGAACTAAAATATTTTGATAAACAAAAAAAGTAAAGCAAGTTATTGGACATAGCCAGAGAAGTGCGCATAATGCCTTTTTCTCGTTCTTCAAAAAATCACTCTTCGGGACGAACTACTAAGACAAAGCTTCAGAGAAATCTGGAGTTTTTGGGTTAATCTAAAACATAAAAAATTAGGAGACTTTTACAAAATTTACAATTTCTAAGAAACAAAAAAAAACTGCGCAAAGTTCACAGAGAAATTTGCGCAGATTTTCATAAAAACTTCTGATAGATAAGTTATTACCAAATTGTTATCCTGTCTTTCTTCGGCAAAAACATTTTATCTCCAGGTTGTACATTAAATGCTTCATAAAAAGGTGTAGTGTTCATTAAGGGACCATTAACACGCCAATTTGGTGGAGAATGTGGATTATTATTAATCCACAAACGGAGGAACTCATCTTTCATTTTTACTCTCCATATTTTGGCTATAGAAATAAAGAAGCGTTGGTCCGGAGTAAAACCGTCAATTTTTGTATTTCCTTTTCCTTGTTCGGTCATTTTGAAGGCATCATAGGCAACTGCTATTCCGGCAATATCCGCCGTATTTTCACCAACAGTCATTGCGCCATTAATGTGTAGATCGCCTAAAACGGTATAGGTACTATACAAATCGATAACCTGTTGTATTCTTGACTTAAATTGTGCATAATCCTCTTTTGTCCACCAGTTTTTTAAGTTTCCATCTTTGTCATATTGAGCACCCTGATCATCAAAAGTATGGGTTATTTCGTGACCTATAACCATTCCAATACCTCCATAGTTAAGTGCATCATCTGCATTATTATCAAAATATGGGGGTTGTAAAATACCTGCAGGAAAAACAATTTCATTTGCAGTAGGGTTATTATATGCTGTAACTGTTGGAACTGTAGTATACCATTGTGATTTATCGACTGGTTTACCCAATTTTGCCAATTGAAATTCATATTCGGCTGTAGCGGCCGAAACCATATTCTCAAAATAGGTATTCCTTGCTATGCGTACCTTGCTATAGTCTTTCCATTTATCCGGATATCCTATTTTCTTAGTCATGGCTGCCAATTTTTCTTTCGCTTTTTGTTTCGTAACCTGACTCATCCATTCGAGGTTATCAATTCTTTTGGCATACGCTTTTTGCAGATTATTCACGAGGATTAGCATACGTTTTTTAGCATCTTCTGAAAAATATTTCTTTACATACAATTGACCCAACGCTTCGCCTAAGTAATTGTCAACGACATTAGCCATTTTTTCGCCACGTGTTTTTTGAACAGCCTGACCAGAAAGCACTTTGGTATACTCAAATGAGGCATCTGCAAAAGGTTTACTTAAATCATCTGCATATCTTTCTATAGAATGTGCTTTCAGGTAAATTTTCCAATTATTAATGGGGATGGTTTTTAAAAGCTTATTAAGGGCATCATAATAGGCAGGTTGACCAACATTAATGAAATCGGTTTGAGCACCTAAATTATTTAAAAAAGTAGTCCAGTCTATGTTAGGATGCCTTTTTACAAGGTCGCTTACAGCCATTTTATTATAATTTGCCTGCACATCCCGAAGTTCAACTTTTGTTTTATGTGAAACAGCGAGTTGTTTGTCAATATCGTAAACCAAATTAGCATTCTTTTCAGCTTCTTTGGCATTGCTGCCTGTTTGTTGAAATAATGTAGCAAGGTATTTTTTGTACGCTTCCTGTATGGCAACAGTCGATGAATCTGATTTGAAATAATAGTCCCTGTCAGGCAAACCGATCCCTGTTTGATAGATTTGGGCAATGTTCATACTGCTGTTTTTATCATCAGGTCCCACTCCAAAACCTATAATAGAAGAATTGTCCACTTTTACCTGATTAACTACAAAGTTCATTAAGGACGGTAAATCGCTAATGGTTTCAATTTTGGCAAGCAGGGGTTTGATTGGTGCATAAGCTCGTTTACCAATGGTTAAAGTATCCATACCTGATGCATAAAAGTCTCCTACCTTTTGTGCTATGCTTCCTGCCGGATTCTTGCTTTGCGAAAGACTGTCCAATATTCCCTGCAGGCGCATTCGTTGTGGGTAATTCAGAAACATATAGGCACCAACTCCCGATTGAGATGCAGGTATTGATACAGAATCGTACCATTTGCCATTTACATATTTAAAAAAATCATTACCAGGTCGCAATGTGGAATCTATTCCAGTGATCGTAATAATTTTTTTTTCCTGATGTTTTGAGCAAGCTGTAAAAGCTAAGAATGCAATGAAGAGCATTAATGAATTTTTCATAATCTAGATTATTTCTATTAAAATGAACTGAAAACCTTTGAAGGCAGAAATTTTAAAATGTATATGCTTGGCATAGTCAATTTTAGCAGAACAATATACGAATTCAGTTTTTAATTCTAAAGTTTTTGTTGCGTTCACAAATGGGATGCTTGCGACAGCAGAGAAAAGTATCGAAACAAATCGGTTATAAAAGTGATTTTACTCAAAATCTCTTTTACTTTTGCCAAATGTTAGAAATTCTTTACCAGGACGAATATATTATAGCCATTAATAAACCAAGTGGATTGCTGGTTCATAAATCATTTTATGCGCGCGATGCAAAAGTTTATGCTATTCAGGAATTGAGAAACCAAATAGGGCAACACGTTTATCCTGTTCATCGGTTAGACCGCAAAACATCTGGTGTCTTATTATTTGCGTTGGATGCAGCCGTTTTGAAAATTATGAATGATCGTTTTGCCGCACGCGAAGTCGAAAAAAAATATTTAGCAATTTTACGTGGCTGGTCACCCGAAGAACTAACGATTGATTATGATTTAACTAATGATGATGACATCAAACAAAATGCAATAACATACTTTCATCGTTTGCAAAATGCCGAAGTTGCATTAGAATTTAATAATCAACCAACATCACGATATTGTTTGGTAGAAGCGATTCCTGAAACTGGACGTATGCATCAATTACGAAAACATTTCAAACATATTTTTCATCCCATTTTAGGAAGTCGTCCACATGGTTGTAACAAACAAAATAAATTATGGCTGGAGAATTATGACCTGAAGGGAATGATGCTTCATGCACATCAATTAATTTTCAATCATCCAATAAAAAATGAACAGCTAATCCTGAATGCAAAGATTAATGAGGAGTTTAGCAGAGTGGGTACTATTCTTAATCTGGATTTGAGCAGGTATAAATAGAATAATAATTTTCAGCATTAAAGATGAGCAGAGACTGCCTCAAAAGCGTGTTAGTTCAAAGTAAAGTAATTTATAAATCTATCAACTTCTTTATATCATCCCTAAAATGGTTCGGGAATTGTCCCGTTAGTCATAGAATGCAAAGCTTTTCATGAGGCACACTTAAAAGAGCGGAAGTAAACATAATAAAATCTCATGTGACACAAAATCTTTCTCAAAAGGATATTTTTTCTATCTTCCCAAAAAATAAAACTTTGCCAAATGAATCAACTGTCATCAATTAAAAAATCTTTTTTCTACACTGCTATTCTGCTGACAAGCTATTTTCTAGTTTCTTTCTATCAAAAAAACGCAGAGCAAACAGCTTCTTATAAAATCAAAAAAGTGCTGATTTTTTCTAAAACTAATGGCTTCAGGCATGAAAGCATCACTGCCGGAATCGAAGCTATAAAAAAATTAGGACAGGATAATTATTTTATGGTAGATGCTACTGAAGATTCTCTTGCGATTAATTCAAAAAACTTAAAGCAATATCAAGCTGTTATATTTTTAAGTGCTTCTGGGAATGTTTTAGGCGAAAATCAGAAATTGGCTTTGCAAAAATTTATACACAAAGGAAATGGTTTTGTAGGCATTCATTCGGCTACAAACTGCGAACCAGACTGGTCTTGGTACACACAAATGATCGGCGGTGTTTTTGACGGACATCCGGAACCGCAAAATGCTAAACTAATAATCGTCTATCATGAACATCCTTCTACAAAACATCTTCCGGAAATTTGGGAAAGAAAAGATGAATGGTACAATTTTAAATATTTAAATCCACATGTAAATGTGCTAATAAAAATTGACGAGTCTTCCTATAAAGGCGGCAAACATGGCAACAATCATCCTTTGGCATGGTATCATGAATATGATGGCGGCAAGGTGTTTTACACTGCTTTGGGACATAGCTCTGAAAGCTACAGCGATCCTCTTTTCGTGCAGCATTTGCTTGGAGGTATTACTTATGCAATGGGTAAATAAAATTCACTAATCTTTATTTAAATGTGTACAAATACAAATCTGAAAATTCCATTTCTTTCTATATTTTTAATCTTAACCATTTTAGGATGTTCTGATAATAAAAAAACAAAGCATATTGTAGAGAATCCTTATTTAAAAGAATTAACGGAAAAACAAATAGGAGAAAGCAATTACTATATTTCCATCCCAAAAAAATATTCAATTAAGGAAAATAGAGGACCTGATTTCTCCGTTTATTATTTCTATCCTACAGATACGACAGCCACAGCAGCTTTTTCAGGCGGTTTCTATTTTGGCAATCACCCGAGTCTGTTTAGAACAGCTAGTGACAGCTGCAAAACAGAAAAAATAAAGAGTAAAATCCTAAACAAAAATGCAGACTGGACCGTCTACAATTGCAAAGGCAACTATTCTATTCAGTCGATTATTGAAAGCGGAAGCAATGAAGGCTGGAACCAATACATTCACGCCTTTGCAGCTGCAAACTCTGTTGCAGACTTAAAAAAGGTATTCCTGATTTTGGAGACAATGAAAAAGAAGGAACCGAACAAACAGCCAAAATAATTATTGAGTGTTTTTTAATACTTCTTACTAATCTCAAAATAGTAAGACAAAAAAAGACTGTTTATTTGAACAGTCTTTATCTTTTTAATTATTTCAAAACTTACGCTCTAAAAAGCATATTTATTGTAATTTGAATAAACCCCTCGCTCTTCAAAGTGTTCTCACTACCGCTGCTGCAATGTTCCTGACTTTTGCATCATTTCAAAAAATATAATTGAAAAACGGAAACCTCTCAAAGTCTCCGACTTTAAAACTAAATTTAATATAAATTATACAGATTTTTGATAATTAATCGTAGAAAGTCCAGAGACTTTTATCAGGTTTTAATTTCCATAAGAGCTAAAAAAACTGGGCAAAGTCAAAGACATTTGCACAGCTTTTCATAAAAACACTTCAAAGAATAAAAGAACATTACTATTCAATCTTTCCTCAATTACTTCAGCTCATCACTCTTTTTCAGCAGATTAGATATCTAAAATAGCATTAGCATTAACTTTGAAATATTATTATTAATAATTAAATAACATGTTTTCTTAATAACTGCGTTTATGTTAGTAAATGTTTTTATAAATTTGCAATCCTGTATTGAAACCTGTTATTTTTAATTCAAAATTATGACTTTCACACAAATACCACTATTGCCCTAAAGTCTTTATTCAAAATAAATAATACCATAACTACAATTAAATCCAATGCTTCAAAAAAACAAATCCCAAATTTTATTTTTTATTCTTTTAAATTTATTTTTTTCCATTAATTCATTTGCTCAAAAAAATCTTTACGCCGGAATTGAAATCGGGCGCAGAGCTATAAAAGTTTCAGTTCTGGATGTAAATAATATCAGAAAAGCTGATTATGATATTTTGTACTTCGCAACTGAAAGATTTAGTTTTGCCGACCATATTACTGCTAATGGCGAACTTACTCAGGAAGATATTGATAAAGCCAGTATTACAGTTGTTACTCAATTGAAGAAAATAAAAACAGATTTTAAGCTTCTTGAAGAAAACATATTTATAGTAGCCGCTCCGGTTTTTGCATCTGCCCGTAACATTGATGTTTTAAAAAATAAAATCACTTCTTTAACCAGGAAAAATCTTGACATACTTAATGTTAATGAAGAGCCTAAAACGCTGGTTAAGGGTGCTATTCCACCTGTAGATTATGCTAACGCATTCCTGCTTGATATCGGTGCTCAAACTACTAAAGGAGGATACATCGATGAACTTGAAGATGATAAATTAGAGTTCATACCTTTGGAACTGGATTTCGGTACAATGACACTTACTGATGCTGTACAAAAAACGGTTGCCAATCAAAATCAGGCTAATGATATGTCTGTATATCAGGAAAAATCTTTTGACTTTAACTCGGTTCTGCGTAAGAAGATCAAAGATTTGCTTGACAAAAATCCTCTTTTATTAAAAAAAGATAAAATCTATTTATCAGGCGGAGCTGTCTGGGCATTTGCAACATTGTATTATAATGAAAACATTAAAGAGCATTATGTTTCTTTAAATATGGAAGACGTCCTTAATTACGATGCAATTCTGAAAAACAATTTTACTAAATTCACTACCCTGGCTAAAACCAATAAAGAAGCAGCCAGAGTTTTGAGTACATATGATCAAAAATATCTTATTTCTGCAAATAACATACTTGTGAGCCTCCTTGAAAGTATTCCAAATTTAGAGACAAAAAAAATATACTTTGTGAAAGACGGACAAACAATCTGGCTTATTTCACACATTGCAGATCGTTCTAAAAAAGTTAATACTAATTTTTAAGTATTACAGCATATCAGGATATTTACATCGACTAACAGTTCCTGAACTATCCGTTACTATTCTAAGCTTCAGAG
The DNA here is from genome assembly GCF_059758655.1 of Flavobacterium sp. GQ95. Lineage (NCBI taxonomy): Bacteria > Pseudomonadati > Bacteroidota > Flavobacteriia > Flavobacteriales > Flavobacteriaceae > Flavobacterium > Flavobacterium sp. GQ95. Next base: position 153,915 of record NZ_JCAXEB010000001.1, read on the forward strand.
AAATCTGGAGCTTTTTTTATATAATACTTTTACTTCTTTTATCCGAGATCAAATTTATTAGATTATTTTTTGTACTTTAAAACTTCTAACATTTACAAATTTTGGCATCTAAATTAATCTTTTAAATAAATCTCCTGACTCAAATGCTGGAACAATTTAAAAAATATATCATAGATAATACGGGTATCTCAGAGACCGAGTATAAAGAATTAGAACATTTAGCCTATTCGCTTAAAGCAAAAAAAGGAACCCTTTTATTAAAGGAAAATCAAATTTGCAACAGAGCTTTTTTTGTTTGCAAAGGAATGTTGCGTTCCTATACTGTAGATGAAATGGGAAAGAATCATATCATTCAGTTTGCTTCTGAAAATTGGTGGATTGCAGATCGAAGCAGTTTTTATTTTGATGAACCTTCAGAATTATTTATTGATGTAATTGAAGATGCTGAAATCGTTTATATCAATAAGGAATTTATTAAAACTGCAGAAAAAGTTTCGAAAAACTTCGCCTCTTTTAATGCCCTGGCTCTGCAAAAAAACATTAGACAGATGCAAAAAAGAATAAACTATTTATTGGCCGCCACTGCCGAAAAAAAATATTTAGACTTTATAGAAACACATCGTGATATTACTTTTAGATTACCACTTCAAATGATCGCTTCTTATCTTGGCATTACCCCTGAAAGCTTAAGCAGGGTCCGAAAAGAACTAGCAAGAAAAAACTTCAAATCGTAAGATACTTATCATCTTTATCGCTGTTTCAAATTAAATTTTGAAACCTTAATGCCATTACTGCATTCCTTCCCGTGTACAAATTTATTTTTGTATTCAGGCATTTTCTTCCTTTTGTATTTCTTATCATAGATCAAGTATTTCCTTTTTTATCCAAAGTAATTTTACAATACTAAAAAATTACACCATGGAATACGCAGTTCTAAACAACGAAAAAAACAAACGCTTCGAAATTCATTTAGACGGAAAGATAGCGTTTGAACAATATAAATTGTTTGATGGAGACATTTCGTATATCCATACCGAAGTTCCATCGGAATTACTAGGAAGAGGAATAGCAGGCTACATAGCAAAATACGTTCTGGATTATGCAGAAGAGCATCATCTTAGAGTAAAACCTTATTGTCCTTATATAAAATCTTATATAGACAGACATCCCGAATATCAGGCTAACTCATTGTTTCACAATAAAGAATCACAGCAAAATGAAAACTAAAAAAATAGAACAAGTATTATCACCACCTGCACCACATATGGTAGGCGATGGTTTTAGGGTACATAATTTTATTCCGTACGGAAAAGGAATGAGCATGGAGCGAATGAGTCCGTTTATCATGATGGATTATAATTCGAAATTTTATTTTTCGCCCACCAAAACAGTAAGAGGTGTTGGAGTGCATCCGCACAGAGGCTTTGAAACAGTTACAATCGCTTATAAAGGAAAAGTAGCACACCATGACAGTTCCGGAAATAGCGGTGTAATTGGCGAAGGAGATGTACAATGGATGACTGCCGCATCCGGAATTCTACATAAAGAATACCACGAAGAGCAATTTAGCAAAGAAGGTGGCGATTTTCAAATGGTCCAACTTTGGGTAAATCTCCCGGCAAAAGATAAAATGACAAAACCCAAATATCAGGGAATTGCTAACAATGAAATCAATAAACACGAACTTCCTGATAACGGCGGGATTATAGAAGTAATTGCAGGTGAATATAATGGAACTTCAGGAACAGTGACAACCTTTACCCCTGTGAATTTGTTTAATGCAAAACTAAACAAAGACGTATCGGCAGCTTTTAATTTTCCGGCGAATCACAATTCTGCACTACTTGTAATTGAAGGAAGCATCAGGGTTAATGACAGTAAAAATGTGCCAACAGATCATTTTTTATTATTCGGAAACGAAGGTGAGGAATTCACTATCAAAGCACTTGAAGATAGTATTGTACTCCTTTTAAGTGGAGAACCTATCAATGAGCCAATAGTTGCTCACGGTCCTTTTGTGATGAATACAGAGGAAGAAATTATTCAGGCCATTAACGATGTAAACATGGACAAATTTGGACATTTAGCATAAATACTATAAAACTTAACAACAACAAATAAATTTAAAAAAATGTCAGTAGTAACCAGAATTAATTCAGATGACGTAGCCATCCTGCTTATCGATCATCAAAGTGGTTTGTTTCAAACTGTAAAAGACATCGATGTTACGGCATTGCGTAACAATGTCACCACGTTAGCTAAAATTGCAGCCATAGAAAATATTCCTGTAATAACAACTGCTTCAGAGCCAAATGGTCCGAATGGTCCTTTAATGCCTGAAATTCATAAATATGCTCCTCATGCTGTTTATGTACCCAGAAATGGAGAAATAAACTCCTGGGATACTCCGGCATTTGTTGAAGCTGTGAAAAAAACAGGGAAGAAAAAATTAATTATCGGAGGAGTATTAACCAGTGTATGTGTCGCTTTTCCATCTATATCAGCGGTTTCAGAAGGCTACGAAGTCTTTGCTGTTATTGATTCCTCAGGAGATATGAGTACTTTGTCATCACAAGCCACCATTGCAAGATTATCACTAGCAGGCGTAATACCAATAAGCACAACAGCCGTTTGCAGCGAAATTCAAAAAACATGGAAACGTCCTGATGCTTTACAATTTGCTGAAGCCTACTCTAGCGTTATGCCAAATTATCAGGCGGTAATTGAAAGTTTTCAAAAAGCAGAAAGTGTGGGATTTTCTAAAAAGTAAAAGCGTTACTAATATATAAAAGCTCAAAAAACAGAAATAATTAGTTTGGGGTTAGTTTTTTCATTTTTTGGTAGCCTGACAGCATCATTTTTTATGATGCTGTCTTGGTTTACTATAAGATGTCCATCTAAATTTTCAGTCCAAAATTAAACTGCATAAAGCATACTCGCCGCACCTAATAAAGCCGCAGCTTCATTATCTGTAGAAACCGAAACGATAATTTCAAGGCCTGATTCCTTAATTTTTTTCTTGAAACTTTCCAGAAAAAATTCGCTTGCATTAGCTATTTTTCCGCCAATAATAAAACTATCAGCTTCAAATTTTTCTAACCATGGAATAGCAACTTCTGCCAAATTTTCTCCCATTGCTTCGAATACTTTTATGGCAACTTTATCTTCGGCGACAGCCAGATTAAAAAGCTCTAATCCATTATTAAGATTTTTTCCAGTTAAATTTTTATAAGCCGACAAAAGACCTCTTGCAGAAACATAATCTTCAGCAATGCCATCTTTATAAGGAATATTGTAAATTTCCCCATCTGCAGGAACCAATTCTCCAGAAACAATTGAAACTCCTTTATCGATGAAACACGCCCCAAGTCCGGTTCCGAGTGTTACGGCCATCACCTTTTTAGAAAGATTTGCCGAATCTTTAAAAACTTCACCTTTTCCAAAACAAACAGCATCATTTTCAAAAAGGATGGGAAATTCACTGGAAAGGTTAAGACTGCCCTGAAATAAATAACGAACATTTAAACCATAAAAATGTTCATACTTTGATTGGTCTTTTATCCAGCAGAGTCCGTTCGTATAATCAAACGGGCCTGGCATACATACAGCAAGTCCTTTTATCTCTTCTACTTTTGAATTTTCGACTGAAGTACGAATCGCTTTTTCCCAAATAGACATGACCTGATTCACCGGCAAATTAGAATCAAAAGATTCTTTATGCAGTGAAAAATCAATCAGTTTCATGTTTACAATATCTATAATCGCTGCGGTAATATGTGTTCCTCCAATGTCTATTCCTACGGCATATTCTTTATTCATCTTATTTTTTGAATTGAACCATTAGATATTAAGAACTAATACTTAATTTCCTGATGGCATATTTTAAATTTTTAATTTTAGATATTCTTATCTTTTAAAATCTGAGGATATTTGATACTCGTATGAACAATCATTTCTCCAAAAAGCGTATTTGCCCAGGCAAACCATTTTCGGGTAAACTTAGCTACATCATCTTTATGAAATGATTCGTGCATAAAACCAGTATCTGCATTTGTTTTAATCAAATTACTAATACAGGCTTTAATCTCTTTTTCATCTACACTTGTAATTGCTCTCAAAACAATACTCATTGGCCAAATCGTATCAGCTCCAGTATGCGGCCCGCCGATGCCTTCCCCAGCTTTTCCTTTATAGAAAAATGGATTATTTTCTGAAAGCACTACTTTTCGGGTATTTAAATATAAAGAGCTATCAGGTTCAATTGCTCCTAAATAAGGTAATGACAATAAAGATGGAACATTGGCATCATCCATCATATGAAAACTGCCGTATCCGTTTACTTCAAAAGCAATGATTTTACCAAATTTTGGATGATCAATAATTGCGTTCTCCTCTAATCCTTTTTGAACCTGCTCTCTTAATTCTTTCGCCTTAGCCACCAAATCTTTGTCTAACATTGACGGCAAAGAGAAGATTTCGATTAAATAACCCAATACTTCAATCGCAAACATATTACTTGGAATCAAGTATCCAAACAAAGTACTGTCATCACTTGGTCTGAAAGTAGAAACAATCAATCCGCAAGGTTTTACCGGATATCCATAACCTCCTAAAGGTACGCCATCTGTTGCCCAGGCAGTTTCACGCTGAAAAGTATAAGGTCCTTTATCATGCCAGCGTTGTTGTTCTTTGAAAGTTTGTAACACTAAAAGCATCGCTTCTTTCCATTTGCTGTCGAACAAACTGGTATCACCGGTTTCTTTCCAGTATCCATGCGCCAATCTTATTGGGTAACAGAGACTGTCAATTTCCCATTTGCGTTCGTGGATACCAGGCTGCATTTTGGTCATGTCATTTTTCCACTCGCTTATTTTGGTGAAATCTTTATAAAAAGCATTTGCATAAGGATCCAGCAAAATACATTTGGTTTGGCGGTTGATTACTCCTTTTACCAATTCTGCCAGTTTTTTATCTTCTTTTACAAACGGAATATAAGGCCAGATTTGGGCTGTACTATCACGCAACCACATTGCATCAATATCTCCGGTGATTACATAAGTATCCGGTTTTCCATCTATAATTTCAAAATCAACTGTAGTATCCAGCGTGTTTGGAAAACAGTTTTCAAACAACCACGCCAGTTCCGGATTTGCAATTTGTTTTTTAATTCTGGTAATTGCTGCTTCAATGGCCGGACTTGTAAATTTACGCTCTGCTAATGGAGGTCTTTTGCTAATAAAATCTTTAAGGGCAAAATTGAAAGCATCCGATTGCATTCCGAAAACATCGGTTTGAATTGCCAATAATCCTGCTGAAAAAATTCCCGTGTTTTTTATAAATTTTCTACGTGATTGCATAGTATTATTTTGAAGTTGAATAAGAATATGGAAAGGCACTTGTTGATGTTCCTCTTTGTAAATTTGGCTCGCTTGTCATATCAAAATTTAATTCACCACCTTTTAAGACATCAAAATGGTTGATGAAATTTTTAGAATAACCTGCATTGTCCCATTTTAAATCCTGAACATATTTATTGGTTTCAGAATTTTTTGGAGCATTTATAATCAGCTGTTTTCCGTTTTCTAATTTCAGGGTTAATTTCTTAAACAATGGTGCTCCCAAAACATATTCGTCCGTTGCCGGGCAAACCGGATAAAATCCCATGGCAGAGAAAATATACCAGGCTGAGGTTTGTCCGTTATCTTCATCACCGCAATAACCATCCGGAGTTGGTTTGTACAAACGGTTCATTACTTCTCTTGACCAATATTGTGTTTTCCAGGGTTCGCCAGCATAATTATACAAATAAATCATGTGCTGAATAGGCTGATTTCCATGCGCATACTGACCCATATTCATAATCTGCATTTCACGAATTTCATGAATAACGGATCCGTAATAACTGTCATCAAAAACTGGAGGTGTTGAAAAAACGGCATCTAGTTTAGCGGTGAATTTTTTCTGTCCGCCCATTAAATCAATTAATCCCTGAACGTCATGAAATACGCTCCAGCTATAGTGCCATGCATTTCCTTCTGTAAAAGCATCTCCCCATTTAAACGGATTAAAATTCGGAGGAAAGCTTCCGTCTTTATTTCTTCCACTCATCAAACCAATTTCAGGATTATACAGCTTTTTATAATTCATCATTCTTTTCTCGAATACACTGATTTCCTTTTTAGGACGATTTAATGCTTTCGCTAATTTCCAAATTGCAAAATCATCATAAGCATATTCAAGTGTTCTGGCTGCGTTTTCATTAATTTTCACATCATACGGAACATATCCCAAAGTATTGTAATAAGAAACTCCTGTTCTTCCAACAGCATCCACAGGTCCTTCATTATTGGCGCCATGAACTAAAGCTTCATATAAAGTATTGATATCGTATCCACGCAAACCTTTCATATAAGCATCTGAAACTACGGAAGCCGAATTATTCCCGACCATTACATTTCTGAAACCAGGACTTGACCATTCCGGTAAAAACCCGCCTTCTTTATAATCATTGATTAAACCTTCCTGCATTTCTTTGTTTACAGAAGGATAAACTAAATTTAACAAAGGATAAAGGGCGCGGAAAGTATCCCAAAAACCAGTTCCGGCGTACATATAACCTGGCAAAATATTTCCATTGTAAGGACTATAATGCACTGTTTCTCCTTTTGCATTTATTTCGTATTGCTTTTGAGGGAAACAAGTGGTGCGGTACAAACAAGAATAAAAGGTTTTTAATTGCTCGTCATTGTTACTTTCTACGGCTATTTTATCAAGGACTTTATTCCATTCTTTTTTAGAGGCAGCTACCGTTTCATTAAAAGAAGCATTTCCTAATTCTGATTTTAAATTCAGTTCAGCTTGTTCAGGGCTAATAAAAGAAGAGGCTACTTTTACATTAATGATTTCTCCTTTTTTAGTTTTAAAACCAACCACTGCTCCTGCATGATTGTCCTGTAATTCTAATTTATCTTTTTCTAAACCTTTATCATTCCAAGTCGAATTAGATGCAAATGGTTTATCAAAAACCAAAACAAAATAGTTTTTGAAATTGGTTGGAACTCCCCCGCTGTTGCGCGTTGTATAACCGATGATTTTATTTTCAGAAGGAATAATTTTGACATATGAACCTTTATCGAATGCATCGACTACAATAGAAGATTGCTCGTTTTCAGGAAATGTAATCTGAAAATGTGCTGCTCTTTCTGTTGCTGTAATTTCTGTAGTAACATCATAATCTGCCAGATAAACACTGTAATAATAAGGTTTTGAAACCTCAGCTTTATGACTGAACCAGCTTGCTCTGTCTGCTTCGGCAAAAGCCAATTTACCCGTTACCGGCATAATCGAAAACTGACCGTAATCGTTCATCCATGGTGAAGGCTGATGTGTTTGCTTAAAACCTCTAATTTTTTCGGCTGTATAAATGTAAGCCCATCCGTCTCCCATTTTACCGGTTTGCGGTGTCCAGAAATTCATTCCCCAAGGTCTGCAAATTGCCGGATAAGTATTTCCGTTTGAAAGACTGTGCAAAGATTGTGTTCCCATTAATGGATTCACATATTCAACCGGATCAAGGATTTTATCCTGCGCATTTGCAGCTAAACACTGTATTAATCCTAAAAAAATTAAACTCTTTATTTTCATAATTAAATGCTTTACGCTTTAAGCCGTAGGCTGTAAGCTTTAAACTTGACTAAATTTACACCTGCAAGGTTTTTGAAACCTTGCAGGAAATTATAATTGTATATCTAAAATCTGAACTCTTAAATCTAAAATTATAGAGGTCTGTCTTCTTTTTTCGCTCCAAAAATTGTCGACGGTTTACTTCCCATATACAATTTCAATTCTCCGCCTTTCACAATCATATCGTGTGTGATATACGATTTTGTGTACAGTTTTCCATTGTATTCTGCTTTCTGGATGTACATATTTGAAGCGCTGTTATCAACTGCTTTTACTGTAAATGAAATTCCTTTTTTATGATGAATTACGGCTTCGTTTACCAATGGACTTCCAAAAACATAAATTCCGTTTGTAGGATTAACCGAATAGAATCCCATTGAAGATAAAACGTACCAGGCAGACATTTGACCTAAATCTTCATTACCACATAATCCGTCCGGTTTTGTCGAATAGAATTTATCATCAATTTCTCTAATTAATTTAGCTGTCTTCCAGGGTTCTCCGGCGTAGGCATACAAATACGGGATGTGGTGATTCGGTTCGTTTCCTTGTGCATATTGCCCGATCAGACCGCTGATATCCGGTGAAACTTCTTCTCCTTCTACTTTATCTGTTATTAGAAAAAGTGAATCTAACTTGGCTAAAAATTTACTTTCACTTCCAAATAAATCAATTAAACCATAAGGATCCTGTGGAACCAGCCAAGTATATTGCCATGCATTCCCTTCAACATAATCGTCTTTACGGTGTGCAGAGGAAAGTGGATTAAAAGGAGTTCTCCAATTTCCATCAGTTAATTTACCACGCATAAAAGTGGTTTCTTTATCGAAATAAAGTTTGTACAAATTGGCTCTTTTTGTGAAATAGGTATAATCTTCGGTTTTGTTTAGCGATTTTGCCATTTGCGCTACGCAGTAATCATCAATAGCGTATTCTAAAGCATTTCCAACCGTTTCCAGCATTTTATCAGCCGGAATATATTCTAATTTTTGCACGTAATCCATTCCGTCACGTGTTTGCATTGCCGTTTTTTTGATGGCTTCGTAGGCTAATGCCACATCATAATCTCTGTACCCTTTTAAATAGGCATCAACTATAACAGCAATCGAATGGTTTCCATTCATCGTATTGGTTTCATTCCCCATTAAATGCCAAACCGGTAATCTTCCCTGCTGTTGGTAAATAGCCAAAAATGATTTTACAATGTCATTAATTTTATCCGGCTGTGTGATGGTGTATAATGGATGTAAACCTCTGTAAGTGTCCCAAAGTGAAAAAGTTGTGTAGTTCGTGAAGTTTGCTTTTTCGTAGACTTTTTTATCCGTTCCTCTGTAATCTCCGTTTGCATCATTAAAAATAGAAGGTGCAAAGGCTGTATGATACAAGGAAGTATAAAAAACTTTCATCGTTTTATCGTTGGCCTTGATTTGAATTTTGCTTAATTCTTTATTCCATTTTGATGTTGATTCCTTGACTATTTTATCAAAATCCCAATTCGGTATTTCGGCTTTTATATTTGCGGAAGCGTTCTCATAACTCACCGGGGAAATTCCAACTTTTACTAAAACCTGTTTGTTTTTTAAAGAAGCAAAATCTAAAACAGCTTTCATTTTTAAGCCTTCATCTTCATTTCCTGAAACAGCTTTTTTATCATCATAAAGTGCCAAACCCGAAAGTGGTTCAGAAAATTCCATCGCAAAATAGACACGCTGATCCGTAGCCCATCCTTCTGAAAAACGATATCCGACAAGGGTTGTTTCATTTATTTTTTTTATAAATGTTTTTACCGGTTTGTCCCAGCCCACACCATCGGCAAGGTCTAATAAAACATGAGAATCTGTAGCAGAATTGAACGTATATTTATGAAAACCAACTCTTTCGCTGGCTGTTAATTCGGCTTTAATTTTATATTTATCCAAGAAAACGCTATAATAACCTGGTTTACTTACTTCGTTTTCATGCGAAAAATAAGAGCCATACCCGTTCACCATATCTTCTTTTGTGCCTTTAAAAAGAGGCACTTTTCCAGAAACCGGAAGCAAAAGAATATCATTTAAATCCCCGATTCCCGTACCGCTCAAATGCGTATGCGTAAATCCTAAAATAGTATTACTGGCATAATTGTATCCGCTGCACCAATCCCAGCCTTCAAAGATATTTACTGGCCCTAACTGAACTGCTCCAAAAGGAACATTCGCCCCTACAAAAACGTGACCATGACCTGCAGAACCAATAAACGGATTTACATATTGGGTGTAATCTGAATTAGTTTTAGTCTTCCTTTCCTGTGAAATTAACGAATTAGCAGAAAATAGGCTTAAAGCTAAAATTCCTATAACCGCTATTTTATGGTATTTTGTAAACATATTCTATTTTTTTATTGACTTATGTAATGGAACTCGGATGACACGGATTAAAACAGATTTACGCAGCTCTTTTTAAAACCTTCCTCTCTGGCTTAATCGGTGAAAATCATAAATTTAAAAATAAGCCGGGAGGTACAGGTATTCCTACCCGGCTTAATTCAAACTAACTAACCAAAATTTTTAAACTATTCCTTATTCTATATCTATTTGTTGTTTATAATCTAATCTCTCTATTCTTTTATAATTACCAATTTCAGCCTCCTTTTTAAAAAAGCAAAATAATCAAATTTATAAAGTTTGCTTCTAAACAAACTAAAACGATTTAGTGAAATGACTAAAAAAAACGAAACGTTTTCTTTTTATCTTTTAAATTTTGCAACTAAATCAGACAGACTCTCTAATAATCAAATTACCTTTTTTCAAACGTTTTTCAACTTCAAATGTTTCTATATCTGTCATTTGACTCATTAATAATTGTATGGCATTAATCGCAATATCTTCAATTGGCTGTGCAATTACACTGATTGTGGGTGTATGCAATTTAAAACTATCATGATCATCAAAACTAATAACCGATATATCTTCAGGAATTCTAATTCCCATTCCCCTAAAGGCCTGAAGACCTGCCAATCCCATATAGTTGGCTAAAAACAGAACAGCATCTATCTTAGGATTTTTATTGAAAAAATTTACAAGTTCTTCAATTCTTGTTTCTTCATTGCTATGATAATTTACATGAAGAACAAGCGATTCATTGTACATACCTGCCTCTTTTAAAGCATCTCTGTAACCATCTTCTCTTAATGTCATCTGAATCATTTCAGACGTAATATTAACAACAGCAATATTTTTACAACCTTTGTTTATCAGAAATTTTGTGGCCGAATGAGATGCTTCATAATTATCCATTACAACATGACTCACACTTTGTCCGGGAAAATATCTATCGACTAATACGACAGGTTTCTTCAATTTTAAAAGAAGATCAATTTTATCTTCCAGTTTTTGTGTCGGTGTAATAATAAAACCATCTACGTTTGCCTGCAAAAGACTATGAATCAATTCTTCAGAACGTTCGTCATCATCTCCTGTGCTACAATAAAAAACCCGGTAATCTATATTTTTAGCCTCATCTTCAATGACTCTTGCCAGATCAGCAAAAAACTGATTCGAAATATCCTCAACAATAAGCCCGATTGATCTTGTTTTTCCAGTTCTTAAACTGGTTGCAATCATACTAGGTCTATAATTAAGTTTAGCAGCAATGTCCTGCACCTTTTTAATAACTGCAGCGCTGATTCCCATTTTCTCTCCTTTACCATTAATGACGAAAGACACAGTAGATATTGAGACTTCAGCCTTCATAGCAATATCCTTTATAGTAATCTTTTTCATTGAGAGAATTAGTTTTGTTAAGCGTTAAATATACACAAATATATACTAAAATGGAATTACTAAAACGATTTTGTAAATATTTTTTAAATAAATCGCTTTTTTTGAGTTAATATAAAACACTATTCTCAGTATTTTCCAGCCTTTCGTGCTGAATTAAGGCTAATTTCATCTTAAAACACTCATTTCTATAAAATAAGTATTTTCAAAATTGTTGTTTTCTAAAACTGGAATCAATCATAACTTTTATCCTAAATACAAAATAAATGATATATTAGCTAAAGAATTCATAACACTTAAGTTATTTATAGCAAAACCTTTATGACCAAAAAAACTATAATGCTAATCGCGTTTATCTTCCTAAAATTCATCCTGCAAATTGTCTTGTTAAGTCCGGAATATGATTTACAACGTGATGAATATCTGCATCTCGATCAGGCACATCATTTGGCTTGGGGTTATTTATCAGTTCCACCAGTCACTTCCTGGTTTTCTTATTTGATATTTTTACTTGGGAATTCTGTTTTCTGGATTAAATTCTTTCCTGCACTTTTTGGTGTTTTGACTTTAGTAATTGTCTGGAAAACCATCGAAACAATTAAAGGGAATTTGTATGCTTTAGTTCTTGGAGCCACATGTGTCGTATTTTCATGCCTGTTACGATTAAATATGTTGTATCAACCCAATTCACTAGATGTTTTATGCTGGACGACTTTTTATTATGTTGTTATTCAATACATCACAACCAAAGAAAAAAAATGGTTTTATATAGGAGCAATTGTATTTGCTTTTGGTTTTCTAAACAAATACAACATTCTATTTTTGCTTATTGGCCTCTTACCTGCCCTTTTACTTTCTAATCAAAGAAAGATTTTAGCAGAGAAAAAACTCTATTTTGCCTTGATTTTGGGATTACTGTTGATTCTTCCCAATTTATTATGGCAATACAATAATCAATTCCCGATTGTACACCATATGAAAGAATTAGCAGAAACACAACTGGTTAATGTCGATCGTATTGATTTTTTAAAAGAACAGTTGTTGTTTTTTATTGGTTCTTTCCTTGTTATTCTTTCAGGATTATATGCTTTGTTGCTTTACAAACCTTTCGCAAACTATAAGTTATTTTTTGCTTCAATAATTTTTACATTAATCGTTTTTATTTATTTCAAAGCAAAAGCATATTATGCAATCGGCCTATATCCTATTTACATCGCTTTTGGTGCTGTTTTTCTTTCTGACATTTTAAATTCAGGTTGGAAAAGATATTTAAAACCCATTTTTATTCTGATACCCCTATTGCTATTTATTCCGATGTATAATTTGGCTTTTCCAAACAAAAGTCCAGAATCTATAGTAAAACATCCCGAAAAATATAAAAAAATGGGAATGCTTCGTTGGGAAGATGGAAAAGATCATGCGTTACCACAAGATTTTGCTGATATGTTGGGATGGAAGGAACTTGCCCGTAAAACAGATTCAGTTTATGCTTTGATTCCAAATCCGGAGAAGACATTAGTACTCTGTGATAATTACGGGCAAGCAGGCGCGATTAATTATTACTCTAAAAAAGGAATTAAAGCAGTTTCTTTTAATGCCGATTACGTAAATTGGTTTAATCTCGATGTGAAATACAAAAATGTGATCAGAGTTATAGAATACGAAGAAGCTGAAGCTGAATTTAAAGAAACAAGTCAGCATTTTCAATCTTCCGCCTATGTCGGTCAAATAACAAATAAATATGCTCGAGAATATAAGACATCCATTTTCACTTTTATAAATGCCAAAGTTGATATTAATAAAATAATACAACAAGAAATCAAAGAAGTAACAGATTATAGCAAGTAAAATGGTTGACTTTAGCAATATTGAATATTTAAAATTCGGAAATCAGAAACAAATTCTGGCTTATGATATCTTAACCCGAAATACTATTTTATTGAATATTGCTGAATTTGAACCTCTTTTAGTCGGCACTATTCCGATAAATATTGCTATTGAAAACAGCGATCTTGATATTATTTGTTACTGGAAAAACAAAACTGATTTTAAAGCTAAAATTCAATCTGTTTTTGGGAATGAAAGAGAATTCAAAATTCGGGAAACGAAAATCGATAATCAGGAAACTATTGTAGCCAATTTTAAAATTGATCCTTTTGAAATTGAAATCTTCGGGCAAAACATTCCGACAAAAAATCAAAATGGGTATAAACATATGATTATTGAAGACCAAATTCTGACATCAAAAGGCGAAAACTTCCGGCTAGAAATCATCAAACTCAAACAAAAAGGTTACAAAACCGAGCCCGCTTTTGGTCATTTACTCGGTTTAAAAAACGATCCTTATCTGGAATTACTGAATTACAAAATTGATTCCATTACCTAAATCACCATCCTAAAAACCTTAAACAACTGTTTGTTAAGAAGTTATTAAACTTTTCCGTGCATAAAAAAATATTTCTGTAATTCCTTGCCATAACCGTATTTACTGCTTATCTTTGCACCCGAAACATCGCGGGATAGAGCAGTAGGCAGCTCGTCGGGCTCATAACCCGAAGGTCACAGGTTCGAGTCCTGTTCCCGCTACTAAGAAAAAGCTTCAGAGAAATCTGGAGCTTTTTTTGTTTTAATCGATATTCGTCGGGCTCATATCCGCCCCGGCGGACACAGGTTCGAGTCTTCGCTGTGGCGAACTACTAAGAAAAAGCTTCAGAGAAATCTGGAGCTTTTTTTGTCTTAATCGATATTCGTCGGGCTCATATCCGCCCCGGCGGACACAGGTTCGAGTCTTCGCTATGGCGAACTACTAAGACAAAACTCCAGATTTCTCTGGAGCTTTTTGTTATATTTATAAAGTAAAATGCACATGCAATTAAAATCAAAAACTTCCATAATGACACTTTTTTTAGCATCTGTATGGAAGTCTAGATAAAAAATAAAAACCTTTTTTATATACTTTGATATTGAATTGATGATCGTAAGTAGATATACTACGAGCGTGATTTTATGAAATGGTTGATTAACTCTTAGAAAAATTCAAAGTTTCAATTTCAGATAAATCAGCATTAAATTTGACAAAACTGGCAGGAAATCCAGTTTTTATTTTACCATATTTATTTTCTAAACCAATCGCACTTGCTACATTCGAAGTTGCCATTTTAATAGCGTCGTCAGCTGAAACATTCAAATGATTATACGCGTTTTGAACAGCTTCTGACATTGAGATTGTGGCTCCGGCCAAATTACCCTCATCATTTCTATAGAAACCATCTTCGAGATGAGCATCAAAATTATCCCAATTGAAGTTGGCTACTTTTCGGCCTAAAAATGTAGCATCACTAATCAAAAAGAACTTGTCCTGTTTTAATTTGTACGCCAGTCTTGCTGCCGCATAATCGCAATGTGCGCCATCTAAAATAACCGGGGTAAATACATTTTCATTTTCAAGAGAAGCTCCAACCAAGCCTGGTTCACGATGCCCAAACTGTGTCATCGCATTAAATAAATGTGTTACGAGTTTTATGCCTTTTGAAAAATAAACCTGAGCTTCTTTATAGGTAATAGTTGAGTGTCCTATCGAAATTACGATCCCACTTTCTAATAACATATTCAGTTGTTCGTCTGTAAAACATTCCGGTGCAATTGTGATCACCTTTATGACATCTTTTCCATATCGAATAATATCTTCAAGCTCTTTATTGGTTGGTTTTCGAACCTGATCAATACTATGCGCTCCTCGTCTTAACGGATTTAAAAATGGACCTTCCAAATGCATTCCGATCACGCCGTTATCGTATTTTTTTCTATAATTTCGAACAGCTTCAATTCCTTGCAAAATCGTTTCATTAGATGATGATATTAAGCAAGGAAGTACGTGAGTGGTTCCGTATTTCAGACTTGTATCATAAATATCCTGAATGGTTTCTTCAGTTGGAGTCTGACTAAAATAGCGTTTTTCTCCACCGTTTATTTGAATGTCTATAAAACCTGCTGCAATATGTTTTCCTTGTAAATTAATTGTTTCAATATCGTTTGGAATCTCTTTTTGAACGGAAAGAATTCTTCCATTTTCTATAATAATAGTTCCGTTATTGATTATTTCATCACCAGTATGAACAGTTGCATTGACAATCGCTTGTTTCATTTTTATAATTTTATTTTTCATTGTAAATAAGATACGGCTTTCTCATTTTTTTGAAATTTTGCAAACCTTCTTTCCAACTGTTTCTAATTTCTTCTTCTGATATTCCAGCTTCAATTTGCTGTTGTAATTTTTCATTTCCGGCACGTATCGAGAACTTTCTTTTGTCGAAAAATTTTGATTTATCTGCCGTTGACTGATACGCTTTAATCAGCCATTTAATTTCCAGTTTATTGATTCTTGGAATCGCTGATAAATCCTCTCCATTGCATTCTACTCCATTGTATAAAGGATCTTTGTCTCCAAAATTAGATTTTGGCGTAAATGCAAAATTACTTTTTGGCAAGTAAGGAGAACCATAAATTTGGAATTGTTTTTCGGTTCCACGCCCCATACTGACATTCGTACCTTCAAAAAGACATAAACTTACATATAAATTGACAGACTGATCGTTTGGCAAATTAGGAGAAGGTCTCACAGGCAAACTATAACTGCTGTTTCTGTTGTAATTCAGACAAGGAATAATAGTCAACTTGCACTGAATTCCATCTTTTAGCCATTTTTCTCCATTGATCATTCTGGCTTCCTCACCCAAAGTCATTCCGTGAAGCAAAGGTGTTGGATGCATACCAATACCGCTTTTAAAAGCAATATCCAAAACAGGACCATCTACAATGGCAATGTTAGGATTTGGACGATCTAAAACAATAAGTGGTACGTTATTTTCAGCACAGGATTCCATTATTCGGTGCATGGTAGAAACGTAGGTGTACAATCTTGTTCCAACATCCTGCAAATCAAAAACCATGATATCAATTCCTTTCAATTGTTCCGGAGTTGGCTTATTGTTTTTTCCGTAAAGAGAAACAATCGAAATTCCCGTTTTTGCATCAACTTCATCAGATACATGTTCGCCCGCATCTGCCGTGCCACGGAAACCATGTTCCGGAGCAAAGATGCTTTTTATCTTCACTTTTTTCTCTACCAAAAAATCAACCAAATGGGTTTTACTGTCAATAATCCCTGTCTGATTGGTTACTACACCAATCGTTTTCCCTTTGAGCAAAGGCAAATATGCAGTATAATTCTGAGCTCCCGTTTTGATGTTTTGTGCAAAAGATACTGTTGATATCAGTATGCAAATTAAGATTAGTTTTTTCATAGTGTTTAATTTTTTTTTTTGCCACGAATTGCACAAATTTCCACAAATTTTTTCACGCAGATTTTGCAGATTTCAGCAGATTTAATTTAAAAATTTATTATCTGCGTTTATCTGTTAAAATCTGCAAAATCTGCGTGAAACAAAATCCTTTTTAATCCTTTAATCTGTGGCAAATACTTCATTTAAATTTTCTTAACAGCAGATTTAAATTCGTGGAAATTTGTGCAATTAGTGGCAAACCTTTTTTCAATTATTGATTTGTCTCCAAATTTTTGCACTAAAATCATCTTTGTATATTAATCTGTTGGTTCGAGTTGGATTTACGCGATTGGTCAGAATAATTAAATATCTATCATCATCTGGATTCATAAAGAAAAAAGTTCCGGTAAAACCGGTATGACCAAAATCATTTTCTTTATAAAATTCGTCGGGTTTACGTTTATCAAAACCTAATCCGCGGTAAATTCCTTTTTGGGCAAGGGGCGAATTAGTAAACTCCTTAATTACTTTTGCCTTTAGAATTTGTTTCCCGTTATACTTTCCATTATTCAACAGCATTTGACAAATCACCGAGATGGATTCGGCATTTGCAAATAAGCCAGCATTTCCGGAAACACCTCCAAAAATCGCAGCGGCTTCATCATGTACATAACCCTTAATGGTATCTTTTCTGAAAAAATTATCGATTTCAGTTGGTATCACATTTTCCTCAGAAGTCCATTTTAAAGGATTGTATCCTATTTTTGAAATCCCTAATTCGGTGTAAATTTCTTTAGCTAATTGATCGAGTTTTAAACCTGTTTTGGCCTGAATCATTTGTTGTACCAAAATCAGATTTAAATCGCTGTACAAATATTTTCCTCGCTCATTTGTATTCGCTGTCGCTATTTTATCATAAACCGTTTTGTAAAATTCGGGATTTAACCACATGTTTTTATAAATCTGAACATAGTTCTGTTTCGGCGCGAAAGAAAGATAATTAGAATCGTAAACGATATTTTTATTTACATACATCGTATCAAATAAATCAGGATAATTATCTGATTTATTATCACTTAACAAAGGCGATCCATCAGGTGTCGACAAAAGACTTTGATAAAAAGTAATACTTGGTTTTAGGCCTGTAGTATGCGTCAATAATTCAAAAAGCGTTAAATCGGTAATAGCTGTGTTTTTGTACATTGCCACTACATCTCCCAATTTGTCATCTAACTTTATTTTATCTTCTCCAACCAAGCGCATGGTTACCAGAGTCGCTCCCAAAACTTTAGACATAGAAGCCAGATCATAAACGTCATCTGCTTTAACTTTTTGCTTTTTTGAATAATCATGATAACCATAATTCTTCTCTATAAACACAGCATCTTTGTTACCAACAATAATTTGTGCTCCCGGAAAAAACCCTTTTTCGAGTGCATTATTCATCATCGAATCGATATAAACTTCATTTCGTTTTACATCAAAAGACTCCTTTGCATTTTTCTGGGAATAAGCATTCATTCCTAAAAAAATCAAGAAAACAAATACAACTTTGATCGATATTTTTTTCATAATCCTAAGGGTTAATTCTTAAATCCTGAGCAGCCATAAGCGGCTCATTATTGGTTCCGGTAATCGTAATTTTAACTGCTTTTACAGCTTGTTTTGGATAAATTGATGCATTTCCGTAATCAAAATTATCTCCTTTTACAAAATTAACACCTTCATATGAATATTCAACGTAACCATTATTAACGATAAATCTTGGGTGATGCGGAATTCCTGTCAACACATCAATTTTTGAAGAAATTACAGGATTAGTGAAGGTATACAAAATCCAGTCGCCATTGGCACAAGGAACGTCTGTACGCAAATAGGTTTCTGCATTGTAATCTTCTAATTTCGAAATCGGGAACTTAGGATTTTCAGCCATAGATGAAGTTACTTTTACCTCTGGTTCCTGATACGGTGAACAATTGAAATTTACTTTGGCAGCAGATTCTTTTGCTTCTTTATTTTCAACTGTAAAATCCAGTCTGTAGGTATTTTTATCGTTGTAATTTTCAATCACAAATCGCAAACGCGGCTTTAACTTTAAAACATTTTCTTCAGAATAAGTTTGGATTAATTTGTCATTTTCAAAAAGCGAAACTGCTTTGATAATGCCATTATTGGTTTTGTCTTCTGTTGGATTAAAAGTCAGGTACCAAATTCCGTTTTTATCTACTTGCTCAGAGATATTTTCTGAGATATTTAAAATTTCAACTTTTGAAGTATTCCAATTGGCAACTGGCAATTTCTCCACTTTTACAGCTGGACTTACCGTGTAGTCATTGAAAAAAGTACGGAACAAATACTTCTCATACTGTTTGGTCTGAATTGGTTTAGTGTACAAAGGAGATTGATTTGTAGGTTCATTTCCTTCTGCATCATAACGAACAATCGCTCCTTCATAAGGCGGCGTAACGGTGATGTTTCCGTCTTTATAAATGGCAGCTGGTGGAAAATCTCTAAAAGCAATTCCCATATTAGCCAAACGTTGTAAATGACTTCGGGTCAATCTCCTATAAAAATCATCCCAATTTTTATCTTCTTTTCGTGACCATCCAATTTCTGACAAGGCCGAAATTCTTGGATAACTTTGGTATTCCATAATTCGTGCAGGGCGATCTAAATATTCGCTCCACAAACCTCCCTGGACTCCTTTTATATTTTTTTGCTGATCGGGTGTTAAATCATTTTCCGGAATGGGTTCAAATGAATATGCTCTTTTGGTATCGGTAATGGCAGCCCAGCGATGACCACGTTCGTTTTCAGACTGCGCCATATCAAAATAAGTATACTGTCCCGGCATCATAATGGTTGGATGTCCTTTTTTAGCAGATTCTATTCCGTAACTAATTCCTTGCCATGCAAAAATTTGCGTGTTCGGACTCATTTCACCTCCTTTAAGAATTTCGTTCCAACCGGCCGTTTTTCTATTGTATTTTTCTACGATTTTTTCGACACGCTTAAAGAAATAATTCTGAAGCTGAAAAGTATCGGTATAGCCTTCCTTTTCCATTAAAGCTCTACATTTTGGACATTGTTCCCATGTAGCTCTGTTCACCTCATCTCCTGCAACATGAATATAATCAAAAGGAAATAGTTCTGAAAATTCCCTAATAATAGAATCTAAAATTTGATAGTTTTCTTCACGACCCACGCACCATACATTTTTCACTTCTCCCTGAACACTTTTTGTTTCCTGAGTAGTTACACAACCAACTTCCGGATAGGCGGCGGTTACTGCTCGCGAATGTCCCGGGATTTCAATTTCGGGCATAATAGAAATTCCACGATCTGAGGCATAGGAAACCACTTCTTTTATATCTGCCTGCGTATAAAAACCTCCGTAACGTTTGTCTCCAGAACCGTAAGATGGCAGCAAAGCTTCTCCTGGTCCTCTCCAGGCTCCTTTTGTTGTTAAATCCGGCATTGATTTAATTTCGACTCTCCAGCCATTATCATCCGTAAGATGCCAATGAAAAACATTCATTTTGTGTGCGGCCAGCCAATCAATATAATTCTTAACAGTTTGTTTGTCAAAAAATTGTCTTGAACAGTCCAGCATCATACCACGCCAGTCAAAACGAGGATAGTCTTCTATTTTTACAAATGGAATTGTTCCTTTTTTTACCTCTCTTGCAGAGCACATTTGCAATAATGTTTGAAAACCATTGAGTACTCCATTTGGCGATTTCCCTTTTACAAGAACTCCTTTTTTAGTTACACTCAATTTATAACCATCGTTTGGGAGGCTCATTTTTTTATCTACCAAGAATGCGATTGTATTTTTTTTCTGTTTATTTCCAATAGCCACAATCGGGGTAATCCCTGTATTTTTTAAAAAAGAAGCGGCTATGAAATTAGCACTTTTTTGTGCTTTTTTGTCTACAATAATTTGTACCGATGGCGGCATTACAAACACGCCTTCTTTCTGCTCTACTTTTACAGGCTTCGGAATTATATCCAGTTTTTGAGCCTGTACAATACTGAGAGAACTCAAGAAAATGGCAATTAGCAAGATACTTTTTCTCATCTTTTTATTTTGTTATAAATTGTATGGGACTACTTTCTGTTTGAGTCTGACTTAGAGCAGAAACGGCAAATACATAATTTTCAAAATCGCTGCCCTCAGCTTCAAACTTTGTAGCTGTTGTTACGTAATAAATATTCTCCGCATTAGAAAAATCGGTTATTTTTCCTTTCGGAAATCTATAAATCACGAATTTCTTGTCATTCGCCCCAGCGATCCATGTCAAAAGTGTTTTGCCTCCTTTTTTTGCGATCAAAGCATTTGTTGGTGGCTGTGGTTTTATTCTTGTAATTCTGTTTGCTTCGGGTGTTAAGGCGATATATTTATATTGCTTTTGAAGGAGTGGTTTTCTAAGGGTATCACCTTTTTTGAGAAAAGTATTTGCTGTAAAATGCATCGAACCGTCTAATAAAGGCATAGTCCGAATCATTTCGATTTGCTTCACAATTTGATCCGCACTTCTCCATTCAGGTTCTTTGGCTGTATTTGAAATTTTGTAATCGCCGTGACCGATATAAACATTTGCCCCGTATTTGTGAGCGGCCCACCATTTTGCCAAAACTTCAAAATTAGCTCTGTCAAAACCAATGTGCCAATACAGTTGTGGCGTTATATAATCGATCCAGTTTTCTTTTTGCCATTTTAAAATATTCGCATACAGATCATCATAATTTGTAGCTCCGGCCACTGTATTTGAACCTTCTGAATCTTTAGCAATATTACGCCATACTCCAAAAGGTGAAATTCCGAATTCGACTTCTGGTTTATTTGCAATGATGGTATCTCTTATTTGTTTAATAATCAAATCAACATTGTCTCTTCTCCAATCGTCTTTGTCCTTAAATTGGCGAGGCTCTTTGGCAAACGCTTTTTGATCTGGAAATTCTTCTCCTGTAATTTTATAAGGATAAAAATAGTCGTCCATATGCACCGCCTGAATATCATAATTTCTAACTATTTCGCCCACTACAGACGAAACAAAATCTCTCGTTTCTTTATAACCCGGATTAAAATATCTTGATTTTCCGTACGTAAGAAATAGCTCTGGTTTTTTAAAATACAAATGTGTTTTTGCAAGCACTTCTTTGGTAGTATCTTTCTGTACACGATACGGATTAAGCCAAACATGCACATTCATTCCTCTTTTTCCGGCTTCATCAATCATCAGCTGCAATGGATCAAAACCAGGAGCGACGCCCTGAGTTCCGGTTATCCAATGCGATGCCGGTTCTTTTGTTGATTTGTAATAAGCATCCGCTGTAGGCCGAATTTGAAAAATTACCGTATTCAGGTTATTAGATCGCAAATTATCCAGAATAGTAATCATTTCAGATTTCATTTGTTTGTCTGACAATCCCGGTTTTGAAGGCCAGTCAATATTATCAACTGTCGAAATCCAGGCGGCACGCATTTCTCTTTTTGGTGATTCCTGACTGAAAAGTTTCGTCTGGAACAACAGTATTAGGAGTAAAATTTTTAAGTTTTTCATAAGTACTATTTTTGGTTAGGTTAATATCGTGACACAGAATTTAACCGCAAGGTTTAATCTTTACTCTAATAAATAGATTCCGCCTTCGATAAGCGATGTCCAGACTCTTCCTTTATTATCAATTGAAAATCCGTTTACACTGGAACTTCCTAAATTTATTTGTTTTATAATCTCAAATTTTTCAGCATCAACAATAACAACCTCTCCTTTTCGGCTTCCAATAAATATTTTATTTTGATGTTCCAGAATTGGCGCGGGATTGTGTTCATAGCCTAGTTTTAAATCTAAAACTTTACTTTGATTAATTAAATTTTCTTCTGTTAATTCTAAATCATCAGTAAGAGGTAATCTCAAAAGTTCGCCATCCATTGTTTTGCCATAAAACCATTTTCCGTCCTGGCTTTTACCCATTGATTCTCTAATTTTCCATTTCGAAGTTCTTAAAAGCGTTTTACCTGTTTCAATATCTAAAATGGTTAAAAAACGTTGAGGAGTAACAAAGTAAAGTCTGTTTTTTGTTGAAACCATATTTACATTTCCGGCAGAATATAAGATTTGTTTATCATTGCCATTATTCCATTTCCAGATCAGTTTCCCTGTGTTTTTGTCCAGACAATAAACATACGAATCCCATACTCCAAAAATTATTTTATCACCTTGTATTAACGGAGTTCCCTGTGAATATGACATGGGTAAATTATTCTGCCAGATTACTTTACCGCTTACAGCATCTACACAAATAAACGCCGTAGAACTGGCTGTATAAATTTTATTATTTTCTGCAATTGGCGACCCTACCAAAACGCCTCCAACAGGAATTGTCCATTTTTGTTTTCCTGATTGGGTATCGAATCCTAATAGATTTCCTTCTATTGTACCTATAACTAAATTATTTTTTACAATTATAGGCGAAAAATAAATCGAATTTCCGGTTTCTGTTTTCCAGTTCACACTTTTATTTTTCAAGTTTACCGATTGCATTTCACCAATCGAATTCGTAAAATAAACGTTCTTTTTATCAAATGCAGGAAGACCGTAAATAGAAGCAATATCTTTTAAGAAAGGAGATTGCACTACCAAATTATCTTTTGGAATCTTGATTTTTGAAGGTTTTGAGGGAACTGAAAATCTAAAAACACTGGGTTTATCAATTTCCTTCTGATAAATTCTGATGCTATCATTGCTGATAATAACCTCATTATAACTTTTTGTATTTCCGTCGCGTGAGGTAATTGATGCTCCCATAACACCACTTAAACCAGAGAAATCATATTTTTTCAAGGTATGCCCATGACCGCAGAAACTGGCTACGGTGGGATATTTTTCTAAAACAGCAAGTACTTCTTTATAATTACTAACACTATTATCTAAAGGGTAATGAGCAAAATTCAATACCTTTTTATTATTGTTTTTAAGGCTGTCTTTTAAGGTTTTATCAAGCCAGAGCACATCTTCATGTTTTACAAAACCGTCGCCCATTTTCATATAAGGCCCACATGGAAACCCAACGAAAAGATAGTTTCCCTTTGAAAAAACAAACCGGTCGTTACCCCATATTTTTTTATAGGTTAAGCCGGCACTTTCGCTCCAATTCGTTTCATGATTTCCGGAAATCACATAATACGGAATTTTTAAATTTGCTAAAATAGAGTGAACCTGCTTCAATTCATCATCTGCACCACGATTCGTTAAATCTCCTGTTACGACAACAAATTCATTATCTGAATTATTGATTTCTTTTACAATATTCTGCAACAAAAAATCATTCTCATTTCCCACAGAAACATGTAAATCAGTAAGCTGTACAAACTTGATGGTTTCTGATTTTTCTGTCTTTTGGCAAAATGCGGAAGCAATTACAAAAAGTAATAATATTTTAGAAAATAGATATTTCATATGTATTCTTTTAACCAATTAGACAAAATGGAAATCAAAATATTTATTTCAAACAACTCTTTAAAATCGTCACCGGATGCATTGCTTTTCTGTTTGTTCCGTCAAAAATCTGATGGCGGCAGCTTGTTCCCGCGGCAGCAATTGCCGTTGTCGATTCGGTTGCACGAATTTTTGGAAACAAAGTATCTTCTCCCATTTGCATACTGATTTCGTAATGCTCTTTTTCATAACCAAACGAACCTGCCATACCGCAGCAACCTGAATTATAAATCGTAACCGAACTGTTTTTTGGCACATTCAGCATGGCAAAAGAAGCTTCAACGCTGCTCAATGATTTTTGATGACAGTGTCCGTGAATTTTTATTGTTTTTTCCTCATCCGAAAATTGTCCCGAATGAATTCTTCCTTCTGTAATTTCTCTTTTAAAGAATTCTTCGATGGTAAAGGTATTTTGCGATACTTTTTCAGCACTCTCTTTATCTCCTGCCAATCGAAGGTATTCGTCTCTAAACGTTAATATGGCAGAAGGTTCAATTCCGATTAAAGGTGTTTTTTGAGAAATTAAATCTTTGAAAACAGCCACATTTTTATTGGCAATTTCCTGTGCTTCTTCCAGAAAACCTTTGGATATAAAAGCTCTTCCACTTTCTTCGTGATCGGTAATAATTACTTCGTAACCCAATCCCGTCAATAATTCATAAGCATCAATTCCGACTGAAACATCATAATAATTGGTAAATTCATCACAAAAAAGATAGACCTTTCCGTTTTTGAAAGAATTATTTTCTGCCGATTTTCGATTTTTTGCGTACCATTTTCTAAAAGTCATTGGCGCCAATAAAGGAACTTGTCTTTCTGGTGCAATTCCCATGCTTTTTTTAACCAAAGATAAATTGGCAACAAAATTAGTAATTGAAGGTGCGATACTTCCTAACTCATTGAGTTTTGAGTTAAATGCAAATATTTTACTCCTTACAGAAAATCCGTTTGCTTTTTGATATTGATACAAAAACTCCGCTTTTAAAGTCGCCACATCTACATTACTTGGGCATTCGCTGGCACAGGCTTTACAGCTCACACACAACTCAAATACTTTGTATAATTCTTCGTGATCAAATTTATTATCTTTTTCAGAATGCGTCAAATATTCTCTTAAAGCGTTGGCTCTCGCACGAGTTGTATCTTTTTCATTTCGGGTCGCGCGATAACTTGGACACAAAGTTCCTCCGGCCGATGGCATTTTTCTGCAATCGCCGGAACCATTGCATTTTTCTGCGGCACGCAAAATTCCCATACTATCTGAAAAATCCTGAATGGTTTTAATTTCTGGCTCCACCCGTCCTGCTTCGAAACGAAGATTTTCATCCATTTTAGAAGCATTTACAATTTTCCCAACGTTCAAAATGGTATTAGGATCAAATGCTTTTTTTATTCGTTTCAGCAGTTCATAATTTTTGTCACCAATCATAAAAGGTAGAAACTCCCCACGCAAAATTCCGTCGCCATGCTCACCGCTTAACGAACCTCTGTATTTTTTTACCAAATGAGCCACTTCCGTGGATATATTTCTAAACTGATGTAATCCTTCTTTTGTTTTTAAATTTATCTTCGGACGTAAATGTAATTCTCCAGCCCCAGCATGCGCATAATAAATAGCGCTCTGTCCATGACGCTGCATCATCGCTGCAAAATCAGCTATATAATTGGGTAAATCACTTAACTCAACAGCGGTATCTTCAATAGAATCTGCGGCTTTATCATCGCCTACGATACTTCCTAAAAGTCCGAGACCTGCTTTTCTTAAATCGTTTATTTTATCAATATCAGTTCCGTAAATTTTAGGCAATGCGTACCCAAAATTATTCTCCTGAAGGTCTTTAATCAAAGCATCAGCCTGTCGCTCTGCATCTTCCATACTATGATGTGAACCAACCTCAAGCATAATAACTGCTTTTGGTTCGCCAACAATAAAAAACCTGTTTTTAGCCTGTTCCCTATTCGTTTTGGTACAATCCAAAATAGTATCGTCCATCATTTCGCAGGTATACAAATGATGTTTCATGGCAGTAACTACAGCTTCTAAACTCTCATGAATACTATGGAAATGTGCTACCACCATAATAGCATTTGTTGGCGGTAAATCGTCTACTTTTAATGTGATTTCTGTGGTAAAGGCTAAAGTTCCTTCGCTTCCGCAAAGCAATTTTCCTAAATTTATAGTATTTTCTGTTCCCGAAAACAGCTCTGATTTTAATAATAAATCAATTGCATAACCGGTATTTCTTCTATGGATTTCCGGTTTTGGAAATTCCTTTACAATTTCTTCCTGATTTTCTTTATTCGAAAGTTCCTCATAAATTGTTTTATAGATTTTACTTTCCAATGAATCGCCTTTGGTTTTCTCTATAAATTCTTCAGAAGACATTTCTTTAAAAACAACAATACTTCCGTCGCTCAAAACCGCTTTTATTTCAACAATTTTATCACGGGTAACGCCATACCGAATTGATGTTGTTCCCGATGAATTGTTACCCACCATTCCTCCAATCATACATCGATTTGTGGTCGAAGTATTGGGTCCAAAAAATAATCCATGCGGTTTCAAAAACAAATTCAGTTCATCACGAATTACTCCGGGCTGAACGGTTACGGTTTTCTTTTCTGCATCAAAAGCTACAATCTTTGTGAAATGTTTAGAAACATCTACTATTATTCCGTTCCCAACTGTTTGACCAGCTAGCGAAGTTCCTGCCGTTCTGGGTGTTATTGAAATTTTATTTTGTGCAGCAAACCGAATAATTTTAACAATATCTTCTTCTGATTTTGGAACCGCAACTGCAACTGGCATAATTCTATAAGCAGAAGCGTCAGTAGCATACAATTTTTTATGAAGCTCGTCATAAAAAAGAGTTCCTTCTAATGAATTTGATAATTGCTGTAGTTTATTAGAATTGGGCATTTTATTGGTTATTTTATTGGTCGTTAATTTGAAATAGTTAGATTTCAATTTTACTATTAAACCTGACGGGTTTTAAAAACCCGTCAGGTTTCTTAAAAAAGCTTATACTTTTATTAGTAATCGAAACGTTTAAAAGCTTCGATTGCTTCGTATTCTGCCAAACCTAATTCATCATATAAGATGGCTGTATTTTTATTTCGGTCTTCAGCCCTAACCCAAAATTCTCTAGAATCGTTTCCTTGAAACATCACCCTGTCTTTTTGGGATTGGTGGTATAAAATTGCATGACGTTTCAATAATACTTCTGAAGGAGAAAGCGGAACGGCCATATCAATTTCGTGAATATCCCATTCGTGCCAGGCTCCTCGGTATAACCATAACCAACAATCATCCATATATTTTTCCGGCTTCAATTCTTTCATCGCAGCAAAAATGGCATTCAGACAAACTTCGTGCGTTCCGTGCGGATCAGCCAAATCTCCGGCAGCAAATACCTGATGCGGTTTTATTTTGGCGATAATATCTTTTACGATAGCAATATCTTCCGGACCTAACGGATTTTTCTTCACTTGTCCTGTTTCATAAAATGGAAGATCCAGGAAATGCGTGTTTTCATCTTTTAAGCCGATGTATCTTGTTGCGGCATAAGATTCTCTTCGTCTGATCAGTCCTTTTAATTTTCTAACTTCTAATGAATCAACCTGGTTTTCTGTCTTATTATTTAGAAATTTAATAACCGATGAAAAATTAACTCCCTCTATTTCTTTTCCTATAAAATCGCTGCATACTTCGGCAAATTTTAAAGCCTCATCATCTGTAACCGCAATATTTCCTGAAGTTTGATACACCACATGAACGTCATGTCCTTGTTTTATCAATTTTGAAAAAGTTCCTCCCATAGAAATCACATCATCATCAGGATGCGGACTAAAAAGAATTACTCGTTTTTTTGCAGGATTGGCTCTTTCTGGTCGGTGTGAATCATCAGTATTTGGTTTTCCTCCCGGCCATCCTGTAATAGTGTGCTGCAATACGTTGAACATATTAATGTTGAGATCATAGGCAGAACCTTCGAGGGCTAAAAGATCTGACATACCATTATTGTTGTAATCTCTATCGGTAAGTTTTAATATGGCTTGTTTGGTTTCTCTGCAAAGCCAAACAATTGCTTTGCGTTTTAATTCTTCTGTCCAGCTACATCCGCCAACCAACCATGGCGTTTCAAATCGGGTTAATTCTGATGCAGAAAATTTGTCTAAAACAAAAGTGGCATTAGAATGATTTTGCAAAAAAGTAGCTGGAACTTCTGAAGAAATTTCTCCCTGAATTGTTCTTTTGATGATAGAAGCCTTATTATGTCCCCAAGCCATCAAGACAATTCTTTTAGATCTTAGAATTGTTGAAACTCCCATGGTAATTGCTCTTTTTGGAACATTATCGATACCATTAAAGTCAGATGAAGCATCAACTCTTGTAATATGATCTAAGGTTATAATTCTGGTACCGGAATTTATATGAGAACCCGGTTCGTTAAAACCGACGTGACCTGTACGTCCAATTCCTAATAACTGGAAATCAAGCCCTCCAGCTTTTTTTATCTTTAATTCGTAATCGACACAATATTGATTTAGTTCCTCCAGAGCAACTGTTCCGTCCGGTATATTTACATTTTCCGGTTTGATATCAATATGATTGAACAGGTATTGATGCATGAAGTAATGATAACTCTGACGATTCTCCTTAGTCATAGGATAATATTCGTCGAGATTGAAAGAGATAACATTGTAAAAACTAAGACCTTCTTCTTTGTGCATGCGCACCAATTCTTCGTAAACTTTTATTGGTGATGATCCTGTGGCAAGACCCAGTACGCAAGATTTATTGCTGGCTTGTTTTGAACGTATTAATTCGGCTATTTCGTGTGCAACTACTTTAGAAGCTTCAAGAGCGCTTTCAAAAATTACATTATGATTTTTTTCAAAGCGTGTTTCTTCAAATTTTCCTGGTATGTCGTAAGCCAAAGAAGTATTGGTTTTCATAAATATATCCTTTGTTAAAGTTTAGTTTTAACAAATATAGATACAAAAAACAGAACGATTACATTATTTTGCGTTATTTAACAAATATAAATTTGAAACACGAAAAAAAACGCATAAAAGTAAATTTAAGACTCTGCCTTATAAAACAAAAACACCTGATTTTCTATATTCTTCAAGTCTTGTGTCTTCCGGATCAAGATTAGTGACAATAGTATCTAACTGACTTAGGTCACAAACGACGTGTGGCATTTTAGTATTCAATTTATTTGAAGTAAACATAGAAACTACCCTGTCAGATGACTCTATCATTGCTTTTTTCACTATTGATACTTCATATCCTATTTCCGTTAAACCTTGTTTCACATTAATACTACTGGCTCCAATAAAGCAAATATCAGCTTTAATTTTAGACAAAACCTGGATCACATCCATACCAATTGTTACCATTGCATTTTTCTGCATTTTTCCACCAATAAATATCAAATCAATATTAGGATGTTGGGACAATTGCATTGCTATAGGCAAACTGTAAGTGTAAATTGTAGCTTTTAAATCAGAAGGAATTAATTTTGCAAACACTAAATTCGTGCTTCCTCCACTCATTATAATGACTTGTCCGTCATGCAATAGAGAAAGTGCCTTGGTTACAATTTGTTTCTTTTCGTCTTCAGCACTTATATCAATATTAAAAATATCAACAGATTTCTCTGTAATCTGGATAGCACCGCCATAAACTTTTTCAAGTAATTTCTTGTTGTCTAATTCGTTTAAATCCCGTCTAATCGTGTCTTCAGACAAATCAAGAGCCAAAGCCAAATCAGTCGTAACAACCTTTTGTTCTTCAGCGAGTTTACTCATTATATATTTATGTCGTTCTGCTTTCAGCATTTTTTTGAAATTAAAAATTCAGGACAAATATATATATTATTTCAATCCGAAAGTAGGAAGAATACACAAAACTGCAATAGTTTGCATGTTTTTATAAAAAACAATAAAACAGCAGGAATTACTTATGTAAAAATGCATTGTTTTGCGTTATTTTAGTTAATTTTTGAAAATAAATACCAAATATTGCATTTGTACGCAATAAATAAATATATTTGCTTAACAACCATTAAAAAAACCAAATAATCATGAAAAAATTATTCCTTATTTCATTATTGGTTTTGTTCATTCAAGCATCATTTGGGCAAACAAAAACAATTACTGGAACTGTAAAAAGCAAAACGGACGGAATTCCAATTCCCGGGGTTAGTATTCTTATTCAGGGAACTTCAAATGGCAGCACCACCGATTTTGACGGAAACTACAGCATTCCTGTTTCATCAGGACAAACCCTTATTTTTAGTTATATGGGGTATGAAACTGCAATGGTTAAAATTGCGGCACAACAAAAAGTAAATGTTGAACTTTCAGAAAGCACTTCAAAATTAGATGAAGTTGTTGTCGTGGGATTTGCTTCTCAGAAAAAAACCAACTTAACAGGCGCTGTTGCGTCTATCGACGTTGCCAAAACTATAGGCAGCAGGCCTTTGACCGATGTTAGTAAAGCATTACAAGGAACTACGCCGGGTGTAAACGTTAGTTTTAACTCAGGAAACATTAACCGTGCTGCGACTATCAATATACGTGGAGCCGGAACTATTAACGGATCAGACGCTCCTTTAATATTAGTTGATGGAATTCCAACGGATTTATCTCTTATCAATCCAAATGATATTGCAACGATGTCTGTTCTTAAGGATGCCGCTTCGGCTTCTATTTATGGAGCTCGTGCTGCTTTTGGTGTTGTGCTTATTACTACAAAAGGCGGAAAAACAGGCGAAGGAAAAGTGAGATTCTCTTACAGTGGAAACACGGCTTTTACCAATCCAATTTCTACTTTAAAATTCTTAGATCCAACAGAGGAAATTCCGGGGTTAATTGCAGCCGGAACCCGTACTGATGGTGCTGTGCCGGAAATTTTTGGCGCAAACTACAATATTTTACTTGCTGGAATTAAAAACTGGAAAGAAAAATATGCAAATAATCGCACCAGTCGTGAAATGGTTTATGGTGAAGACTGGGAGATTAGAAACGGAACACCTTATTTCTACAGAGTATGGGATGCCAATAAAGAATTGTATGCAAAGGATGCGCTTCAAACTACCCACAACTTATCTGCACAAGGTAATCTGGGAGAAAAAAGTTCTTTCTTCGCGTCATTTGCCATCACAAACCAAGAAGGTATGTTAAGAGTAAATCAGGAACAAAGACAAAGAATCAATGTAAACTTAGGATTTACAACAAAACTGGCTGAGTGGCTTACAGGAGACTTTAAAGCAATGACTATTAACAGTTCATATGACCAACCATTTAATTATTATGGTGGATCTGGTACTGACGATACCGGTTATGGAGGCTACTTTGGATATGCACTTCGTTGGGGACAATATTTTCCGAATTTCGGAACTTACAGAGGATATAATTTCCGTACTGCCGGAGGATATATAGCAAATGCGTCGAGAAATGAAAACATTAACCGCAATAACAGGTTAAGTGCTAAATTTACAGCAGACATTACAAAAGACTTGAATCTTATTGTTGAAGTAAGTAATGTGACTAACTTTGCAAACAGAAAACAAAACGGTGGAAAATTCCTGGCTTGGGATAGCTGGTCTGCCATGCCTTATGATGCTACTACAATTCAGACCGCAGTACCGGCAACGCTTGAAGCCGGAAATGACTTCGTAGCGCAATCGAAATCAGAGTCAACTACAAATGTTGTAAATATCTATGCTAACTATAAAAAGCAGCTTGATAAGCATAATTTCAAAGTTTTAGGAGGTTTCAACTCGGAGTGGCAAGATTTCTCTCGTAATTATGCACGAAGAAATACACTGTTGGACAAATCAAAACCAGAATTTAATCTTGCAGTAGGAGAACAATTTACTGCCGGAGCAGCAAATACTACTTTGAATCCAGCAGAAACGACGTATTCAATTGCAGGTTTCTTTGGGCGTATCAATTACGATTATAATGGAATTTATTTATTAGAACTTAATGCCCGTTATGATGGTTCATCAAAATTTCCAACAAGCGAGCAATGGGGATTCTTTCCTTCTGCTTCTGTAGGATACAAAATTGTGAATGAAAAATTCATGGAGAATACGCGCGGTTGGTTAAATGACCTTAAGTTACGTGCTTCTATAGGATCTATCGGAAATCAAAATGTCGGAAATAATGCATTCTTATCTATATTAAACTCCACAAATCCTTCATGGATAAACAGTGGTTCTACGCTTCCGCCTTCTATGGGTTTACCAACTAATGTTGATCCAGCATTGACCTGGGAAAAAGTATACACAAAAGATGTAGGTATTGATATTAAAATATTTGATATGCTTGGCGCTTCGTTTGACTGGTACCAACGTGACACAAAAGGAATGTTGGCTCCGGGTATAACACTTCCGGGTTCATTTGGTCAAAATTCTGCCCAGACTAACTCAGGAAATATGAGAACAAGAGGATGGGAACTATCTTTGAACTTTAATAAAAAATTAGGAGAAGAAGCTTCGGTATTTGTTGATGTTGCTTTATCAGATTATAAATCAGTTGTAACAAAATGGAACAACAGCTCTAAATTATTAGCTTTAGTTACACCTACAACATATCCTTACTATGATGGTTTTGAAATTGGTCAGATCTGGGGCTTAACCAGCGACAGACTTCTTCAGGCTGATGATGTAATTACGAACAACGGTAAAACAGTAAATGGCGTTGATTACTCTAAAACAATGGGAGGTAATTTCAAATACGGAGCTGGTGATGTGCATTACATTGATACAAATGGTGATGGAGCTATAACTCGTGGAGCAGGAACTGCAGATGATCATGGGGATTTACAAAAAATTGGTAATTCAACTCCTCGTTACAAATATGGTATCACTTTAGGTGGGAAATATCGTGGATTTGATGTTTCTGCTTTCTTTCAGGGAGTTGGAAAACGTGATTATTGGGCTGCTTCAGATGCTGTTTTGCCTTTCTTCCGTGCACCTCAGCAAATGTATGAAAATCAGGCAGACTACTGGACACCGGAAAATACAGGTGCTTACTGGCCAAATCCGTACTACGGTAATGAAGCCAATACTTTTGGATCCGGTACTTCAGGTCAAAACAACTTTGTTACGTCGACAAGATATTTATTAGACATGTCTTATTTCCGTCTTAAAAACTTTAGTCTTGGCTATTCATTGCCATTAGCAATTGTTAAAAAAGCCGGATTAGAAAAAGTGAGATTGTATACTTCGGGTGAAAACTTAGTAACATGGGCTGATAAACGTCTTCCTGTAGATCCTGAAATTGACGAAACAGAAGTTTTCTGGGGAAGAGCTTATCCTTATACTAAAACATGGTCTTTTGGTGTTGAGCTTTCTTTCTAATACTAACAATTCAAAACTTTTACAATGAAAAATTCAAATATAAAATCTAAGTTTCTGCTTCTGTTTGCTACAGCTTTAGTAGCAACAACCGCAGTTAGTTGTTCAGACTATCTGTCAGATGATCCTGCAGATAAATTCACCAACGATAATTTTTGGCAATCAGAAGATAACGTAAAAACCTTTTCATGGCTTAATTATGATACTTTTTATGGCTACGGAAATGGAACAACCATTGGACTTTCTTTTTTCTACTACCATGGAAGTGATTACAAAGTAGATGATAACTTATCTGCCTTTACTTTTTATCAAATGCCTGTTACGGCGGCTACAACCAATGTTTATTCCTGGAATGAATATTATACTCTTATTCGTCGTTGTAATCTGATGCTTGAAAAAGTACCAACTGTTTCCATGCCACAAGACAGAAAGAACCACTACATTGGTGTAGCAAAGTTTTTCAGGGCTTATACTTATTTCCGCTTAGTGCAAAAATTTGGCGATGTTCCTTACACCGATCAATATTTAGCTCAGGCAGATGCTGAGGTTTATGCTCCTGCGATGCCAAGAGCACAGATTATTGACAAGGTAATTGCTGAGCTGGAAGAAGCTGCTAATTTGATGCTTCCAGTCGATGACAGAAATGCTACTGTCAATAAATACACTGCTTATGCAGCTTTAAGTAACGCTTGTCTATATGAAGGAACATACAGAAAATACCATTTAAATCAGGATGGAAGTGCTTATCTTAATAAAGCGAAAACGGCTTCATTAGCTATAATGAATAATCCGGCTTATAAGTTAAACTCAGACTGGAAAGGTCTTTATAATTCAGTTGAATTACTAGGAAACACAGAAGTGATATTGACAAAACGTTATTTAACCAACGTTTTAATGCACTCTCTTCAAAACTATACCAATACTTCAACAATACAATATGGTTTGACAAAATGGGCAGCTGATAGCTATGTAACAACAAACGGATTACCTATTCAACAAGCAGGAAATGCTCAATTTACAGGGGACGATAACGTTACAAAAACTTTTGCAAACAGAGATCCGCGTTTTGGTAAAACGGTAAATCCTGCTAATTACGGATACAAAGGAAAACCTTTTGGTACTACAGCATTAGTGTCAATGTCTGGATATGTGTTTGAATTGTACAACAATCCGGCAACTACTGGTCCTGATGTTACAACAGGAGGACGTAATTATACTGATGCCCCTTTGTTTACTTTAAGCGAAGTATATTTAAATTATGCAGAAGCTTGTGCTGAATTGGGTACTGCAACAAATAACGATCTTGATATTTCTATCAACAAAGTTCGTATCCGTGCAGGAATTGCACCTTTGACTACTAATGGAACTAATGCTTCTGTAGGAGGTGTACAAATTAATGACCCAAGAAGAACATCTGCTTTAGAGCAAATTTCTGGTGCTGTTAACCCTCTTATTTGGGAAGTGCGTCGTGAGCGTCAAATCGAATTCATGAGCTGGACAACTTTAAGACAGGCAGATATTTACCGTTGGAAAAAAGGAGATTATCTTGATACTTCAAAAAATCCGGATGTAAATCTTGGAGCAAGGATTGGTACTCCAGTAGGATCGCAAACGGTAGTTGACGGTAACGGATATGTAAAAATATATCCTGCAAGTACCAGAACTTTTGAATCTAAGCACTACTTAATGAATATTCCAACAAATGATATTGATTTATATAAAGCTCAGGGTGTAGATTTAAAACAAAATCCAGGTTGGTAATTCAGAATTTAGAAAACTGAATTAATAAATAATAACTACCTCTGGAGATAATCATTCCAGAGGTAGTATTTTAAAACTGTCTCTTTAACCGTTTTAAATACTAAAATGAAAACCTTTATCTGAAAACTCAGATAAACATTCTTCTTAAATTGATTATCTTACAGCTATCAAAAAACACTGACTATCAATCAATAACAATAAAATTTTATTTAATCATTTTCAGCCTTCTAACTATTAAACTGTAAACAAAATGATAAAATTCATCACAAAAAGTGCTTTTATTATAGTATCCCTATTTTTCATTCCTTCCTATTCCAATTCATTTCAAAAAGTAGTAAAAAACAACTCTGAAATCAATACCGTAATAATAAAAACAGGAGCTGATAATTATGAAAAATACCTGCCTTTATTGAAAGATAAAAAAGTAGGAATAGTCACCAACCAAACCGGAATTTTATCTAATAAAACGCATTTGGTAGATTTTTTATTGGAGAAAAAAATTGCTGTCCAAACCATTTTTGCTCCTGAACACGGATTTAGAGGAACTGCCGATGCAGGCGAACATGTTGTTGATGGAAAAGATCAAAAAACAGGATTGCCAATTATTTCTCTTTACGGCGATAATAAAAAACCAAAACCAGCACAATTAGCAGGAATCGATATCATGATATTTGATTTACAAGATGTTGGAGCACGTTTCTATACTTATATTTCTTCTTTGCATTATGTTATGGAAGCCTGTGCCGAAAATGGGGTTCCACTTATAATCCTTGACAGACCAAATCCGAATGGCCGTATTGTTGACGGCCCACTTTTAGAAAAAGAATTTACCAGTTTTGTGGGCATGCATCCTATTCCGTTACTTCATGGAATGACAATTGGAGAATATGCAAAAATGATTAATGGCGAAAAATGGCTGAAGAACGGAGTTCAATGTAAGTTAACTGTTATTCCTTGTAGCGATTACAAACGAGAAATGGACTATAGTATCCTTGCAAAACCATCTCCAAATTTACCCAACGACCAATCCATAAATCTATATGCGAGTTTGTGTCTTTTTGAAGGTACAAACGTAAGTATGGGCCGCGGAACCGAAAAACAATTCCAGATTTATGGATCGCCTTTTTTAACGAAAACTAATTTTAGTTTTACGCCAAAACCAAATTTTGGTGCAAAAGATCCTTTATACAACGGAAAAGAATGTTTTGGCGAAGACTTAACAGCTTATCCGAAACTGAATCGATTAGAACTTAAATGGCTACTTAAAGCCTATCAAAATACGAGTGACAAAACGAAATTTTTCAATGCTTTTTTTCCAAAACTAGCCGGAACGAAGAAGTTACAACAACAAATTGAAAGCGGAGTTTCTGAAGAAAAAATAAGAGAAAGCTGGAAGAGTGATTTAGAATCCTTCAAAAAAATGCGCACGAAATACCTGATTTATTAATGCAAAAGAGCGAAACCAATTATGCGAAAAACTTTGGTTTCAAAAATCAAAAAAAAAAAGAAAAATGAAAAATAAAAATCCTGAAACTGAGCAAGAATCTTTGTACAAAGACCTGGATCAGATGAGCGTGAAAGAACTTCTTACGAACATAAATACAGAGGACAAGAAAGTACCTCATATTATCGAAGAGCAAATTCCTAAAATTGAAAAACTGGTTAAGGCAATTGTAAAAAAAATGCAATTGGGAGGCAGATTATTTTATATCGGAGCCGGGACTTCGGGACGAATTGGAATTTTAGATGCTTCAGAATGCCCTCCAACTTTTGGTGTGCCACATGATATGATTATCGGAATTATTGCCGGTGGCGACACCGCGATTAGAAAAGCGGTTGAAAATGCCGAAGACGATACGGAACAAGCATGGAAAGACTTAGCTAAATTTGAAATTTCAAGCTTAGATTTTATTATTGGAATTGCTGCTTCAGGAAACACACCTTATGTTTTAGGAGCTTTGAAAAAAGCAAAAGAACACAATGTCAAAACAGCGAGTATTTCCTGTATAAGTAACGGACTTATTGCTCAGGAAGCAGATTATCCGATTGAAGTAATTGTAGGTCCGGAATTCTTAACCGGAAGTACCAGAATGAAGGCAGGAACAGCTCAAAAACTGACCTTAAACATGATCTCTACTTCGGTAATGATTAAACTCGGAAAAGTAAAAGGCAACAAAATGGTTGACATGCAGCTTTCTAACGAAAAACTGGTAAAACGCGGCATCAAAATGATTATGGAAGAACTTGGAATTGAATATGATTTAGCCGAAGAATTACTGCAGAAACACAAAAGCGTAAGAGCTGTTTTAATGGCTGAAAATAAAAATATGGAGATTTAAAAAATAAGCAAACTATTAAAAATCTTTTATAGTTTTATAAAAGATCACAAACCACTAAAGACCAAAAATGACACCAACTACAATCCTCATCCTGATTATCATTTATTTCGGAACCTTATTTTATATCTCCCACCGGGTGAGCAGAAAAGATGACGGAAATGCTGCTTTTTTCACAGCCAATAAAAATTCAAAATGGTATTTAGTTGCTTTTGGAATGATAGGAACTGCTCTTTCAGGAGTGACCTTTATATCGGTTCCCGGAGAAGTTGGTGCTCCAAGTGGTGAACAATTCAAATATTTTCAGTTTGTATTGGGTAATGCAATTGGTTTTATAGTAATTACAAAATTATTATTGCCTTTGTATTACAGAATGAATCTAACTTCCATTTATGGCTATATTGAGCAAAGAATGGGGTTTTACAGCTATAAAACTGCAGCCTCAATTTTCCTGATCAGTAGGACAGTAAGCTCTGCCTTCAGACTTTATTTGGTGGTTATTGTATTACAGCGTTTTGTGTTTGATTTTTTCCATATTCCTTTTGCGTTTACCGTATTAATTTCTCTTCTTCTTATTTTTTCTTATACCTATAGAGGCGGGTTAAAAACGATTATTATAACCGATACTTTACAGACTTTTTTCC
The DNA here is from genome assembly GCF_059758655.1 of Flavobacterium sp. GQ95. Taxonomy (NCBI): domain Bacteria; kingdom Pseudomonadati; phylum Bacteroidota; class Flavobacteriia; order Flavobacteriales; family Flavobacteriaceae; genus Flavobacterium; species Flavobacterium sp. GQ95. The sequence continues at coordinate 192,258 of NZ_JCAXEB010000001.1, forward strand.
TGGTAACTTCAGTATTCCTTACTATTTATTTTATTTGTGACCGAATGGATTTAAGTGCCATTGGTGCTTTTGAAGAAGTAAAAAATAGCAATTATTCGAAGATATTTTTCTTTGATGATTTTATGGGAAGCAAATTTCATTTCGTAAAACAAATATTAGGCGGAATGTTTGTAACCATCGCCATGACAGGACTTGATCAGGATTTAATGCAAAAAAACCTCAGCTGTAAAAACATTGGCGAAGCACAAAAAAACATGTTCACATTTACAGCCATCTTCGTTATCATTAATATTTTCTTTTTGAGTGTTGGTGCTTTATTGTACATCTACGCCAATAAAAATGGAATCGCAATTCCCACTGATTTAATTACAGGTAAGCCAAGAACCGATTTACTTTTTCCTGAAATTGCTTTGAATCATTTGGCTACAATTCCGGCTATTGTTTTTTTATTAGGAATTATTGCGGCCACGTTTGCCACTACAGATTCTGCTTTAACAGCTCTAACCACTTCTTTTTGTGTCGATTTTTTAGGCATGGATAAAAGCGAGAATACCAGGAAAAATACAGTACGTACGAGACATTTAGTACACATCAGTTTTTCGGCATTGATCTTTTTTGTGATTCTTATTTTTAATTCTATTAATGATAGTTCTGTGGTTGGAATGATTTTCAAAGTGGCTTCTTATACCTATGGGCCATTATTAGGATTGTATGCTTTTGGATTGTTTCAAAAATCAAGAAATGTAAATGATAAACTGGTTCCGTTAATCTGTTTGTTATCGCCATTCTTTACTTATCTCATCAATGAAAATTCTAAATTATTATTTTCAGGATATGTATTTGACAATGAATTAATAGTGCTAAACGGATTAATAACCTATTTAGGATTATTCCTGACAAGTTCAAAAAGCAGCACTAAAATAAGTTTTTAAAAACTTTAAAAACACAAACTAATCGACTAATCAACTGAAAACCTATATCATGGTTTAATTTCGGTTGCGCAAAAAATATGCTATGAAAGAGTACTTCATAAAAATAAGCCTTTACGCTGCATTTCTATTTCTGATAACCAATTGTGCTTCCAAAAAAAACAACACAATTACAGATTCTAAAAAAGATATTCCATTAAAAGATACTGTTGTTTATACAGCCAAGAGTAAATCAGAGAAAAAAACGTTTTTTAAAGATTCTGATAGCGAAACAAAATGGGTAGACAGTATTTACAGTAAAATGTCGCTTCAGGAAAAAATAGGGCAATTGTTCATGATTTCCGCTTATTCCAACAAAGATTCTGTTCATGTAAATAGTGTCGAAAAATTGATTCAGGATTATAAAGTTGGCGGTGTTATTTTTTTTCAGGGAGGTCCGGTACGTCAGGCGAAACTAACCAATCAGTATCAATCAAAATCCAAAATTCCTTTATTTGTAGGGATTGATGCGGAATGGGGATTGGGCATGCGATTGGATTCAACTTACATTTATCCGTGGAATATGACTTTAGGAGCTATTCAGGATTTAGATTTGATTGAAAATGTTGGAAAAAACATGGCCAGTGAAAACAAAAGAATTGGCGTTCATTTCAACTTTGCTCCTGTTCTTGATATTAATACAAATCCTAAAAATCCAATCATCGGAAACCGTTCTTTTGGTGAAGATAAAGTCAATGTAAGTAACAAAGCTATTGCGTTAATGAAAGGCGTAGAAAGTCAGGGCGTTTTTAGTACCGGAAAACATTTCCCCGGACATGGCGATACTTCAACCGATTCTCATAAAGCATTGCCTTTGGTTGATTTTTCAAAAGAGCGTCTTGATTTAGTCGAATTGTATCCATACAAACGCATTTTTGATGAAGGTTTGGTATCTGTAATGGTAGCTCATCTTAATATTCCCAGTCTCGAACCAAGACCCAATTATCCTTCTTCGGCTTCTTATGATATTGTAACTAACCTACTTCAAAAACAATTAGGTTTTGAAGGTTTGATCTTTACAGATGGTTTAGCCATGAAGGGGGCGAGTAATTTTAAACCTCCGGGAGAATTGGAAATAGCCGTAATTCTTGCCGGAAATGATATTTTACTTTGCCCTGAAAATGTTCCTGTAGCTTTTCAAAAACTTGAAATTGCCTGTACGGACGGCACTATAACCGAAGAACGTCTGGCACATTCCGTAAAAAAAATATTGCATTATAAGTTCAAGGCTGGATTAAATAAATACAAGCCTATCGATATGGCCAATATTTACAATGATCTTAATCCGTCCCAAAATGACGCCTTGCATTATAAGTTGTATGAAAATGCTATTACCGTTTTAAAGAATGAAAAAGAAATACTTCCGATAAAAGAACTGGATCAAAAAATCGCGTACGTAAAATTAGGCGATGACACCAACAGTACTTTTATTTCGACATTAAAAAAATATACTGAAATCACAGAAGTTAAAGACATCAATCTTGACAGTCTGAATCAGGAATTAAAAAAGTTTGACAAGGTAATTATCAGCTTTCATAAAGTAAATAAACCTTGGGAAAAACAAGAATTTACATTAACCGAAATGCTTTGGCTGAAAGAAATTGCGAAACACAACAAAGTAATCTTGGATGTTTTTGCCAAGCCTTATTCATTATTGTCAATTTCAGATTTTGATGATATTGAAGGTCTAGTAGTTTCTTATCAAAATTCAGATATAAGTCAGGTAGTTTCTGCTGAATTACTTTTTGGAGCAATTGAAGCCAAAGGAAAACTTCCGGTCTCAATTAATAACTTTTTCAAAGTAAATGACGGATTGACGACCGAAAAACTAAATCGTCTGGCCTTTACAACTCCGGAAAATGCAGGTATGAATCCCCAGATTTTATCTAAAATTGATGCTATTGCTCAAAAAGCTATTGATGGAAAAATGGCACCGGGAATGCAGGTATTGGTCGCAAGAAAAGGAAGTGTCATTTTTCAGAAATCATATGGGCATCACACTTATGAGAACACTGTAAAAGTTTCTAATACGGATTTGTATGACGTTGCCTCGATTTCAAAAATGATTTCAACCTTACCAAACGTGATGCAATTGTATGATAAAAACAAAATAACTCTGGATACCAAATTAAAAGATATGGTGCCGTTTTTTGCCAAAACAAACAAAGAGAATATCATCTTCAAAGATTTGTTAACGCATTATGCCGGACTTCAGGCCTGGATTCCTTTTTACAAAGCAACTCTTGACAGTGAAGGAAAACCTTCTAAAAAATATTATCGCAGAATAGTGGAAAATAATTTTACTACAAAAGTGGCTGATAGTTTTTATATCAGAAATGATTATCATGATACCATTATGAAGATTATTGCTGATACTCCCTTATTAGCTAAAAAAGAATATAAATACAGTGATTTCACCTTCATTATCCTGAAAGAATATTTAGAAAGAAAAACGCATAAAAAATTAGAAGAGCTGAGTCAGGAGAATTTTTACAGCACACTCGGAATGAATAATACACTTTACAATCCGTTACTCAAATTTGACAAAAATAGTATTGCTCCAACCGAAGTGGATACTTATTTCAGACATCAGGTAATTCAGGGCTATGTGCACGATATGGCGGCAGCAATGGAAGGCGGAGTTGCCGGTCATGCAGGGATTTTTTCTAATGCTATGGATGTTGCCAAAATGATGCAGCTGTTTTTACAAAAAGGAAACTATGGCAACAAACAATATTTTTCGCCACAAACATTCGATGCTTTTAATACTTGCTATCACGCAGATAAAGGAGTTGAAAGAGGTTTAGGATTTGATAAAAGAATTGGTAAAGATGGTCCTACTTGTGCTTGTGTCTCTGCAACTAGTTTTGGGCATACCGGATTTACAGGAAATATAGCATGGGTTGATCCTGAAACAGAAATTGTCTATGTCTTTCTATCTAACAGAACCTATCCAGAAGTTGTTAACGATGAGAATAAATTGGCCAAAGGAAAAATTCGGGAAGACATTCAGAAAATAATTCAGGAAGCAATCATAAAATAAATTTCCTTTTTAATAATTAATGAAACCAAAAAAATAAACCAATGATTAAAGAACGTTTAACTTCATTAGATGTATTTCGGGGATTTACAATCTTACTAATGACAATTGTCAACAACCCAGGAAGCTGGACATCGATTTATCCGCCCTTAGAACATGCGGAATGGCATGGCTGCACCCCTACCGATTTAGTTTTTCCTTTTTTTATTTTTATAATGGGAACCGCGATTCCTTTTGCAATGCCAACCAAACATTTTGATCTGGCCGTTTTTAATAAAATAATGGTTCGCTCTTTACGAATTTTCTGTTTAGGATTGTTTTTAAGCTGTTTTAGCAGAATTCATTTATTTGGTTTAGAAGGAATTTCTTTATTAGCCATTAGACTAATCATCGCTTTTGCCGTTGCTTATGTCCTTTTAGGAAACTTTAGCTTAAGAGTTAAAACTTATCTGGCTGTTGGAATATTTGTCATTTTAATCGGTTTGGCTTACAGTGGGCTCGAATCTTTTGAAGACACAAGAATTCCCGGAGTTTTACAACGTATCGGAATCGTCTATTTCTTTGCTTCTATTTTATATTTGAAAACAAATTTGAAAACACAACTTATAGTTGCTGCTTCCATTTTAATTGGATATTGGCTTCTAATGGCTTTCATTCCTGTTCCCGGAGTTGGTCCTGCTAATTTTGAAAAAGGTACTAATCTGGCAGCCTGGTTAGACAACTTGCTTTTAAACGGACATTTATGGAGTGTTTCTAAAACCTGGGACCCGGAAGGAATTTTAAGCACATTACCTGCTATTGGAACAGGAATTCTTGGAATGTTTATAGGACAATTGCTAAACTTATCAATTGCAAAAATTGAAATTGCAAAAAAAACGGCCATTACAGGAATTGCTTTGGTAATAGCAGGTTTACTTTGGAATCTCATTTTTCCTATCAACAAATCACTGTGGACAAGTTCTTATGTTTTATACACTGCAGGTATTGCAACAATATCCTTAACCATTTTATATTACATTATAGACATTGCAAACTATAAAAAATGGGCTAAACTGTTTTTAATTTGGGGCGTAAATCCGATGATTGTATTTTTCTTTTCGGGTATAATTCCGAGGGTTATGAGTTCGATTAAGGTTCAAAATCCGGAAGTACCTTCAGAAGAAATTAATATTCAAAGTCTAATTTACAATCATTGGATAGTACCTTGTTTTGAAAATCCCCTAAACTCTTCATTGGCTTATGCCATTCTATATGCCATATTTTGGTCAGTTATCCTTTGGATTTTTTACAAAAACAAATTGGTTTTTAAGGTTTAAACAAAATTACTGTAGTAATACATAAACAAAATTTAAATCTTTTTTGTTAGTTGGTAATTAAAGCTTCAGAGAAATCCGGAGCTTTTTTTTACATTTATTTTAAAGAAACAAAAACTACTCCGTTTATTTTGTCTGCTTGCAATCGAAAAACCAGAAGGATATTCTTTCAAAAAAAATATTTTTCAATCTTATCGAAATTTATCATTTTAATAAAAGAAGAAAAAAACTTCCTTATCCCTTTTTTACATGTTAAACAACCAATTATTAATCAAATAAATACATTTTACTTAACCCAATTTATTTACGACGGATTATTTCTAAATATGATATTTCCACAATAGCATAAACAATTTCTTGAAAATTTTTTTTTGTGTATATTAAAATTAATTGCATTTTTGCACCCGCATTAGAAAAACAGGCCCGTTCGTCTATCGGTTAGGACGCATGGTTTTCATCCATGTAAGAGCGGTTCGATTCCGCTACGGGCTACCAACATAAAGCTTCAGAGAAATCTGGAGCTTTTTTTTTAAAAATATCTATAATAAAAAAGGTCGGTTCTCAAGAACCGACCTTTTTTATATTTCAATACTATTAAAGCTTAAGCTCTAAACAAAGCATATTTATTGTAGTTGAACAATACCTGATCATAAGGCACAAAAAGCGATGTAATTTTCTCTGAAGAAGCATTGAATTTGATTCCGTTATGTTTTCTGAACAAATAGATTTCTTTTAAACAATTAGATAAACTTTGGTGTATCTCTGTTGTAAAAATTGGCAGCTGCTTATCTCCTACCAATAAATCTATTTGATAATTAGAACTACTTTTAGACAAGTTATTCCCAATAATTCTTATTGTAAAAGTGGTTGCTTTTCCGTGTTGTTCACCCTGATATTGTACTACCATAATTTATATTTTAAAGAGGTTATTTTTTTCTATTCAAATATTCAATTTGACGAATTAAAGTTATAAAAAAAAACAAACTTGTAAACAATTGGGTTTAATTTTTTAGCGAACATTTAAGTAAATATAAACCACAAAAAAAACCGTAATGACTTACGGTTTTTCAGCAATTAACTAAATATATTTAATCAACTTGTTTAACGAGAGTAATTTTCATTCATAAGCACGATTAATTTTGGGTAACAATTGTAGTTTCTTTTTGAGTGTTAATTTCTAATAAAAAGGGAGTTCCGTTATCATCCAGCATAGTCATATTTAATGGATCTAGTAACGCCAGGTTCTTAGAAACGGTTCCTTTAAATTTATTATAAGAAAGATTCATTTCAGATAAATTATGTAATTTTTCAAGTCCTTTCGGTATTTCTCCTTCAAAACTATTGTCAAATAAACTTAAGTTTTGCAAGGCATGAAAATTTATTATTTCAGCACTTAAAGTCCCTGACAGTTTGTTACTATTTAAAAGCAATATTTTCAAAGTCTGAATCTTATAAATCGAACCAGGTAAATCGCCCTCAATTTCATTATTAAATAAAGAAAGTACTTCGAGTTGCTTTAATTTTCCAATCTCTGCCGGCAATTTACCGTGTAGATTATTTTTATGAAAATCAATAGTTACTAGATTTATCAAATCAAAAAATTCAGCAGGTAACTCTCCTTCCAGATTATTATCTTCTAAATAAAGTCCTATTACTTTTCCATTTTCAGCCTGAACACCGTGCCACGTTGACACAGAAAGAGATAAATCCCATTTAATTTTCCAATTTGCTCCATTTGTCGCATGGTAAAATTTAATTAAGGCATCTTTTTCTTTATCTGAAACAGTATCTGCATAAATATTCAATGAAAAAATAAAAGCTATCAAAAATGTGGTTAAGCTTTTCATAACAAAATTTGGGATTTGTTTGTGGTTTAAAATTATACATTTTATAGATATAAAGCAGCAAATGTCGATAAAGTGTTAATAAGTAAATAATTAACACTATTTATACTACTTAATAAAATCGACAAACGGTATTGTTTTTTGATTAAATTTGACCAACTAATCCTAAAAACCTCATATTATGGAAATTAACTTTATTGCATTATTACTTGCTGGAATTGTCACACTTGTTACTGGTTTTATTTGGTACAATCCAAAAGTGTTCGGAACGATTTGGATGAAAGAAAATAATCTGACTCAGGAAGATCTTCGAACAGGAAACATGCTTAAAATCTTCGGGTTTACGTATATCTTTTCTTTGATGATTACAGTAGTCTTGATGGGGCTAACAATTCATCAATCGGGAGCAGTGGGTATGGTTGGCGGACCACCAATGCTAGAAAGTGCAAAACCTTCATTTGCTGCTTTTATGGCGGATTACGGAACGGCGTATCGTACTTTTAAACATGGGGCTCTTCATGGTTTCATGTCAGGTTTATTTTTTGCATTTCCGGTAATTGGTATTAATGGACTATTCGAAAGAAAATCCTGGAAATATATCTTTATTCATGCAGGATATTGGATGTTAACCCTTACTTTGATGGGAGGAATTATCTGTGCATTTGCATAAAATTACACATACAAAACCCGTTTGATATCCAATTTCAAACGGGTTTTTCTTAATAATAACTTAAACCAGACCAGTTATTATAAATATTATCTAATTTTGAAAAAATTAGCTCTCACTTTTGACTACAACTTATTCTTTCGAAATATACAATAGTGCGTCCTCACTACCCTTAGAGTGGAATTCACTGACTTCTGACAACATTTTTTTGACTAGAGAATATCTCACAGTTCTTGAAAATTCCTGTCCGGTAAATATGATTTGTCATTTTATTGGAATTTTTGAAGAAACAAAGCTTGTTGGAATCGCTATAACTCAATTTTTATTTGCAGAAAAACTGGAATCTTTTGGAGACCGCGATCAGTGTTTAAAAACTTCCGTTCGTAATTTCGCTTTTAAGAACTTCGCTTCACATGTTTTATTTGTCGGGAATAATATGCTGACAGGTCAGAATGCTTTTGCTTTTGAAGAAAACATCCAACAATCAAAAGCAATCAAAACACTTCATAAAGCGATTAATCAGCTTAAAAAAGATCTGAAGGCTAAAGGAAAAAAAGTTCACATTACCAGCATAAAGGATTTTACGGAAACAGAAATTAAACCGCTTCAGGCTGAATTTAAAAACAATTATACGTTTTCGACACAGCCCAATATGATTTTTGAAATCAATGAAAACTGGAAAACGGAACAGGATTATATTGATGCTTTATCTAAAAAGTACCGCGATCAATACAAACGTGCCCGCAAAAAAGCCGATGGAATTGTAAAACAGAAAATGTCCTTAACTGATATTTTAAAATATGAAGACATTATTTATGATCTCTATTTTCATGTTGCAAAAAATGCTCCTTTCAATACGTTCTTTTTAGCCAGAAATCATTTTAGCTTTTTTAAGGAAATTATGAAAGATGATTTTTTACTGTACGGTTATTTTTTAGATGGAAAATTAATTGGTTTTAATACTTTAATTAAAAATGGAGCGATAATGGACACTTATTTTCTTGGCTATGACGAAAGTATTCAGCGGGAGAAGATGCTATATTTAAACATGCTTTATGATATGATTGCCTACTCTATCAATCAGGGTTTTAAACAAATTGTTTTTGCCAGAACAGCACTTGAAATCAAAAGTTCTGTTGGCGCAAAACCTTTAAAAATGTACGGGTTAATTACGCACAGCAATACTTTAATCAATCATAACATTGCCCGATTTTTTAATTACCTGGAACCTAAAACAGAATGGCAGGAACGTAATCCGTTTAAATAACAACTTTGTCAAAGATTTTTAAGGGATAGCTATTTTCATCTGCTTGTGCAGAATATGAATTTCAAGATCAGTTTGCGCACCACAATATTCTCCGTCAATTTGAAAATTTACCGGGTAATCTGTTTTTATCGTAGCCTTGTCTGTCGAAATAATTACAATATCATCAGAATCAATTGGCATATTTCCGGTAATAATTTTTCCCAACAGAAAAATATCAAGACTTTTAAGAATAACCAATTCAAATCTTCCATCATTCATAACACCATTAGGATTAATAGTCACACCAGTTCCATATCGCTGAGAATTAGCAATTACAATAATTCTTGCCGTATGTACTACAACTTGATTATTGGCAGAAATAGTAGCTATAAAAGGCTCGTCTAAATCTTTTATTGTTGAGTATGCCTGCAAGGCATAGCCCCAAAATCCCCGCAAATTGCTTTCTTCGTAATTTTTTACCAAATCTGCATTAATTCCGATATCGCTCAAATGAATACTTTTTTTGCCATTTATACAAATCATATCCATTTCGATATAATGATTCGAAAAAGCAATTTTTAGATTTTCTTCAATCGTCGGCGGCAAATTTAAATCAACAGATAATCCGTTTGCAGAACCTGCCGGAAGAATCCCGATAATTACATCGTGTTGTTCCATTGCTTCGGCCACCATCTTTATAGTTCCATCGCCACCTGCAACGATTATGCGTTCCGGATTATATTCTTCGTATAATGATTGTATTTCTTTGATGTCATTTTTTCCAGTAGTTTCATAAACTTCTAAATCAAAATGACTGGTAGTGGCAAACTCCGTAACAGCGTTCACTAAATCTGATTTATCCAAATCGCCAGATATAGGGTTTACAACAAATATGATATTCTTTTTCACAATTTTATTTTTAAAGTCAATTAAAATAATTAATTTACAGCATATATAAATATACGTAATTAATGAAACCTATACTACAATTATATCGCGGTTATGCCAATGAACAGGAATTAATTGTAATGGGTCATGTATTTAAGAGAACGTATGTATATGATTTTCAGAAGAAAAATTTTAAAAATGCCACTTCGATTATTAATCAATTTAGGATAAAAACTATTCAGAATTTTGATGTTTACCTTAAAATTGGTGATCAGGAAATTCACACCAAAACCTTAGACGATGGCTATTTTAAGTTTTGTATTCCACTTGAAAAAGAATTTAATTTTGGATGGATGGAGTACGAAGTCAGCATTCGATACAAAACCGAAATTTTAACTTCTAAAGGAAGTTTTATCAGGCCGCATCAGGGGAATTTGGGAATTATCTCTGATATTGATGACACATTTCTAATTTCACACACGCATAATTTTTTCAAAAAAATATACATTCTGCTTTTTAAAAATGTAAATGACCGAAAGGTTTTTAAAGACGTTGTACCGCATTATCAGGCTTTAAGTTCGGCGGGGCGAAACAATAAAGATGAGGAAAATGCTTTTTTTTACATCTCTAGCAGTGAATGGAATCTTTACCATTTTATTGTGAAGTTCACCAAAATACATCAATTGCCAAGAGCTGTAATTTTATTAAAGGACATTAGACGTGGTATTACAGATTTTTTTATGAGCGGAAGGGGCAATCACAATCATAAATTTGACAAGATAAAACATGTGTTGGAGTTTTATCCGAATCTTAAATATGTATTGTTGGGAGATGATTCACAGCACGATCCTATTTTATACGAAAACATTTGTAAAATTTTCCCTGTCACTGTAAAGGCAGTATACATAAGGCAAACCGGTAAATTTCAAAAAAAATCTACAAAAGCTATTTTAAAAAATCTGGAAAACTTAGAAGTTTCGGTTTGTTATTTTAAAGATAGCAGCCAGGCAATTATGCATTCTAAATCGATTGGAATTATTAAGTAGTTTATGTTTGCTAAATACTGTGCGTATATTGGCACGCGGATGACGCGGATTGTAGCGGATTTATTTTGCAGATTGAAAAGCTTGATACAAAAACCCTCAATTGAAACCGATTGTCCTAGCCCAGATTGAAGAGTAAAGCCCGGAGCAAAAAAAGCCAATTTTTCTTGCCGGAAAACAGCGACCAACGGAAGCTCGTTTTATGGCTTAGAAAAATTAGCTTTTTTTGTGAGGACTTGAAACGAAAAGCTGGATCAGCTCCTGAAAATCATCTTAAGCATTAAAATTATCAATTTCTTCCTGAACGATTTCCCAGTCTAAAAGTAATTGATCCAAATCTGCTTTCTTTTTGTTGTAAGCGGTAAAAAATGAAGCATCTTCGATATGTTTATCATAATTAGAAGCCAGCATTTTATCGTCGTGCTGAATGTCTCTTTCCAATTGTTTGATCTGACTTTCAACTTTACTTAATTTATTTTGAAGTGATTTTCCTTTTTTCTGATCTTCGTATGATGCTTTGTTTGTCTCTTTTGGAGCAGCGGCTTTTGCAACATCTTTTTTCTCAACTTCACGCATGTTTTCAAGGTTGCGTTGTTCTAAGAAATAGTTGATATCACCTAAATATTCTTTGATTTTTTGGTCTTTAAATTCGTAAACGATATTTGACATTCCCTGAAGAAAATCCCTGTCGTGAGAAACTAATAACAAAGTTCCGCCAAATTTTTGAAGTGCAGCCTTTAGAACGTTCTTAGATTTGATATCTAAGTGATTGGTAGGTTCATCCATTAACAAGACGTTAATTGGCTGTAATAGCAATTTACAAAGCGCCAAACGGTTACGTTCTCCTCCCGAAAGTACTTTTACTTTTTTCTCCACATCATCGCCACGGAACAAGAAAGAACCTAACATGTCGCGAACTTTAGATCGATTCGTATCCATTGCCGCATCTTCCATAGTTTGAAGCAAAGTAATTTCACCATCAAGATATTCAGCCTGATTTTGTGCAAAATATCCTAATTGAACATTATGTCCTAATTTGATATTCCCCTGATATTCAAATTCATTTACGATAGCTTTAATAAAAGTTGATTTTCCCTGACCATTTTGACCAACAAAAGCAATTTTACTTCCGCGTTCTACCAATAAATCAATATCTTTTAAAATAACTTTATCACCGTAAGCCTTCGTTACATGTTCAGCTTCTACTACAACTCTTCCAGGCTCTTTTGAAACCGGAAAAGATATATTCATTACTGAATTGTCGTCTTCATCAACTTCAATTCGTTCTACTTTATCTAATTTTTTAATCAACGATTGCGCCATGGAAGCTTTTGAAGCTTTTGCACGGAATTTCTCGATTAATTTTTCTGTTTCTTCAATCTTTTTAGCCTGATTCTTCTGCGTCGCCAATTGCTTTTCACGAATTTCATGGCGTAACTCTAAATATTGAGAATAGGGTTTATTGAAATCGTATGCTTTTCCTAACGAAATTTCAATCGTACGATTCGTAACATTATCCAGAAACATTTTATCGTGCGATACAATCACCACCACTCCGGGATAATTACGAAGGAAACTTTCTAACCAAATGATACTTTCAATATCTAAGTGGTTCGTTGGCTCATCCAGAAGCAGTACATCATTGGATTGTAATAATAATTTAGCCAATTCAATACGCATTCTCCAACCTCCTGAAAATGTTTCGGTTTGATTATTAAAAACTTCTCTTTTGAAACCAAGTCCTAAAAGAATTTTCTCTGTATCACCCACATAATTATAACCTCCAAGAAGATCAAAACGATGCGTGTAATCAGATAGGTCTTCTATAATCTGACTATACTCTTCACTTTCATAATCAGTTCTGGTAACCAATTGATGATTGATTTCTTCTAATTTTTTTTCTACAATCTTAATTTCAGTAAAAGCTTCATAAGCTTCTTCCAATACAGTTCTTCCTTGTTCAAAATCGATATCCTGACGTAAAAATCCCATTCGCATATCTTTCTCCTGAGAAATAACTCCGGAATCAGGAGCAAAATCTCCCGCTAACATTTTAAGCATTGTAGACTTACCTGCTCCGTTTTTACCAACAAGACCAACGCGGTCTCCGGCACCTAAACGAAAAGTAACTTCTTCAAATAAATATGTTCCACCAAAAGAAACTGAAAGATTGTGTATATTAAGCATAATTTGTGACTATTGTTACGGGCAGTAAAGGTTTAAAAAATGTACCTTTGTTTAAATTTTTTGCAAATGTTAAAAAAAGGATCCAAACTAAATAGTATTTTAACAGGAAGTTGTCCAAAATGTCAAAATGAGAGCATGTATTCGGACAAAAATCCGCTTCATTTGACTAAAGTTCTCAAAATGAACGAAAATTGTAGTCATTGTGGATTAAAATATCAAATCGAACCTTCGTTTTTTTATGGTGCAATGTATGTAAGTTATGGACTAAATGTTGCCGTCGGAATTGGGGCATTTATTGTTTCGTTTGTTTTCTTTGGAGCTTCTATCGAACAATCGTTCTTGACTATCGTTATTACTTTAATAGTTTTGTTTCCATTTGTTTTAAGACTTTCACGAAACTTGTACATTAATATGTTTGTTTCTTACGATCCTAAGGCCGGTCAGAAATAAGGGTTTTTAAATATCTTTTATGAAATCGCTGAATATCAATTTCACGATCTAAAGCAGTATCATTTTCAATATTGTCATATAAAGCTTTTGCCATTGCTGGTCCAAGCATTACTCCCCGAGTCCCTAATCCGTTAAGAATGTGAAGTGATTTACGCTCATGATGTGTACCGATTAAAGGCCTCCTGTCTTTTACAGTAGGACGAACTCCACCAAAATGTTTTACAATTTCAAAATCACAGGTAATAATTTCTTTTATACGATCGATCAATTCCTGTTTTCCTTCTTCAGTAGGCAAATCCGTTTTGTCCTGCCAATTATAAGTAGCACCTACCTTGAATAAACCATTACCCATCGGTAAAATAAAAACACTGGTATTTACAATTACATCTAAGTTTAGGCCTGGAGCCTTTATTACAAACAATTCACCCTTTGTGCCATCTAAAGGCAAATAATTAAAAAAAGGATTTTTATGAAGTCCAAAACCTTCGGCAAAAATAATATGGCGGGCCTGAATGTTTTTATACTGAATTCCAAAATCAAAAAATTCAATATAAGAACTATGAAAGGACTCTTCTAAGAGTAAATTATTCCTCAGCAAGTATTCTTTATAAGTATCCAATAATAAAGCCGTATCGACATAGCCAGTATGCAAAACCTCTCCATAATCATATGGTGAATCAATACCGTTATATTTTGTGGAAATTAATTTTGTAGATAAAAATGGAGTCAGGTTCCTTTTATCCGATGCTGCAAACCAATTATTCTGTTCTTCAATAGAAAAAAACTTTCTTAAAATTGGCATTTTAAAGTTAAACTGAGTTTTAAGTTTTGCTTCTATCTCACTATAAAAATCATCCATGAGAACTAATTGTTCCTGAGCTTTCCAAACCTCGCTAAAGCGTTTTAAAATAACCGGATTATATAAACCTCCGGCAACTCTGGATGATATCTGAGATTTATCATCTATCACTAAAATAGATTTGTTATTTTTAAGGGCAATTTCAGCGAAAGAAATCCCGGCTAGTCCAGATCCGACAATTATATAATCTAACATGTTTATAGGTAAAAAATAAAAAAACTCTTACTCCAAAGGTAATAAGAGTTTTTGTTATAATGTAATTAGGTACTTAGTAGTTCCACATATCTTGTTCGAAATTACGAATCTTTTCTTTTACTCTTTCAGATTCCAATAACTGATTTTGTGCATTATCTTTGATATAATCTTTGATCTCACGATCTCCGTAGACATTTTCCTCTTTATAAATAACCGAATTAAAGCGTCTGGAATTTAGGATTTGGTCAAATGAAATATTGGCTGCCGAATTTTCAATAAACACTTTTGCTTCGTTTAAAACATCTCGGGCATTTGGAAAGAAAACCCAAAATAATTCGATAAAATCCTTCTCATCACTATTCATTGTATAAACGTCAGGAGTAACCGGACAAATTCCTATTAAACGATACTTCAATTCACTTTGACGTTTGTCAAAATACCAATATCCTTTAATTTTGTATTGTGCAACATCAGCAGCAGTAAGATCTTGTTTCAGAATGTACTCAGCAGGAACTGTTCTGCTAGCTCCAACTGTTTCATCAACATAAGTTACAACTTTCTTTTTACCAGTACCGGTAACTACTTTTTTCTTCACCACCCGTGATCTGTAATCATCAGGATATTGATTAATTAACTCTCTACCGGCATCTGTAGTATCCACACGGGACAAAGAACCTTCGATGTCTTTCATTGTTTTTTTAGTAGTAAAATAACTATCTGTATACACTTCCGTTATTCTTCCACTCTTAATAGCCTTTGTCAAAACATCATAAAGAGAACGTCTGTCCGGGCCAATGTTAGCCGTATCTACAGGAAAATATAATGGAAAATTGATTTTCTCATTTAAGTCAATAATCTCCCAGGTAGTTTTTCCCATCAATACATCCCTGTCATTTACATAACCATAAGCCAATGGCTTATCATTATCAGAACTGAGCTGAGCCGCCGACTTTTGACCAATTTGATCCGGTGTTTTCGCATTCAATAAATTAGACTGCGCAATGGTATTATTATATACAGCCATAAAAAAAATAACGAATAAAAAACTTTTCATCTTCATCATCATAAAATTATTTATAACAAACTCAACGAAGATTTTTCTATTTTATTGCATTTTTCTTACAAATAAATTAAAGACAGAATAATTAATTTTACATCAAACGCTAAAATGAACATTCTATTCTTATATAAGTAGTCCAAAGCAGTATAGATAAAATAAAAAAACTCTTACTACAAAGGTAGTAAGAGTTTTTTTATAATGTAATATAGATACTTAGTAGTTCCACATATCCTGCTCGAAATTACGAATCTTCTCTTTTACTCTTTCAGATTCTAGCAACTGATTTTGTGCATTATCTTTCATGTATTCTTTGATCTCACGATCTCCGTACAAGTTTTCTTCTTTGTAGATTACTGCATTAAAACGTCTTGAATTCAAGATCTGATCGAATGAAATTGGCAATGCTGAATTATTGTCGTTAAAAGCTTTCGCTTCATGTAACGCTTCTCTCGCATTAGGGAAGAAAACCCAAAATAACTCAATATAATCCTTCTCATCACTGTTCATCGTATAAACGTCAGGGGTAACTGGACAAAGTCCAAGTAAACGATATTTCAATTCACTTTGACGTTTATCAAAATACCAGTATCCTTTAATTTTATATTGTGTAACATCCTGAGCTGTTAAATCTTGTTTCAGAATATATTCTGAAGGAACTGTTCTTGTAGCTCCAACCGTTTCGTCAACATAAGTTACAACTTTCTTTTTACCAGTACCAGTAACTACTTTTTTCTTCACAACGTGAGTTTTGTAGTCATCCGGATATTGGTTGATAAGTTCTCTACCAGCATCAGTTGTATCAATACGAGATAATGATCCTTCGATGTCCTTCATAGATTTTTTAGTATTGAAGTAACTGTCAGTATAAATTTCAGTTACCTTACCACTTTTGATGGCTTTCGTTAAAACGTCATAAAGTGAACGTCTATCTGAACCAATATTAGCTGTATCTACTGGAAAATATAATGGAAAGTTGATTTTTTCATTCAAATCAATGATCTCCCAAGTTGTTTTTCCCATCAAGACATCTCTATCATCTACATAACCATAAGCCAATGGCTTATCGTTGTCTGAGATAAGTTGTGCAGGAGTCTTAAGTCCTATCTGATCTGGTGTTTTTGCATTAAGCAAATTCGATTGCGCATTAGAAGCGAAACCGCCTGCGATAGAAACTATAGCTATTAAAAAATTTCTTACTTTCATCATGATATCATTATAAGATATTGAACGTAGTTTTACCTACTAATTATTGTATTTCGTAAATTACCGGAGCAGTACGTGGCAATAAATAACTACCAGCTCCAACAAGTTTAGTTTTAATTTCAGAAATAGTAACCTGATCTCCTCTTCCAGCTTTAGAAAGAACTGATTTACATTGTGCATTTAATCTATTACCATTAACAACAACTGTAGGTTGTCCGGCAATTTTTAAGTTAAATCCAACAACATCTAAACCAACTTCAAAATCAAAATCAAGTAATTTAGCACCAATAGTAGCAATCTCTAAGTTAGATTTAGGTCCTTTAACAACACCCATTTCACCTCTAATTGTACCTGTTGGCCCAGGAATACCTTTAATTCTGAATGATTTCTTATCTGTAACTTTGTCACCGTTTGGTAAAGTTCCTGTAACTGAAATTGTAGTCTCAGTACCTGAACCCGGGCTCATGTTATATTTACCAGGTTTTCCGGCAGAAGCCAGACCTGGAGCACTTGCAACAATTTTGTTAGCATCAACACCAGCAAATGAAACAGAGATTGGGTTAACAACACCTCTATAAACAACATTCATTTTATCAGCAGAAATAGTAGCTGAATTAGGTTTTGGTACTACAACATAAGTTCCTTTAAATTTCAAAGGAATGTTTTTTCCATCCTCTAAGAACGTAAATTGTCCATTGATATCCTGTTCTCCAACACCACCAGCAGTTAATGAAATAACAGCTTGTCCGTTAACGATTTTTCCAGGACCCTGGAATGAAGTTGGTTTAGTGTTTTCGTCATAACGACCTAAAACTACCTTACCTGTAACTTTTTCTCCTTGAAAGTAAGCATTTTTATCTAAAACAACGATTGCCTGATAATTGCTGTAAGAAGCAGCAGCAACCGCAGCTTTTCCTAAAGCAGCACTATAAACATCAGATTCTGCTTTTTGAACGTCATTTTGCCAAGCTGAAAGTTTAGCTAATGAAGCAACTGCAGGAAAACCTTTAAAGTGGTATGCTAAATACTTATCTTTTAAACCTTCTTTGTTTTTTACATCAGAAACATCAAATTTCTTTTCAACCTCAGCTAAAATTGCAGCATACTTTTTGTCTGCTAAGGCAGCTTTCATGTCTGCTTTATATTTTTCAATCTTAGAGATGATTTCATTTCCTTTAGCAGTATATCCTTCACCAGTAAACCAGTTGTCGATATTATCACCTTTGTCCATAGACTCATAAGGTAATTTTCCTGTTTCTTTATCAGATTCAAAACCTTTTAAAACATCACCTTTTAAAGAACCGATGTATGCATAAAATTCTTTCGAAGTTGTTTCAACTTTATGAGCTGTAACTGCAGCAATAGCAAATTCTCCTTTTGCCTCAGCCGCTTTTTGGTCTAACGACATCAATAAACCAGCATTTGATTGTTCTGAAGATGTGTTAGCGCTTTCAAATTTTTCATTCATTAATCCAAAAGCAGATAACACTTCTTTGGACATATTCATTGCTAACATTGCGATGAAAACCAGATACATCAGGTTAATCATCTTCTGTCTAGGGGTTAATTTTCCTCCTGCCATTTTTTTCTAATTAGTTCTTATTAATAAATTTAATATAATAGTTAAAAACTAATTATCCTTTGTTACTCATTGCAGAAAGCATACCACCATAAACACTGTTTAAAGAAGCAATGTTTGCAGTCATTGATTGCATTTGTTCTTTTAATTTAGAAGCATTTTCAGCGATTTCGCTGTTTGCTTGTGCATTTCTTGACGCACTTTCTAATTGTACTTTGTATAAGCTATTTAAAGATTCCATTTGTGCAGCAGCCATAGACATCTCTTCAGCATATTTCTTTTGTCCTGCAATAGAATCTACTGTTGGAGAAATTGCTTTTGCAGCTCCTTCGAAATTTTTGATTGAATTTCCTAAGCTTGACATTAATTCACCGTCAATTTTAGCTTCTTTCAACATAGCATCTAATTTTTGAGACAACAAACCTTGGGCATCAGTTGGAGTCTCCACTTTGTCAGCTTTTTTTCTAGCCTGACCATTCGCTAATTCAGGGTAAACAAGAGTCCAGTCTAATTCGTCGTCTACTGGTTCGAAAGCAGAAAGAGCAAAGATTAACGCCTCAGTTACTAATCCAATTGAAAGCATCAACGTTCCTGTTAATGGTCCGATTTCAAAGTGAGTAATTTTGAATAATGCTCCAATGATTACTACTGCCGCTCCCATACCATAAGCGAAATTCATTGCTTTTTTACTTAATAATGCCATAATACTTTTTTTTAGGTTTTAATAAAATAGATTTGATTTGGTTATTGAATTTAATTATAATTTACTTTTTCTTTTTTCCGCCAGTTACCTGAGTTCCCATGTAATCTTGTACAGTTCTGAAACCAATGTAACTTCTTGCAGAGTCAGCATATTCGTGATCACGTGTACTTACCTGTAGGAAGTAAGCAACATCTTTCCATGATCCGCCACGAACCACTTTTCTTTGATTGTTTCCGTCAATAACGTTTGGATTCATTGTTGAAACATATTCATATGCATTTGGATTGTAAGCTGA
Source organism: Flavobacterium sp. GQ95 (assembly GCF_059758655.1). Classification (NCBI taxonomy): domain Bacteria; kingdom Pseudomonadati; phylum Bacteroidota; class Flavobacteriia; order Flavobacteriales; family Flavobacteriaceae; genus Flavobacterium; species Flavobacterium sp. GQ95. Next base: position 211,798 of record NZ_JCAXEB010000001.1, read on the forward strand.
ATCTGTCCATTCTGAAACGTTTCCTGCCATATTATACAATCCGTAACCATTTACATCATAAGATTTAGCCTCTACTGTATACAAAGCCTCATCAGCAGCATAATCTCCTCTGCTTGGTTTGAAGTTTGCTAAGAAACATCCTCTGTCACTCTTAGTATAAGGACCTCCCCATGGGTAAGTTGCAGATTCCAGACCTCCTCTTGCAGCATACTCCCATTCTGCCTCTGTAGGTAATCTGAAAGCATTTACTAAATCACGTCCTTTTTTCTTAGATTTAATGTAACTGTTTTTATTTAAAGTTCTCCATGCACAAAAAGCTTTAGCTTGTTTCCAGGTCACACCAACTACAGGATAATCTCCATAAGCTTTGTGCCAGAAATAGTCATTATGCATTGGTTCATTATATGAATAAGCGAAATCTTTAATCCAAACTGTTGTATCAGGATAAATTCCGATTTGTTCTGTTTTAACGAAATCTTTTCTTTTCCCAACTTTAGCTTTAGCAGCAGCCTGAATATCCATCCATGAATAACGGAATTTCAATTTATTCACATCAATTGTTCTTAAACCATTGTATGATTCTTCAATTGGCAAATACATAGAATCCATTACTTCAGTGTAATACTCATCTGGATAAGCTTTAGTATCTTTAATTAACTTAACTTTTTTGTTTAATTTTCTACCAGCATATGGATCATCTTTCGTTCCTACACTGTAGTAATTATCATACATATACTTATCATACGCCGTCATTTTATCTGGCTCAGAATCATTAAATGCATAATCAGCAATACTACCTGCCTTTTTACCTTTACCATCACCAGCAGCTTTTTGTCCAGTTTCATCAGCCAAAATAGCCAAACGAACTCTCATTGTAGAGTCTTTTACCCACTCCACAAACTGACGATACTCGCTATTTGTGATTTCAGTTTCATCCATATAAAATGAACGAACTGTTACCGTTTTAGTTGGAGCGTCTTCTACATTAGCTAAATCAGCATCTGATTTACCCATAATAAAGGATCCACCAGGAACTAATGTCATTCCATAAGGTTTCTCAGGATGCCATTTCCCTCCTGTAACACCAACTAACTCACCCTTGTCACCTGACTTACCACAGCCGATTACTAGTGTTAATATTGCTGCAAATGCAAAAAACTTCTTCATATAAATTTGGGATTATCTATTCATTATTATAAGTCCGTAAACGTATTTATTATTTATCTAAAAAACAATACTAGTTGCGAAATTTATTTTACCGTTCAAAAATAATGTTAAATAAAATAAAAAAAAAATATTTCATCGACAAACTAGCGCAAAAAATCGACGTAAAACGTTAAATTTTATATTATATATTTATTTTCCTACTAAATTATCTTAACTTATTTTTAATAATTCTAAAGAATTAAGATTTTTTTAAAAATTATATTTTATAAAGCATTTTTTCTTTGTGCTTTCCACCATCTTTCTGGCAATTCTTGATTACAAGCACACAAATATTCTTCATAAGAACACGGTAATAACGTATTTCTTTTCAATTTATTGTTCCCATTTGATACAAACGGAATTTCAATCCACCAACGCTCTGTTTTATCACTTTTGTAAAAGATAAGTTCTTCATCTTCAAGCGGCACAATGTATTTCAGATAGTTAGTTCTGCTGCCAAATGGATATTCTTTAGAACGATAATGATATCCTTCAATAAAATACCAAACAATTTGGGCAATCATTGCCGACTCATATACGGTACTATTGTGATTAAAGATTCCAAATGATGAAACTTTATCACTAATTCCGGCATATCTTGAAAGCGAACAAATTTCTTTTCCATTGAAACCATTAGGTTCAAAAGAAATATTATTACCTGAATCTGAAGATTTTATCGAATTCAAATCAATAGTAACCAAATCAGCATCTCTAAAAACAGGTTCAGCCAAAGCAATATTATTTGAAATTTCCCCTAAACGATAAGCATCAAAGAACAGCTTTTCAATCAAATCAATTTCTTCCTGCGAGTTATAGTAGGTTTGATATCCTATATTACAATAATTGAACAGGTTATTTGGCTCATCTATAATGATTTTCGTCAGATACGAATTAGCCGAAACCGTTTCATTTTCCTTACCAAAATCAAATCGATTATCTACAGCAACCATATTTACCATTTGCTCTAAATCATCATAAGCACGATACAAGGCATAGGTCAAATCCTGCGAACCTCCCACGACTATAGGAATAACTTTATTCTTAATTAAAGCAGCAGTTACTTTTTTTAACGCAAAATAAGTATCTTCTACAGAATCTCCCGCAAGGATATCACCCAAATCAGCAATAGATGCATCCCAGTTACCAGGAAACATACTATACAGTTTTTTTCTAACTGCATTCAGGTTAACTTCATTAACCATATTAATGTTTCTTCGATCTTCTAAAACACCTACTATAGCTATCTGCACCTTGCTAATATCAGGAAATTGATCCTGAGTATGCAAAACAATTTTGCTACCCAATTCTTGTGAAGACAACGAACTAATGAATTGTAAAATTCCGTCGTTAACTGGTTCTAGAAAATCAAATTCCATTTATTATTTCTTTTTAGCAGCTGTTTTTTTAGCCGGAGCTTTTTTTGCTGTTGTTGCTTTTTTTGCTGGTGTCTTTTTAGCTGGTGTTTTTTTCGCAATCATTTCCTGAACTTCGGCCAATGTTAATTTCGTTGCATCAACATCTTTACTTAGTTCAATTTTGATTTTGCCTTTTGTAATAACCGAGCGGCCCCAACGTGCTTTTTCGACTAAAATTCCTTCGTCTTCCCAATTGTGAAGCACTTTGTCGATATTCTTTTGTAATTTATCTTCGATTAATTCTTCAACATCAGCTTGTGATAAATTATCAAAATTGTATTTTTTGCTCACATTCACAAAAAGACCATTCCATTTGATGAATGGACCAAAACGCCCCACACCTTTTTGAACTGCTTCTCCTTTGTAAACTGCAATTGGCGCATCAGCAAGTGCTTTTTCGTCAATTAACTCCTGAGCTCTTTCTTTTGTAACAGCTAATGGATCTTCTCCTCTTGGCAGCGAAATGAAAACACTTCCATGACGTACATAAGGTCCGTAACGTCCATTACTTACTTCAACTTCTTCTCCTTTATATTCACCTAAGTTTTTAGGCAATAAAAATAAATTCAAAGCATCTTCTAAAGTAATATTTCCAATATTTTGATCGGCCATTAAACTGGCAAACTTTTTATCTTCATCATCCGCTTCTCCAATCTGAGCCATCGGACCAAATTTTCCTAAACGAACAGATACCTGTCTTCCATCTGCATCTTTACCCAGAATTCTTTCACCGCTTTCTCTTTCTGCATTTGCCTCAACATCTTTAACATTTGGATGAAACTTATCGTAGAATTCCTGCATCATGGTTGCCCAGTCAATATTTCCTTCAGCAATTTCATCAAAATCCTGCTCTACTTTTGCAGTGAAATTATAATCAAGAATATTTCCGAAATTCTTAACAAGAAAATCAGTAACAATAGTTCCAATATCTGTTGGAACTAATTTCCCTTTATCAGAACCTGTGTTTTCTTTCAACAACTTCTCGCCTACTTTATCAGCTTGTAAAGTAAGTTGTGTATAATTACGTTCCTGACCTTCAAGTGTTCCTTTTTCAACATAATTTCTGTTGATGATAGTTGAAATAGTTGGTGCATACGTAGACGGGCGACCAATTCCTAGTTCTTCTAATTTTTTCACCAAAGAAGCCTCTGTATAACGTGCCGGCGGTCTTGAATATCGTTCTGTAGCTGTAATATAATTGTTAGTTAACTTTTCGTTTACTTTTAAAGCTGGCAACATTCCTTCTTGTTCTTCCTCATCATCATCGTGTCCTTCAAGATATACTTTAAGAAAACCTTCAAACAATAATACTTCTCCTGAAGCAGTAAAAATTTCGTTGTGATTATTCGCTTCAATTTTTACATTTGTTCTTTCTAATTGTGCATCGCTCATTTGAGATGCCAACGTTCTTTTCCAAATCAAATCATACAAACGAGCCTGGTCACGATCAATGTTTACTGTGTGACGCGACATATCTGTCGGACGAATTGCTTCGTGCGCTTCTTGTGCTCCTTTGCTTTTATTTGCGAAAGTTCGAGGTTTTGAAAACTCTTTTCCGTATGATTTTATGATTTCAGCTTCAGCAGCATCCATTGCATCTTTAGAAAGATTCACACTATCCGTTCTCATATAAGTAATAAGTCCGGCCTCGTATAAACGTTGTGCAAGCTGCATTGTGATTCCTACTGGCAAATACAATTTTCTGGCAGCTTCCTGTTGAAGTGTAGAAGTTGTAAAAGGTGCTGTTGGAGATTTTTTGGTAGGTTTAGTTTCTAAATCGGCTACCTTATATTTAGATCCGATGTTTTGTTTTAAGAAATCTTCGGCTTCTTTTTTAGTATTGAAGTTTTTTGGCAATTTAGCTTTGAAAGCTTTCCCTGCCTCATTCACAAATTCTGCTACAATTGAATAACTGGCAACTGCATTAAAATTCTGAATTTCGCGTTCTCTTTCTACAATCAAACGAACAGAAACAGATTGTACACGTCCGGCAGAAAGTCCGCCTTTAATTTTTCTCCATAAAACCGGAGACAATTCGTAACCTACCAAACGATCCAGAACACGACGTGCCTGTTGTGCGTTTACTAAGTTATAGTCAATTTCTCGTGGGTTCTCGATTGCTTTAAGAATCGCTGATTTGGTAATTTCGTGAAAAACAATTCTTTTGGTTTTTTTAACATCTAGTTTTAATTCTTCCGCCAAGTGCCATGAAATAGCTTCTCCTTCGCGGTCCTCATCACTTGCTAACCAAACCATTTCGGCATTTTTAGATAGTGTTTTTAATTTACTTACTAAGGCTTTTTTATCAGGAGAAACTTCATATTTAGGTTTAAATCCATTTTCTACATCTACCCCTATTTCCTTTGATGGTAAGTCGGCTATGTGGCCATAACTTGACTCGACCTGAAAATCACTTCCTAGAAATTTCTCTATCGTTTTCGCCTTTGCAGGTGATTCCACTATTACTAAATTCTTTGCCATTGATCTATTTTTCTGCAACAAAAGTAGAAGTTTTTTTTAAATATCAACCTTGATAATGCATTTTTGAGTTATTTTGATATTATGTTTCTAAAAATTGCAGATTTATCTGTATTCTCACCTATTATATATATAGGTATAATTTTAAATCGATTATGTATCAAGAATGTACTTTTATTTAGAATTTTAGATTTCAGACTTTAGATTATTTAATCTACATCCATTTCGGGTAGTAAATTTAACCGCAAAGGTCGCAAAGGTTTACGCAAAGGTCTCCACAAACAGCTTTCCGAACGTAATGAAGCCAATTAGCAAACAAAAAAATACTGTGCGTGCTTTGCGGTAAAATTAACTCAGCAACAGAGGTCGTAAAGATGTACACAAAATTAACCAGGCCCTAATCTGCTACTTTTAAGAGTACTGCAAATCAATCTAAAATCTTAACTCTAAAATCCAAAATCTTTTTTCTGCCATCTTGTCATATTTATACCTTTTGCGTTATCTTTGCACTTTGAAATTATACAATGGAAAAGATTATTGAAGAAAGCAAGCAGGGCGAAAGTCTTGTTTTAGAAAATAAACCTGAGAATACTAAAAAACTTTTTATAGAAAGTTACGGTTGTGCGATGAATTTTTCGGACAGTGAGGTCGTAGCTTCTATTTTATCGATAAACGGATATAACACTACACAAACTCTTGAAGAAGCCGATTTGGTTTTGGTAAACACCTGCTCGATTCGGGATAAGGCGGAACAAACTATTCGCAAACGTCTGGAAAAATATAACGCGGTAAAACGTATAAATCCGAAAATGAAAGTGGGCGTTTTGGGCTGTATGGCCGAGCGTTTGAAAAGTCAGTTTCTGGAGGAAGAAAAAATTGTTGACCTTGTTGTTGGTCCTGATGCTTACAAAGATTTGCCAAATTTATTGGCAGAAGTGGAGGAAGGACGCGACGCCATTAATGTAATTTTATCGAAAGAGGAAACGTACGGAGATATTTCGCCGGTTCGTTTAATGAGCAACGGAATTACCGCATTGGTTTCGATTACCCGTGGTTGCGATAATATGTGTACGTTTTGTGTTGTGCCTTTTACACGTGGGCGCGAGCGTAGCCGTGAACCTCAAAGTATCATGAAGGAAATTCAGGTTTTATGGGATAAAGGTTTTAAGGAAATAACGCTTTTGGGACAAAACGTTGACAGCTACCTTTGGTATGGCGGCGGTTTGAAAAAGGATTTTGTAAGCGCTTCTGAAATGCAAAAAGCCACTGCTGTCGATTTTGATCAATTACTTGAAATGGTTGCGGTTGGTTTCCCAAAAATGCGAATCAGATTCTCAACTTCTAATCCGCAGGATATGCACGAAAGCATTTTGCATGTTATCGCCAAATATCCGAATATCTGCAAACACATTCACTTGCCAGTTCAGTCTGGAAGCAACAGAATTTTAAAAGAAATGAATCGTCTGCACACTCGTGAAGAATATATGACTTTGATTGATAAAATTAGAGCTATTGTACCAAATGCGTCGATTTCACAAGATATGATTGCCGGTTTCCCAACAGAAACAGAACAAGACCATCAAGATACGATGAGTTTGATGGAATATGTGAAATATAATTTCGGTTATATGTATTCATATTCTGAACGCCCAGGAACTTTGGCAGGAAGAAAGATGGAAGATGATGTTCCGGAAGAAACGAAAGCCAGAAGATTAAAGGAAATTGTCGATTTACAACAAAAACATGCCTGGTTTAGAAGTGAGGAATACGTTGGGCAAGTTGTGGAAGTTTTAGTTGAAAAAGTTTCCAAGAAATCAAAAGAAGAATTCTCAGGAAGAAACTCTCAAAGTATAACGGTTGTTTTCCCAAAAGAAAACTATAAAATTGGAGATTTCGTAAATGTAAGAATTACAAGTTGTACCAGTGGAACATTGAAAGGTGAAGCAGTTGGTTTGAGTGAAATGAATTAATTTTTTTTAACCGCAAATTTCACAAATTTCACAAATTAATTCTTCATGACTGATACAACTGAATATTATTACAAGAAAGACGAGAACTATAAGATTGTAGGCATATGTATGGAAGTGCATAGAGTATTAGGCCCAGGTTTACTCGAAATTGTATATAAAGATGCATTAGAAATAGAATTTAAAAATAATAGAATTCCTTATCACCGAGAAAAGGAATTTGCTATAGAGTATAAGGGAATTATTTTACCCCATAAATTTTATGCTGATTTTATAGTTTATGATGACATAATTTTAGAAGTAAAATCTGTAAAGGAAATATGCAATGATCATCTGGCTCAAACATTAAATTATATGAAACTTGCAGATACTCCCGTTGGAATAATTGCAAACTTTCAAAACAAATCATTAGTACATAAACGATTGATAAATTCTTAAAATGAATTTGCGAAAATTTGTGTAATTTGTGGTTAAAAAATATTACGATTCAACCATCAGTTTTGTCGAGAAACCTGAAATATATAAAACTTGAAACAAAAATCAAATGGAAACAGTTCAAGCAATAAAACAACGATTTGAGATTATTGGGAATGACCCAAAATTAAATCGCGCCATTGAAAAAGCCATTCAGGTTGCTCCTACTGATATTTCGGTAATGGTAACTGGGGAAAGTGGCGTTGGTAAAGAGAATATTCCGAGAATAATCCATTCGCTTTCGCACAGAAAGCATGGTAAATATATTGCTGTAAACTGTGGAGCTATTCCGGAGGGAACAATTGACAGTGAGCTTTTTGGACACGAAAAAGGCGCTTTTACAGGAGCTACAAGCACACGTGAAGGTTATTTTGAAGTTGCTGACGGCGGAACCATTTTTTTGGATGAAGTGGGCGAATTGCCTTTAACTACTCAGGTTCGTTTGCTTCGTGTTTTAGAAAATGGAGAATTTATAAAAGTAGGTTCTTCTCAGGTTCAGAAAACAAATGTTCGAATTGTTGCGGCAACCAACGTGAATTTATTCAATGCAATCGAAAAAGGAAAATTCCGTGAGGATTTGTACTATCGTTTGACAACAGTCGAAATCACTTTACCACCTTTGCGAGAAAGAAACGAGGACATTCATTTGTTGTTCCGAAAATTTGTGGCCGATTTTGCTCACAAATACAAAATGCCTCCGTTGAAATTAGATGACGATGCAGTTCAGCTTTTGCAAAAATTCAGATGGAATGGTAATATTCGTCAGTTGCGAAATGTAGCGGAGCAAATATCTGTTTTGGAAACGAATCGCGATATTACACTTGCTACGTTACGATCTTATTTACCAACCGAAGGAAGTAATTTGCCTTCTGTAATTAGCGATAAGAAAAAAGATGATTTTAGTACGGAGAGAGACATTTTATACAAGGTGCTTTTTGACATGAAAAGCGATTTGAATGATTTGAAAAAACTCACTTTAGAATTGATGAAAAACGGTTCATCTAAAGTGCAGGATATTAATCCGAATTTGATCCAGAAAATATACGGTTCTCAGGAAAACGACAGCGAAATTGATTTTGAAGAAGAACCAAGAACGGCTGTAATGACACCGGCAACGCGCGAAGATAGTTATCGCATCCAGGATGATAATAATTATTTAGATGCCGAAACCATTGAAGAAGAAGAAATTCTGCGTTTAGAACAAAAAGAAATCGAAATGATTAAAAAATCATTAGAAAAAAATAAAGGAAAACGAAAAGCGGCGGCTGATGAATTGGGAATTTCGGAGAGAACTTTATATAGAAAAATTAAACAATTCGATTTGTAGTTTTTGACACAAAGACACAAAGACGCAAAATGTTTTTAAATCAAAAAGAATATCTTTGAACTCTTAAAATTAGAAATGAAAAACTTAAAATATATTTTAATTCTGTTAATTGCAACAACTTTCAGCGGTTGCAACGTTTACAACTTTACCGGAACAGGAACAATTGATGCCAAAACTTTTCAGGTTAACTTTTTTCAGAACAACGCTGATTTAATTGAGCCAGGAATCGACAGACAATTTACATTGGCATTGCAGGATTTGATTATGAATCAAACCAACCTAAACCTGGTGAGCAACAGTGGTGATTTAACGTACGAAGGCGAAATTGTAGATTACAGAATTACACCCATGACGGCAACTGCAGATCAGCAGGCGGCACAAAACCGTTTGACGATTCGTGTAAATGTCAGATTTACGAATAGAAAAAAAGAAACAGATGATTTCGAGAAACCATTTGAATTTTATTATGACTTTCCCGGAACATCTTTACCAACAGGATCTGTTTTAAACGCAGCGATTACAACTATTTTTGAAAGAATCACTCAGGATATTTTTAATGAGTCACTGGCAAAATGGTAATTTTTTTGTTTAATTGGTAAATCGTCTGGTCGTTAAATAGATTAAATAGATTCCCGATTAAACAGCTAAACAAATAAACGATTAAACAATAAATAATGAATGTAACTGATTATACATACTTAATGAACAAACCCGATGCTATTACTGAAAAGCAGGCGGAAGCATTAGGCAATGTTTTGAATGAATTTCCATATTTTCAAAGTGCCCGTGCATTGCGATTAAAAGGGCTTTACAATCAAAATAGTTTTAAGTATAATTATGCTTTAAAAGTTACAGCGGCTCATACTACTGATCGTTCGGTTTTATTTGATTTTATTACTTCGGAAGCCTTTACGGCGATTCAGGGTGAATATTATGATCAAAAACTTAAGGACCTTTTAAATATTACTGTTTTTGACAGCGAGATTGTCTTAGCGGAAGAAAAGAAGAAACTGGCAGAAGTTCGCGTTGATCCAATCGAGCAGTCTATTTTAAATTCTATTAAGGAAGCTACGGGCGTTACTTTTGAAGAACCTGTAAAAACAGAAGAAAAGCCAATTGATACAGTTATCGGGCAACCCGTTTTAGATTCTTTTACAGAACCAACAACTGTTACTTTTGAAGAACCTGTAGTTGAAGAAAACCCAATTGATACCGTTATCGAACAACCGACTTTAGACTCTTTTACAGAAGCGGCAAACGTTACTTTTGAAGAACCTGTAAAAGTTGAAGAAAACCCAATTGATACGGTTATAGAACAACCAACTTTAGATTCTTTTACAGAAGCGACAAATATTACTTTTGAAGAGCCTGTAAAAATTGAATATAAACCGATTGATACAATCATACCAACTTTAGATTCTTTTGAAGAAGTTATAACAACTAAATTGGAAGAAGAACCAAAAATTGAAGAAAGACCAATTGATTCAGTTACGGAACAGGTTATTTTAGATTCTTTTAAAGAAGCAGCAACCGTTACTTTTGAAGAACCCGTAGAAGTTGAAGAAAACCCAATTGAGCTGATAATAGAACAACCAGGCCTAGATTCTTTTGAAGAAGTAACTTCAACTGTTGATGATAGTCCTGTTATTGAAACGACTCCAATTGTGGAATCGACACCTATTATAAAAGGCCCAACTCCAACTTTCTTTGATGAAGTTGTGGAGGAAGAAATTCCGGATGTAAGAGTGGAGCCAATTGAAGAATCAACATACAATTCGCTACAAGAAGTTTCAACAGTTGTTTTTGAAGAAGTGCCTGTAGTTGAAGAACCAAAAGCGGTTGAGGAACCAAAAGAAATTGAGGTTTCAGAAACAGTAAAAACAGCAGAAGAAAATCTGGAAATCGGAAAACCTTTGGATTTTTCTGTTAATGAAAAACATTCGTTTCAGGAATGGCTTCAATTAGCTAAAACAGAACCTATTGATCGTAGCAAAGAGGCGTATGAAGAAACAGAAGCAATTGAGAAAGTCGAAAATACAATCAAAAAGGTAGCTGAACCTGAAACAATTGACGAAGAGAAAAAGAAAAAAGCAGAAATAATCAATAAATTTATTGAAGCAAACCCAAAAATTTCTCCAATAAAACAAACTGCAATAGTCCCTGCGGTACAATTGGACAGTAATAATGAAGAGAATTCTTACCTAATGACGGAAACTTTGGCCAGAGTATATTTGGAACAAAAAAAATATACAAAAGCCATACAAGCATATGAAATATTAATTTTGAAATATCCAGAAAAAATTAGTTTCTTTGCAGACCGTATTTCGGATATTAAGATTTTACAACAAAATAACAATAATAATTAAGCAATGAGCACATTTTCAATTTTTTTAGTTTTAATCACAATAGTTTGTTTTCTATTGATCGTAGTAATCATGGTTCAAAACCCTAAAGGAGGCGGATTATCGTCTACTATCAGCGGAACTCAAATGTTAGGTGGAGTACAAAAAACAACTGACTTTTTAGACAAAAGTACCTGGACATTAGCGACTATTTTGATTGCTTTAATTTTGCTTTCAAGCTTAAGCTTTACAGGATCATTAAGTGATACTGATTCTAAACTTATTGAAAAAACTGAAGCTCCTGCAACTACAACGCCAGCAGCACCAGTTCAACAAACTCCTGCTCCGGCAACGCCAGCAGCGAAATAATCTTTTCAAAATAAATATAAGATGCCAGCCTGTCAAAGCTGGCATTTTTTTTAGGAAAAAATGTCAGTTTTTAGAGCATGGCACAATTTCTGAAAGTTCTTTGAACATTAAAAAACGTATAACTAATAATAATATAAAATCATGACTTTAAACATTAAACCGCTTTCAGACCGCGTACTTATTGAGCCTGTAGCAGCTGAGACTAAAACTGCGTCAGGGATTTTTATTCCAGATACTGCCAAAGAAAAACCACAAAAAGGAACTGTAGTTGCAGTAGGAAACGGATCTAAAGATCACACTATGACCGTTAAGGTTGGCGATACTGTTCTTTATGGTAAATATGCAGGAACAGAATTAAAACTTGAAGGAACTGATTATTTGATTATGCGCGAGGATGATATCTTAGCGATAATCTAAAATTGCTATAAGCTGTAAGCTGTAGGCTATAAGCTTCCACAAAAAGCTTAAAGCGTATTGCCTAGAGCCTAAAGCCGGCAAAAAATGAGAGATTTTAAGAAATACGATATTTGGCAGCTTAGTCATTCTTTTACTTTAGAAATCTATAAATTGACTTCTACGTTTCCGAAAGAAGAATTATACGGATTAACAAGTCAGATTAGAAGGGCAGCTTCATCAATTCCAACCAATATTAGCGAAGGATGCGGAAGAAACAGCGACAAAGAATTTAATCAATTTCTCAACATAGCTTTAGGTTCTGCCAATGAAACAGAATATCTTTTGATTTTAGCTAAAGATTTGCAATATCTAAATATTGAACTTGCAGAAAATCAAATAGAAAAAATCAACGGCATAAAAAGCAAAATTTATAAATTAAAACAATTACTGATGCAGCAGTAAGCTGTAAGCAATAAGCTATAGGCTTTAACAAAAGCTTTAAAAGCACTAAAAAAAATTATTAATTAGCAGTAGAAAAGCCTAGAGCTTAAAGCCTACTGCTTAAAGCAAATTAAAAAATGGCAAAAGATATAAAATTTGATATTGAAGCACGTGACGGATTAAAACGTGGTGTTGATGCATTAGCAAATGCTGTAAAAGTAACTCTTGGACCAAAAGGTCGTAACGTAATTATCGGAAAATCATTTGGTGGACCAACCGTTACTAAAGATGGTGTTTCTGTTGCAAAAGAAATCGAATTAAAAGACCCATTAGAAAACATGGGCGCACAAATGGTTAAAGAAGTGGCTTCTAAAACTAATGATTTAGCGGGTGACGGAACTACAACTGCTACAGTTTTAGCTCAGGCAATCGTTAAAGAAGGTTTGAAAAACGTTGCTGCAGGTGCAAATCCAATGGACTTAAAACGTGGTATCGACAAAGCGGTTGAAGCTATCGTTGCTGACTTAGCGAAACAAGCTAAAGTGGTTGGAAGTGATTCTGATAAAATCAAACAAATTGCTTCTATCTCTGCAAATAATGACGAAGTAATTGGTGAACTAATTGCTACTGCTTTTGCTAAAGTTGGTAAAGAAGGTGTTATTACTGTTGAAGAAGCTAAAGGAACGGACACTTTCGTGGATGTTGTTGAAGGTATGCAGTTTGACAGAGGATATCTTTCTCCTTACTTCGTAACAAACCCAGAGAAAATGGAAGTTGAATTAGACTCTCCATACATCTTATTATATGACAAAAAAGTTTCTTCTTTAAAAGAATTACTTCCAGTTTTAGAGCCAGTTGCACAATCAGGAAAACCATTATTGATCATTGCTGAAGATGTTGACGGAGAAGCTCTTTCTACTTTGGTAGTAAACAAATTAAGAGGTGCTCTTAAAATTGCTGCAGTGAAAGCTCCTGGTTTTGGAGACAGAAGAAAAGCAATGTTAGAAGATATCGCAATCTTAACTGGTGGAACTGTAATTTCTGAAGAAAGAGGATATACATTAGAAAACACTACTATCGAAATGTTAGGAACTGCAAAAAGAGTTTCTATCGATAAAGACAACACTACAATTGTAAGTGGTGCAGGTGAAGCGGATATCATCAAAAACAGAGTAAACCAAATTAAAGGTCAGATGGAAACTACAACATCTGATTATGATAAAGAAAAATTGCAGGAACGTTTGGCTAAATTAGCTGGTGGTGTTGCTGTTCTTTATGTTGGTGCTGCTTCTGAAGTAGAAATGAAAGAGAAAAAAGACAGAGTTGATGATGCATTACACGCAACTCGTGCTGCTGTTGAAGAAGGAATTGTTGCTGGTGGTGGTGTTGCTTTATTAAGAGCAAAAGCTGCTTTAGCAGGAATCACAGCTGACAACGCTGACGAGGCAACCGGAATCCAGATTGTAGCTCGCGCAGTTGAATCTCCATTAAGAACTATTGTTGAAAATGCAGGTCTTGAAGGTTCTGTAGTAGTAGCAAAAGTTGGTGAAGGTTCTGGTGATTTTGGATACAACGCTAAAACTGACGAATACGTAGACATGCTTAAAGCTGGAATTATCGATCCTAAAAAAGTAACTCGTGTAGCATTAGAAAATGCTGCTTCTGTTGCCGGAATGATCTTAACTACAGAATGTGCATTAATTGATATTAAAGAAGAAAGCGCTGGCGGAATGCCAATGGGTGGCGGTATGCCAGGAATGATGTAATCGTTCTAACTTCTTAAATTAAAACGCCGGATAGAGTTTCTATCCGGCGTTTTTTTTATTTTTTGCCACAGATTACACAGATTAAAAAGATTTTTTTTAGCCACGAATTGCACTAATTTTCACTAATTTTTTTCATAGATTGCGATAAGAATACATGTCGTGCAATTAGTATAAGTTGAAGCAAACCGTTTTTAACCACAAATTACACAAATTTTCGCTAATTACTTTTTCCAAAGTTTGCGCGCAAGTATTTGTGGAAATTTGTGGAATTTGTGGTTAACATTTTTTTCCACACAAAGCATTCGTGACAATTCGTGAAATTCGTGGCAAACTTAACATTCTCTTTTTCTTTTAAAATTGGTTATTGGTATCTTTGCGGTTCTATTAAAATTGCACAATGAGAAAATTCATCACTCAACTCTTATCCTTTACTTTTTTACTTCTTACCACTTTTTCCTATTCACAATCCGGCAAAGACGCTTATGTAGTTTTGGTTTCTATGGATGGATTTCGTTGGGATTATGCCAAACATTTTAAACTTCAAAACCTCAACAAAATAGCAAAAGAAGGCGTGCATGCCAAATCAATGCGACCTTCTTATCCGAGTAAAACATTCCCGAATCATTATGCAATCGTGACCGGACTTTATCCCGATCATCATGGAATTATCAATAATGTATTTTATGATTCGGCATTAAACGAATCTTTTTCATTATCTACAAAGGCTAAAAATGATTCGCGTTTTTATGGAGGAAATCCGATTTGGAATGTCGCCGAACAACAGGGCGTAAAAACCGCTTCGTTTTTCTGGCCGGGATCAGATACGGATCAAAAAAGACCTGGTATTTACAAAAATTACGATAATAAGATTCCGTACGGAAACAGAATTGACACCGTTATAAAATGGCTGCAGCTTCCAGAGAAACAGCGCCCTCATTTAATTACGTTATATTTTGATGAGCCGGATCACACGGGGCATAACTTTGGTCCGCTTTCGCCTGAAAACGAAAAAATGGTCCACAAAATGGATTCGGTTATGGGACAACTATCATCCAAACTAGATCAATTGGCTATCGGAAAACAAATCAATTTAATCATTGTTTCAGACCATGGAATGGCCGACATCAGCAATGATAAAAAAGTAGCTGTTCTAGATTATCTAAAACCGGAATGGCTAGGATATAAAGAAGTAATTAACCCAATTATGAGTTTACAGGCAAAACGAGGTTTTCAGGATTCTATCGCAAAAGCTTTAAAAAAAGTACCTCATATTAAATTCTGGAGATCAACAGAAATACCGAAGCGTTTGCATTACGGGACAAATCCGCGTGTACATGATTTTGTTATTGAAGCCAAAAAAGGATACAGTTTGGTAAGCAAAGAAAGTACACACATAAAAGGCGGAACACACGGTTACGACAATAAAGAAAAAGACATGCATGCCATTTTTTATGCGAAAGGGCCGGCTTTTAAAGTAAATAAAGAAGTTGGAACTTTTCAGAACGTTTCGATTTATCCTTTAATAGCACATATCCTGGGATTAAAAATCGAAGAAGTCGACGGTAAGTTTAGTGAAGTTGAAAATATGCTTAATTAGAAAATGTGCCAATTAGAAAATTAGATAATGCTATTCGCAATCTATAGAATTATCTAATTTTCTAATTGCCACATTGCCACATTATTCAATTAAAACCCAGTCGAAACGGAAACGGCTTTCCATTGCTCTAATTGACTCTGAACGCTTGCAATCTTTTGGTTTGCCATATCGTAAGCATCTTGTCCTAAAAACAAATGCAAAGCAGGATTTTCTTCCTGACTCATATTGATTAATGCTACAGCTAATTTTTCAGGATCTCCTGGCTGATTTTCATTAATACTGCCTTTATGCGCATCTTCAGACGCTCTAACTTCTTTGTATGCAGCAATTGGATTTTGTGGCAACAATAAAGAACTATCTTTTAAGAAATCGGTTCTAAAATAGCCGGGATAAACCAACGTTACATTCACTCCAAATTCTTTTACCTCAGCTGCCAAAGATTCTGTTAAACCGGCAACAGCAAATTTTGTTGAGCAATAAATTCCCCAACCTGGAAATTCTCCATAATAACCTCCAACAGAAGAAATATTAAAAATATGTCCTGATCGGTTAGCACGCATATAAGGCATTGTATTTCTGATTACATTTAATAATCCGAAAACATTTACCTCGTAGTTTTTTCTGGATTCTGCATCTGTTAATTCTTCCAGTGCTCCAAGTAAACCATAACCGGCATTGTTTACTAAAACGTCGATTGTTTTAAAATGACTTACTGCTACTTCAATTGCATTTTTGACACTTTGCTCATTTGTCAAATCCATTTCTAAAGGAAGAAATTTTTCTGATGGATTTCCTAATGCTTTAACCAACGATGCTTCGCTTCTTGAAGTTGCGGCTACTTTATAACCTTCAGCCAATAATTTTTTTGCTAATTCTAATCCAAGTCCTTTTGACGCACCTGTGATAAACCAAACTTTGTTATTTTCCATGATTTCAATTTTTACATTTAATTATGGTACAAAGGTATCAGTGAAGTGCCCGCAAAAACTTAAATTAATCAAACGAGAAGTTACGAAAATCAAACAATTTCGGTTACGCGATAGGTTTTTGGCGAAACCTGAGCATTTTTCTTAAAGAAATTGATAAAATGAGACAATTCTTCGAAGCCCAGACACCAGGCAATTTCATTAATATTCCAATTGGTTTGTTTGAGTAAAATCATGGCTTCCTGAACAATTCTTTCAGAAATGATTTGCGAAGTTGTCTTTCCGGTGGTTTCTTTCAACGCTTTATTCAAATGATTTACATGCACATTTAACTGACTTGCGAATTCTGAAGGGGAACGGAAATTAATTTGTTGCGATATTGATTCAATAGGAAATTGTCGTTCTAATAATTCTAAAAACAAAGAAGAAACCCGGATCGTCGCATTCGACTTACTGTATAATGAAGTAGTTACCGTTTGTGTCTTTAAAGCTAAATGAACAATTTCGAAAACCAGATTTCGTAGTACATCATATTTAAAAGCGTAATCAGAATTGATTTCTTCCAACATTTTTAAAAAAACCACTTTTAAGGATTCCGCCAATTCCATTGAGACCGGAACAATCGGATTTCCGCCGGGCTGAAATAAAGGATATTCTTTTAAATTCCCAAACTGACTAAAAAAAGCTTCGGTAAAAATGCAGAAAAAACCCGTTTGGTTCTCATCAATATGTTCCCAGCTGTACGGAATTTGTGGGTTCGCAAAAAACAAAGCCTGATCTTCAATCGAAACCACTTTATCAGCATAATGCACTTTGTTTTTGCCGATAATCAAACTTATTTTATAAAAGTCTTTTCGCGTATAAGGCAATGGATTACAAGTACTCCCGATATAATCATCCAATTTAAAAACATTAAAATGACCGATTCCCTTTTTAAGATTCTCGGGCATTCCGTTTATTTTAATGGTATAAAAATCTTCTAAGGTTTCTGTTAGCTTCATTTTACAAAGTTACGAAAATCAAATAAAAACAATGAGATAATCTGGCAATTAGAAAATTAGATAATTCATTGCAAAGACACAAGGCAGTGCATCATATACAAACCGATCTATAGAAAATAAAGGTTCGCCACGAATTTCACAAATTTCTACATTTTTTTTTGCCACAGATTAAAATGATTTTCACAGATTATAATCTATTTAATCCTTTAATCTGTGGCAACATTTTCTCGCAAACCATTCTTGAAAATTCGTGCAATTAGTGGCAAACTTTTTTCACGCAAAGCATTTGTGGTAATTTGTGTAATTTGTGGTCAACTT
The DNA here is from genome assembly GCF_059758655.1 of Flavobacterium sp. GQ95. Lineage (NCBI taxonomy): Bacteria > Pseudomonadati > Bacteroidota > Flavobacteriia > Flavobacteriales > Flavobacteriaceae > Flavobacterium > Flavobacterium sp. GQ95. The sequence continues at coordinate 229,821 of NZ_JCAXEB010000001.1, forward strand.
TTTTTTTAGCCACGACCCGAGCGATAGCGAATAGGCGAAGCAATTGCACAAATACACACTAATTTTTGCCACAGATTAAAATGATTCTCACAGATTATAATCTATATAATCCTTTAATCTGTGGCAACATTTTCTCGCAAACCATTCTTGAAAATTCGTGCAATTAGTGGCAAACTTTTTTAACCACAAATTACACAAATTCACACTAATTTTTTCCAAAGATTGCGCAAAGCATTCGCGGATATTCGTGTAATTTGTGACAACCTTTTTTCACGCAAAGCATTTGTGGAAATTTATGTAATTTGTGGTCAACTTTTTTTTAGCCACGACCCGAGCGATAGCGAATAGGCGAAGCAATTGCACAAATACACACTAATTTTTGCCACAGATTAAAATGATTCTCACAGATTATAATCCATTTAATCCTTTAATCTGTGGCAACATTTTCTCGCAAACCATTCGTGGAGATTCGTGGCATTCGTGGCAACTCAGGAAACCACTTTATACGTCGGATCTTCAATTACATTAACATTTATAACGGCATCGGCATTTTTAAGCAATTGCCTGCAGTCTGCGCTTAAATGCTGCAATTCTATCTTTTTATTTTCCTGACTGTATTTCTTCGTTAGATTATTTAAGGCTTCTATGGCTGACATATCAGCGACGCGGCTTTCTTTGAAATCTATAATCACATGATTGGGATCGTTTTGAATGTCGAATTTCTCCATAAAGGCTGCAATCGAACCAAAAAATAGCGGCCCGTAAATTTCATAGTGTTTAATTCCGTTTTCGTCAATAAAATTTCTGGCACGGATTCTTTTAGCGCTTTCCCAGGCAAAAACCAAGGCTGAAATTATTACACCAATTAATACCGCCAAAGCCAAATTGTGAAGCAAAATAGTCACAATCGCTACTAAAATTCCGACGAAAATATCGTGTTTCGGCATTTTGTTGATGATTCTGAAACTCGCCCATTCGAAGGTCGTAATCGCCACCATCATCATCACGCCGACTAAAGCTGCCATGGGTAATTTTCCAATTACAGGCGCTCCAAAAAGTATAATTACTAAAATAGTCAACGCAGCAATAATTCCCGAAAGCCTGGCTCTTGAACCAGCGCCAAGATTCACTAAAGTCTGTGCGATCATTGGGCAGCCTCCCATTCCGAAGAAGAAACCGTTTAAGATATTCGAACTTCCCTGCGCAATGCATTCACGATTGCTGTTTCCGCGGGTTCCGGTGATCTCATCGACTAAATTCAGCGTAAGCAAACCCTCAGTCAAACCAACTGCAGCAACAATTACAGAATATGGAAAAATCACTTTGAAGGTCTCAAAAGACAAAGGAATCTCCGGAATATGAAAAGGTGGAAAACCGCCCTGAACTGAAGCAATATCCTGAACTGTTTTGGTATCGATATTAAAGATAAGTACAATCGCAAAAACCACCATAATCGCCACCAAAGAAGCAGGAACTGTTTTGGTTATTTTAGGAAAAAGCAAAACGATGCCAACGGTCAATGCAACCAAACCCAGCATAATATACAAAGGTGTTCCCTGCAGCCATGAAACTTCTCCGTTTATTACAGTTTTAAACTGTTCCAACTGCGACATGAAAATCACCACCGCCAAACCGTTTACAAAACCAAACATCACAGGCTGCGGCACTAACCGAATAAATTTCCCGAGTTTAAAAAGCCCGATACAAATTTGCACTACACCACCCAATGCGACGGCAGCAAAAACATATTCGATTCCGTGCGATTTCATCAAGGCGATCAAAACAATCACGGTTGCTCCTGCCCCACCCGAAATCATTCCGGGTCTTCCTCCAAAAATAGCCGTTACCAAACCCGCAATAAAAGCAGCATACAAACCCACCAAAGGCGGAAACCCCGCCAAAATAGCAAACGACAACGATTCTGGAATCATGGTCATGGCAACTGTTAAACCGGCTAAAATTTCGTTTTTATAATTGACTTTTTGGGTAAAGTCGAAGAGTTGGAAAGCTTTTTTCATAAGACCGCAAATTTAGGGAATTTGGTGATTGGAAAATTAGGGAATCGAGAAAATATGGCAATTAGATAATTTATCGAATGAACATTAAATTATACTTAAAAACAAAACTATTTCGAAAACTGCTTAAAATCAATAAATGATAATAACAAAAAAGAAACTATCTATTTGAGTAGATTTCAGAAATTTTTTTAAACAATACAAAAAAAGCCCAATTTAGTAATTGAGCTTTATGTCTTCAATAAAATTATAAAAATTGTTATAAACTTCAACGACGAATATCCCCTTACTAATAGATATTTAAAGTAAAAATAAATTACTATTCCTTTTTCTTTCCAAAGGAATATGCGATTTTTAACCCTATCGAAGGATATAATTTAGTAACAAATAATGAATTATCATCTGAACTTATTGTTCTAGCTGGTTCAGCAGAATTTGCTAAAATTAAAGGAAGATCTTTGTCTTTATATGCATCAATAAAATATTCACGTGGTTGTCTAATTGGAGTGAATTCAGCCGTCAGAAGTACTAAAAAATTATCATTTCTATAACCAACTCCAAAACCGACATCAATTGGAGAAGTTGTATTCGCCTGTTCATCACTAAAAGATAACTTAAACACGTTTACTAATAATGCTATTGCGAATGAAGTTCTTTTATATTCATAATGCCAATCTTTCTTTTTATCCTTATAATCATAAACTTTATATGGAAAAATAAATGGATTCCAAACAAGACCGGTAGAAATTCCAGAATTTAAAGGGGAAATTTTTTCAAATTGAACTGTATTATCAACTGGAGAAATTGCTACATTATAATTCTCACCAATTCTTACATTAATACCTGCAGAAATAAAAACATTAAATGGTCTTTCATAAATGACTTCTTCTCCATTTGCTTCTGCCTTCTTAACTTCTTCTTTATCTGCTTGCTCAACTACTTCGCCATCGGCTCGCATTTCTTTTTCTTGTCCATAACAAATTGTAACAGAAAAAAATACAATCAATATTAATTTAATTAAATTCATAATTTTTAGTTTTAAACTGGTTAGTATTTATTTTATATAAAAAATTATTTTTTTTTTAAGAATAATTTTCTTGCCAAAACTATTAATTATGACTCATAAATTATAACGTATTTATACCTGTTTTAATTTTTTAATTAAAAAAACCTCAACTAACAAAACAAAACCCGATCAAGGCACATACTTACTCAACCCGCCTTTTAAGTTTACAAGTATAATAATTAAAACAAAAAATTATGCCTTTAGAAAACTTAAACGGACTGCATTACTTAGCAGCAGAAAAAACAACCGTTACTACTGCCTTGACCAGTATCGAGAATGCGCTCTCACCAAAATTTAAAAATCTTTCGCCTGAGGAGCGAACCAAGTACGGTAGCGTAAACGAACAAAACAAACTCTTTATTAATAAAATCAGGGATTTTAGAAACAGCCAACCGGCAATGAGTAGCCCGGATGTTGACTGGATTGAGTTTCAAAATGATTGTGATTCGAGAGAGTTTTTGCAAAACACTATTATGCGTTTAGAAGCTATGGTTAACAACCTTAAAAGTAACAAAATCCTGCACGATTACGATTGTTACCATGTAGCTTTAACCGATTACGATTACAGCAAATATAAATCTGGGACTAAAACACCAGGCTTTGAAGTAAAAGTAAAAGAGCTGTCGCAGTTTTTCCCACGATCTTCTTCGGGTAAGAATACGGAAGATCCTGCTGTATAAATTTAAACGCTTTATTAAAATCAAAACCTCATGAGAGTAAAATTTCATGAGGTTTTTTTTATGGCTATTGCGACAACTTTCTTCTGTTTAGGTCTTACCATTTAGTGTTTGGGTACTATCCTAAAATTTTTAGGTTATATACTTAAAACTTTAGATTCCATAGGCTAAAATTTTAGGCTCGATATCTAATTATTTAGGTTCATGACCTAAAACTTTACCCCTCGATACTTAAAATTTTAGCGCGAAACACTAAACCCTTCATGATATGCCCTAAACACTTTTATAAAAACCCGTATTAGTACTTGGTGGTTGAAATTTATTTATTGGTATACTTGTTTGAAAATAAATATTTGTGGGATTATGGATTTCCGTAATGATGTAAATTGGTAAATGTGGATATTTGTTTTAATCAAGTTTATAATATTTTACAACGACATCAAATAAATAATTATGAATATAGATGACAGAGATAATATAATGTTGATTTTTGATAAAAATTATGGGAGAATAACAAATCTTTTAAAGATTTACAAACAATTAGATGACAATAAAGGTCGAGGAAGAAGACCAACGCATAATCTTGATATTTTAAGAACTTCAGTTGTTTTTACTCATTCCACATTAGAAGATTATTTACGTAACATTTTAACAATAAAACTTCCTACGTCAGATGCAATAACCTTAAACAATATTCCTCTAATTGGAACTTCTGAAAATGGAAGGAAAACAAAATTTGATTTAGGTGACTTAGTTGCTCTTAAAGAATTAAAAGTTGAAAAAGTTATAGAAATTTCAGTTAAAGAATACCTTAACTACATTAGTTTCAATGATACCAATGACATATCAGCACACTTAAAAAAAATCTCTATTGACCTGACTCCTGAAATCACAGAATTATTACCGACCTTAAATGATTTTATTAAACGCAGACATAACATTGTTCACAATGCCGATCGAGAATTTGAAATAAGAAGAGGTAATCACACAATAAAATCAATTAATTACAATAAAGTTCTAAAATGGCAAAAAACTTTAGATCTGTTTGTTAATAAAGTAAATATTCAGCTTTAAAACGAATGTATTAATTTAAAAATAAGGCCCACATTTATTGAATTAAACAAACTAAAAACCCAACAACTCGGATTATCAAAAGAAGATTCTTTACCAACAATGCCCAATGATTTGGCAGGCAAAATATTTGGAGGAGATAAATAATTCAAAAATTAGAAATATTTAAAACAATAAAATAAATTTACTCTAAAACTATGAGAAAAATAATTAATCAATGGGGAATTCCAATAATAATTGGCTTGATTCTAATGCTTACATTCAAATCTTTTGTTTGTTATTTTCCAAAATGGTTTGCTCAATCATACACCGAAATATTTCAAGTAAAAATTATACCTAAAAATGAAAAAGTACAATTAACAAATTCAGTAATGACAAATATTGATCAAAATGTAACTGGTCCTATTGGAGATACTTTTGGAGGGACACTTGGGCCAATAATTGCAATGATTGCAGCATATTTAACATTCCTCGCATTTTGGGTACAATATCGTGCAAATAAAGAACAGGAAAAATACATTAAACAACAGCGGTTTGAAGATACATTCTTTAGACTTATTGATCTTCATAGAAGAAACCTTGATACCATTGATATCCGAGAAAAGAATGATGAAACTAGAATTATAGCAACTGGAACTGATAGTTTTAGGTCTATGTACGAAGATTTCGAACGTGGATTAAAAAAATCAAATGAAATAAGTAAGATAAATGAAACTTATGACATTCTTCAAACTCATTATCGACATGACTTCCATCATTATTTCCGATTTTTATATCATATGCTAAAATTTATAAAAAACTCTGACATTAAGGAGGATGATAAACACAAGTATGCATCAATACTTCGAGCTATGTTATCAGCATATGAATTAGTCTTTGTATTTTACAATGCTCTTCATCCGAATGGAAATACTCATTTTAAGCCATTAGTTGAATATTTTTCATTTCTAAAAAACATGGATAAGTCCTTACTTTTTAATCAAGAACAAATTAATGGCTTTCATAAAATAGCTTTTTCTTCTTCAAAAGAAAGGAAAGATTGGTTAAAAGATTGGTTAAAAATTAATGCAACCTAGCGCCCAGCTCCGCAAGTTCACCGCAAACGCTGCGCGAATGTCTCTGACTTCGCGCCCGCAAAGTGATTTAATTTACATGCATTATCAGAATTCATAACAACGATTTAGTAAAAAGTCAGAGACTTTTATTTAGTTCCTGTTTTCAAATGAAATAATAAATGAAAACGCAAAGTCAGGAGACTTTGCGGAGCGTTAAGTTTAAAATCGTATTTTCGTTTCACAAACCCATCGATTTATAAATGAGAAAATTTCTGTTTCTACTACTTTTACTGGCTCAATATGCTTTTTCACAATCATATGAAAACAACGCCAAATGTGTTAGAACAAAGAACCTTTCAGAACAACAAAGATTAAATCAATTTCCTTTCTCCAAAAGTTCACAAATTAAGCTTATTTCTTTTAAAGACAACCTGGAAGAAGTTTCCGGACAAGCTCCTGATAAAACATATTACTTCGATCAAATTAGGAAAAGACGTTTTTAATCCTGAATTGTATAATGAAACAGCTACTTTAACTTCAGAACAAATAAACAAACTCACTGATATTATCTTCAATTTCACTTATAAAAAAATGCCATATCCTGTGGAGGATGTAAAATGTTATATGCCCAGAAATGCTGTTTTATTTCTGGACGCTAACAATAGAATAATTGCCTATTTAGAACTTTGTTTTAGTTGTAAGCATTTCAGATCTAGTGACAAAAGATTTAGCATCGGCGAATATTGTAACACAAAGTATGATATGCTTAAATCAATATTTGAGAGCAGTAATATTAAATATGGTATTCTGAAATAGAATAATTTGTACTTTCGAATATTCCAAATCAAGCAGACATGAAAAAGACCGAAAAAGCAACTAAAGAAAGAAATTGGATAAAAATAATTGTCGAAACTTTATTAGATTTTATTCTAATGTCAAGATAATAATTCCCATACCAAAAAACTACCTCCTCCTAAACAAAACCCCAACCGCCCCCGTAGACCACAAAGCCCACAAAATCAAAACAGGCTGAAAAAACAATCGAATCAATCGGGCCTGATCAGTGTTCATGCCCAGAGCGTCTATTCCATTTAAGTATTGGGCGATATTACCCGGAAAAACCAATACATAAAATACGGCCAGAAAAATTCCCATTTGTATTTTATAACGCGTTAGAAAAATCAGAGCCAGACCTATTGCCAGTTCGACAATTCCCGAAAGTATAACAACGAGATCTTTATCCATCGGAACCCAATTCGGCACCTGTGCCTGAAAATCGGTTCGCTGAAAAGTAAAATGCCCCATAGCTGCTGTTATCATAAAGATTCCCAAAAGTATTCTGAAGAAATTTTGAGTTTTAGTAGTTGCCGTATTTTCCATATCGAAGTGATTTGTTTATGATGCCATTGCTTTTAGTATCGCAATTACTCTCAAATTTACAATAATAAAAAAACAAACCCTTTGCACGATTTGGGACAGAACATTGTGTAATATCCATCTGGTAAATCTTTAAATTCAACATTTTAATCTAAGCAATATTCTCCAGCCCACCCGGAAATGGCCTGTAAGCATAATAATGCAAGACCTCTTCAATAGCAATTTTCAAAGCTTCGTTTATGGGAAGCAGGTTAACTCCCATTCTAAGATCAATTTGAGCCAACTGCATATAATAATGGGCAAAAATGGGAATTGATGTTCCTTTGTTGATCGCTACTTCGGCTTTAGTAAAGTTTTCCTGTTGTTCTTCTTTTATAATAGTACAGGTGGCCAATCGTAGTTTTCCAAATTTATCTGTAGTCGCGCCATAACCAAAAAGACGGCAAATTAAACCGCGATAACGGTAATTACTGCAGCTTCCTTTGTGGTATTCCAAAAGCGAAAGCGAGCGGTATAAAAAGCAATTTTTAGTCGAAATAGCGCTTAGCTCTTTCAGGGTTTCTTCGGCTTTGCCATTCAAAAATAAATGAAAGGCCCAGGGTAAAAATTCTAAAGGCGAAGCGTCGATATTAGGAGTCGAACAGCATTTGCCACAACCGACGTTGCAATGCAAATGTGTTTCAGACTGAAAAGCCCTAATTTCAATTTCAAGACGATCAAACAATGCTTCAACCTGCCTAACCTTCTCTTCTATTGACATTTGTTTTTTTGTAAGGTAGGCTAATAGAAATACCTCCAGCTACAATTGTGGTTTTATTGGGAAAGAAGTTCAGGTTTCAGGTTTCAGGTTTCAGGTTTCAGGTTTCAGGTTTCAGGTTTCAGGTTTCAGGTTTCAGGTTTCAGGTTTCAGGTTTCAGGTTTCAGGTTTCAGGTTTCAGGTTTTGTCGCTTTGCTCCGATCGCGCGAATATACACTACAACTACCTCGCAATATTGTCATCCTGAGGAACAATTAATCCTTCCTTCATCAGGAAGACAAGCTGGAGTTAAATAAAAATATCCCAATATTAAATTTACTGCATGATATTAAAAACACGTATAAATACGTGGTGCTCCCTCCAAATTAATTCTTAAACTTGCTATCAGTATGGTGGAACATATTTTATCATGGTTTTTCTGTAGGTAGGAAACCTTGATTGTTTAATACTATTTTTTGGGGCAAAAGGTGAGATCACAATCGACAACGATTAAGATCTCACTTTTTAGTTTTACACCATACCAACTTCCAAATAGTTTCTTTAAAAAAAGCGCGAACGTCAGAGACATTCGCGCTTTTTATATACTTCAAAAGGAATATAAATTACTGACGTATATCGCTTAGAAATTTCACTCTTTATTTTGTTTGCTTTCTGCTATTTGAGCTTCGAGATATACAATTAATTTTTTAAGACTTTCAATTGTTTCTTTTCTGGCTTCCGCCAGCTCTTTGTAATTAAGGGCATCTTCTAAATCTTCCTGATCAATTTTAGTATACGAAGCTCTTTCTTCATTTAAAACATCCGATTTTAACATATTTCCGTTACCCGTTAAAAGCCATTCCGGATTTAAATCAGGGAAATGATGTATAATTTTACCCGCCTTATCAGTACCAATATTACTAGTATTGTCCAAAAACTTATTAGAAAAACCTAACATTTGGCAAAACCTATACTTAGTAATGCCTTTAAAATCAATAAATTCCTTAACTCTTTCAGTTGCCCCCATAAAATTAGTGTAATTTTTTACATTAAATATTTGTATTTGTAAGATTTTACGCTACATTTGTCTTATTTTTAATACAAACATGGCAATGGACAAAAATATAAAATCTAAACCAAGTTATAACCAAGATGTCTTAAAGATTATAAAAGAGAGACATGGATATTCGTATGATTACATTCGAAAATCGATTCGTGGCGATCGGGTTGGCCTCACCAGCGACATGCTGAAAGCAGAATACAATAAACTAAATAAGGAGTCTATAAAGGCAATAGAAAATCGGGTTAATAAATTATAAAACAATACCACGATAGAAAATGAAATAATTAATAATGAAAATGAAAATGGAATTTAAAAAGAAAATGGCGCTTACGTTTGCCGCAATAGGATTAAGTGTTTTATCGCACGCACAAACCGGAATTGGAACTTTTACCCCCGACAAATCAGCACGATTAGATATTTACTCAGACAAAACTGGTTTTTTAATGCCAAGGGTAGCCTTAGTAAGAACGACCCAACAAAGTCCGGTTACAGCTCCTGCAACAAGTTTAATGGTTTACAACACCGCAACCAGCAATGATGTGACACCAGGATACTACTATTGGGATGGACAAAAATGGTCGAGAATTGCAAAAAGCGACGAACTTACTTTCAACAACGGATTAACCGCCGCCAATGGCAATGTACAATTAGGTGGTGCCTTAACAAAGCCTTCGGTTTTAACCACAACAGCTGCTTCTACGCTGGCCATACAAGGATTACAAACCGGTGCCGCTTCAGACAACGTTTTGGTGGCTGATGCTAATGGGGTTTTAAAATATGTAACCAGAGCCAGTTTAGGAGGAGGTGCTGATAATTTAGGAAACCATATTGCGACGCAGGATTTGAATATGTCTTCTAAAAATATTTTAAATATTTACAATGGGTATTTTAAAAATGAGGCTCAAATATTAGATCGTGTTACCACAAATACAAACTATTTCGGTATTTATAAAAACAACGGATTATTTGGAATTTGGAATAATATGAAAAGTTCTAATGCTTTAACAATAGATGAAACCACAAATAAAACTACACTTACTTCGGGACAAATTACTAAAGGTACTGATGGATCAACTCCGGCAGCTGGCGCAATTGCAACTGCTGCAGACGCAAATGGTAATATAATTTGGACTACTCCTCAAACTGTTGCAGGAGCTATTGCAGGTGTATATGAGTTTTTAGGAACAAACACGATAAATGTTCCAGCAGGTACTACTACTAAAGTACCTATGAATGGAAATTCATTTACATTAAATAAATCAGGAAAAGTTCTTATAACATATTCTTTATTACCACTACCTCTCAATGTAAGTCAACCTGTACAAGGTAGTATAGATCTGATTATCGATAATAATAAAACAATATCATCATATTATTCTGCTGCTGATGCTCCTAGTGGATTAAACAGGCTTGGTAATTATTCAACTGCACAAAAAATCGTCAGTCTTCCAGCGGGAGCACACACTATTGGTCTTAATTTAAAATCCTGGTTTAATACAACAACAACAAATGTTAATCCTGTTAATGTGCCTTATGTCGGAGCTATTGCAAGTGACAGTCAAGCTATGGTAGCAAGAATTACGGTTGTTATTTTTAATGACTAACTAAATTTTAGACAATATCATTCTATCTATATAATTGATATTTTTTTGTGAAAGGAGAGAACTGCTGCGGTTCTCTCTTTTTGTTTTTTATTTAATCAAAAATGACATTATTAATCTGTATATCAATTAAATGTATGTTAAAAATGTACTTGTATTTTAATATAATTATAAACTTTGTATTACTGTTTAACTAAAATAAAGACGATTATGGATACACAAATTATGGACCTGGAAAAAAAATATTGGCAGGGAATGGAAAATCACGATTATGAAACGGTAAAAAATCTTACTCATTTTCCTTGTATAGTAGCCGGCAAAACGGGCTTACAAAGTGTAGATGAAGCCACGTTTAAAAAGATGTTTGAATCAACAGATGGAAATAAAATAAAAGTATTGAGTATTTCTGATGTAGAGACACAGTTACTTGCTGAAAATACTGCGGTAACAGCCTACCAGATAGAATTAGAAATGGCAGACGATAAACAAAAATCTCTGAAATGTGCCTGCACTTCTACCTGGGTTAAAGAAAATAACAATTGGGTTTGTGCAATGCATACGGAGACTGAATTATCTCAACAATAGATTGTAATCAAATTTAATTAGTTATTTACTCAATAAGATTAAGATACATTTGTCGTGTATCTTTTTCTTTGCACCTTTGTCACTATGCCCCTATGAACCTTTAAAAGATGTATCTTTGAAACCTAGTACCCCAAGAACCTACAAAACATGACACGAGAACATTATATTCCCTTTAATAAGGAATTCTTACTCGAACAGCAACTTGCCACTTTCTCTCAAGATCCCAAAAAGGTTGATGATTTTAAAAAATTGTTTGATATTATCGAACATTATTTTCATTACGAAGCTTTTAACCTCAACCGAAATCTAAAACAAAACTATGCTTTGTTTGATCCGGATTTGAGCAACAAAGAGCGTAAAAGTTTTATAGGCAAAAGTGATTTCTCCGTTTTTAAAGAAACACTATTAACCGTTTTAGCACTCGGAAATTACACGCGAATTGATCAGGAAACTTTAGATGTTGCTTTTAAGGAATCTGATTTGATTGGCCTGAATCTTTCAATAGATTTTAATGCTTTTAAGGATTATGAAATGTATGTGCGCGGGCAACATACTGCCAAAGAAAAGGTAAAGAAATATTTCTTCTGGAAGAAAGAAGTCGAAATCGAATATTACGATCGCGTACTGATTTACCTGCATTATAACGACACGAATTTCCTGAAAGAAAAGAAAGTTAAATTGGGTAAAATGCCAGTTGAACCGGGTTCAGTTGTTTTGAAAATCTTCAAGCGTGTTCCTAAAAACGATTTGGAAACGATTTTTCCAAACGCGATTCCGAGAATGTCTACTACTGACAAATTGTTACTTTGGGTTCCGGGAATTTTTGGTGGAATTTCATTATTAAGCGCGAAAGTAATTCCGGCATTGGTCAATATGTATAAGGCTTATGAAACCGGCGAAGCGATTGATTTACTGAACAGTAAAACTTCCTTAAATCAGGGATTAATAGCCTTGGGAATCTTATCTCTTTATTGCTTTCGTCAATACAATAATTTTGTAAACAAGAAAATCAGATATTCGAAAATTCTTTCGGATAGTTTGTATTTCAAGAATCTCGGAAATAACAGCGGCGCTTTTTATTCGCTCTTAAATTCGTCTGAAGAAGAAGTACTTAAGGAAACGATTCTGGCTTATACTTTTTTATACAAAAGCGAAACTCCTTTAACTGCGGAAGAACTCGATACGCAAATTGAATCGTGGTTTGAAACAACATTGAAAACATCTCTTGATTTTGATGTAAAAGACGCTTTGGATAAACTAAAAAGTACTGGTCTTGGTATAGAAACTAATGGAAAATGGGAAGTGGTTTCGTTAGATAAAGCGCTTGTTATTATTGATGCTTTATGGGATGGAGTTTTTGAGTATAATTGATAATTTTGAGTTATGAGTTGTGAGTTGTGAGTTGTGAGTTGTGAGTTGTGAGTTTTAGAAATGACAAACTTTACCAAAACATCTTATGAAAACGATTCCCCTAGCCCTGATGGGATCGGCATCCTTTTGTGCCGCTCCCGAGGCTTCGGGAGGCGCAAAAGATACAGCGGGCAGCAGGACACGAGCGATAGCGACTGACGAAGTAAACAGCTCTTTATTATAAAAAAAAGAGGACTTAAAAAAGCCCTCTTTTATAAATTATGATTTTGATAGATTACTCGCTATCAGCTTCAACCAAATCTTCTACATTTTCGCCCATATCTCCTACCGCTACTAATTCTGGTTTTGAACCTTTAAGTGCGTTGAATCTCTCGATTTGTTCCAGATCTCCTTCTTCTCCGCTAAAATATGGAAAAACATCCATAATTGGCGATTCTGAAATGGCTGGGATAGTATAATCGCCCATTGTACCTTTCATTACTGAAACTGTATTGTCGTAAGCTTCTTTTACATCGTTAGCCTGAACTAACAAATACATATTGGTTTTACGTTCTTTTCCACTTTCTTCATCAAAAGCAATTAAAGAAACCTTCGATTTAAACCAGCGATCCGCATTTTCGAACGGGTGAATCTCAGCATAATTTGCCACTTTGATGTTCGTGATTTTAAATTCTTCACTTACATACGCCGCCATTTCTTCGTTGATTCTGCTCTCTGCTTCTGTATAGGATATGGCATCTACCAAATAAGGTTCTGTCGTAACCTTTTGTGTTCCAATATCATCTGTTTTTCTATATTTTACTTTGCATTCGTACCAAACTGCGCTCATTTCTATTAATTTTAAGGATGTCAAAGATAGATTTTAACGCAAATAAAATCGATTAATTGCGAAATAGATATTCACAATTTGAGTTAAATTTTAGCCCTAAATTATTCTCGTTTTTTAAGTTACTATTTATCAGTCGGTAACATATAAAGGAATCATAAAATTGCGAATTAACTTATAAATATTTAATAAATTTCTGGTAGCTAAATCCTATAAATGAGAATATTAAACGCCAATTAATTTTTTAAAAAAGATTAACCAAAAACAAATTTTATCGGATAACCCAAACTACTAAGAACTTTAAATACCACTACAATGAGACTTACTAATTTTTTAAGCGAACAAGGTTATGACTTAATTGAAGGACCAGTTAGAAATCATAAACCATTGCAATTATGGCTGAAAAAACCTTTTGATGAGGCTCAGCTTTACTACGACAATATCGGCCATGCTTTTAAGAGCGATATTGTACTGAACGAAATCGAGAACGCAGCTCTTAATGTCGATTACACCAAAAAAGATGAATACGGATTTAATATCGGGATTACACTTTTGGGAGAAATCCTGAAAACGCTCGGAGTCGGAACATTCGGAATAACATCAAAAATACAATCGGGAAAAACAGTAACGATTAGTTACGGAAATTCGGTTACCAAAGAATATACAATAGGGAATCTTGAAGAATATTTTTACGGCGCCGATTTTCTGCATCCGAATCCTTCTCTTTTAAGGAACATCAACCAAAATTATCTTTTATTGACAACAGGAACCGTTTTTGCCCAAAATCTTGTGGTCGATATTGAAACGGATTTTACTTTGAACGCCGCCTTTGTTGCCAGCCTTAATGACGTCGCTGACGGTAAACTTGATTTTTCGACAAGTGATTTAAATAAATTAAAAATGAACTCAAATATTGGGATTTCTTTTCCAATTGCCGTAAAAGCAAGCCGAATTGATTATGACAGAAGCCGATTTAAAAAATTAATTCAGGTTACAGATACTAATAATATCTTTTAATCATCTGTATAATTCTTTTTGCTTTTTATAAACTGAAGAAAAATTTATTAGATTTACGCAACTAACCTTAAAACCAAAAAGATGAGAACTTTAGACCAATGGTTTGCAGAATATGCTGTAAGTCATCAAAACCCAAAAAACAAGGCAATTCATTATGTTTGTGTGCCTGCAATTTACTTTTCTATCGTTGGTTTACTAATGAGTATTCCGAGTGGGATAATTGCTAATACATTAAAATTAAACGCGCCTATTATCGAAAATTGGGCGGTTGTTGTCTTGCTTTTTGTACTGATTTTTTACATTCGCTTATCTATTGCGATGGCGATTAAGATTTCGATTTTCTCAGCGATTTGTCTGGTTGTAAACTATTATATCGGACAATTTGTGCCGTTGTGGATATTCTCCATTGGTGTGTTTGTCATCGCCTGGATTGGGCAATTCTATGGACACAATATTGAAGGCAAAAAACCTTCGTTCTTAAAAGATCTTCAGTTTTTAATGATTGGCCCGGCCTGGGTTGTTGAGAATTTGTTTTCGAGAAAGTAATGGACCTAATTTCTACATATGCAAAGGAACAATATGAATATGTAAAGGATTCCAGAAAAGTATTGTTTGCCTACTGTAAAACAATATTGCCAGAAGATTTTGTGAATCAAAATACGTCATTTGGCCGTGGCGGAAGTATGAGGAATTTATTAGTTCATATCGCAAATATATACGAACACTGGATTGCAAATATTACTTTGAAAAAGAATGTAAAATATGCCGAATACGAAAATTATAAAACGATACAGGAAGTAATACTGCTTTTTGATACAATAGATAATCTAATGGCCGATTTTATTTCGGCCATAGATCAATTTGATTCTGAAATACAGTATGAAATCCAAAATGTAAAAAGTTCAGCAAAACCACTTAAGCTTTTCACACATGTAACCACACATGAATACCACCATAAAGGACAAATTTTATCTCTCAGCAGGCACTTAGGTTATACTCCTGTCGACACTGATATTATCAGATAAAATTGTTAATCCAGAATTTACCCCAACAGCCATGAAGATAAATAACAAAGAAGTTAAAATTGAAAGCTTTGATATTTTTACCTACAGAAGAATCAGGCGCGCGATTGGGTATTTAGGTATTAGTCTGCCGATACTTTTAGTTGGATTATCTTATATCTCTTTTTTCAAAACGCCACTTCAGCCTTCTATCAGCAATTATTATTATACCAATCTCAGGGAGATCTTTACCGGAACTCTGGCCGCTGTCGGATTATTTATGATTCGGTACAGAGGTCAAGGCAATGCTTCGTTTTGGAAAAATGACAATTTACTCACCAATATCGCCGGAATTATGGCAATTGGTGTAGCACTGTTTCCTATGAATCCTGATGATTTTGCAGTTAAAATTTACACTTTAATTCCGTATCCGGAAAAGTGGCTGGGCTGGCTTCATTATGGTTTTGCGGCTCTTCTTTTTTTAATCATGGCTTTATTAGCTATTAATGTTTTTACGATTGGTCAGGAAAACGAAACCAGAGATCCGAAAAGCATGTTAAATGAAAACAATATTTATCGCTTTTGTGGTTATTCGATTATTGTTTTTGTAGTTCTGGTTCCCATTTCTGAGACCTTTAAACTGTTCCGATATTCCACTTTGATTCTCGAGGCTCTTGCGCTATTTGCTTTCGGAATCGCCTGGCTGATTAAAGGTCGTGCCTTAGGTGACAGTGGTGAAATTGGCAAAAAACTGTATCAGGAAAATAATCCTGTAGATACCGAAAAAGTATTTGAAGAATAGTCACTTGTTATTACGATAGCAGGAAGCTATTTCAGTGGTATATTTTTTGGATAAAAGAAGTTAACTATTTTGATTATAGACCATTATTAATTTATAAATCTATTTATTATGAAAGTAACTTATTACGGGCATTCTTGTTTCTCTGTTTATGCCAATGGAAAAAACATTCTTTTTGACCCCTTTATTACGCCCAATGAACTGGCAAAAGATATTGATGTTGATGCCATCAAAGCTGATTATATTTTTATTTCGCATGCGCATTATGACCATATTCTGGACGTGGAAAGAATCGCCAAAAATACCGGAGCCAAGGTTCTGGGGAATTTCGAAATCTATAACTGGCTCTTAAAAAACGGCATCGAAAATGCGCATCCGATCAATCCGGGCGGAAAATTTGATTTCGATTTTGGACGCGTAAAATGCGTTATTGCACAGCATCCGAGCAGTTTTATGGATGGAAGTTATGGCGGAATTGCCTGCGGTTTTGTGCTCACCACTTCTGACGGAAATTTCTATTACAGCGGCGATACAGCGCTAACTCTGGACATGCAGATTATTCCGAAATTCACCAAACTTGATTTTGCCGTTTTCCCAATTGGCGATGGCCTCACTATGGGAGTTGAAGAAGCGATTGAAGCGTCAAAATTGGTTGGGGTTACTAAAATTCTAGGAGTGCATTATGACACTTTTGGCTTCATTGTAATGGATCATGAAAAAGCAATCACAGATTTTACCAATACCAATCTTCAGCTTTATTTACCCAAAATAGGCAGTACAATCGAAATATAATTTTTCTAAATATCGCTAAAAAACATTTTCGCTTAGCGAAATAAAGCAGAAAATAAAACTGTTAAGCTGCCCCATACCTCAAAAATACAGGATTATAAATATTTTTAATCAAGGCATTAAAATTGTTTTTGAAGTTTATCATTAACCCGAAATTCAAAAGCAATGAGAACATTTACATTTCCAATTGTTTTTTTGATGCTTATAACAAACTTATCCATTATGAATGCACAAAAAAGTAGCGCGCTAAATTCAACCACCGAATTTGCCGATGTTCCAGGACGTAAAATTGCGTATCGCTCTATCGGGCAAGGAACGCCAATTATTTTAGTAAACCGTTTCAGAGGAACACTTGATACCTGGGATCCTTTATTTTTAGATCAGTTGGCTGAAAATTATCAGGTTATTACGTTTGATTATAGCGGAATTGGTTATTCGACCGGAACTTTAGCAACCGATTTAAAAGAAGTTGCCAAAGATGTAAAAGATCTCGCCGATTTTCTGAAAATCAAAAAAACGATCATTATGGGATGGTCTTACGGAGGATTGGTAACACAAGTTGCCACGCTCCTATTTGATGATCTTATTACACAAACGGTTTTGTTAGGAACAGGGCCTCCGGGTGAAAGAGTCGTTCCACTGGAACAGGCTTTTCTGGATGCAGCTTTAAAACCTGTAAATGATTTTGATGATGAAATTGTCTTGTTTTTTGAGCCCTTATCTGAAGGCAGTAAAATCGAAGCCAAAGCGTCGCACGACCGAATTGCACAAAGAATTGATGTTTCTAAAATTCCGTCGACTATGGATGTTTTTCAGCTTTATTTTCAGGGCAGCGCCGGTTTAACCGAAGACAAAGATGATTTTAAAGGAAAACTTAAAACGACAAAAACGCCAATATTAATTATTTGCGGCGATCACGATATTAGTTTTGCAGTCGAAAATTGGTATCCGTTAACGCGACAATTGCCGACAGCGCAACTTATTGTTTTGCCACAAACCGGACATGCGCCACAACATCAGCATGTGAATTTGGTGGTGAATTATATTCATGCTTTTCTGGAAAATTCAAAGTAAAATCGAAATAGTATAAAATAATAAAATGATATTTCTTTTGAAAAAGAGTGCCCTAGCCCTGATGGGAGGGAAAATCCTTTTGTGTCCGCCGCGACGGACACAAAAGATTTGGAAGGACAGCAGGACACGAGCGATAGCGACTGACGAAGTAAATAGCTCCTTAAAAAACTACTAAAAATTAAAACAAACTTCTTTATAAGACTTTTTATGAAGAAGTTTTTTCATTCGTCCCAACCTTTTTATAAAAATAGTACTCTATAGTAATAGAGAAGTTTCTTCTGGAAAACTTAAAACTATATTTTATGAAAAACATACTTCTAATTTCGCTGTTATTCTTCGGATTTTTTACTCAGGCTCAAAGTCCGCAACTGAATGTAAAAGGTAAAGATTCTTCTTTGGTAAGGCTGAATCAACTTAAGGTCGCTGTAAAAATCGTAGGTAATATTGCGTACACGACCACTGAAATGCATTTTTATAACGGAACCAATCGCCAGATGGAAGCCGAATTGATGTTTCCGTTGCCGGAAGGAGTTTCGGTTTCGCGATATGCGATTGACATCAACGGAAAAATGCGTGAGGCGGTTCCGGTAAATAAAAACAAAGGAAAACAGGTTTTTGAAGCCGTTGAACATCGTCGTGTCGATCCAGGATTACTCGAAAAAGTAGAAGGAAATAATTTCAGAACCCGCATTTATCCTTTAATGCCGAGAAAAGAACGCATTGTAATTATTGGTTATGAACAGGAATTAAGCAGTTTTGATTCCACACATTTATCGTATCAAATGCTGAGCAGTTCTTCCGGGAAACTGGATGTTTTTGAGTTGAATGTCGCGGTTTTGGGGGCAACCGTGGCACCAACCATTGCCAATGATGAAGGAATTCTGGCGTTAGAAAATCAGAATCAGTCTTATGTGACTTCAGTTAAAAAAGTAAATTATCAGCTTAAGGATAAATTAGTTATTACGATTCCGATTCGTGCTGAAATTCCGAGTGTCGTTGCGCAAAGCGTAGATGATCAGCATTATTTTTATGCCAATACTATTTTGGATAATCCTAAAATACTAAAGAAAAACCTAACTACTATTGGTTTAATCTGGGATGTTTCGCTAAGCTGTAAAAACCGAAACGTTAAGAAAGAATTGCAATTGCTTTCAGCCTATTTTAGTCAGTTGAAAAACGTGTCGGTAACTTTGTACTTTGCCGGTTATAACTTTGATAAAAAGAATACTTATACAATTCAAAATGGTGATTGGTCTGCCCTGAAATCAGTTTTGGGAAACGTGGTTTATGATGGCGGTACCCGATTCTCAAAAATAAAATTGCCGGTTCATGACGAGTATTTATTCTTTACGGACGGCTTGTCTTCTTTGAGTGCAAACGTATTGACTACGAGCAAAAAACCTATTTATACGATTAGTTCGCTAGGCTCATCAGATTATGCTTTTTTGAATTACAACGCGATAAAAACAGGCGGAAATTTCATTAACCTGAATCAGTTAAAAATTGAAGATGCTTACGACAAATTAATGTATCAAAGTTTGAAATTTCTTGGAATCAAAGAAAACTATCTAATAACCGATTTGTATCCAATGGCCGGAACGCCGGTTTCTGGAAGTTTTAGTGTTGCAGGAATTTCATTAAAAAGCAAAAATGATGTGGTTTTGCTTTTTGGTTATGACGAGAAACCTGTTTTAGAAAAAACGATTCATATTGATGCTACAATTCCGGTTTCGGGCGAAATTAGTATCGAAAAATTGTGGGCACAAAAGAAAATTGCCAATCTTGAAATTCAATACAAAACAAACGCTGACGAGATTGAAGCTCTCGGAAAACGATACGGTATTGTAACGCAAAACACCTCACTTATCGTTTTAGAAAGTCTGCACGATTATATTCAATATGATATTATTCCGCCTGCCGAATTAAGAGCGGAGTTTGATAACGTCATGAAGCAGCAAATGGCGAGCGCACAGGCAAAGAAATTTAGCAATTGGGAAAATGTAGCCAGTTATTACGAACAGCTTAAAACCTGGTGGGAAAAGAATACTAAATACAATATTCCGAAGCCTGTACCTGTGCCAAAGAATCCAAAAAATGTCAGCAATATTAGTGGGAATATACGAGGTGTTGTTTTGGATCAAAGTGGTATGCCGTTACCAGGAGCAACTGTTTTAGTAAAAGGCACTCGTCATGGCACCACTACAGATTTTGATGGCAAATTTGGTATTGATGCTGTAAGTGGCGATAAGCTTCAGGTTAGTTATGTTGGGATGGATACTAAAGAAATAAGAGTTGCAAGTGGAAGAAATTACAATATTACAATGAAAGACGCGCATCAGGAATTACAGGAAGTTGTGACTGTTGGATACGGAACCCAACGCCAAAGAGAATCTGTTGGAGCAGACGAAGAAGAAGATAGAAAAGAAAAAAGAGATTTACCCGCTGCTTCTGCCATGATGGTACGTTCAGAGAGCATAACACTTCCTGCTACGAGTATTCAAAAAGCACTGGCCGGAAAAGTGGCAGGGGTTGCCGTTGGTTCTGGTACTGCAATTGTTGCTGATAATGCAATCCAGAGTCAAAATGTGGCAGATTCGAATCTGGATGTTACGGTTGGTTATTCGAGCCTTAATCAAACAAAAACAAACACCTGGAATCCGGACAGAATCTATTTGAAAGCTTTAGCCAATGCCCCGGCAGAAAAAAGATACAATGTATATCTTGAATTGCGCGACGACCAAATCAACAATCCGAATTTCTATTTTGATGTGGCCAACTACTTTTATGACAATGGCGACAAAGAAAAAGCCTTGTTAGTACTAAGCAACATCGCCGATTTAGGTTTAGAGAATCATCAATTATACAAATCCCTGACTTATGTATTGCGCCAATGGGGAACGTATGAAGATGCTTTGTTTACCGCCGGCCAGGTTGCAAAATGGAGAGAACAGGAACCGCAGGCGCATCGTGATTTAGCTTTGACATTGGAAGACAACAAACAATATCAGGCTGCTTTTGATGAATTAATCAAAGCCTTAGAAGTAAATTATTTCGGCGAAATGAGCGGACAATATTCTGGCGTTGAAGATATTATTTTAATGGATTTAAACAGAATGATTCAGGAACACAGCGGTATTAAAACAGACAAACTGGATAAAAAATATTTGAACAAAATGCCAGTTGCCATTCGTATTATCCTAAACTGGAATCAAATGGATACCGATATTGACCTGCATATTATAGAACCAACCAATGAAGAATGTTATTACGGACATCGGGACACCGAAATTGGTGCCCGTTTCTCTAAAGATTTCACACAAGGTTATGGTCCGGAACAATATTTATTGAGAAATGCTGTTAAAGGAAAATACATAGTTAAATCGAATTATTTTGGCGAAAGAACCTTAACCGAAAATGGCCCAACAACAGTTATGGTTGAAGTTTATACGTCTAAAAACGGTGTTACCGAACGAAAACTGCAAACGATTCAGCTTGGTAAAATCAAAGAAAATCAAAATCTGGCAGAAGTTGTGATTGATTAATTATATAATTCATTTTACTGAAAAAGGTTTTAATTGACATGAAAGTATGTTTATTAAGACCTTTTTTCTTGTTTCTATTTTTGTTTTGGAGCAGAAGAATCACGTTTTCAATACACGTTTTGTCCCGCTATCCGCTATATCTTTTGTGGGTGAACCCCACCACAAAAGGATACCACTGCTATCGGAGCTAGATTAGAGGCTTTTGTTTTTTTGAGAAATGCATATCCAAAAAAAACATAAATAATTTCTTATTCTTTCCTATCTTCGTTATTAGTTTTTTTTTGAAATTGTAATAGAAAGAATAATTCACATATTTATAAAACATTGAAATCATGGAAAATAAAAAAGTAGTAAACTTTATCTTTTGGATTGTTGCCATCATTTTAGGCGTCACATTGTACAAGCAATTCGATTTTGAAACTTTAAAATTTGAGAAGCCTGCACTAGCAGTTATTTACCTACTGTGTTTTGTATTTGCAATTTTTATTCTGGTGAAAAATTCTAAAAAAGGGATCTGAGAAATAGGAAACTGTCACTAAATTCTCTATTTATTTAACTTCATTTCGTAAAGCATTACAAATGTATGAATCTTTTAAATACAGTAAATTGAAGCTGTTTAATGACAACTATAAATACCTTAGGCAGTAATTTTTATGGAAGAAACGAAGAAGATAAAAAGATCAATAATTTGGATGACAATAATTTGTTGCGTTTATCTGTTGCTGACAATATTTTATCATCACATTAATAAAAATCTATCAGGGGTTATTTATATTATTTTGACATTACTAATACCAATAACATTCATAACAATCATACTTTATGGAATTAAAGCAATTATTAATATTGTTCGAAACAGACATAGTTTAAATTTCAAAAATTATTTTCCAGTAGTAATTTGCTCATTAACAATTTTGTATACTTTTTTATCTCCTTACAGACTTGACTCTGAAAAGCTTGAAAGTAAAGTCGAGTTTAGAGCTTGTTATGAAGGAACTCAAAACCAAGCATACATCCTATTTCGTAAAGACAAAACCTTTGAGCTGAACTGGACTGGTGTTTTTGGATATAACGAATGGTGGACAGGAAAGTGGGAGAAAAAAGGAAATATTTTACTGCTTAAATATGATGATAAAAATATTGAACAACTTGGAGACACAATTTTAATTGCAAATGGTTATTTAAATCCAATTGGGAAATCAGTTGATAAAATAAAATACCCTAAACCAATGTTTTATCTTGGATATTGCAAGCACGAAAATTAAAAAACTTATAATAGGATTAATTTGAAAAAAAGTCTAACCAAATATTTAACATTATGAAAAAGTTACAATTTAAAGTAAGCATCAATGCACCTGTAGCCAAAATATATGATTTTATGCTTGGCATTACCAATAAATCAACTTACGAACAATGGACCGCATTGTTCAACCCCACCTCTACCTATGAAGGAAGTTGGGACAAGGGAAGTAAAATGCTGTTTATAGGTGTAGATGAAAAAGGAGAAAAGGGAGGTATGGTTTCCAGGATAGCCATAAACATTCCCAACCAGTTTGTTTCTATTCAACATTATGGACTTTTAAAAGATGATAAGGAAATAACAGAAGGACCAGAAGTAGAAAAATGGGCAAACGGATTCGAAAACTATACCTTCGAAAAAAACAATGGCACTACAACCGTTACTGTTGACTTAGACACAACAGAAGAGTTTGTAGATTATATGAACGAGAAGTATCCAAAGGCTCTTGACAAGCTGAAAGAAATTTGTGAAGAATAATTGTTTACAAACACTGGCTTTCTAAAAACTAAAAAAAATAGAAAGAATTTTCGAAGCATAAAAAAGCCTGAGAATCTAGATTCTCAGGCTTTTTTATTTTTATAGTGATCCTGATGGTACAAAATTCGAACCTTTTATTTAGAATAGCAGACTCTTTGCTGGCCTTTTATGATGCAAAAGTAAATAGGACTCTGACTCTACAATTTTCTAATTTTTTATAGATTATCTCAATTTCATTTTGAACAACTTAAAATAAACGTTCTTAGATCATCACTAAATAATTTTCCAGTCTTGCCTAAATATAACATATGACCAGATTCATATTCTTTAAAAATGACTCTGTTCCCAGAAAAATTTGCTTTTTCGGTAGTTTTTTTAGCATATCCAACCGGAGTAGACAAATCATAACTTCCTCCCGCTATAAATACTTTTAGATTGGGAGTTCTGCGTAAAACGACATTTAAATCGTCTGTAAAATCAGGACCTTCTTTTGTTTCTTTTCGCGACCATTGCCATTGAAACGAAATATTTTTCCAGTCAATAGTTCTATAAGAATCCTGAATGTCAATGCCTAATTTTGAAACTAGCAACTCTCTAAATGCTGCAGTAAATCCAGGAACGTACCTTCCCATTGCCGGATCGTCTGCAACTGGATCATTACCCGAATGTAGAAGTGGAAGATTATATCTTGTATCATAGATTCCAATCTGTAAATTTTCTTTAGACAAAAGTCCGTCTGCGAAAAGATTTGGTTTTATTTCAAGGGTTGACAAAAAAAAATCTCCAGACAATCCTGTATAAGTGCAAAGTTTATCAATTATAGCAATCTTTTCTGCCGCTGAAAGTTTTTGCTGATTTTCCAGTAAAAGTGCATTTAAATAATCTTTCTCTGCAAATGCTAAAACTTCTTTTTGAAATTCCTCATAAGTATATAATGTTTTATTTACTTTATTATAATACCATGCAGTATTTGCTAACGTTGGAAGTAATGATGCTGCTCTTTGTAATTTTTCATCAGCTGTTAACTTTTTTAAAGGTGATTCTAAGGTAGTTCCCAACATAATAATTCCATTTAGTGTTATGCCTCTCATTGCACCAGTATAAGTTACCCCACCCATAAGTGCTCTGGGAAGAACTGAAACTCGCTGACTTCCATAGCTTTCTCCGATCAGAAATTTTGGTGAATTCCATCTGTTATTTTTAATTAACCATTTTTCTATAAATTGAGCCATCGATTCGGCGTCCTGATCTACTCCATAAAAATTCTGTGGAGTTCCAGGTTCAATGATATGACTAAAACCAGTACCGACAGGGTCGATAAAAACCAAATCTGCTACATCCAGCAAACAATCTGCATTATCTTCTAATTCAAATGGAGGTAAATTAGAAGAATTTATTTCCGGAGTCAATTTTACTTTCCAAGGTGCAATACTGCTCAGATGAAGCCAAATAGATGATGAGCCGGGACCGCCATTAAATACAAAAACAACAGGTCTGACCTCATTCTTTTTACTTTTTTTTATGTAAGAAAAGCTAAATACACTAGCTATAATTTTATTATCATCGTTTTTAAGAAATATTTCATCCGCTATAGCAGTGAAATCTAAAGGTTTTCCATTAATATCAATTGTCTGTTTTGTACTAAAGGAAAGTTGTTTTTTAATCATCAATTCATTCACATTTCCCTGACCAAAAAAAGACAATGATAAGAAAGAAAAAAAAGTGATTATAAAAAATCTGGTAGTATTTACCATGTAATAATTTATTTATTGATTCCCGAGATTTGATCTATTTTTTTAAAAATTCTCTTCTTATTCTACTTAATGAAGTATCCGTGACATTTAGATAAGAAGCTATTTGTTTTAGCTGGGCAAACTGAAATACTTCCTTATTAGTAGTGATAAGGTTCTCATATCGTGCTTCACCACTAAGATTAATTAATTCTAATGCTCTTTTCTTAAATAATACATATTCTCTAGCCAGCATTTTTACCCCATATGCTCTAAATTCCGGAATAGCATGCAGCAACAAATTTAATTGTTCATAGCTAATTGCATAACCTCTGCAATCTGTAACAGCTTGTATATTCTCAGTTGATTTAGTTTTTAAATAAAATGATGAAACTTCAAATACCACGCTATCTTTTTGATAAAAATTTGTAGTTATTTCATTTCCATTGCTATCATATGTAAAGGCTCTCATGAAACCACTCTGCAAAAAGAAATAGTGCTCATTTATTTTTCCCTCCTTAAGAAAAAAATCATTTTTTGAAATAGAAATCTCTTCAAAATATTCTACTACATCATCTAAAGTGCGATCTGGAAATGGCAAATTTTTTATGATGTAATTTTTTAGTCCCTGTTTGTCCATTATTTTATTGTTAATATTATATTCAAAAACTTCTTTACAAGACTGTTGTGTCAAAATTAATCAATTACTTAAGAAGTAAGTAAAACACAATTCTAAATCGCTTAAAAAAAAGGATACAATTAAGAGACAAATTGGAGACATTTTTTCTAAGTATTTGAAAGGTATGAATATAGGGTTATGTAATTAGGAAGATTCATCTTCGCAATGATTCTTTCTTTTCTTTTTTTACTTGCATATATTGTTATATTCAAAAGACTTGAAATTTCTTTCGTCGACAAATTCATATAGATATAGGCAATATAACGCATATCATTAGATGTTAATGCTGGATGCAGTTTTCGAAGTCTTGCCAGGAAACCCGGATTTACCTCTTCAAAATGGGAAATGAATGTTTCCCATTCATTATCGTCTCTTAAATAATCTTTTAAATGTTTTATCTGCTTGTCTAAAGCTGGGACTATGGAAAGTTCAGGGATAGTTTCTATAAATAAAATCAAATTATTGATAAGTTGATTTCTACCGGAAAGATATAATGCTCTGGCAGAAAGTTTCCGATTTCGCAATTCAATTTCTTTTTGGAGTAGTTTCAGTTCCCTGTCCTTTTCATTAATTCGCTTTTCCAGTTCCAGATTTTTCATTTGTATTACTATTTTTTTTTGTCTTTGTATCAACATTATAAAAATAGCTGTGAACAAGATTACTATAATTAACAACCCATAAAATTTACAGTCATTTTCTATTTGCGCAGGCACTAAAATTGGCATCATGTACTATAGTTAAAATCGATTACTGCTTTCATTGATCTACATCTAAAACATTTGCATTCTGTTACTCAATACAAGAATTCACTTCTGTCAATAGCGCAGCAACCGGATTTTCAATTTATAAATTCCTATAATTATATAATTGTAATACGATTTTAGTTCAATAAAAATGAGTTTACCTCCTGGGCAAAATCTTTTGAATACTGAAAAATTCCTCCATGACCCGAATCACTCCAAAGTACCAGTTTTGCATCTGGAATATTCTGAAGCATTATATATGAATTTATAGAATCAACCATATTATCTTGAATTCCATTAACAATAAGTACAGGTTGTTTAATAGACTTTAGCTGTTTGTTGTCTTCATCTGTCGCCAAACCGTAGCCTATGATAGCTCTTGCCTGGTTTGCAATTGCATCCTGACTGGTCGGCAAATCCCTGTCTAGTTTCCTTTCAGCCAGCCTTTCTAAGAAAGCTTCACCAGCTTTAATACTGCTTGGCGTTTTGTTAAAAAAAAGATTAATTAATACCCTGTCCGGTCCATCAACAAACGCTTTTTCCAGATGTGATTCCAATTGTGCGATCGCTTTTCCACCTATGGATCCTGTACCTGCCAATATAAGCTTATTGACCAGTTCCGGATAATCTGTGGCTATTTTTTGCCCGATGAAACCACCAAGTGAGAAACCTAAAATGTTAACCTTATTGTAACCCAAGGCACGGATAAAATCAACAGCATCTTGTGCCATCTCAGATACATTGTCAGGAGTAGTACCTTTAGAACTTCCAACTCCTCTGTTGTTAAATAGTATTACAGGGTAGTTACTGGCAATTGCATTTGTAACTTCAGGATCCCAATTATCCATGTTCCCTGTAAAATGTTGCAAAAACAGTACTGGTATTCCTTCCTGTCTTCCAAAAGAACGGTAGGTAAAATCGCTACCATTTACGTTTATAGATTTTGTTGGTGCAGTTTTGTGCGTAAATTTTTCTGCTTCTAAAATATTTTCTATTGTTTCCATTTGTTTTTGTTATTTATAATTTAAGTGATGGATCATTATGTTTCCGTAAAAACTCAACCGAAGATTACTGAGTAAAATGATTCTTAACTTTTATATTGATATTGATATTGATATTTATTTTGCTTCTAAAGCGATGATTTGAGCCAAAACATGTGGGAACATGATAAATGGTGTATGGCTCGATGGAAGAGAATATGATCTCTCTATACCAGCATCTTTTGCCATTTTTTGCTGAAGTGGATAACCTATCGTATGGTCATTTAAACTATAAACAAACACTTTATTGATTTTGCCAAATTTGCCGTCAGTCAGCGTTACCGGAGTAGCTAAAGGAGCTAGTGGTTCAGGTTTTAAATTATTGCTTACGTAGTCTGCAATCTGCCTAGGAGCATCGGCAAGGAAAACATCTGCAATACCTTCTTTTTTTATACTCGCAATGCCCGATTTCTCATCTACAATAAGATTTTTACCAACGTGGCTATCTGCATCAGTTTGAGCGATAGTCAACAGGCTTTCTCCGTTTTTTGGCACGTAAGCCGCAATGTAAATTATCTTTTTTATTTGAGGCGCAATATCTTCTGCAACCTGGCTTGCTATAATCCCGCCAAAGCTATGCCCAACTATCACAACATTTTGTTTGTTTCCAATGGCTTTTTTAACTTCATTAACATAAAGTTTTAAACTAATTGCTGAAATTGGAGTATTATCACTTCCATGTCCGGGAAGATTAACGGAAACAACTGAATTGCCACCAGCAATTAAGTCCTCTGAAACGTGCTGCCAATCATTTGACGATGACCAGGCACCATGGATTATTACAATAGTGTTTTCGTTTTTAGCTTTATTCGTTTGTGATGAAGCTGTAATAGTTGTAAGCAATAGCAATGCTACTAATAAAATTGAGTTTTTCATGATATATTTATTAATTGATTATTATTTGTTATTATTTGTTATTATTTAATTGGCTCCTATTTTTGTCAATATCAATGACAACTCGTCGGGCTGTGAAAGGAATGGACTATGCCCTGTATTGATCTGGTATACAGATTCAACTTTCCCTGTTTCAATCATTTTGTTTTGTAAATACGGTGACACAACGTGATCCTGTAAAGTTTTGATGTACACTTTTTTAACGGATCCAAAATTTTGCTCAGTAAGTACTACAGGATTGATAAATGGAGTTAAAGGCTCTGTTCGATAGTTCTTTACTACAAGGTTTTGAATTTCCGGAGTGCCGTCCTGAATAAATAGATTAACGATCTGGTCCGGTTTTACATCTACAATACCTTGATCATAATTAAAAATTAGATTACCCGCAACCCCAAGCTGAGAATCAGGATCCATATGTGCCAGGTTATCTAATGTTTGGCCTGAAAGCGGTAAATAAGCCGCAACATAAACCAGTTTTTCAATTTTAGAAGGCATCGCTTCTGCAACCGAAGAAATTATCATACCGCCAAGACTATGACCTACTAAAATAACTTTACCATCTATTGTGGAGATTGCATCAATAACTTTTTCTTTATAAACATCTAATGTTATTGCAGCTGGAGAAGTAACATCATCACCATGGCCCGGTAACTCAACAACGATTACTTTATTACCTTGTTTTTCAAGGTTAGCTTTTACTCCCTGCCATACAAAGGGAGCTTGCCATGCTCCATGAACAAGGACATAATTTTTTGGATTTTCAGGCTGGTTATCGTCATTTGAGCATGATGATAAAATGAAGATAAAAGCTACAACGAGAAGTTGAATCAATTTTAATTTTTTCATGATTTTAATATTAAACTGTTATTTATTTTTTGAAATGTGTTTTACTTAGATTCCAGAGTTATAATTGCTGATAATATTTGAGGAAATACTATAAATGGTGTGTGGCTTGAAGGAAGCGAGTAAGTTCTTAAGATCCCTGCATCTTCAACCATTTTTTGTTGAAGTGAATAACCAATGGTATGGTCATTTTGGCTGTGGACATATACCTTAGTAATTTTTCCGAAATTACCTTCTGTTAAAGTAACTGGAGTGGATAGTGGAGCCAAAGGTTCAGGTCTTAGATTATTGGTTACATATTCTGCAACTGGTTTTGGAGCATCAGCTAAAAAAACGTCTGTAATTGCTTCTTTAGTTATACTGGCAACTCCAGCTTGCTCATCAACAATAAGATTTTTACCTACATGACTTTCCGAATCAGTTTGTGCAAGTGACAGCAAACTATCTCCGTTTTTAGGAACAAAGGCAGCTATATAAATTAGTTTTTTAATCTGCGGAGCAATCAGTTCGGCTACTTCACTCACAACTATACCGCCAAAACTATGGCCGATAAGGGTAACATCCGTTGCATTGCCAATTGCTTTTAAAACTTCATATACATAAAGTTGCAAACTAATTTTAGATACGGGTGTTTCATCACTACCATGTCCCGGAAGATTTACTACAATAAGATTATTTTCTGCGGAGTTAAGATAGCCGGCAACGTAATGCCAGTCGTTTGCAGATGACCATGCTCCATGTACAATTACAATAGTGTTTGTACTTGTAGAAGATGAGGAATTTAATTCCTCATGTGTGTTGTTTTTTTCGTTTTGCATAATATTTATTTGTTTAATACTATGCAAAGAAAGAGCGAATAAAACCTGTGGCACTTGTCTTGCGGCAAGTAATGAAATTCCGTTTATTTTTTTATTTCTCCCTCGCTATACTCTATGATGCAATTGCCAGAATAAAAAACAAAGGCTCAGAGTCCTATAAGGATTCGAACAAGTGATGTTAATAAAAATAAGAGATTAATGATAATTCAAAAACTATCGATAATTTTATAAAACAATAAAAAAGCCTGTAAATTATTGAATTTACAGGCTTTTTTATTGTTTTAGTGACCGCGGAGGGGTTCGAACCCCCAACCCTCAGAGCCGAAATCTGATATTCTATCCAGTTGAACTACGCGGTCTTTTTATTGTAGATTGTTGATTTTAGAGTTCAGATTCAATCTAAAATCTGAACTCTAAAATCTAAATTTTTTTATACTAAAAGTTTCTTCACAATTGCAGAAATGGTTTTTCCTTCAGCTGTTCCGCCTAATTGAGCAGATGCTAATCCCATAACTTTACCCATTGAAGCAATTCCTGAAGCTCCAGTTTCAGCAATGATTTTTGCTATTACTGCTTCTACTTCTTCTTCGCTTAATTGAGCAGGCAGGAATTTCTCAATTACAGCAACCTGAGCCAATTCTGGTTCAGCTAAATCAGGACGATTTTGTTCTGTAAAAATTCTGGCACTTTCTTTACGGGTTTTAACCAGTCTCTGAAGTAATTTAACTTCATCGTCTTCAGTTAACTCTTCTTTTGAACCTGTAGCTGTTGCAGCCAATAACATTTCAGACTTAATAGCTCTTAATGCTTCTAATGCAACTGTATCTTTAGCTCTCATGGCGGTTTTGATCTCGTCCATGATTAATGTTTGTAAACTCATTGTTTTATTTTATTTAAATAAGCCGGGCTTATATATTGATATGTTCATTTGAATTGTTTTTG
Source organism: Flavobacterium sp. GQ95 (assembly GCF_059758655.1). NCBI lineage: Bacteria > Pseudomonadati > Bacteroidota > Flavobacteriia > Flavobacteriales > Flavobacteriaceae > Flavobacterium > Flavobacterium sp. GQ95. Next base: position 260,952 of record NZ_JCAXEB010000001.1, read on the forward strand.
ACTCTGATCAGCTGTCAGGCTGAGCGAAGTCGAAGCCCTTTTAAGGTAATGAGCCTTCGACTTCGCTCAGGGTGACAATATTTCTTTTAAAACATTCTTTTAAAAGTCAAATTTCGAAATTCTGTGCGAAGATAAAAAAAATAACCCGAAAATTAAATCCAATTTTCGGGTTATCCTAATATTATGAATGTAAAACTAATCTACGTTATCGTGCAAAAATGAATTGTTTGAACGCAATTGTAAATCGTTATTACTATCAGTACCAACAGATATTCTTGAATTGGTTGTATTCGATTGATTGTTTGAAAGATCAATACCTAATCTTTTGTAAGCAGGCTCTTTTTCAAGTTCATCAATTCTTGAAACATTATTATGGAATTTATAGTTAAATTCTTTCAGTTTCTTTCTTCTTTCTTCAGCTCGCAAACGTAACGTTTCTTCTATAGTCAATTCCATTGGAGAAACATTTGAAGTTGTTGAATAATCAGCTTCCTGAGCAAAATCAACTTTAGGTTTTAAAGTGATATTTAATTCTGCAGGAACAACATCTTCTACCGCTTTTTCAATTGGTTTTGATGTCATCAAATCATTTTCAACCTCCATATATTCTTCTAAAGAATATTTGATAACTCCGTTTTCAGCAACTTCTGTTACCGGTACAAACTGTACAGGGTCGTTAACTTTGATATTACGTGTTTCGTTTGTCAATTCGAATAAAATCTTAGTCTCTTCAACAACAGGTTCTTTTTTAACTTCTGGCTCAGATCTGAAAAGAGGCAAATCAAAAGAGAAAGTTGTTTGTTCTTCTCTTTCAAAAGTTCTTTGCTGAACTGGTTTTACTTCCTGAACAAATTCTGCTGCCGGAGCTGAAATAGTAAAATCGATATCTGTAATTGGCGAAACGATTTCAAAAGTTACATCAAGATTTTTGATAAACTCTGACATCACCACCAATTCTTCCTGATTGATAGTTGGAGCAACTGCAACTGGAGCAACAGGAGTTGGAACTACAGGATTATGAGTATTAGCAAAAGGCTCATCTTCCATTAAATCAAAGACAACTTTTTCTTCTGATTTCGCAGTAGGTGTTTCAGCATTTAAGTCAAAAGATGTAACCGATTTATTCGTTAAATTATGAACACTTCTTTGCTCATCTTCTAACGTATGAATGATTTTTTTAGGTTCTGTATTTACAATTTCATTTTGTTGTTCAACATCAAAACCAGTCGCAATAATAGTTACCGCAATGGCCTCACCAAGAGTTTCGTCTTCACCAACTCCCATGATAATATTAGCGTTATAACCTGCTTCTGCCTGGATATGATCATTGATTTCTCCAATTTCATCAAGCGTGATTTCATTAGATCCAGAAACGATAAGCAACAATACGTTTTTGGCTCCTGTAATTTTGTTGTCGTTTAATAACGGAGAGTCCAAAGCCGAAATAATAGCTTCTTTCGCTCTGTTTTCACCTGTAGCAACAGAAGATCCCATGATCGCAGTTCCACTGTTTGACAAAACAGTTTTTGCGTCACGTAAATCGATATTTTGAGTATAGTGGTGCGTAATTACTTCAGCAATACCTCTTGAGGCTGTTGCCAAAACTTCATCCGCTTTAGAGAATCCGGCTTTAAAACCAAGATTTCCGTATACTTCTCTTAATTTGTTATTATTGATTACGATTAACGAATCGACTTGCTTACGTAATTTTTCGATTCCTAAAAGGGCTTGTTCCTGACGAACCTTCCCTTCAAACTGAAACGGAATTGTTACGATACCAACCGTTAAAATCTCTCTTTCTTTTGCTAATTGTGCAATTACCGGAGCAGCACCTGTACCTGTTCCACCACCCATACCAGCGGTAATAAATACCATCTTAGTACCACGGTCTAACATTTTTTCGATATCGGCGATACTTTCAATAGCAGATTGTTGCCCTACATCAGGATTTGCTCCTGCTCCAAGACCCTCTGTTAAGTTCATTCCTAACTGAATTTTATTTGGTACAGCACTGTTTTGAAGTGCTTGCGAATCTGTATTACAAACGATAAAATCTACCCCTTTAATACCTTGTTTGAACATGTGGTTGATCGCGTTACTTCCGCCTCCTCCTACACCTATTACCTTGATTACATTTGATTGGTTTTTTGGTAAATCAAATGAAATACTTCCAAATTCTGAGTTGCTCATCATCTTTTTGGTTTTGAAATTCTTATTAAATACATTTTTTACTTCTTGACTTGGGGCAAAAAGTAATCCTTTTCGTTTATTACTATTTTATTCTGCGTTGTCTAAAAAATCTTTGATTTTATCGACATAACGATCAAAAAATGATCTTCTTATTTTTGTTTCGGTAGATTCTGCTTCAACTGTAGTATTATTTCTAACTTCTCTTGACTGCTCTATAGTTTCTACTCTTTCAACGTAGTTTTCTTCAACTTCGTATCGTTGTTGTACCGGTTGTTGTGCCTGTGGTGGAACATTTCTGTAAACCACTTTTGGCTGCTCGTTAACCAACTCCATTCTAACAGCACTTTGTGTGCTATTTTCGATGCTGTTCATTACCAAACCAACTGCTGTTGCAAACAACGGGCTGGAAATTTCTTCGCTTGAATTTCCTGCTAAATGCTCATTTGGATATCCAATTCTGGTGTCCATTCCGGTAATGTACTCTACTAACTGTTTAATATGTTTTAGTTGAGCTCCACCACCCGTAAGAACGATTCCTGCAATTAATTTTTTACGAGGATCTTCGTGTCCGTAAGCTTTAATTTCTGCAAAAACCTGTTCAATAATTTCCACCACACGTGCATGGATAATTTTAGATAAGTTTTTAAGCGAAATCTCTTTTGGCTCTCTGCCTCTTAATCCCGGGATAGAAACAATTTCGTTGTCTTTATTTTCACCCGGCCATGCTGATCCGAATTTTATTTTTAAAAGCTCTGCCTGTTTTTCAATAATAGAACAGCCTTCTTTAATGTCTTCCGTAATTACATTTCCTCCGAAAGGGATTACAGCAGTGTGACGAATAATACCATCTTTAAAAATGGCTAAATCTGTTGTTCCACCACCGATATCGATAAGCGCAACACCAGCTTCTTTTTCTTCCTGACTCAAAACAGCATCTGCCGAAGCCAATGGCTCTAATGTCAAGCCAGATAATTCAATTCCTGAACTCTGAATACATCTTCCAACATTTCTGATAGAAGAAGCCTGTCCAACTACTACGTGAAAACTAGATTCCAGTCTTCCACCGTACATTCCGATTGGTTCTTTAATTTCAGATTGCCCGTCGATTTTAAATTCTTGCGGCAAAACGTGAATAATTTCCTCTCCCGGTAACATGGCCAGTTTATTTACCTGGTCAATCAAAAGCTGAATATCTTTTTCGCCAATTACTTCTTCCGGATTACTACGGCTGATGTAATCTGTATGCTGAATACTTCTAATGTGTTGTCCTGCGATCCCCACAACCACATCTTTTATTTTGTAACCTGAATTATTCTCTGCTTCTAAAATAGCTTGTTGAATCGATTGGATGGTTTGCGTAATGTTGTTTACAACACCTCTTGCAACACCCAAACTTTTGGATTTTCCAATACCCAAAATTTCCAACTTGCCATACTCGTTCTTCTTGCCTATCATGGCAACTATTTTGGTTGTTCCAATATCTAGACCTACTGCAATGTTATCTTTTTCCATTTTCTATTATTTTGTGCAAACTACTTGTTCCGTAAACCTCAGGTCAATTTTTTTGTATTTGTATAACGAACTATCTAAAACTGCTTTTTGAAAAAAGGCTTTATAGTTTCTAAATTTCTTATCAACATTCATCGTTCTGCCAAAATCGATGAAGTAATCATAATTTCTATTAAACATTTTTAGGCTACCATTAGGCATAATTTGAATTGCAATGATGTTTTTTTTCAAAAACGCATCGTCATAAATTGTGCGAAATAAGGTAGCTAAATCTTCGTTATTTTTTTCATTTATTGCCCCCGAAACAAGAGGAACCCGCGCCGTAAAATTGTCTGACAAAGGCATTTTATCACCCTCATAGTCAATATAAAAAGAGTTATCACCATCATAAACTCTCGCTATTGGTGTCTTCTGTTTTACTATCGCTTTTAGAACTCCGTCGATACTTACAAAAACATCTGACTTCTCAATCATGTCTTGCGTATCAAGGGTTTTTTCTATGTTATTCAAATCTAGTTCATCTTTTCGGATACTGGAAGCGTCTCTTTTATTTTCTATCAACAATTTATTAACCATTTCAGGCTTTACAAAAAGCGTATTTTCTCCTACAAAAACGACCATGGATTTTTTCAATTTCCGATCTCCATTTCGATGTTGTGCGAACGAATACAAAAAAAGTACAAGCCCAAAAATGAGAACCAATCGAATATTTGTCCAATTAAATATTTTCATTTAGCATCTTTTTAATTGACGGAACCATTTCACCAATATCACCAGCTCCTATTGTCACAATTATTGGCGCATCACTGGCTTTGATTTCCGCTAATAAATCATTTTTTGCAACAATTTTTTTGTTCGAACTTGTCATTTTCCCTAACAACCAATCAGATGTAATTCCTTCCATTGGTAATTCGCGTGCCGGGTAAATATCCATTAAAAACACTTCATCAAATTGTGATAAACTTTCAGCAAATCCATCAGCAAAATCTCTCGTTCTGCTGAATAAATGTGGCTGAAAAATTGCCAAAACTTTACGTCCGGGATACAATTCACTAACAGCCTGATGTACAGCATTTATTTCTGTTGGATGATGCGCATAATCATCAATATAAACTAAATTATCAGATTTAATCTGATAAGAAAAACGTCTTCTGATTCCGTTGAATGAAGCAATGGCTTTTGCAATGGAGTCGGTCGGGGTGCCAAACGTTTTGGCCATTGCAATAGCCATCAATCCATTCATTAAATTATGTTTTCCAGGCAATCCAAAATGCAGGTCTTTCATGATTTCTGATGGCGTCTGTACATCAAAAACATAACTTCCATCTTCAATACGAACATTGAACGCCTTATATACAGCATCTTCATTTATAGCACATTGTACACCTTCAAGAGGCAATTCTTTGGTTATAAAGAGTTTACTTTTGTCTTCAACTTTAGAAGCAAATTCTACAAACGAAGCCTCAATAGCATCGCTTGTTCCGTAAATATCTAAATGATCCGCATCCATTGAAGTGATACAAGCAATATTTGGATGCAAATGCAAAAACGAACGGTCAAATTCATCCGCTTCTACAACAGTTACTGTTTTTCCGGTTCCAATTAAATTAGAATTGTAATTCTCAACTATTCCACCCACAAATGCAGTTACATCTGCTCCACTCTCATATAAAATATGTCCTAGTATACTTGAGGTTGTTGTTTTTCCGTGTGTTCCGGCAACTGCGAAACTAAAAGTGTCTTTCGTAATGATTCCTAAAACTTCAGCACGCTTTTTAATTTCATAATTTCTTTCGATAAAATAATTCCACTCCGAATGTGTTTTTGGAACGGCAGGCGTAAAAATCACCAACGTATTCTCTACAAAATAATCACCTGGAATCAAATTAATATTATCTTCAAAATGAATATCAATACCGCTTTCAATCAATTCATTTGTCAACATTGATGGCGTTTTATCGTAACCTGAAACCTGTTTCCCGATATATTTGAAATAACGGGCCAGAGCACTCATTCCGATGCCTCCAATGCCAATAAAATAAACGTTCTGTATTTGATTTAAATTCATTTTTATTTTTATTTTTTGGGCTATTTACATCTAGTTTTCTTTTGTAAAAAACTAGCGCTTAAGCCTTTGTATTTTATCTTCTTTAATAACCCAAAATGACTAAAATAGCATTCTGTTTTCTTTCTTGTGTTGTATAATTTTGAGCAAAATTTATATTATAACAACTTCTTAATTTCGTCTACAATAACTTTAGTAGCATTCGGCATAGCCAATTTTTTAATGTTTGCACTTAATTGTTTCTGCTTTCCGTCATCTTTCAATAAAGCTTCAAAAACAATACTAAACTGACTGTCTAATTCTGATTCTTTCAATAAAATAGCGCCTTTTGCTTCTACAATTGCCTGTGCATTTTTTGTCTGATGATCTTCGGCTACATTTGGCGACGGAATAAAAATTACCGGTTTCCCCACAATGCACAACTCCGAAACCGATGATGCTCCGGCACGTGAAATAATCACATCTGCTGCAGCGTAAACAAAATCCATTCTTTCAATGAAATCAACAACTCTTACGTGTTGCTGATTGTATTTTTTATAATCCTCAAAATATAGTTTCCCGCATTGCCAAATAATCTGAACATCCTGCGAAAGCATATTCTGCAATTCTTTTTCAATTAACTGATTCACTCTTCTGGCGCCTAAACTTCCACCCAAAACCAAAAGCGTTTTCTTACTCGGATCTAAACCATAAAAAGCGATTGCTTCGTCTTTTTTACTTTCAATATCAATCAAATCCTGACGAACCGGATTTCCTGTCAAAACAATTTTTTCTTTTGGAAAAAAACGCTCTAGATTTTCATACGCAACACAAATTGCATTTGCCCTTTTGCTTAATAATTTATTAGTAATTCCAGGAAATGAATTTTGTTCCTGAATCACTGTTGGGATTCCTGCCTGACCTGCGGCTTGCAATAAAGGCCCACTGGCAAAACCGCCTGTGCCTATAACTACATTTGGTTTAAATTGTCTAATGATTCTTCTGGACTCTAATAAACTTGTTGCCAGTTTTAATGGAAACATCAAATTTTGCAACGTTAGCTTTCTCTGTAAACCAGCAATCCAAAGCCCTTTTATTTCGTAACCTGCCTGAGGTACTTTTTGCATTTCCATTTTATCCTGCGCACCTACAAAAAGGAATTCAGCATCAGGAAATTGTAATTTTAATTCATTCGCAATTGCAATTGCAGGATAGATATGTCCTCCTGTACCGCCACCGCTTAATATGAATTTATAATTTGTCATCTTTTAAAAATTTTACTCTTTAAAAACTATACTGTTCTTAACTTATTTATTTAAAACTGCATTCATAGGATTTCTCGAATTGTCCTCAATTGAATACATCATTCCTTCTTCTTCGTATATTTCATCAGCAGGTAAATCTTCTTCTGCCAATTCTTTATCAATTAATCTCTGAAGTGCTTCTTTTCGTCTTTCTTTCTCTTCTTTTTCTTCAGCTATTTCTTCGTCCTTTTTAGTAACGCTAATGATAATTCCGAGAGAGAAACAAGTCATCCAAATCGAACTACCTCCACTACTAATCAGCGGAAGCGTCTGCCCCGTTACAGGTAATAATTCAACTGCAACCGCCATATTAATCATCGCCTGAAATATCATCGGAAAACCGAGTCCGACGACAACTAACTTCCCAAATAACGTCGTTGCTTTATGAGATGCAATGACAAATCGGAACAATAACAATAAATACAAAAGCAATATCGAAACTCCTCCCACTAAACCATATTCTTCAACTACAATGGCATAAATAAAATCGGAAGAAGATTGTGGTAAAAAATTCTTCTGAACGCTTTTCCCTGGTCCTAATCCGCCTAATCTTCCAGATGCAATCGCAATTTTTGCTTTCTCAATTTGATAATCATCTTCATCAGGTTTGTCGGTGGTGAAGTTCGTAATACGACTTTCCCAGGTTGATACCCTGCTGAAGAATCTCGAATCCGGAAAAGCTTTAGCTACCAAAAGGAAAAACGCCAACATTGCAATTCCTGAACCTATAATAAAACCAATATATTTTAATGGATATTTTCCAATGAACGTTAACATCATAACCATAGCAAAAATCAACGCTGTAGTCGAAAAGTTCGCTGGTAAAATAAGTGCCAATGTGATAAAAACCGGTACCCAAAGCTGTATGAATGAAACCTGAAAAGGTTCATTTTCCTCTTTCTTTTTTGACAAATAACGTGCTACGAAAATAAACAGCACAATAGAAGCCAAAGTTGAAGTCTGAAACGTGATCCCGATAAATGGCACCTGAATCCAACGACTTGCATTTGCTCCGGCGATTACAGTTCCTTTCAGTAATGTATAAAGCAATAAGAACCAAACAACCGGCAAAGCTATTTTTGAAATCGCCCTAAAATAATGATATGGCACTTTGTGCACCCAATAAATAATCAGGAAACCAATACAGATATGTGCTAAATGTTTTACCAAATAACCCAAAGTGTTTCCGGTTCCATGACCAATGTAAGCCAGATTACTACTTGCACTAAAAACAGGCATAAACGAAAACAGCGCTAATAAAGCCACGAATGACCATATTACTCTATCTCCTTTTAATTTGTTTACTAGCTCTTTCATAATAATTATTAGTTTCAAGTTTTTCTTGTTTCAGGTTTCAGGTTTCTCCTAATGTGAAACCTGAAACTTGAAACAACATTTTTTCTACAAGTTGTGTACAGCTTGCTTAAATTGTTTTCCTCTGTCTTCGTAGTTTTCGAATAAATCGAAACTTGCGCAGGCTGGAGACAATAAAACAGCGTCGCCTTTTTCTGTTAATCTTTGTGCTGTCTTTACAGCGTCGCTCATATTGTTTACTTCAACCATAATATCCACTACGTTGCCAAAAGCCTCGATGATTTTACGATTATCGATTCCTAAACAGATAATTGCTTTTACTTTTTCACGAACTAATGACATCAATTCATTGTAATCATTTCCTTTGTCAACACCACCAACAATCCAAACTGTTGGAACGTTCATACTATCTAAAGCAAAGAATGTAGCATTAACATTTGTTGCTTTTGAATCATTGATATATTGAACATTCTGAATTTTTAATACTTTCTCTAAACGGTGTTCGACACCTTGAAAATTTGATAAACTTTCGCGAATTGTTGCATTTCTAATTTGCATCAATTTTGCTACAGAGCTTGCTGCCATTGCGTTTTTCATATTATGTTTTCCTTCTAACGCAATGTATTCTGTTTCCATTGTAAACTCTTCTTGGTTGATCTTTATTTCCATTTTGTTGTTATTTATAGAAGCCCCTTCATCGAATTTTTTAGTCAGCGAGAAAGGAATTAATTTTGCTTTTGTTGTGTTGTTTTTTAACCATTCTGCGCTTGCCTCATCATCTGCATCGTAAATAAGATAATCGCTTTCGGTCTGATTCATTGTTATTCTAAACTTTGAATCGATATACTTATGATATTTATACTCATATCGGTCTAAATGATCCGGACTAATATTCGTAATTATGGCAATATCCGGCCGGTAATCTATAATTCCATCGAGTTGAAAACTGCTGAGTTCAAGTACGTATGCATCAAATTTATTTTCGGCTACCTGCCAGGCAAAACTTTTTCCGATGTTCCCTCCCAGGCCCACATTCAAACCTGCTGATTTCAATAAATGATACGTCAGCATTGTTGTTGTTGTCTTACCGTTACTTCCTGTAATTCCAACTGTGAGCGCTTCTGTAAAAGGTTTTGCAAATTCAATTTCAGAAATCACTTTTACTCCAGCTTCAATAAGCTTTTTTACGATGGGAGATTTCTCTGGAATTCCCGGACTTTTCATTACCACGTCGGCATTCAAAATCAGGTCCTCTGTATGCTGTTCTTCTTCCCACGCAATTTTATTAATGATAAGAACTTCTTTATAACTCTCTTTTATCTTTCCAAAATCGGATACAAAAACATCGTATCCCTTTTTCTTCCCGAGAATAGCAGTACCTACACCACTTTCTCCACCACCTAATACTACAAGCCTCATCTATCTTAATTTTAAAGTAACGATTGATAATATGGCTAACATGATGGCAACAATCCAGAAACGGGTCACGATTTTACTTTCGTGATATCCTTTTTTCTGATAATGATGATGTAGTGGCGACATCAGGAAAATTCTGCGTCCTTCACCATATCTCTTTTTAGTGAATTTGAAATAACTCACTTGTAAAACCACTGAGAAATTTTCCACCAAAAAGATTCCACACAATAACGGAATCAATAATTCTTTTCTAACTGCAATTGCTAAAACCGCAATGATTCCACCAATAGTCAAACTTCCCGTATCTCCCATAAATACAGATGCCGGATAGGAATTATACCAAAGAAACCCAATTAGAGCTCCCACAAAAGCTGATATAAATACCGTCATTTCCCCCGAATTTGGGATATACATGATATTCAAATAATTAGAAAAAATAATATTTCCCGAAACGAATGTAAATATTCCGAGCGCGAGGACAGACACTGCCGATGTACCGGCCGCGAGACCATCAATTCCGTCTGTTAAATTAGCGCCGTTAGAAACTGCTGTGATGATAAAAATTACAACCGGAATAAAGATCAACCAAGCCCATTTTTCATATCCTTCACCTGTCCATGCTAATATTTCAGCATAATCAAATTCGTTATTTTTTACAAAAGGAATTGTAGTTGCCGTCGATTTCTCTTCAATAGGAGCTGGCAAAACAACCGTTGTATTTGTTCCGCTTTTATAAATGTCAGTTCTTCCTGTATCAGTTCGCACCGTTACAGCCGGGTTAAAATAAAGCACTGTTCCAACAATAAGTCCCAAACCAACCTGGCCAATTACTTTAAAAATTCCTTTAAGACCTTCTTTATCTTTTTTGAATATTTTAATATAATCATCAATAAAACCAATTATTCCCATCCAAAGCGTAGTAACAATAAGCAATACGATATAAATATTATGCAAACGAGCAAATAACAAAACAGGCACAAGTGTTGCAAAAATGATAATCAGTCCCCCCATTGTTGGCGTTCCTGCTTTTTCATTTTGTCCTTGTAGACCAAGCTCACGAACCGTTTCACCTACTTGCTGTTTTCTCAAAAAGTTGATGATTCGCTTACCGTAAATCGTAGACAAAAGCAACGAAAGCATTAATGCTAAAGCCGATCTAAAAGTGATATACTGAAAAACTCCCGTTCCAGGTATATCTAATGTTTTGTCAAAATATTCAAATAAATAGTATAGCATATTTTTCTATTTTAAAATCCAATTTTTCAATTCCAAATTCCAACGTTTCAATTGGTTTTTTGGAATTTGGAATTTTCATTTTTGTTATTTTCTTAGTTGATCTAAAATTTCTTTTACCGTTTCCATATCATCAAAATGATGACGAACACCATTTATTTCCTGATACGTTTCATGGCCTTTTCCGGCAATTAAAATAATATCATTTGGCTGAGCCAATTGACAAGCCGTTTTTATAGCTTGTTTTCTGTCGGTTATTCTTAATGTTTTTTTATAATTATGAGCTTCCACTCCTTTTTCCATTTCATCTAAAATCGCTTCCGGATCTTCGTTTCTTGGATTATCAGAAGTTAAAATTGCTTTATCACTCAAATCTGAAGCAATTTTAGCCATAATTGGTCTCTTGGTTTTATCTCTATTTCCGCCACAACCAACAACAGTAATCAATTGCTCATTTTTGGTACGGATATCATTAATCGTTTTTAAAACATTATCCAATGCATCCGGCGTATGTGCGTAATCAACTATCGCAGTAATATTTCCTTCTGAAACTATATACTGAAAACGACCCGAAACACTTTCTAAATCAGACAGTAAACGCAATGCTTCCAAACTATCCATTCCCAGTTCAACTGCAGTTCCGTAAATTGCCAAAACATTGTAAGCGTTAAAAGTCCCAATCAGTTTTACCCAAACTTCATTGTCATTTACTTTTAATAACAAACCAGATAATTGACTTTCTAATATTGTTGCTTTAAAATCGGCATAAGATTTTAAGGCGTATGTAAATTTTCTGGCAACTGTGTTTTGAAGCATTACAGTTCCGTTTTTATCATCAATATTTGATAAAGCAAAAGCTGTTTTCGGCAATGAATCAAAAAATGTTTTTTTTACATCTCTATATTCTGCAAAAGTTGGATGATAATCTAAATGATCATGCGAAAGATTAGTGAAAATTCCGCCTACAAAATGCAAAGCCTCTGTTCTCTTTTGATGAATTCCATGCGAACTCACTTCCATAAAACAATGTGTCACACCAGCCTCAATCATTTCATTTAAATAATAATTGATCGTAATAGAATCTGGTGTCGTATGAGTTGCTTTGTATTCGGTTTCATCTACCATGATTTTTACAGTTGATAATAAACCAACTTTAAATCCTGCTTTTTCAAACAATTGAAACAATAATGAAGCAATTGTTGTTTTTCCGTTTGTACCAGTAACGCCCACTAATTTTAATTTTTCAGAAGGATTTCCGAAAAAATTAGCTGCCATAAAAGCCAATGCGGTATTTGTATCTTTTACTTTGATATAAGTAATTCCTTTTTCAATATTTTGAGGCAGTGTATCGCAGATAACAGCAATCGCACCTAACTGAATTGCTTTTTCAATATAATCATGACCATCTGAAAGTGATCCGCGAATGGCCACGAAAACATCATCTTCTTCAATTTTCCTTGAATCAAAATCAATTTTGTGAACGCCGATTTCTGTCGAACCTGTTACCGATTCAATCGCTACCTTATATAATATGTCTTTCAGTATTTTCACGATAATTCTAATACTATAGTTGTGTTTTTACTAATATTTTGTCCAGCTTGTAAAGACTGTTTTTTTACTTTTCCTACTCCATTTACTTTCACTTTCAAACCTAAGTTTTCTAATAAAGCAATAGCATCCATTCCCGGCATTCCTTTTAAATTTGGAATCTGATTCGTTTTTTTATTTGATTCTTTATCAAACTTATCATAGCTGATTTCCTGTTTTGGAATTTTAGAATCCAGCTGTTTAATTTTATTGGTTGAAGGCGCATCTGTAAAAATCTTTTGGGCAATTCTTTTAAAAACCGGTCCCGCAACATCTGCTCCGTAATAATTATTTTTAGATGTATTTGGTTTATGCACTACCACAATACAAGAATATTTAGGATGATCTGCCGGAAAATATCCAACAAAAGAAGAAGCATAATACATTCCTTCTCTTCCTGCCTTACTATAATTTACCATGGCTGTTCCTGTTTTTCCTGCCATCGGAAAATCTTTTGAATATAACTTAGAACCTGTTCCTTTTTTAACCACATTTTGCAAAACTGCTTTTACTTTTTTAAGCGTTTCAGGCGAACAAATCTTTGAATTAATCACTTCTGTATCAAACTTTTTAATGCTTTTATTCCATTCTTTAATTTCTGATACAAATTGTGGTTTTACCATTACGCCATTATTTGCAACTGCATTATATAATGTTAAAGTCTGCATTGGCGTAACCGAAACATTATATCCAAAAGCCATCCAGGGAAGCGTAGTTCCTGACCAATGTTTGTCTCCAGGCTGCGGAATATAAGGCCTTCCTTCTCCTTTAAAATGCAATCCTAATGTCTTATTTAATCCGTATCCATTAATATGATTTACAAACTTAGAGGGGTTATTTTTGTAATTTTCATAAACCGCCTGAACCATTACTGTATTTGACGAAAGTTCGAATCCGCGGGCTAATGAAACTTTTCCATAACCACCTTTATGCGAGTCACGAACTGCACGTCCGTAGTATCTGATTTCTCCACCGTGACTATCATAAACCGTGCTTGTATCTGCTACCTTATCTTCTAAAATTGCCATTAAATCGACCAATTTAAAAGTAGATCCAGGCTCATGAGATTCTGCTATCGCATAATTTGTAGTTTCATAATATGATCCGTCTTCTGCTCTTCCTAAATTCGAAATCGCTTTTACATGACCTGTTTCTGTTTCCATTACCACCACACAACCGTGATCAGCTTCGTAATCTTCCAGCTGTTTTAATAAAGCGTGGTGCGCGATATCCTGGATAAAAACATCAATTGTTGAAATTACATCATAACCATCCTGAGGATCAACTTCATTGACATCACGAATAGGTTTCCATTGCCCTTTTGCAATTTTTTGTTTTAGAATTTTACCGTCTTTACCGTTCAGATAACTTTTAAAAGCCCATTCAATTCCTTTTCCAACTTCTACTCCTGTTGCCGGATCTATTCGGTCATAACCTATAGTTCTTTCAGCAATTTTCCCAATCGGATGTTTTCTGACCGTTTCCTGTTCAATTATAATTCCACCTTTGAAAGCTCCTAAATTGAATAATGGAAAACCTTTAATTTTTACATATTCCGTATAACTTAACTTGCGGGCAATCAAATAATAACGGTTTTTATTGGCTCTTGCTTTTCTTAATTCCTGTTCGTAATAACCTCCCGGTCTATCCAAAACAGTAGCCAATGAATCTGATAACGCTTTTATGTGTTTTTCAAAAGTTTCTGTTTTTGGCGCTTTGGCATCAAATCTAATTTCATAGTTAGGAATTGATGTTGCCAGTAAACTTCCGTCTGCCGAATAAATATTTCCTTTGTTTGCCGGAATCACAAAATTTCTAACCGTACGCTGTTTCGCCAGTTTTCTGTAATAATCTCCTTCAACCCATTGAATATTGGTTAATTTAACGACAATAGCAATTGCCATCACGAAGATGAAAACTGCTACGAGGTAAATTCTGTAGGATATATGTTTATCGTCTACTGCCATATTCTTTTAAAGAAACTTTTTTCTTCTTCTTTTTTAACTTCTATTTTTACTGGAGGAACCGTTGATGGAAAAATCTGTTTTTCAAGCATTTTATCCGAAATCGTTGATTCCATTTTTAATTTCATTAGTTCAGAACGTCGGTCTACAAATTCAGATCGCAATTCTTTTACCTCATTGCTCAGTTTTGCTATTTCAAAAACCTTTTGTTCGTATCGCTGTGTATTGGCAATCATAATTATGGCAAGTAAAATGATAAAGACAATGAATCGCCAGTTTTTTACAGCGTCATCATTTATAAGAAACCTTGCTTTTAATATACCAAATACTCCGCTTTTCATTTTTCTACCTTAATATTATATCTTCTCTGCAATTCTTAATTTTGCACTTCTTGCTCTGTTGTTGATTTTGATTTCAGCATCATCCGGAACAATTAATTTTCCGATAGTTTTAAATGGAACTGAAAAGTTTCCATAAAAATCACGTTCAGGTTCTCCTTCAAACATTCCATTTTTGATAAATCTTTTTACCAATCTGTCTTCTAAAGAATGATATGAGATTACTGAAAATCTTCCACCCGGATTTAAAATCTCTAATGACTGTTCGATAAACTCTTTCAAAACATCCATTTCCTGATTTACTTCAATTCGAATTGCCTGATAAATCTGAGCTAATATTTTATTCTTTACTCTTTCAGGTAAATATTTCGCTAAAACATCCTTCAATTCGTCTGTCGTTTTGATTGGGTATTTCTCTCTGGCTTCTACAATTGTTCTTGCTAAAACTGGTGCGTTTTTCAATTCCCCATAATCAAAAAAAACACGACGTAAATCCTGTTCTTCATATTCGTTAACCACCCGGTAAGCATTCAAATCATTTTTCTGACTCATCCGCATATCCAGTTCGGCATCAAATCTGGTTGAGAAACCTCTTTCCGGAACATCAAATTGATGGGACGAAACCCCTAAATCAGCCAAAATTCCGTCGACACTTTTTACTCCGTGAAAACGCAAAAATCTTTTTATAAATCTAAAGTTCTCATTAATTAATATAAACCTTTCGTCCGGCAATGCATTTGCAAGTGCATCTTCATCCTGATCAAAAGCAAATAATCTTCCGTTTGGCCCCAATCTTTTCAAAATCTCCTTTGAATGACCACCGCCTCCAAACGTAACATCTACATAAATGCCATCAGGTTTAATATTTAAACCATCAACTGTAGGATGAAGCAAAACCGGATTATGATATTCCATTGTCGTCGTCATTAATATTTCCCATTACTTCTTCGGCTAAATCTGCAAAATCCATATCTTCGCCGCTTATTGATTTTTCATATAAATCCTTATCCCAAATTTCCACAATATTAACTGCAGATGAAAAAACCACATCTTTAGCAATACCTGAAAAAGCTACCAAATCTTTTGGCACCAATAATCTTCCTAATGCATCAATTTCTACCATTTTAACTCCGGCAGTAAATCTTCGAATGAAATCATTGTTCTTTTTTACAAAACGATTGAGCTTGTTGATTTTTTGCATCATCAGGTTCCATTCATCCATCGGATACAATTCTAAACATGGCTGAAAGACAGAGCGCTTCAAAACGAATCCGTCCTGAAGAGAAGAAGCCAATTGCTTTTTCAAAGGCGCAGGCATCATTAGCCTCCCTTTAGCATCGACTTTACACTCATATGTTCCAACAATTGTGTTCAAGAAAAATCAATTAATATGTTATAGGACAAAAATATAAAAAATATTACCACATTTTACCACAATATACCACTTTGTTAATAAGTTTAACCACTTTCCTACCACTACGCCTAAATTACGATCAATCAATCCCTTAGCTAATTATTACTGAATTCCTAATTACACTAATCAATCAAAAAAATTATGCACCATTTTTCTTAAAAAAATGTCTATTATACATATTTCTTAACATTTAGCAATTCGACCAAAAACATCTCTAAAATCTGATTTATAAGCAGTTAGATATTCTACGAAAATTATCTAGTTAAAAAACGGTAGCAAAAATTCATTTTTATTTATTAAACCCTATATTTGTCCAAATTGAAATTGGCATTAAATTAGATGGACAAACACTACAAAAAAGAAGGCAAATACAGCTATTATGAAGCTGGAGAAGGAACTCCTATCGTTATTTTACATGGCTTAATGGGAGGCCTTAGCAACTTTGATGCTGTAGCCGAATATTTTCCAACAAAAGGATACAAAGTTGTCATCCCGGATTTGCCAATATACACTCAAAGCATTTTAAAAACCAATGTAAAAAGCTTTGCGAAATACGTAAAAGACTTCATCACTTTTAAAGGCTTTGATCAGGTAATTTTATTAGGTAATTCGTTAGGCGGACATATTGCTCTTTATCATACAAAATTATATCCTGAAAAAGTAGCAGGACTTGTAATTACCGGAAGTTCTGGTCTTTACGAAAGCGCTATGGGAGATAGTTACCCAAAAAGAGGTGATTATGAATACATCAAAAAGAAAGCAGAAGATGTGTTCTATGACCCTTCAATTGCTACTCCGGAACTTATTGATGAAGTTTACGCAACTGTGAACGATCGTATCAAATTAATTAAAACCTTAACGATTGCCAAGAGTGCAATTCGTCACAATATGGCCAAAGATTTACCAAAAATGACAGTGGAAACCTGTATTATTTGGGGTAAAAATGACGCCGTTACACCACCAAATGTTGCCGAAGAATTTGATAAATTATTGCCTAATTCAACTTTGTACTGGATAGACAAATGTGGACACGCTGCTATGATGGAACATCCTCAGGAATTCAACAAACTTCTTGAAGAATGGCTCGTTAAAAAGAATTTATAGCATCTAACTTTCGACTTTTAGGAGGTTTAAAAACAAAAAACATGAAAATTACAACCGCCGAATTTATTGTCAGCAATTCTGAAGTGGCAAAATGCCCTGCAGAATTTTTGCCGGAATATGCTTTTATCGGAAGATCAAACGTAGGCAAGTCGTCGTTGATCAATATGCTTACTAATCATAAAAATTTAGCAAAAACTTCAGGCAGACCCGGAAAAACTCAATTAATAAACCACTTCAAAATCAATAATAATTGGTTTTT
Source organism: Flavobacterium sp. GQ95 (assembly GCF_059758655.1). Taxonomy (NCBI): domain Bacteria; kingdom Pseudomonadati; phylum Bacteroidota; class Flavobacteriia; order Flavobacteriales; family Flavobacteriaceae; genus Flavobacterium; species Flavobacterium sp. GQ95. The sequence continues at coordinate 278,628 of NZ_JCAXEB010000001.1, forward strand.
AGTGGATTTACCAGGTTATGGTTATGCGAAAGTATCCAAAAAGACCAAATCAGTTTTCCAGCAGTTTATTACCGATTATTTTGAAACCAGAGAGCAATTAGTTTGCGCTTTTGTTTTGATTGACATTCGTCATGAAGCTCAAAATATTGACATCGAATTTATGTCGTACATGGGAGAAAGCGAAATTCCGTTTTGCATTATTTTTACAAAAGCAGATAAAATCAGCAAGACAAAAATTGACTCACATATTGCCGCTTACAAAAAGCAAATGTTTGCAAACAACTGGGAAGAAATGCCTCAATATTTTGTAACCTCATCAACAGAATCAACCGGAAAAGAAGAACTTTTATCTTATATTGATGAAGTTAATCAGGAGGTTTTTAAAAACAATAGTCAATTTTAAAAAATAAATTCCAAATCTGAAAATTCCAATTCAGAAATGAGAACAAAAAAAATCCCAAACTCCAAGTATTAATTGGAATTTGGGATTTTTTATTTGCAGAAAATTCTCAACAAAGAAAATAAATTATATTTGCTTAAAACCAACTTATCATTATGAAGATTTTTTTTTACTTTCTATTCTTATTATTCCTTACTTCTTGCAACACTACTCATTATTTCGTAATCAGTAAAAGCCATACGCAAGGCATAGATTTCTCTAACGGAAAATGGTTAATCGGTGAAATTGCCGTAAATCCATACGCTAAGGACAAAATTACCAATTTGGTTTTAAAAGATTTTTCAGAATATCTAGGTGAGAGAGTAAAATATTCATTGGATGAAAAATCATTATTACTACCTCAACAAGTTCGCCTTAATCCAAGTAAATCAACAATTTTAGATTTGAAAAAAGGAGCTAATTTCGATTATTATGTAAATATTAAATGTAAAAATGCAAAAAATGATTTGAGTGATTTTGACTTTGCAGATCATTTTTATTATAAAAAACAAATGTCTTTTGCAGAAGTTACATTAGAAGTATATGATTTAAATCTTGGAGAAATAATTTATTCTCAAACATCGGGAGGCTCGATAGAAGACGAGAACAGTTTCACAAATAAACCTACAACAGCGATTATAATAGGTACTTACAATAAAATTATAAATGACATAAAAGAGAAATCTCTAAAACCAGTCTCTAAATAAGTTTTTAATACAATAAAAAAATCCCAAATTCCAAGTTTTACAAATTGGAATTTGGGATTTTTTTATTGGAATTTTAAATAAATTTTACTTCGTAAGTTCCAGTTTTTCTGCAAAATAATCACAGAAATCTTTCATTGTGTCCGACATTTTCTCATCATCAGTTGCACGTTTAAAAGTATCTGACATTGCTACTAAAGTTTGGTGAAAGAAAATTTTCATTTCATCAACCGGCATATCTTTTGTCCATAAATCAATACGCATTGTTTCTTTAGCTTTGCTGTCCCAAATAGACAACATAATTGCTTTTGCTTCTTCAGCCTGCACTCCGCCATCCTGCGCACTCCATGTTAATTTTTCCGGAACGCGGTTTTCGTCTAATTCTATATTGAATTTAATTTCTGAGTTTATTGTATCTGACATTATTTCTTAGGTTTATATTTTGACTTTTCAAAAATCTCTTTATTATCTGTTTTTAATAATTCCGGTAAAGTAACATTGTTGTTCTTCATGTACGAGCGTACCATTTGCCATCCAATCCATGCACCAACTCTTCCGGGCGAATCATTATCTATTTCTAAATAAAACTTAGAAAACGGCGCCGGTGTCATAAATCGGGTTGTTAATTTAGGATCATCACTGTATAAGATTTCCTTTTCCATAAAATAACGCCACATATACGCTTCATTTTCTTCGCACCATTTTATCTGTTCAGGTGTATACCCAATTTTATCAGCATCTGAATATTCAGGCAAAAGCAAATCTTTTGCGTACAATTGTTTTCCTTCAAAAATCATTTGAGAAACTAAATTTCTATCCGGAAAAGCTGGAATATTTCTGTAGGCAAAACTCGAAACCACATCCGGCATAATTTGCTTTTCTTCAAAATTTTGTTTCAGATAATTCGGGAATTCATAAAACTTGTGATCTTTTCCTAAATATAATTCCAAAGCAACAATTACCAGACTGTCTGCATAAATTGCTTTGGCATTATAATCCATTTCTCCAATTACTGTAATTATTTTAGGTGTTTTAGTTTTAGGGAAATAATATTTTACATGTTGAAAAAGAGAATTGAACTCCTCGCGTACAGGCTCAAAATCCGAATATTTTTTTTGTACTTCAGTATAAACTTCTCTCCATAAAGGATCCTGCATTTTATTTAACCAAACATTATCATCATTACCAGCCGGAAAAAAGAAAGGATATTGTCTTTTTACTTTAGCAAGATCTTCTGGTTTTGTCTCAAAAAAGACCTTATCAAAACGTTCTACTTTAATATCAACAGGAATTTCTTCAACTTCTTTTTCTACTTTACTTTTTTGATCACAAGACAAAAAAAACAAGCACAGAACCACTGCAAAGCGATATATTTTCATTTTATTTTAATTAGATTTGTGTTGCATAATTTAAATAAACACTTATTTAAAATATTTGTGCAAATATACATCCCTGTATCTTAAAACTTGAACTATTATGACTAAAAAAAGCACTATTCAGACAGAAAAAGTAAATACCCATATTGTAGAGTGGTTAAAAAATTATGCTAGCAGCGCAAAAGTAAATGGTTTTGTAATCGGAATTTCTGGCGGAGTTGATTCGGCAGTAACCTCTACCTTGTGTGCTCAAACCGGTTTACAGGTTTTATGTGTAGAAATGCCAATTCATCAGGCTGAAAGTCAGGTTTCGAGAGGAAGAGAGCATATTGAACAATTAAAAAAACGTTTTCCAAACGTTTCAGATATAAAAACAGATTTGACGGCCACTTTTGAAGCTTTTAAAGGCTCCGTTCCAAAAACTGATGACGAAGCTAAGGTAAGCTTGTCTTTGGCTAATACGCGCGCCCGTTTGAGAATGACTTCATTATATTATTTGGCTGGATTGCATGGACTATTAGTTGCAGGAACAGGAAACAAAGTCGAAGATTTTGGAGTAGGTTTTTATACTAAATATGGCGATGGAGGTGTCGATTTAAGTCCGATTGCCGATCTAATGAAATCCGATGTATATGCTCTTGGGGAATTTTTAGCAATTCCACAATCAATTTTAACAGCAGCTCCAACAGATGGATTATTTGGTGACAACAGAACCGATGAAGATCAATTAGGAGCAAGTTACGACGAACTTGAATGGGCGATGTTATCAGCGGAGTCAGGAAAGACGGCAGCTGACTTCAATGGGAGAGAAAAATCTGTCTTTGAAATTTATAAAAGGTTAAACACCAGCAACAAGCATAAAATGGATGCAATACCGGTCTGCATAATACCAAAAACGTTAAAATAAAACTTTTTAACATTTACCATCGATTAATTACAGAATTTATTTATTAATTTTACAGCTCCAAAAACATGATAAAACAATTCTAAAAAGGTAAAAATTATGATTAAAGTATGTCTTGCAGACAATCATCCTGTGACTCACTTTGGCGTTAAGTCTTATTTTAAAGACCACGATCAAATTTCAATTGTTGCCAATGTAGGCAATTTTTCAATGGTTAGAGATATTCTTCAGACGAAGGAGATCGACATCCTAATTCTAGATTTAGAATTAGAAGGTCTTTCGAGCATCTTTGAAGTTAAATCAATCCTGAAAAACTTCCCAAAAACAAAAATTGTAATTTTTAGTGACCTCGCTGAACAAATGTATGCTCCAAATGCAATCAAAGCAGGAGTTTCCGGGTATGTGCACAAAACAGAAAAACTTGAAACTTTAGGTCTTTCTATTATTAAAGTACACGAAGGAAAAATTATCATCAACGAAACTGTTCGTAAAAACATGGCTCTAATTGCTAAACAAAGCAAAAGCGAACGTTTGTACAGAAAACTGTCAAATCGCGAGATTGAAGTTTTACGCTATTTAAGTGATGGTAAGAAAAACAATGAAATCTCTAAAATCTTAAATCTGAACGAAAAAACGATCAGTACTTACAAATTAAGATTATTGACTAAATTGAATGTTACTAATTTAGTTGACTTAGTTAACAAAGCGAAGACTTTAGAAATTATTTAATGGTATCTCGACATAACTCTTCCGAGTTTTTTCGAGAATGAATTAACTAGTTTTGAGTAATCGACAACCATAGACAAAAGCTCTGTATTATCTGAATTATCAGGTTGTATAGAGCTTTTTAATTCTTCGATAATTCGGTCGACCAAAAACCAGCGCATAGACATAATGGTTTCGGTAACATATTGGGCTATACCTGCTTGTTTGTCTTTTGCAAAAATATTCTGCCCCTCCCAGTTGTGCAGCGTTACTTTTTCATCTTCCATCAATATATCCGTTACTTCCTGAGCAAAATCAGGCTGCAAACGCATTAAATATTGTTCCAGGCTAAACTTTTCATTTTGGTGATAAAATGCCATTATATCTGTAAAAATATCACGGAATAAATTATTAGAAAGCTCAACTTCATCTTCCTGCAAACTCAAATAAATACGCTGATGAACTTTATATTGTTTCTTTTCCGTAACCATTTCGATTTCTCCTTCGTCATTACTTTTCAAAAGGACATCTTCGAACTCTTCGGTTTTATCTCCGTAAAGCAATAGAATTTCAATCACTTTTCGCTCTAAACGATACAGAATATCAACTTTTTCAGCCTGTTGCTGTTCCGGATGTCCTGGTTCTCCCGGATAACCTTCTGGCGGCCCTACTCTTGGATCTTCCGGATCTCCTCCTGAAAAACCAGCATTTGGATTTTGGTTTCTATAAACCTGAAAAGGTTTCTGGTCCTGCTTTTGCTTTTTATTAACTTCTGCAATATCTTTTTGAATCAACTGCGCTAATGTACTTACCAAAACCTGCTCAGAGATATCCATTATTCGTGCACATTCCTGAGTATATACCTCTCGTTGAATACGGTCTGGTATTTTAGAAATACTCGTTACCATATCCCGAATCAAATCTGCTTTTTTAATAGGATCGTTCTTGGCTTCTTTCATCAAAATTGAAGCTTTGAACTGTATAAAGTCTTTGCTGTTTTCTTCTAAATAAGCGACTAAATCATCGTGAGAATTTTTTCGGGCAAAACTATCCGGGTCTTCTCCATCAGGAAAAGAACAAACCCTTACGTTCATTCCTTCTTCCAAAATCAAATCGATTCCACGGATAGAAGCTCTTAATCCAGCTGCATCCCCATCAAAAAGTACGGTAATATTTCTGGTTAGACGATTCACTAATCGAATCTGATCTGGCGTTAAAGCAGTTCCTGAAGAGGCTACAACATTTTCAATCCCGGACTGGTGAAACTGAATTACATCCGTATATCCTTCAACCAAATAACAATTATTTTGTTTGGCGATGGATTGTTTGGCCTGAAAAATCCCGTAAAGGACTTTGCTTTTATGGTAAATATCACTTTCCGGCGAGTTTAAGTACTTCGCTGCTTTTTTATCATTCGTTAAAATACGCCCTCCAAAACCCAAAACACGTCCCGACATACTTTCTATCGGAAACATTACACGACCCTTAAAACGATCAAAAGGACGATCTTCCCGAGGAATTGTTAAACCTGTGCTCTCCAGAAATTCCAGTTTATATCCTTTACCCAATGCTTCTTTGGTAAGAGCATCCCAGGTTTCCGGTGAATATCCTAAACTAAATTTTTTGATGGTTTCATTGGTAAAGCCTCTCTCTTTAAAATAAGAAAGTCCAATTGCTTTTCCTTCCTCTGAATTTAAAAGTGTTTTATGAAAATAATCTTTTGCAAATTCTGAAACCAGATACATACTTTCACGAACATCTGTTATGGCTTTTTCAGCATCAGTCTGTTCAGTTTCTTCGATCTCTATGTTGTATTTTTTAGCTAAATAGCGAATGGCTTCGGGATAGGTAAATTGCGAATGCTCCATCAGGAATTTAACAGAGTTCCCTCCTTTTCCTGTACTAAAATCTTTCCAAATTCCTTTTGCTGGCGACACCATGAACGACGGAGAGCGCTCATCTGAGAAAGGACTCAAACCTTTAAAATTACTTCCGGCACGTTTTAAATTAACAAAATCACCAATAACCTCCTCTACACGAGCAGTTTCAAAAACAGAATCAATTGTACTTTGTGAGATCAAAACGTAAAATATTTTTAAAGTTGAAAGCTTGTAAAAATACATAAATCCTTCTTGAAATTTATGGTTTTCCATAAAAGAAATTTTAAGGAAAATCATAAAAAAAGCGCCTCTCTCAAAGCGCTTTTTCAACTAACTAAACTCAAACTTTGCTCTTAGTTTAAATCTAAACGTAATCCCAAAGAGATATTTTTTTCCTCTGTTAAATTATCCTGAAATAATGGATTCAAATCGTATTTTATATACAAACTCAAAGCCTTGTAACCCACGTAAGAACTTAATCCGTAAATAAAATTATTTACATTATAATCTCCTTTAATGGTTGTTTTATAATCTAAATCGTCCTGATCGTATTTTAGGATTTGCTTCGATTTCACGTTTATTCCTGCATAACCTCCAATTCCGAAACGGAAGCTTTCATGCGTCTTGAAGTAGGTTTTTCCGTTACTTACTTTAGGTTTTGTAAAATCAAACTCTAAATGAACCGGCAATACAATATATACGTTTCTAAAACGAGATTCATCCAGGTTTATAGCGTTTACTTCTAAATTTGTCTGCTCGCCATTGACTACAAAACTGCGATTGTCTGTTGGACGGATGTTGTTGTACATCAATGAAAGACCGTATTTAGCATGCAATAAATTGTCATTTTTCATTAATCTTGAATTATAAGTAAAACCCCATTCGTAAAAATGTGAACCTATAAAACTATAATTCGAATCCTGAAGTTTCCCGTCGACCATCATATTGTTCAAACCCATTGCAAATACAAATTGCGAGGTTGTTCTTCTCTCACCGCGAATCGAGTCCTTGCTTTTTTTATTATTCCAGTTTTTTTCATCCCAGTAGATAACTAATCTATTTTTTCTTGTTGAATCCTGTTCTTTTATCTTTCCGTCTACTTTTTGCTGTACTAAATCGTTCAATTCGTTTTGGGCTAAAGTCACTTTTTCTTCAATAATAACTGCTCTGGCTTCTGCCAATTCCTTTTTACGTTTGTCTGCTTGTTCCTGTGTAATTTTTCCTTCAGATAATTGAACGTTTACAGCTTCAACTTCTTCTTTCAAAGTTGCTTTTTCTTCTTTGGTAATCTTCTCTATTTTGTTGGCGATTTTTTTTGCTTTTGATTCAAAAGTCTCCTGACCCAGCACTTTGCTAACAAACAAAAAGATTAGAATTACGAGATAAATGGTGAAATTTTTCATGATTGATTTTTTAAATTGATTGTTGATTGATGATGATTAATTGTGAATTGTTGATTGTTTACTTTTTAATATGATATTGCAATTAATTTACTCTTGTTGATTTCGGTTTGCCAAAGCCACTTTTACCGTTTGATAGTTTTTATTGACTTTAGTAATTACTTTTTCCCTAAAGGAAAGCTCTAATTCGCCGTCAACCTGATTTAATAAATCGTTGGCATTTACTCTAACTTTCGATTTTGGCTTAGCCGAATTCTCAGCTATAACAGTTTTTTCGGCTGAATTCAGCAATTGATCAACATTTTCCTTTTTTGGAGTTTCGGCAACTGAAGTTTGGTTATTGATTGATTGTTTTTCCTGATTGTTTTTGATGATGATTGAAGACTCCGCTATTTGATTTGATTCATTTTTAATGCTTTTATTTGTGTTTTGATTACGATTTATTTTTTTTGCAACTGAAAGTTTTGTTGAAGTTTGAGTTGCGTCTTTTTCAGAAATAGCAATTTCCGTTTCAACCGAATTAATTATATTTAAAGTTGGTTTTACAACCGAATCTTTATTTTGATCTCCTTTAATTACAATAGTATTTTTTGGAGTTTCAACTTCGTTTTTCTTCTGATTAAAAAAGAAAGTTCCAACCAATAAAAATCCAACAATACTTGCTGCGATATACAACCAATTTCTTTTTTTCTTAGGTTTTTTGTTTTCGGCAACACTCAACATCGCATCTAATCGATCCCAGGCTTTATCGCTTGGTTCAATTTTGCGTTGGTTTAATTTTTCACGGAAATCCTTTTCAAAATTATTCGGTTCCATTATCTTGTTTTTTTAAAATAGTAATTTGTGTTTGCAGCATTTTTCTGGCGTGCGATAATTGCGATTTCGATGTTCCTTCATTAATTCCTAACATCTTGGCAATTTCATTGTGTTTGTATCCTTCAATGGCGTATAAATTGAAAACCATTTTATAGCCGTCCGGCAAAGCATCAATTAAAAACTGAATTTGATCTGTTGAAAATTTACTATCAATTGCATTAAAACTTTCTTCAACATAAATCTCATCTTCAGTAAATTTGACTTTCTTATGAACCCTTAAATAGGAGATACATTCGTTCACCATTATTCGGCGAATCCAGCCTTCAAAACTTCCTTTATGTTCAAATCTGTTTAAGTTGGTAAACACTTTCATGAATGCCGTGATCATTACATCTTCGGCCAATTGAATGTCTTTTATATATTGTCGACAAACACTTAGCATTTTTGAAGAAAACCGACTGTATATTTGTTGCTGGGCTTGTCGATTATTTTCGACAGCCAGCTTTATAAGTTTGGTTTCTTCCTGATGTAAATGAATAATTTTCATTAATAAGCGTTCTGATTTTGGTTTACTAACAGACTTCTATTAGCATAGACGAGTTAGACTGAGAAATGGTTGCATCAACTGGAGAAAATTTCAATAAAAAAATTCCAAATTCCAAATAGATATATCGAAACCCTTATTAACAAAGAAATAAGTGCAATTATCTAATTGACAAATTTTCTAATTATCTAATTAAGAAATTTATTTCTTTCTCTCAATAACATAGTTCACCATCAAAATAAGAGCATCTTTAAACTCAGAATCGGGGTAATTCTCTAAAAGTAAAAGTGCTTCATGTTGGAATTCCACCATTTTATTTTCGGCGTAAGCCAAACCATTATTATCTTTTACAAAAGCAATAACTTCTTTAACGCGTTTTTTGTCTTTGTTGTGGTTTTTGATGGAGTTTATCAGCCACTTTTTTTCCTGCGGAGTACAAGTATTTAAAACATGAATTAAAGGCAAAGTCATTTTTTGCTCTTTAATATCAATTCCGGTTGGTTTACCGATAGCTTCTTCGCTGTAATCGAATAAGTCATCTTTAATTTGAAAAGCCATTCCGATTAACTCACCGAATTTACGCATATTCTCTACCTGAATATCATCTTCAATTACCGATTTTGCACCAAGTGCACAACAAGCCGCAATAAGTGTAGCGGTCTTTTTTCGGATGATTTCATAATAAATATCTTCGGTAATATCAAGTCTGCGGGCTTTTTCAATCTGAAGTAATTCTCCTTCGCTCATTTCACGAACAGCAACAGAGATAATTCGGAGTAAGTCGAAATCACCATTATCGATAGAAAGCAATAATCCTTTTGATAATAAATAATCCCCAACCAAAACAGCGATTTTATTTTTCCAAAGCGCATTGATCGAGAAAAATCCGCGACGGCGATTACTGTCGTCAACCACATCATCATGAACTAAAGTCGCAGTATGAATCAGCTCAATTACAGATGCACCACGATAGGTTCTTTCGTTTACAATGCCTCCGGAAACCATTTTTGAAGTCAGAAAAACAAACATCGGACGCATTTGTTTTCCTTTTCGATTTACAATGTAATAGGTGATACGATTTAGTAATGCAACCTTTGAAGTCATCGATTCATGGAACTTTTTTTCAAAAAGTTCCATCTCGTTAAAAATGGGTTGTTTTATTTGAGAAGTAATATTCATTTCGACTCCAAATATACTATTTTAAATAAAAAAACGTTGTGTATTTTAAGTTAGTATATCAACAATTGTGTACTAATTAAAAAAAATCACCAAAAAAAACATAAATCTTGTTAAAGCCTAATTTGAATTCATTAATTTAAAAATCACGTAAACGAATTATTATGAAAGCAAAATTTTTATTTATTGGAACATTAGTCGCTTTATCTTTTTTTATCAGCTGTAATTCTGATGAAAAAACAAATGACGGGACATCAGCAGCAATTACAAAAGACGAAATTATTACAAACTCTAAAATTGATGCGTCAATAGATGATGTAACAAATATTGCTGAAGATCAATTTAGCGCACAACAAAACGTAAATGCCAAACCAAGCGGAACGGTAAAAAATTTCCTTCCGAGTTGTGCTACGATTACTACTGTTTTAACTAATAACACCTGGACCAGAACTGTCGATTTTGGTATTGAAGGCTGTACGCTGGAAAACGGAAATACAGTAAAAGGAAAAATGGTTATTTCTTTTTCTAATGATTTTTCAGCTTCAACACAGACTATTAGTTATACTTTTGATGGATTTTATCACAATGGCAAAAAACTTCAGGGTAGTAAAAGCATTGTACGAACTGTAAAAACAACTGATTTACTGGCAACAGCCCATCCGGTTTTGACAGCTGCAATCGATATGACCATAACTTTTGATGACGGAAGTGTTTATATTCGAAAAGGTTCTTTGGTAAAAGAAATGGTTGAAGGTTACGATACCTGGTTTAATTGGGAAGATAATGCTTATTTGGTAACCGGAAGCGGCACCACTACTTTCCCAAATGGAGATACCTACACAGCTGAAATTACTACACCATTACAATTTAAAGCAATATGTAAAAAATCATTTGCTGTAAAAGGAATTGTAACAGTATCTAAAAACGGCGCTTCAGCAGTTGTTGATTATGGAGACGGAAGCTGCGATACACTTGCTAAAATTACAAAAGACGGAGTAACAGAAGAGGTTGATTTAAAAAAATAATAACCCTTTTTGCCCAGAAAAAAAGCATTAAGAACAAGAAGATCTCTCGTTTTTAATGCTTTTTTGTTTATTTAAAATATCTGGATTTTATCCTTCTTTATTTGCTAATTGCCCACAAGCAGCATCAATATCTTTTCCGCGACTGCGACGTACTTTTACCACAATTCCAATGTTCTCCAAAGCTTTTATATAAGCCATAATCGATTCTTCTGATGCTTGTTGAAACTCGCCATCATCAATTGGGTTATATTCAATTAAATTAACTTTACAGGGCACATATTTACAAAACTTCACTAAAGCATCAATTGAAGCTTTATCATCGTTAATGCCTTCCCAAACCACATATTCGTAGGAGATTTTGCTTTTGGTTTTTCTGTACCAATATTCTAATGCTTCACGTAAATCTTTTAAAGGAAAATTCACACTGAAAGGCATGATTCGGGCACGAATTTCATCAATTGCCGAATGCAATGAAACTGCCAATTTGAATTTTACATCATCATCAGCCATTTTCTTAATCATTTTCGGAATTCCGGAAGTCGAAACCATGATTCTTTTTGGCGACATTCCTAAACCTTCCGTTGATGTAACCATATCTATCGCTTTAATGACATTATTATAATTCATTAAAGGCTCTCCCATTCCCATAAAAACGATATTCGAAAGCGGATGATTGTGATACAAACGACTTTCTTTATCGATTGCTAAAATCTGATCGTAGATTTCCCCTGGTTCCAGATTCCGCATTCTTTTCAATCTTGATGTTGCGCAGAAATTACAATCTAAACTACAACCCACCTGGCTTGATACACAAGCTGTTGTTCTGGTATCGGTCGGAATCAAAACCGACTCTACTACTAAACCATCATGAAGTCGAACTGCATTTTTTACCGTTCCGTCACTACTACGCTGCATGGTATCAACCTTAATGTGATTGATAACAAAATTATCTTCAAGCATAGAACGAGTTGTTTTGGCAACATTCGTCATATCCTCAAAACTATGTGCTCCCTTGCTCCACAACCATTCATAGACTTGATTTCCACGAAAAGCTTTGTCATTATTTGCGACAAAAAAATCTCGTAATTGATCTTTTGATAAGGCTCTTATGTCTTTTTTCTCGATTTGCATGGTGCAAAGTTACTAAGTATTTATGGAAACCTTTTAATTCTTAAAAAACTTTAGGAGTAAACTTTTTAAATCATAATTTTTGGCACGAGAATTGTCTTCCACTCACAAGGAAAATAATCTTACAAAGCGCGCAATCATTTTAAAATTTGTATCTTTATTTTTCAGCTTTATAACCTTTAAATTTTATAACCTAAAAAAAATTGATTCATTATGAAAAAACAAATTTTAAGCTTAGCTGTAGTTGCTTTGTTAGCATTCGCTGTTCAATCTTGCGAGAAGAAAGAACCAAAACCAGGAGAAGAGAATTTAACTCTTGGAAACAAAGTTGACACTTTGACTACAGATATCGAACAGGCAAAGGATAGTGCTGTAATTAAAGCTGAAAATGCTGCCGCAAATGCGAAAGAAGCTTCTGAAAATGCTGCTCAGGATGTAAAAGACGCTACAACCAAAGCTGCACAAGATGTAAAAGAAGCCACTAAAAAAGCTGCAGACAAGGCAGAAGCCGCTGCAAAAGCTGCCAAAGACGGAACAGTAAAAACTGCTAAAGACGTTAATGAAGCATTGAAGAAATAATTGTTAAAGAATTTTACAAACTAAACCATCCCACGTCGGATGGTTTTTTTATGGAAAAAAGTGAGCGAATATTTTTTGTATTTTTGCTTTAAATTAGAAGATACTACAACATGCATTTTATTTCACAAGACTTAGAAGACTATATCGAACAGCATTCTGAAAACGAACCAGAATTGTTAGCAAAACTTAATAAGGAAACATACCAGAAAATCCTTTTGCCAAGAATGTTGAGCGGACATTTTCAGGGAAGAGTTTTAAGCATGTTATCCAAATTAATTCGTCCGGTAAATATTCTGGAGATTGGGACATATACAGGTTATGCGGCTTTGTGTCTGTGTGAAGGAATGCAGGAAAATGGTCAACTACATACTATTGATATTAAAGAAGAATTAATTGATTTTCAGAGAAAGTATTTTGATGCCTCGCCTTGGGGCAAACAAATTTTTCAGCATTTAGGAGAAGCAATAGACATTATTCCGACTCTGGATGTGAAATTTGATTTGGTTTTTATTGACGCCGATAAAGAAAACTACTTAAATTATTGGGAAATGATTGTTCCGAAAATGAATAAAGGCGGAATCATTTTATCTGATAATGTTTTGTGGAGCGGTAAAATCCTCGAACCAGTTCATCCAAATGATGTTAGTACAAAAGTACTTTTAGAATATAATTTACTTTTGAAAAATGATCCGAGAGTGGAGACGGTTTTATTGCCGATTCGTGATGGATTGACTGTGAGTCGAGTTCTTTAAAAAAAGCTACTAAGGTTCTAAGATACTGAGGTTTTGAGTTTTTTTTTTAGAATCTGTAACTATATAAAATTTGATTTCAAAATGAATTGTTTAAGCGAAATAAATACTAAAGGTTTTACAATTATAAATACTGTTTATACTGAAAGTGAAATAGAAAAATTGATTTCGTTAATTGAAAATCTAACCGAAAACGATACTGATAATGCAACATTTAGAAAATCTCAGGATTTGTTTGCGATCAGACAATTTCACAAGGAAATCCCTGAAACTTTGCCTTATATTTTCAATCAAAATTTAAAAGACATTATTGAATCTACATTTGGGGAAGGCTACTTTATAACGAAATCAATATATTTTGATAAACCGGAAAAATCAAATTGGTTTGTCGCTTATCATCAGGATTTAACGATTTCTGTTGACAAGAAAATTGAAATCGAAAACTTCGAAAACTGGACTATAAAACAAAATCAGTTTGCGGTTCAGCCTCCAACAGAAATTCTTGAAAACAATTTTACCATCAGAATTCATCTTGATAATACAACTAAAGATAATGGAGCTTTAAAGGTGATAAACGATTCGCATTCAAAAGGAATTTTTAGAGTTGAAAATCTACAGGCAGAAAAAGAAACTATTTGTGAAGTTGATAAAGGTGGAATTATGATCATGAAACCTTTGCTTTTTCATGCTTCAAACAAAACTACCAATAACCAAAGACGAAGAGTTATTCATATTGAATTTAGCAATCAAATTCTTCCTGATGGATTAGAATGGAGTGAAAAAACGATTCTTAAAAATTAAAACTCATTATTTCTAAATCAAAAAATCATTCAAAGTATGGTAATATTTATTTACTCTATAATTTTTATTACACTAAACTATTTCACCCTAAAAGCAAGTCAAAGTATTCGTTTTAAATGGATTATATTTTTATTTTTAGTTATTGCTATTATCGGTAAAACTTATGACATTATTTACATCAAAGATATAATGATACATAAAAAGACTTTCATTATTATGTTGCTTTTTAGTTGGGCAATAATGCCTTTAAGCTTCATTAATAAATATAATAATGTAAGACTCCGTGAAAGGCTGAACGAAAAAGAAATTTCAGATTTTTTTTCGAAACCAGAAGTTCCGATTTATCATATCGCTTTAACGATATTAATAACCGTTTTTCAACTTATAATAATTTGGAACGGTGTTAGATTTCCTAATAACTAAGTAATTTATTCTTCGAATACTTAAAAAAAAATTTGAAAATGAGCCCCTAGCCCAGACAGAAGCGGCATCCTTTTGTGGCGGTCCCGATAGCTATCGGGAGACGCAAAAGATACAGCGGATGGCTAGAAGTAGCTCCAAAAACTATCCTGGAAAATATAAAGGTTTTAGTTTTCTATAAACCAAATAAAGTAAAGATCCGAAAAATGCTCCGAAGAAATAACCGGTAAGAATGTCTCCAGGATAATGCAATCCTAAATAAATTCGGCTATAAGCGAAGATTAACGGCCATAAAAATAAGAATCCTAAATACCTGAAATGGCGTTTTAAAATCAGGAATAAAAAGGTTGCAACAGCCATTGTGTTAGCCGCATGACCTGAGAAAAAACTATAGGATGTACGAACCTGAACAATACGAATAAATGAATTTATTTCGGGATTATTACACGGGCGTAAACGTTCAAAAGTATGTTTGAACAAATTAGTCATCTGATCAGTAAAAGCAATTAAAACTGCAATAAAAAGAAGAATATACAAGGTTTGTTTTATACCTATTTTTTTATAGATAAGAAAAAACAGGAATAAAAAAAATGGTGTCCAATACAGTTGATTGGTGATAATCAGCCAAAATTTATCGTATGTTTCAGAACCTAAACCATTAAGATACACAAAGAGATTGGTATCTAATTCTTGTATTTTTTCAAGCATATTACATTTGGCGTTTTACAGGTCCTGAGATTGAATCGATGTCTTCTTTTACTTTGTCTATTTCTGTTGCAGTATCTCCTAATAAATTCCCTGATAAACTGGTAGTATCGCCTAAAAGGTTTGATTTTGCATCGTTAATCTGTGCGTTAATATTTCCTGTGATATCCGTTAAAGATTTTGTATCAAGGCCATTTGCCTCTGCTCCTTTTTGAATTTCACTTTTAATGTCGTTGGTTGCATTTTTCAATTGCGCCATAGCTTTACCCATTGTACGAGCAATTTCAGGCACTTTATCAGAACCAAAAAGCATTAGTACGATAAACAGTATAAAAACTAATTCTCCTCCTCCTATACCAAACATAACTTTTATTTTTGTGTGCCACAAAGATATTAAATTTTGCAGCCGACTGTTTTAAAATTTACTTAAAAAAAAGACTCTTTTCAGAGTCTTTTTTAGTCTTATTCTTAATCAAATTTTGATTTTTCTTCCGTTTTTGGCCAAGAGTTATTGGTTACATCAATATCAGCAGTCATCAATTTTGGATCTATCTGAATGCTTTTGATTGCTTTTTCAGTTGCATAAACTTTCTTAGCAGTATCATTATTTTTTCTCCAGATTTGAGCCGGATACTGGAAGTTTTGTTTTGAACCATCTTCGTAAGTGATTTCAACCAAAATTGGCATAATCATCCCCCCTGGTTTATTAAACTCAACTTCGTAGAAATATTTAGGCGATTTTAAACTTGCTTTTTCTTCAGCAGTAAAACTTTGATTTACATAATCTGCCAATAATTTTACGTCATCCACTTTCAAAGCTTTTTTCTTTGAAGCATTAACTTCTGCATTATCACTTGCTACTAAATAAACGAATGGTCCTTTATCGAATCCGAAACGTCCTTTCTTCACTTTTACATCTTTTAAATCAGCTGTTGGAGTATCTGAAACATAATATTGTTTTACCTCTTTAATTCCGATATCTACAAAATCAGTGGAGTAAAACCATCCTCTGAAAAACCAATCCAAATCTACAGCAGAAGCATCTTCCATTGTTCTGAAGAAATCTTCAGGAGTTGGATGCTTGAACTTCCATCTGTTAGCATAAGTCCTGAAAGCATAGTCAAACAATTCTTTCCCCATTACTACTTCTCTTAAAATATTAAGGCCTGTAGCAGGTTTTCCGTAAGCATTATTTCCAAACTGTGCAATTGTTTCAGAGTTAGACATAATTGGCTCTAAAAACTTTTGATCTCCACTCATGTAAGGGACAATGTTTTTTGCCGGTCCGCGTCTTGAAGGGAAATTTGGATCTAATTCCTGTTCTGCCAAATATTCTAAAAATGAATTTAAACCTTCATCCATCCAGGTCCATTGACGCTCATCTGAGTTTACAATCATCGGGAAGAAAGTGTGTCCAACCTCGTGAATTACAACACCAATCATTCCGTTTTTAACTTCTTTGCTCGTCACTCCATTTTCATCAGGACGACCAAAATTCCAACAAATCATTGGGTATTCCATTCCCTGATCTTCTGCCGAAACTGAAACTGCTTTTGGATAAGGATAATCAAAAGTATGAGAGGAATAGCTTTTTAAAGTATGAGCTACTGTCATTGTAGAAGTTTCTCCCCAAAGCGGATTTGCTTCTTTTGGATAAACAGATTCTGCCATAACAATCTTACCTCCCAATTTCACAGCCATTGCATCGTAAATAAATTTTCTTGAAGAAGCGATTCCGAAATCACGTACATTTTTAGCACTAAATTTCCATGTTTTTTTCTTTTCAGAAAAACCTTTTTCAGCAGCTTCAGCTTCTGCCTGTGTAACAATTACTACAGGTTTATCAAATGATTTTTGAGCTTGCTCGTAACGTTTTACTTGCTCTGCAGTAAAAACTTCAGCTCTGTTTGTTAATTCTCCTGTTGCATCAATAACGTGATCTGCAGGAACTGTAATGTTTACATCAAAGTTTCCAAAAGGAAGAGCAAACTCTCCGCTTCCCCAGAATTGCATATTTTGCCATCCTTCAACATCGTTGTAAACCGCCATTCTTGGATAAAATTGAGCAATTACATATAATTTATTTCTGTCTTTTTCGAATAATTCATAACCTGAACGTCCGCCTTCTTTTCTATAATTATTGATGTTGTACCACCATTTTATAGCTAATGAAATTTTTTCACCTGGTTTTAAAGGAGTAGCCAAATTAATACGCATCATTGTTTCGTTGATCGTGTATGACATTGGACTTCCTTTTGCATCTTTTACCTGCTCAATGTTGAAACCACGCTCAAGATCTTTTTTCAAATATTTGCTTGAAAAACCATCCAATGGCAATACCTGATTGATTTTTTCGCTTTCAGCCAATGGTGTCTGAGTATTTGCTTTAGCCTGATTTTGATCTAACTGAATCCATAGATATTCTAAACTATCCGGAGAATTGTTTGAATAAGTAATCACTTCAGAACCTGTTAATTTTGAATTTTTATCGTCTAATTCGATATCTATTTTATAATCTGCCTGTTGTTGGTAATAAGCAGGACCTGGTGCTCCAGACGCGGTACGAAACATATTTGGTGTTGCCAGCAAATCGTACATTTGACTAAATTTGTTGGTATCGTACTTACCTTGTTGTTTTGGAGCAACGGTGGTATTTTTTTCCTGAGCCATTAATAAGGCAGGGAAAATTAATAATAATGAAAGTTTTTTCATAAAATGTAATAGGTAATTTTATCAGGGTGTGAAAATAACAATTATAATGATAATTTTATCTATTCATTAATACTTTAACACTTCTTTCCTTGAAGATTCTGTAAAGAGAACACTCTTTTTAGTACCGAATGCTGAAATATGTGTAATATTTTGCTGTTCAGCATTCCAATCTACCAAAATAGTGTTTGAAATTTCAAGCGTCTTAAATTTATCGATGTCTTTTATTCGGGAGTAACATACAAGTACATCACCAGCTTCAACTTCTTTAGATAAAAAAGTAATTGGTTTTGGTTGACCGTTTACTTTTATTGTGAAATTTTCTGAAAGGTATTTTTTAAATAATTCTAAATCTTCAGGCGTTTCTTTTTCTGTTCCAACAAAGGTTTTTTTATGGTATTTTTTCTCCATTCCGTTATTCAGATCATCAATAAAAATACGGGATGTAATTTGAATCATTTTCTTTTCGGCCGCATAATTCACCTGAAAAACGCCCATATAAAATTTATGAAAAGCAAACGAGGATAGCGATAAAAATAATACCCCAATTAAGGGGTAAATTAATTTATTTTTCATTTTTGGAAACAGTAATATTCTTAAAATCTTTATTCTTGTTAATCATAAAATCGATTAACTGAAATTTATCGTCTGGTTTTAAATATCGCTTAGATTCCGGGTCATTGGAGCAATACATTAAAAACAGTTCTATTTCATCATCTTTTAGATTTAATGTTTTATTAAAAAAATCAGGTGTAAAATTATCTCTGGCATAAGCCGTAAAAGCAATATCACTTATAACTTCTTCCTGAACTTCATCATTTTTACGTAAAAGTTTCTTAACATCTTTAAATATTCGGACAAAATCAGTTCCGTATTTAATGGTTTGATCAGAATACATTACGGTATTTTTTGCTGTCGACTGTTTGTCATCTTCAAACTGTAAATCGACTATTGCCTGAGAACCACCTCCCAGTGCTTTTACTTTTAAATCTTTATGAACCAAAACTTCCTTAAGCTGATTATTTACTAAATCTAACGAAACATTAAAGAGAATTTGGGCACAGTCTTTTTCTGTCAAAACAATCTTTCTGGACTGAAATGCCATTCCGGTGAAAAGCAAAGTATCCTTTGGCTTTGCCATAATATCAAACAATCCACCAGAACCAATAAAAGTTCTAACATTGGCATTTATATTCATTACGTATCCACTTTCAATGGCAAGTGATGGGTTTGTAACTTGTCCGTGTAATGATTTCCTTGTTGCATTTTGTCCAAATGAAATTTGACAAAAAAGGCACAAAACGAGTATTCTTAGGCTATTTTTCATTTTCGAGGATTTTAAGATATTTTCTGGCTAATTCAGTGATTAAAAACATACTCATTGTTTTGTTTTTACTATTCAAAGATACGGCAAATTCAGAATCCTCTACACAATATAATTGAAATCCTTTAATATCTTCTAACGAAATCTTTAATCTTTCTGTATAATAATTCTCATCAAAAAGATATTCCAACTTCCTGAAAAGCATCTCCTTTTTCTCTACTTTTATCTCTTTTTTCAGCATTGAAGTACGTCCTGACATTGCATTTATCAACTTGTCTACCGAAGTTGATTTGGCCGTATAAAGTTTTCTTTCAGCCGGAGTATAGGTCTTTTGTCCATGCGGAACAATTCCAAGATTTTCAGCATTAATACCTGCATTGTCGTTTACAACAACCTCCTTCAACTCGATTTGTTTTGCGGTCATTTTAATCTGAATCGAAGCAGAATTCAAATCTTCTGCCGATATTCTACGTTTTAAAGGATCCAGATTTACAGAAGAAAAAACCAAAACATCTCCTTCTTTCGCTATAATCGAAAACATTCCATTTTCATCCGTAACAGCAGTAATTTGAGTATTATTATTGATGATATTCACACCTTCAACGGAAGACGATTGTTCAAATACCTGCCCCAGAATTTCTTTGACACCAGAAGTTTGTCCCAATGAAATTTGAGTAATTAATAAAAATAGAATTAATAAAATATTATTTGTTCTCACCAGCCAATATTTCTTTGTATTTAACAGCCAATTCAGCTAATAAGAATTCTGTTGAAGTTTTATTTTTAGAATTTAAAATGACCGTAAACTTATCATTTTCCACGGCATAATACTCAAAGCCTTTCACATACTCATTCGGAATTTTTAATCTGTTAACAAAATGATCCAGACTAAACATGTTTTCTAAAAGTTTCATAAAAAATTCCTTTTTCTCGACAGCCAATTCCTTTTTAAGCATTTTAGTTCTGCCTGATAAAAAATTCAAAAAAGGATCTGCAGAAATCGAACCACCTGCCATTCCACTTGCACTTGCAGTCGCGTCTAACGCGGTAGCAGTGCGTAATTTTCTTTCACTTTCTGTGTATGTTTTTTGATTTCCCGGAACAATTCCCATTGCCGCAGCGTTGATATTATCGTATCTTTTTACAATCACTTCCTGCAATTGATGCATTACCAGACTTAGTTTCACAGTAAAATTAAGATCCGTAAAGTTTTCACTGGTCAACAAAACCCGATTTTCTTTAAATTGAATAGACGAAAAAACAAGTGTATCTCCGGGTTTAGCCATGATCGAAAAAACACCTTCAGCGTCTGTAGTCACCATAACTTCAGTTTGCGCGTTTACTACATAAACACCTTCCAAATCATTTGTATTCGAAACGATTTTGCCGTTTACAATAGCACGATCCTGATTTTGAGACCACACGGTCTGACTCAAAACAACAACCAAAACGCATAAAACTTTGTTGATCAAAATGAAAAAATTAAAATTACCGTTAAAAGTGTAAAAATATCTTAATGTGTTCCAAAATTAGTATTAACGGCTTGGTAAAAATATGTTAATTAAACTCTTGTTTCTTCTCCTAAAAAAAGAGTTTTTAATACCTTTAACCTAAACAATCTAAGTACAAAATTTATGAAAAGCATTATTATTGCCAGCACCTCTACCCTTCACGAAGGCAGTTATTTAGAATATTTATTACCCACTTTACAAGAACATTTTAAAAATTGCAAAAGCATTTTATTTATTCCTTTTGCTCGCCCCGGCGGAATTTCACATAACGATTACACTGAAAAAGTAGCGCAGGCATTTGCAACTATTAACATTTCTGTAAAAGGAATTCATGAGTTTGAAAATCCTGAAAATGCAATAAAAACTGCAGAAGGAATATTTACCGGAGGAGGAAATACTTTTTTACTGGTTACTCAATTATACCAACACAATATCATGCAGCTTCTTTCTGAAACTGTAAAAAATGGGACACCTTATTTAGGGACCAGTGCAGGAAGCAATATTTGCGGTCTATCCATGCAGACAACCAACGATATGCCAATTGTTTATCCGCCAAGTTTTCAAACTTTAGGGTTAATTCCGTTCAATTTAAACCCACATTATTTAGATCCGGATTTACAATCGAAACACATGGGCGAAACGCGCGAAACAAGAATTAAAGAGTTTCATGCTTTTAATGCAATTCCTGTTTTAGGTTTAAGAGAAGGAAGCTGGCTTGAAGTAAAAGGCAATAAAATCACTTTGAAAGGAAGTCTGACTGCTCGTTTATTCAAACAAAACGAAACCCCGATTGAACTAGAAACAGAAAGCGATTTGAGCAACTTAAAATAAAAATTCCCATTTTTTAAATTCCAAATCCTAGCATTGTTTTTCTTTTTAAAAACTTGGGATTTGGAATTTAAAAATATTGGGATTTACATTTGTTTAAAAACAAAAAATCCCCAAACAAATTGTTTGAGGATTTTGAAGAGCGAAAGACGAGGCTCGAACTCGCGACAACCAGCTTGGAAGGCTGGAGCTCTACCAACTGAGCTACTTTCGCATTAACAGGGTGCAAATATAAATAATTAAATCATTTAAAAAAATAAAAATCAATAATTATTTAACTTTGATAAAAAAACCGAAACAATTAAGTTTCGGCTTTTAGAGCGAAAGACGAGGCTCGAACTCGCGACAACCAGCTTGGAAGGCTGGAGCTCTACCAACTGAGCTACTTTCGCATTACTGGTGCAAATATAAAAAATAAGTTCAGTTCAAAACAAGCTTTTTTTCAAAAAAAATGAATTAAAAGCAACAATTTCTTATAACCTATTTAAAACTAAAAAGTTAAAGAGTCAATTATTTTTCATAAATTATGATTCAAATTAAAGAAATACCTTCAAAAGAAACTTATATCGTTCGTTAACCTGTTCTCAGAAAAGAGAAACCTATAGAAAGCTGTATCTTCGAGGGAGATGATTTAGAAGCAACACATCATTTTGGTCTTTTTGATAATGAAAATTTAATAGGAATTATTTCGCTATTCGGAAAAATCAATACTATATTTGCCGAACAGAATCAAGCACAAATTCGCGGGATGGCCGTTTTAGAAACGCATCAGAAAAAAGAATTTGGGGAGGCTTTAGTAACATTGTGAAACCTACTACAATGCGAACAAAGTCGATTTGATTTGGTTTAACGCCAGAACCGCCGCTGTAGGCTTTTACAAAAAAATGGAATACCAACCCCGGGTAATCCATTTGATATTAAAGATGTTGGCGAACACTATTTTGATGTATAAAAAATTATAAAATGAGAAAATTCTACTTTCTTATAATTGCATGTATTTTTATTAGTTGCAAAAAGGAGACTCCAAAAGTTATTCCTGTAAAAGTAACTCCACCCCCAACTATCATACTTACCGATGAAAGAAAAGTTTCCATTGATACTGCCTTAATAGGTATTTTTAAAAGCAAAACGCTTCAGGAATTTTACAATTCTTCAAACAATCAAACCGTTTGGGGAAATCTTAAAAAAAGAACTTATGTTTTATCCCAATTAAAAAATTGTACAGCGTTAGGTCTGGATACGGACGACTACAAGTCTGCAGTGCTTGAAAAATACGAAAAAAGAATCAGCAAACTTAATGATAAAGAATTAGCAACTTTCGACATTTTGCTTACTTATAATTTTGAATTGTATCTAAATCATTTGCATAAAGGCAAACTAGATCCTAAAAAACTATATACAGACTGGGATCTTCAAGAAAAAAAATTGGATATCAATAGTGTTTTGATAAAAGCATTTAATAAAAACAAATTAGATAGTATTGTTGAAAGCATTCAACCAAAATCAGACACCTACAAACAGCTTTTAAAAGCACTTGAAATTATTGATACGTTTCCGGAGGACGATATAGGAATGATTACTATTGATTCTCTGACCAGGAAAATATCTTTAAATGAAAGCAACAAAGCTTTAATTAATATCAAAAAAAGGCTTTTGTTTTGGGGCGATATGTTCGGAAAAGATAGTTTAACTACTATGTATAATCAAAAGACATTTGAAGCGGTAAAAAGGTTTCAGGAGAGACATGGTCTGGCCTCTGACGGGGTAATTGGACAAGGAACAATAAGCGCCCTAAATTATTCTAAAGAAAAAAGAAAACAGCAAATTATTGCCAATTTAGAACGTTGGAGATGGTTTAGCAATGATTTGGCCGAAAATTATTTCATTATAAATATACCTAATTACAGCTTGAATGTTATTGAAAGTCAAGACACTACTTTAGTCCGTAATATTGTCGTTGGAACAAGTAAAAGAAAAACCCCAATTATTACATCGGTACTGAAAACAGTTGTTTTTAACCCGACATGGACCGTTCCTCCGACCATTTTAAAAGAAGATGTAGTTCCTGCGATGAAACGCAATCGTAATTATTTAAAAAATAAAAATATAACGATTTATGACACTACAGGCAATGAAGTTGATCCAAGTAACTGGAATGAAAACAAACCTGGCAATTACAAATATGTGCAAAGTCCGGGCTATAATAATTCATTGGGATTGATGAAAATTTTATTCCCAAATCATCATAGCGTTTATTTGCACGACACCAATCATCGTAATTATTTTGGAAGAAATAATCGTTCACTGAGTTCTGGATGCGTTCGTATTGAAAATCCGTTAGAACTGGCGGAGCACATTTTAAATGATCCTGATAAATATTCACAAGAGAAAATAGATACTATTATTGCTTCACAGAAGACTACTTATATCAAAATTATTAAAAAGTACGCTTTATACCAATGGTACTGGACAGCATGGAGCAAAAAAAATCAGCTCATTTTCAGAGCTGATATTTATAATTTAGATTCGGATTTGTATGCTAAATTACGAAAGTAGCTTTTCTTCCATCGCAAATCCTCTTGAAGGATGGTAGATGTACAAACACGATTTATCTTTAATAATGTCAATTATTTTTCCGGTCAATTCAACTGGTAATGCAGGGCAACCCTGGCTTCTGCCTAGTCTTTTATGATTTCTGATAAAAGATTCAGAAACATAATCTGCTCCATGCATAACAACTCCCCTTTCGCGGGCATTATTATTATAACCTCGCTCTAAACCATCTAAACGCAATGAAGCTCCATGTTTTCCCTGATAAATTTCGCCTGTAGCATAAAAACCAAGACTACTTTTAAAAGATGAATTAGTATTTGAAAAAGCAGATGCATATTCTTCACCTGTATTTCTTCCGTGAGCAACCAAAGATTGAAACAAAACAGTATTTGTTGCTAAATCAATTACCCAAAGACGTTTGGTATTTGATGACAAACTGAAATCAATTAATGTTAGAATGTCTTTTTGAACAACTCCTCTTTCCTTTAATAAATAAAATCCTTTTAAAGCTTCAGAAAAAGTTCTAAGTTCAGGTAACTGATAATTGTTTGGATTCAAGGCATGATATACACCTTCAATTTTAGCTTCTACTGTAAGTTTTTCAACTTTAGCAATGCTTTTAGTTGCTTCTTTTTTAGTTTCGGGAGTGCTTTTTGAATCTTTACCAAAAGATAATAACAAAAACACTAGCAGTGGATAAATTTTGTAAATCATTGAATTTCTTTAGGTTAATAACAAATTTGGGTTTGACAAAAATATAAAAAAAATATACGGTACAAAATAAATAGCTGTAAATCAGGCACGTTTTGTTTAAAATTTAACAGATCAAAAACAAAACATTGGCATATTGACGTAAAAATCTTATTTTTACGCATTATTTTAACTTTTACTACGTAGCGATATACCTACAATACTAAAAAGATATAATTTTTAGATTTTAAAGTGTAACATTTAACACTTTTGAATGTCTATATTATCTCACGCATCCTTCATCATACAAATGAAAAAAGTAGTTTTCCTTTATTTTCTGCTCTGTGTATCGTTCGGCTACAGCCAAAAGAAAACCCTACAGGCACAATCTACCTCGCAGCCCATTATTATTGATGGAAAACTAGACGAGACCGCGTGGGAAAATGCCCCGATTGCTTCTGATTTTATCATGTTTGAACCCGACAACGGAAAGCCAATTCCTGAATCTCAAAAAACAGAAATCAAGGTTATTTACAACAATGACGCCATTTACATAGGTGCCATGATGTATGATGACCAGCCAAACAAAATTTTAAAAGAGATTTCACAACGTGATAATTTTGGAACCGCTGATATTTTTGGTGTTTTCATCAACGGCTTTAATGACGGGCAACAAAACTTTGAGTTTTTTGTTTCTGCAGCTGATGTTCAGGGCGATTGTATCATGACAGATGTCATTGGAGAAGATTATTCCTGGGATGCTGTCTGGATTAGCAAAGCAAAAATAACCGATAAAGGCTGGATTGTGGAGATTAAAATTCCGTACGCCGCTTTGCGATTCTCTGCAGAGAACAAACAAACTTGGGGAATTAATTTTTTCAGGGAAGTAAAAAGAGAACGCAGGAAATATACCTGGAACTTAATAAATACCAAAATTGGCACGTTTACACAACAAAACGGGGAATTAACCGGAATTGAAAATATCAAACCTCCTACCCGATTATTTTTTATGCCATATGCCTCCTATTATTTAAATGCTGCTGAAGGTCAAAAAACATACGGTACAATGAAAGGTGGTATGGACATTAAGTACGGAATTACAGATGCCTTTACTTTGGATGCGATTCTGGTTCCCGATTTTGGACAAACAAAATACGACGATCAGATTTTGAATTTGAGTCCGTTTGAGCAACAATTCAACGAAAACAGAGCCTTTTTTACAGAAGGAACCGATTTGTTCAATAAAGGAAACATCTTTTACTCCAGAAGAATTGGAGGGGCACCTTCTATAGACCCTGAATTAAATGATAATGAAGAAGTAATTGAAACCGTTCAGAATGTGAATCTTATCAATGCTTTGAAAGTTTCAGGAAGAACAAAAAACGGATTAGGAATTGGAATTTTAAATGCCATTACCGAAAAAACTTTCGCTACCGTAAAAGATACTCTTTCAGGAGACACAAGACAAATAGTTGTGGAACCTTTGACCAATTATAACGTTTTGGTTTTGGATCAGCGTTTTCGGAAAAATTCTTCTGTAACCTTTATAAACACAAACGTTACAAGAAATGCACATTACAGAGATGCCAATGTTTCGGGCTTAGCGTGGGATTTAAATACAAAAGCAAATACCTATAATTTATCTGGAAATGTAAAATACAGTATCATTAATCAAACTGAAGATAAAACGGGTGTCTTCTCCACAATTGGATTTGCCGAAACTACTGGAAAATACCGTTACAGTGTAGGTACTGATTTTGTCACAAAAGGGTACGATCCAAATGATCTCGGAATTAACTTTTATACCAATTATTACAATTTCTACGGAAATGCAAATTATAGAATTCTAAACCCAACAAAGCTTTTTAATAGCTTTAAGGTCAACTATAATATGTATGTCGAATTCAATAAAGAATCAGGAAAAGTACAAGACAATAATATTGAGGCAAATGTAAACCTGAGTACGGTAAAAAATAATTATTATGGCGGAGGAATCACTGTATTTCCTTTAATATCTCATGATTATTATGAACCAAGAGCCGACAATCGTTATGTTATCATTCCGAGAAGAGTTGAAGCGTGGGGCAGCATTTCTACAAATTACAACCATAAATTTGCTTTAGATCTAAATCCGTCAATTGCTATTGCTGACGAGCCTGGACGAATGGCATATGGCTTTGATATTGGACCGAGATATCGCTTTAGTGATAAACTTTTAATGGTCTATACTTTTAGTTATTTTAGAAAAAACAACAACAAAGGCTATATCGATGGTTATGATGATGATGATGACAATGAAAGCACTCCGGAAACTATTGTTTTTGCCAATCGAAATGTAATTACCTATTCGAATACAATTACGGGAAAATATGCTTTAAACAGTGCGATGACTTTAAATTTAGCACTTCGCCAATATTGGTCTTATGCTGAAAATAAAGACATTCTGGAATTGCAGCAAGATGGAGCTTTAACACCTTATCCTGAATATACTGAAAACAAAAATTCGAGTTTTTATTCCTGGAATGCTGACTTATCCTATTCATGGTGGTTTGCGCCGGGAAGTCAGGTTTCGGTTTTATACCGTAATAGCGCTTCCAATTTTGAGCGTATTATCGATAAAGAATTTAAGGGCAATGTAACTGCTTTACTCAACAATGATGCTTTAAAACACATTTTTTCAGTCAGTGTGAAATATTTTATCGACTACAATGCTGTCAAAAATAAGCTCAGAAAGAGAGCTTAGCGTGAATTAATTTTAAAAAATAAGTCCTTCTTCAATTAAATTATTATTTTTTCACATACTTCATTTTATTAAACATAAATGTAACATTGCTTTCTTTGCACATTTTAGAAATGGCTTATCTTTGTACAAAACAAAAAGTAATGAACAAGAAAGTTATCCTTATGATTTTAGATGGTTGGGGAAAATCTCCTGACCCTAAAGTATCCGCAATAGACAATGCAAATGTTCCTTTTATAAACAGTCTTTACAAAAATTACCCAAGCGCTCAACTTCGAACCGATGGATTAAACGTAGGTTTACCCGAAGGTCAGATGGGAAACAGCGAAGTGGGACATATGAATCTTGGTGCCGGAAGAATTGTGTATCAGGATTTAGCCAAAATTAACTTAGCCGTAGCGCATCAAACATTAGCCAAAGAACAAGTTTTGGTTGATGCTTTTACATATGCTAAAGAAAACAATAAAAAAGTACACTTTTTAGGATTAGTTTCTGATGGAGGTGTTCACTCTCATACTTCGCACTTACGTGGATTGATCGATGCTTCTCAGGAATATGGCTTAGACCAGGTTTATATTCATGCTTTTACAGACGGACGTGATGTTGATCCAAAATCAGGAGCAAAATACATTCATGACTTAGAAGAACATATTAAAGATACTCCGGTAAAAATAGCTTCTATTGTTGGTCGTTATTATGCAATGGACCGTGACAAACGTTGGGAACGCGTAAAATTAGCTTACGATTTAGTTGTTAATGGTACTGGAATTCCTTCAAAAAATGCAGTTGCCAGTGTCCTTGAAAGTTATGCACACGATGTTACTGACGAATTTATTGCACCTATTGTAATGGTTGATGAAGAACAAAAACCGCTGGCAACAATTGTTGAAGGTGATGTTGTAATCTTCTTCAATTTCAGAACCGATAGAGGCCGTGAACTTACAGAAGCACTTTCACAGCATGATTTCCACGAGCAAAACATGCACAAATTAAACTTGTATTATGTAACGCTTACCAACTACGACGAAACGTATCAAAACGTAAAAGTTGTTTACAATAAAGATAATATTACTGAAACGCTGGGTGAAGTTTTAGAAAAAGCGGGTAAAAAACAAATTCGTATTGCTGAAACAGAAAAATATCCACATGTAACCTTTTTCTTTTCTGGCGGAAGAGAAACTCCTTTTGAAGGCGAATCAAGAATCTTGAGAAACTCTCCAAAAGTAGCTACTTATGATTTACAGCCAGAAATGAGTGCCTACGAACTAACTACTGCACTTGTTCCTGAATTAAACAAAGGCGAAGTAGATTTTGTTTGTCTTAACTTTGCTAATGGAGATATGGTTGGACATACCGGAATTATGAGTGCTGCAATCCTTGCTTGTGAAGCTGTTGATGCTTGTGTAAAACAAGTAATTGAAGCTGCTCTTGCTAATGATTATACTACAATTGTGATTGCCGATCACGGAAATTGCGAAACAATGATTAATCCTGATGGAAGTCCAAATACGGCTCACACAACGAATCCTGTGCCGATTATTTTAGTTGACAAGAATCTGAAAAACATTCAAAATGGTGTTTTAGGAGATATTGCTCCAACTATTTTAGAATTAATGGGAGTCCCACAACCAAATACAATGACTTGTCATTCATTATTATAGAAACCACTTTTTTTTAATAGAAAAAGAGACAAGTTTTCGGATTTGTCTCTTTTTTGTTTTTAGGCTTGTTGTCATTTCGAGGAACGAGAAATCCTCGCGAGAAGCTCGACAAAGATTGGATTTTCGTTGCGGAGTTACTTGCGAGGATTTCTCGTTCCTCGAAATGACAAAATTGCGTGTATCATATTACAAAATAATGATACGTCCATTCCACACCATAAATTATGAGTCCAATTAGTCCACCGACTAATGTTCCATTGATTCTGATGTATTGAAGATCTTTTCCGATTTCTAATTCTAATTTTTCTGACACTTCTTTTCCGTCCCAACTTTTTACAGTGGAAGAAATTAAATCTCCAATTACTTTTTTATTGTTCAGAAGCACTGATAATAAATCGTTTTTGATGAAATTATTAATCTTGTCAATCATTACCGGATCTTCTTTTAATCCATTTCCGAAACGTTGAATTAAGCTTGAAATATTATTTTTGATGGAAGACTCATCCCCTTTCTCTAAATCATCTGAAATTGATAATTTTATTTCATCCCAAATTCCGTTGATGTAATCCTGAACTTCTTTTTTACCGGCAAAACCAAGAATCAAATTGTTGATTTTGATTCTCATTTCTTCTGAGTTTTTTACTTTATCCAGAAAATCTGCTACATATTCGTCGATTTTAATTCTAATTTCACTTTCCGGTTTTTTCGCTTCATCTAAAAACTCCTGCAGTCCATTAAAAATTCCTTCTGAAATACTTTTATCGGCCAGACCGAAACTTAAAAAAGGTGTGGATTGTTTTACTTTTTTCCGAATCAAATCTTTATTGTTACTCAGTTCGGAACTCATAACTTCCAAAAGATTGGTCAGCAATTGATCTTTTACATTTCCTTTTTGCAAAGGTTCTAATGCCAGCGCAACCCAATCTCCAAAATTAATTGCTTCTAATTTTTCTTTAAACTGAACCTGAATGAATCGTTTTATATCTTCATCTTTGATGGTTTTTAAAACGCCCGGAATAATATTTACGGCGACCAAATTGGCAATTTTATTGGCATTTTCTACTTCTGAAAGCCAATCTGAAGCTTTTGTAGCAAAGTTGAATTCTTCTAATTTAATTTCTAATTTTTCACGGTTCAGAAATTCCTCAGAAACAAAATTCCCCAAATTTTCTCCTATCTCATTTTTCTTGGTTGGAATAATGGCAGTATGCCAAATCGGGATTCCAAGCGGATGACGAAATAAAGCTACAACCGCGAACCAATCGGCAATTCCACCGACCATTGCCGCTTCACTAAACGCCTGCAACATTGGAATTTTAAAATAAATCGCAATAATAAAAAGAAGCACCGCAACGCCTAAGAGCGCCAAAGCATTTCGTTTCATCTTTTTCAATGCTTTTACTTTGGATATATTTTCTTGATTTATAGCAGATTCCATAATTTCGATAGTTTTAACAACTACTAATTTACGTTTTTTCTGTCAAATATAAATCTGTAAAGACTTTGAGTTTTAAAGAACTCAATAACGGTTAAAAAAGTTTTGCCACGAATTTCACTAATTAATCTGTCCGCAAATTTTAAAAACCTTGAAATTCGTAAAATTTATTCCTTTTTTATATTAAAATTGAATTCGTGCTAATTCGTAAAATTCGTGGCGAAAAATTTATATTAATATCGTACTTTTGCGAACTGAAAATCTGAAAAATATGATTATCCAAAAAAGTAGAGAGGAAATCGAATTAATGCGCGAAAGTGCTTTGATCGTATCTAAAACATTAGGAATGATTGCTTCTGAAATTAAAGAAGGAGTTACTACATTATATCTTGACAAATTAGCCGAGGAATTTATTCGTGATCATGGTGCAGTACCAAGTTTTCTTGGATTGTATGATTTCCCGAATTCTCTTTGTATGAGTCCGAATGCACAGGTTGTACACGGAATTCCCAATAACACACCTTTGAAAAGCGGAGACGTAATTTCAGTAGATTGTGGTGCATTCAAAAATGGATATCACGGTGATCATGCCTATAGTTTTGAGATTGGAGAAGTTGCCCCGGAAGTTAAAAAACTTTTGCAGGTTACTAAAGAATCTCTTTATGTTGGAATCAGAGAATTTAAAGCTGGAAATCGTGTGGAAGATGTTGGAAATGCGATTCAAAAATATACAGAATCTCACGGTTACGGAGTAGTTCGTGAATTGGTTGGTCACGGTGTAGGACAAAAAATGCACGAAGAACCAGAAATGCCAAACTACGGAAAACGTGGTCGTGGAAAACTTTTTGTTGAAGGAATGGTGGTTGCCATTGAGCCAATGATCAATATGGGAACCAGAAACATCAAACAATTAAAAGACGGCTGGACAATCTTAACTGCTGACGGAAAACCAAGTGCGCATTTCGAACACGACGTTGCCTTAATTGATGGAAAAC
The DNA here is from genome assembly GCF_059758655.1 of Flavobacterium sp. GQ95. NCBI lineage: Bacteria > Pseudomonadati > Bacteroidota > Flavobacteriia > Flavobacteriales > Flavobacteriaceae > Flavobacterium > Flavobacterium sp. GQ95. The sequence goes on from NZ_JCAXEB010000001.1 coordinate 310,425, forward strand.
CAGAGTTATTATCAACTTTTCAATACATCTACAAAGCGTTAGGAATTGAGAGTAATGAAGAAGATGAATTCAGAAAAGTGCCTTTAGTATTATAGTTATTCCACAGAGATTTAAAAACATTATAAGAGATTTAAACTTTGTGAAGCTCCGTGCTTACTTTGTGAAACTCTGCGAAACAGCCCCCCAATGAAGAAACTTTTTAAATTAGTACTTAATACTATTCCAAGACCATTATTAATTCGTTTGAGTTATGTGGCCCGCCCAATTTTGGCTTTATCTTTAAAAGGAGACAAATTTACTGATCCTATTGATGGTAAAAGTTTTAGATCGTTTTTGCCTTACGGATACGGAAAACAACGTAATAATGTGCTTTCGCCGAGTACACTTTCATTAGAAAGACACCGTTTACTTTGGTTGTATTTAAACGATCAGACTGATTTTTTTACCGCGCCAAAAAAAGTGCTTCACTTTGCACCGGAACAGGCTTTTTATAAAAGATTCCGCAAGCAAAAAAATCTGGATTACACAACAACCGATTTGTTTTCGCCGTTGGCAGATGTAAAAGCAGATATTTGTAATTTGCCTTTTAAAGACAACGAATACGATGTGATTTTATGTAATCACGTTTTAGAACATATTCCGGATGATACAAAAGCAATGCAGGAATTATTCAGAGTTTTAAAACCAGGCGGAATGGCCGTTTTGCAAATTCCACAGGATTTATCGAGAGAAGTTACTTTTGCCGATGATTCGATAACAGACCAAAAAGAACGTGCTAAAATATTTGGTCAATATGATCACGTTCGTATTTATGGCCGTGATTATTTTGATAAATTAAGAAGCATTGGTTTCATAGTAATCGAAGAAGATTATACCAATAAAATTGCGCCAGAATTGGTAGAGAAATATTGTTTGGCAAAAGGAGAAATTATTCCGCTTTGCTTTAAACAGGAAAACTAATTTTTTTCCACCATATAAGTTATATAAGTTTATTTAAAAAGTTTTCAAATTATTAGTATTTTGAAAACTTTTTAATTTTTAGCTCATCCCAAATTACAACCAAACCAAACCAAACCACAGCCCTACTCTTGGAAACTTCAAAATCATTTCAATTTTGTTTTGACATCAGTTTTGAAAAAAATCTGAACGCTTATATTCCAACAGCCTATATTGTTGAGAATACTGATGAAATCAAATATCTGAACAAAAAAGCAACAACTAGTATACTTGAAAGCTTCGGAATTGTTTTCGAAAATTTAGATTCCAATACAAAAAAAACACTGACCGTTTGCGAATCCTTAAAGCCTGATTTTATTTTTAAAAAATTCAGTGCAAAAATCAAATCAGCCAAGACAATTGCTGACTTGCAAAAAGATTCCAAAATTGATTTTGCCATTCGTCAGCATTTAAAAATGAATCTAGATTCGTTTTACACTTTAATTGTTCAGGAACAATTTCCGTTGTCAATCAACATTGGACCCGAAAAAGATTTTTATCGCTCAAGCGTAAATATTGATTCATTGTATTTTGAGCCTCAAATTCAATTTGACAAACATGTTGAAGGCATTACCTATACTTTATCTTTAAAAGAAAACGAAACTACATTTTTGCCTATGAATAGTAGTGTTGATGTTCTTTTAGATGAACCGGGCTGGTTAATTATAGATAAAAAATTAGGGAAGTTAAAAGACCTTAATTCTAAAAAACTTTCTCCTTTTTTAAAGAAAAAATCGATCGAGATACCTTCAAAATTAGTTGATGATTATTTTAAAAGTTTTATTCCCGAAATAGCTAAAAAAATCGACATCGACGCGACTGGTTTCGAAATTGAACTTCGGGACAAAATTGTTTCATGTACCATTCAGCCTGTTTATGATTTCTTCAAAAACTGTTATTATCTCAATCTTTACTTTGATTATAATGGCTATTCATTTGACGCCAGTAAAACCAAAAAGACACATTCATTTGTTGATTTTAGTGTTGCCAATGAACCTAAAATAATTCAGTTTAAAAGAAGTGCTGACGAGGCCTTATACACAGATAAATTACCTGAACTTGGTTTAACAAAAATCAAAAACGAATTATTTGGATCGAATTCAGAGGCAGAAATTAACGATCCTTACGCTAATATTCAATTCGTTATTAATCATAAAGAAGAGCTGGGAAATTTAGGTTTTACCATCCAAAACTTAAAGCTGGAAAGTAAAGAAATCATTACCGAAAGTCATACTGTTTTAGCTTCAAAAGAAGAGACAAAAGAAGATTGGTTTGATATCAAAATAATAATTAGTGTTGGAGTTTTTACGATCAATTTCAGTGAAATCATTCCGAATATAAAAAGCAAAGAAAGACTCTTTTTATTGCCTGACGGAAACTACTTTCTGATTCCGCTGGAATGGCTAAGCAAATACAGTTCACTGGCCAAATTAGCCAAAACAGAAAATGAAAATCTTCTTTTGCGTAAAAGTAATTTTACTGCTTTGGATACTATTCCGGAAATCAAAAATGATGTAATTCAAAAAGCAGAATACACCGCTTCAGATTTACTGAAAGCAACGCTGAGACCTTACCAAATTGAGGGTGTAAAATGGCTTTTGGGTCATTTCAACTCCAACTTAGGTGCGTGTCTGGCTGATGATATGGGACTCGGAAAGACATTACAAACCCTGGCCGTTTTGGTTGCCGTACAAGAACAGCTAGGATTCACAACCAAAACCACAAATTTTGATTTGTTTGCAAACGAAACTACTATTGAAAGAGAACCATTAAAAGCCCTGATTGTTTTACCATCTTCATTGGTTTTTAACTGGTATAACGAGTCTTCAAAATTCACACCGCATTTTTCAAAAATGCAATATATCGGTAACGACAGAAAACTGTTGGCAAATAGATTAGCATCAACAGATTTGATTTTTACGAGTTACAGTATTGTACATCGTGATATTTCAATTTTAGAAAAATATGATTTCCGCTATTTAATTTTAGACGAAAGTCAATATATTAAAAATAAAAATTCTAAGATTTTTAAAGCGATTAATAAAATAAATACAGCTCATAAAATTGCTTTAAGTGGTACGCCTATCGAAAATTCGCTGGATGATTTATGGTCACAAATGCAGTTTATAAACCCTGATATTTTGGGCACTTATAATTTTTTCGCAGAAAATTTTAAAATCCCGATTGAGAAAAAGCAGGACGAAAATAGTTTAACTGAATTAAAAAATCTGGTTCAGCCTTATATTTTGCGACGAACTAAAGAACAGGTTTTGAAAGATTTACCTGAATTAACGGAGCAGATTTATTACTGCGATATGGATCCTGAACAGGAAAAATTATACGAGCAGGAAAAATCAAAAGCCCGTAATTTTCTATTGAAAACTGACGGAACCAGTCCTGATAAGATTAGCATTATCAACACGCTGATGAAGTTAAGACAGCTGAGTAATCACCCAAAAATGGTTGATCAGGAGTCGGAAATTGATTCAGGGAAATATATTGCTGTGACGAATTATCTCGAAAACTTAGTCAAAGGAAAACAAAAGACTATTATTTTCAGCTCATTTGTTACTAATTTGAATTTTTATACCAATTGGTGTAAGGAAAATAAAATAGCGTTTTGTGAAATTACAGGTGAAACTCCAGCCAGTAAAAGAGAACATCAGGTAAAGCTGTTTCAGGAAAAAGAAGAGCCTTTGTTGTTTTTTATTTCGCTTAAAGCAGGTGGAGTCGGTTTGAATATCACCAAAGCTTCTTATGTTTTATTTTTAGATCCGTGGTGGAATCCTTTTGCAGAAAAACAAGGAGTTGGAAGAGCGCATAGAATTGGACAATTAAATAAAGTCAATGTTATCAGGTTTATTTCGAAAAATACGGTAGAGGAAAAAATAATTAAACTACAAGAAAACAAAAAACTGTTATCTGACTCACTTTTGGAAGAAAGTTATATTAACGATGAAATCGAAGTTAATTTGAAATACATTTTGGGTTCATAATAAATTGTTTTTAAAACCAATAAAACGTCTTATTTTTCGTTGTATAAATTATTATATTTACAATCTTACAACGTAATAAGATGCCAAAATTTTTGTTTAAAAGTCTACTTTTACTTTTCATTTTTACTTCGGCGAAAGCCCAGGAAGTACAAACCGAAGTAACTCCACCCTATAACATTAAAACCGTTTCATTTGTTCAGAATGGAAATAATGTCGTGCCGATTTTCGAATTAGGTTCGACATTTGAATTACAATTTGATGATTTGTTTGGGAATGAAGCCAATTATTATTTTGATTTAATTCATTGCGATTATAACTGGATTCCTACTGACATTCCGAAAACGGATTATGTTCGTGGTTTTGACAATCAGAGAATTACAGATTACTCCAATTCCTTTAATACGCTTCAGGCTTTTTCTCATTATCGCCTTTCTTTCCCGAACCAGTTTACTACACAACTGAGAATTTCAGGAAATTATATGTTGAGGATTCTGAATGAAGACCGGGAAATTGTTTTCTCCAGAAAGTTTATTTTATTTGAAGATCATTCAACCGTTGGAGCTGTCGTAAAACGAAGCCGAAACCTCAGCAATATTGATTACAAACAAAATCTTGAATTTACTGTACTTTCAAATGATATTGTTTTTCAGACCCCTTTGCAAAACTTAAAAGTGTTGTTATTGCAAAATGGGGATTTTAATACCAGTATCAAAAATATTGCTCCACAATATACAATCGGAAACCAAATGGTTTACAAATACGATAAAGAGACGCAATTTTGGGCAGGAAATGAATTTTTATATTTTGAGAATAAAGACATTCGTGCCGCAAGTAATAATGTTGCAAAAGTTGGTTCGGCGAATGATATTTACAGTTCTTTTTTATATACAAATCAGGCAAGAGCAAACCAAATTTATACGTTATATGAAGATGTAGACGGAAATTTTGTTGTAAAAAATATAAATGCCTCTAATAATGAAATCGAAGCAGATTATGCCTGGGTTTATTTCAGTCTTTCGGCTCCGGCTTTCCAGTTAAATAAAGACATTTATATTGTTGGAATGTTCAATAATTACAGCTTATCGCCGGAATACAAAATGGACTATAATGAAAAAAAGGGGGTGTACGAAAAAGCAGTCATGATCAAACAAGGTTTTACCAATTTTAAGTATCGCGTAGCAGATAAAAAAGGGGTAATTGATTATGAGAATGCTATTGATGGTAATTTCTATCAGACAGAAAACGAGTACACTATACTCGTTTATTACAAACATAGTTCAGATCGATACGAAAGAGTAATCGGAAAAGGAAATGCAAACTCTATAAATATCACCAATTAAAACATTGTTAAAGGATTTCTTTGAACGAATTTTTTTCGTAAGTTTGCAACTATAACACACACATATATACTACGTTAGTATGGTTTCTCAGATTACACGAGGCATAAAAATATCAGTTTTGACTAGTTTTGAAGGTACTTACTTCAAGAACTATAAGATTCACTTTGCTTTTAGTTACGTAGTTACGATTGAAAATCACAGTAAAGATTCAGTACAATTAACTTCTCGTCACTGGGAAATATTTGACTCTTTAAACGATATTGATATCGTTGATGGTGAGGGCGTTATTGGAAAAAAACCAGTTTTAAAACCTGGAGAAAACCACACTTATAGTTCGGGTTGTTTGCTTTCATCTCCTTACGGAGCAATGAAAGGCCATTTTAATATGATCAATTTTACTACTACCAAAACATTCAAAGTTATTGTTCCTACTTTTAGAATGTGCGCTCCTTTTGCTTTAAATTAATTTATTGAAATTTCGATTACACCTTCTTTTGTGATTGCGTATGCTTTGTCATTTTCTGTTGGCGTCATATAGGAATTTCCTGTAAACTCGCCAAAAGCAGGGAAAATTAATTGATTTTGTTTTAGAAAAAAACAAGGCAAACTTAAAAACTGTCTCCCCAATCCCCTTAATTGTATAGCAGGATGAATATGTCCGCAAAAATTAAAAAATCCTTCTTTTTCTGTTGGATGATGCGTCAACAGGAAATCATCAATAATCAATTCACTGTAAATTTCAATATTCAGGTCTTCATAATTTATTTTTGAAATGATATCATGATTCCCTTCCACTAAAATTATTTTCTGTGAATACTCTTTTATCCAATCCATGAAAAAATCCCATTCAGTATTAATTTTACTGTGAAATAAATCTCCTAAAAAAATAATGGTTTCTGCGCTGAATATTTCTAAAACTGTTTTTAAACGATTAAAATTTTCAAAAATGGCCTCTTTCGGAATTCCGATTCCGTGTTTCCTAAAATGGGTCACTTTTCCCAAATGAACATCAGAAATCAAAAGCATCTTTTTTTCTTCCCAAAAAACAACGCCAGATTGATGCAAAATAAAATTCTGATTATTAATTACTATTCTCATAAAGAAATTATTTCATATAACTGGCTGTCATTTTTTTGATTCTTTCTGCTAAAGTTTCACTCGATAATTTTTCCCTGAGTCGGTCTGTAATGATCGGAAAACTAAAAGGTGTTGGTTTATTGCATTGTTTCCACACAATCGTTTGTCTGTTAATTCTTTCTAAGGCCTGAATCAAACGTCCTTCTTCTAACTGATGTTCGAATGTTTCTATAAACGCCTGATGCAACAATAAATTGTCAGGCTCAAAATCCCGAAAAACTTCAAAAAGTAATTGAGAGCCACTTTGCAAATGTTTGGTTTTAACTGGTCGACCTGGCATTCCGGTAAAAACTAATCCGGCGATTACGGCAATATCCCTGAATTTTCTTCTTGCCATTTCAGTTGAATTCAGGCTTTTTTGTAAATCGTGGTGTACATATTCTGTAGAAAATAAATCATTATCAAAAACGGCCTGCATATCAATTTCCTGATCGGAAAGTAGTTCAAAACCGTAATCATTATAGGCTAATGAAAACGTGATGGAGAACAGCAAACTAATTCGGTAAGACAACATACTTGCCAAAGCTTCATGCACAAACCTTCCTTCAAAAGGATAAAAAATCGCATGAAATCCTTCTCTGGTTTTAAACGTTTCAATTAAAAACTCATTTGCATCCGGAACAATACTTTCTTTTCGCTGTCTGTCAAAGATAGGTTTCAGGGCTTTTAATTCGGGAGATAGATTGTCTGTATTTGCGGCATATAATTCTTCTCTTAACAATTCACTCATTTGTACAGACAGCGCCATACGTCCGCCCATCCAGCTAACCGTTTTTGAAGATTTTTTTGGATCCGCTTTTCGCACCAAAACCTGCATGTTTTTAACACGGAATAATTCCAGTCTTTTTCCGGCAAACGTAAAAACATCTCCCGGTTTGAGTTTAGAGGCAAACCATTCTTCAATGGTTCCAATATAACCTCCGCTTAAATATTTCACATTAAGAACTGCATCTCCAACGATAGTTCCGATTTGCATTCTGTGATGCATCGCAATCAATCGGCTGTTAATTTTGAAACGACAATCTTCTTCTACTTCTACTTTTTTGAATTCATCATAGGCTTGTAAACTCTGACTTCCATTGGTAATAAAATTTAGAATCCAGTTCCAGTTTTCTTTGGTTATATTTTGATAACAAAAGGTTTGTTTTACTTCTTTGTAAATTTCATCCGGAAAAAAACCGTCAGAAACAGCAAGTGTATTTAAATATTGAATTAAAACATCCCAACTGTTCAAATACGGAATTCGGTCTTCGACAATTGTTTTTGCTGCTGCTTTTTTAAGTGCCGATGCCTCAATTAATTCGATCGCATGTGTGGCAAGAAAGTAAATAACACTTTCTTTTCCGGGTTGATGGCCACTTCTTCCCGCTCTTTGCAGAAAGCGCGCAACACCTTTTGGACCGCCAATCTGAATAATGCTTTCAACCGGTGCAAAATCAACACCTAAATCCAGACTTGAAGTACAAACTACCACTTTTAATTCTTCATTCCGAATCGCATTTTCAACCCATTGTCTAACTTCCCTACTGATGCTTCCGTGATGCATAGCCATTTCGCCTGCAAATTCAGGATATTTCTCCAAAATTGCCTGATACCACATTTCGCAAACGGAACGGACATTCGTAAAAATTAAAGTGGTTTTGCTTTTTCTGATGATTTTGGCAACCTCATCAATTAAATGCAATCCTAAATGGCCGCGCCAGGGATAGCTTTCCATTTTCTCCGGAAGGATTGAAATCACTTTTATTTTCTTGTTGATATTTGCTTTTATTAAAACTGAATTTTCATAAGCTTCTGAATTGACTCCTAACAAAACCTGTTGTGCCAGTTCCAGATTTCCGATCGTTGCTGAAATTCCCCAAATTTTCATTTTTGGTGCCACCGTTTTTAATCTGGACAAAGCCAGTTCCATTTGAACGCCTCGTTTTGTACCTAATAATTCATGCCATTCATCTACTACAATAGCGCCACAATTAGCAAAAGTTTTTGAAAATTCTTTGGAGGCTAAAAGCAGTTGCAAACTTTCTGGAGTTGTTATCAGCAAATCAGGCATTTTTTTACTTTGCTTTGTTCTTTCACTTTGCGAAGTATCTCCGGAACGAATTCCGACAGTTAAGGGCAAATCTAAATCTGCAACAATTCGTTCCGCTGCTTGTTTTATTTCGACAGAAAGGGATCGCAAAGGCGTAATCCAAATGGCTTTTAAGCCTGGTTTATGTTTAGCTTTATAATCCGGATTTTTATTGATGTAATCGAGAACTATCGGAAACCATAAGGCATAGGTTTTTCCGCTTCCGGTTGGAGCGTTTAACAGACCGTTTTTACCCTGCAGAAATGCCGTCCAGGTTTGAGTCTGGAACGGAAAAGATTTCCATCCCTGATCCTTGAACCAGTTTTCAGCAATTGTGTATAGTTCTTCTCTGTTCATTTTTTTATAAGGTTCAAAGTTGCAAAGGCTCAGAGGGCCAAAGTTTAGCTGTTTCCTAAAGTTTTTTTTTGAAACTCTGTTACTTTGTCCCTTTGAAACTTTTATGAAATCATACTTTTTAAATCCTCAATCGAATTGGCATCTTCAATTTTTTTGTCTTGTCGCCATCTCAAAATTCTTGGGAAACGTGTTGCAACTCCACTTTTATGTCTTTTGGAAAGTGCAATTCCTTCAAATCCAATTTCGAAAACTAATTTTGGTGTAACACTTCGAACAGGACCAAATCTTTCTAAGGTATTTTTCTTTATAAAATCATCCACTTTCCTAAATTCGGCATCGGTTAAACCGGAATAGGCTTTTGCGAAAGTGACCAATTCTTTTTCGTCTTTTTCGTTCGTTTGCCAAAGCGCAAAAGTATAATCGGTAAATAAATTGGAACGCCTTCCGTGACCTCGCATGGCATAAGTCAAAACAGCATCAATTACCAAAGGTTCGATTTTCCATTTCCACCAATCCCCTTTTTTTCTTCCAACCTGATAAGTCGAATCGTTGCGTTTTATCATCAAGCCTTCACTTTTCATTTCGCGGGCACGCATTCTTTCATTTGCAACATCTTCCCAGGAATGGAGCAAAACCCTTTCTGATAATTGAAAATTTTTAGTTTTATCTTTTATGGAGTCGTATAATTGTTCTAATAATAATCTTCTTTCTGAATAAGGCAAATTCCGAATATCGTGACCTTCCCATTCTAAAATATCGTACGCTTTTAAAATTACGGGAGCTTTTTCAAGCAAAGAAGCTGATATGGTTTTGCGTCCAATTCGGGTTTGCAAATCGTTAAAACTTCCAATTTCTCCTTCGGGAAAAGCTAAAATTTCGGCGTCAATTACAGTCCCGTTTGGAATCAAACCAACAAAAGATTGAAACTCCGGATATTTATCGGTCATCAACTCCTCGCCTCTTGACCACACATAAATTTCGCTTTCGCGGATGATCGTCTGCGAACGAATTCCGTCCCATTTATGTTCAACCGACCAATCTTCGGGATTTCCTAAATTGTCCACTTCGCCTTCAATTGGATACGCCAGATAAAACGGATAGGGTTTCGATAAATAGTCACTATTTTTTTCGTCTAAAATCAATTCCTGAAAAGTGATCGTATTCGGATCCCAATTTCCCATTAATTTATAAGCCAAAGCATCTTCATCAACACCTTCTGCTTTCGAAAGTGCTCTTGTCATTAATTTTTGGCTTACGCCGATTCTAAAACTTCCGGTAATTAATTTGGTAAAAACAAAGCGTTCGTAATAATTTAACGCCAACCAATTTTCATGTAAATATTCTTTTTTCTCCGGGTCTGATTTCTTTTTTAACGCAATGATTTCCTGAAGATATTCGGTTAAACTTTTATCGGAATGTTCTTTTGTTGTCGGAATAATCAAAGCAATTGTTTCAGCCAAATCTCCTACAATATGGTAACTTTCTTCAAAAAGCCATAAGGGAATATTTGCCAATTCATTTGCCCAGTTTCTTAATAATGTAGTATTAACAGGTCTTGGCGGACGACGGTGCGAAAGAATCGCAATCGTCCATACTTTATCCTCTGGCGATGCATTTTTAAAATACATAGTCAGCGCATCGACTTTTACGTTCGTTTTATTGGAGCTATCAAGGACTTTTATAAGTTGGGCGAAATTTTTCATTGTTGGATTTCTTTTTCTACTTCAACTTCTTTTTCCATTTCTGCAGTTTCGCCTTCGTATTGGGTTTTCTCTGTTCTGGCGTCATAACCCAATTCTCTTAAATATTTGGAGAAAATATCGGTATAACCATGTGTACAAATCACTCTTTCGGCTCCAGTCGCTTTAATGCTGTCCAGCAAAGAGAACCAATCGCAATGATCGCTTAAAACAAAACCTTTGTCAATCGCGCGTCTGCGTCTGGCTCCGCGAAAGGCCATCCAGCCACTAGCAGAACCAGTAACAAAAGGCGTCATTTTTCTAATCCAGACACTTCCGTGTGCACTTGGCGGGGCCAGAACAATATTTCCTAATAAATCCTCTTTTTTAGTTTCGTAGGTTACTAAAGTGGTTGGCGGAAGATCTACTAAAGGTCGAACAACATTTGTCATATTCTCAATAGCGCCGTGTGTATAAATTATTCCGATATCTGTATCCAAATATTTTAAAAGTCTTTGTGCTTTGCCTAAAGAATATCCAAAAAGAACAGAAGTTTTCCCTTCTGCTTTGTTTTCAGCCCACCAATTATTGATATCTGTAATTACTTCAGCCTGCGGAGTCCAGTTAAACGCTGGCAAACCAAAAGTGCATTCGGTTATAAAAGTGTGACATTTCACCACTTCATAAGGAACAGAAATCCCGTCATCTTCTACTTTATAATCTCCAGTAAAAACCCAGACTTCACCTTTATGTTCAACGCGAATTTGGGCACTCCCAATAATATGTCCGGCGGGATGAAAAGAGAATTTTACATTATTGATTACAAAGATTTCGTTCCAGTCTTTTCCGGTAACATTTATTTCTCCTAACCTATGTCGAATAATGGGAATATTGGTATGATGTGTAATATAATTTTGATGCCCCCAGCGTGCATGATCAGAATGTCCGTGCGTAATAATCGCATTTTTTACCGGTCGCCATGGATCGAGATAAACATCGGCTTGTTGACAGTAAATTCCATTATCGTTAAAAGCTAAAAGTGGGATTTTCATGTTGTTACCATTTTTAATATTGACAAACCGTTTTGGCACATTCTATCAAATTTAACTATTTATCAATCAAGCTGTTTTACAGTTTCGCGCGATTAGTTTATTAAATTACAACTTTTTAATATTGTATTGTGATATATTCAAATTATCATTTGTACTTTTGTAAAAAATTAGACAATTCGTAATTTTAAAATAATTTATCCCATGTTAAAAGGATTCTTTCATGTACCAAAAGCGGTAAACGAGCCTGTAAAAGGTTACGCACCAAACTCACCAGAAAAAGCAGCTGTACAGGCAGCTTACACTACAATGTGGAACTCAAAAATCGATGTTCCATTATACATTGGAAGTGAAGAAGTCAAAACTGGAAATACTAAAACTATTTCAGCTCCTCACGATCACAAACACATTGTTGGAACGTACCATTTAGCTGAAAAACAACATATCGAAAAAGCGATTGCAAATGCACTTGAATCAAGAAAAGCATGGGCAAACATGGCGTGGGAACAACGTGCTGCTATTTTCTTAAAAGCGGCTGAACTTATTGCAGGTCCATACAGAGCGCGTATCAACGCTGCCACTATGATTGGACAATCTAAAAATATTCACCAGGCAGAAATTGATGCTTCTTGTGAATTAATTGACTTTTTACGTTACAACGTAGAATTCATGACTCAAATTTACGGAGATCAGCCAAAATCTGATTCTACAACATGGAATCGTTTAGAATACAGACCTCTTGAAGGTTTTGTTTATGCGATTACTCCTTTCAACTTTACTGCTATCGCTGCAAATCTTCCTGCAAGTGCTGCGATGATGGGTAACGTTGTAATTTGGAAACCAAGTGATAGCCAGGTTTTCTCTACAAAAATCATTATTGAAGTTTTCAAAGAAGCTGGTGTTCCTGATGGCGTTATCAACGTTGTTTTTGGAGACGCTTTAATGATTACAGATACTGTTTTGGCAAGCCGCGATTTCGCCGGAGTTCACTTTACAGGATCAACTCACGTATTTAAAGATATCTGGGCTAAAATTGGTGCCAATATCAACAACTATAAAACATATCCAAGAATCGTTGGTGAAACTGGTGGTAAAGATTTTATCATTGCACACCCAAGCGCTAACGTAAAACAAGTTGCAACAGGAATTACTCGTGGTGCATTTGAATTTCAAGGACAAAAATGTTCTGCAGCTTCAAGAGCTTATATTCCACAAAGTTTATGGCCAGCTGTAAAAGAACAATTAATTGCTGATGTAAAATCGATGAAAATGGGTTCTCCGGAAGATTTCGGAAACTTTATTACGGCAGTTATTCACGAAGGTTCTTTTGATAAATTAGCTGGTTTTATCGATCAGGCTAAAAAAGATGCTGACGCAGAAATTATTGTTGGTGGAAATTACGATAAATCTGTAGGTTACTTTATTGAGCCGACAGTTATTGTGACTACAAACCCAAAATATACTACAATGGAAACCGAATTATTCGGACCAGTAATTACTATTTATGTTTACGAAGATGCAAAATGGGAAGAGACTTTAGAATTAGTTGATACTACTTCTGAGTACGCTTTAACAGGAGCTGTATTTAGCCAGGATCGTTATGCTATTGAAGTAGCTACAACGAAATTGCAAAATGCTGCTGGTAACTTCTACATCAACGATAAACCAACAGGAGCTGTGGTAGGAATGCAGCCTTTTGGTGGAGCAAGAGCTTCAGGAACGAACGACAAAGCAGGTTCTGCATTGAACTTATTGCGTTGGGCTTCTCCAAGAACAATCAAAGAAACTTTTGTTACTCCGGAAGATTATAGATATCCGTTTTTAGGATAATTTTTTGTTTAAGGTTTCAATTTTGAAACTTCGTCTATATAAAAAGCCGAATCTAAAAATTAGATTCGGCTTTTACTTTTTATTTTATGAGGATTTGAATAGGAAAATTTGATTGCGACAATTACTATAAAAACTTAATCTGATATTTTAAAAACTTTTAGCAAACTAAGGCGATAGAGTAAAGTCGTTATTTAGCTAAAAATTTAAATTATGAGAAGATATATTCTTTTTGGTGTGTTAGTGTTTTTTATTTCATGTAGTGAAGATGATAGCTCTAAAACTATTGTCTATCATGATGAAGCCAATTTTTCATTACTTAAAAATAGCAGCAGAATAGATTGGAGTAACGTCTTAGTAGGTGATGTTTTAAAATTTGATGTTAAAATTAAAAACTTTGATTCTTCAGCAGATGTGGTTTATGTACTCAAACCCATAACTGTAGACGCCACTTTACATCAACGAAACAAAATCGATTATAATTTCCAGGAAGAAATAAAAGTACCGTCTTTAACTGGTTTGGCGAAAGATAGCATTTTTACTAAAAAAATACGGGACAGTATTATCATCAAAAAACCAAATTCTTCTTTTATTATTTCAATCCTGCAACCAGGAAATTTCAGGCAACAATATGAACTTCGCAAAATGCGCGCAAATAAGTATGTTGCAGCAACTACACAGGAAATATTATTATCTGCAGTAAAAATTGAAGTTTATACCTGGAATGAACAAACAGATAATTCGACCATGTTTTCAAACTCAAAACATAGCCGTTATTACGAATTCACTATCGATGACGGGGATCAGACAAATGATACCTATCTAACCAACAGTGAATCTAAAGAAAACAACTACGTAACACTTTATAATGATAAAAAGTATAGCGGTGTTATCAAAATTAATGAAAAAATGACCTTTAGCGAAAAGGTAAATACAGAAAAAGGTGCTCAAATCGTACCCGCCTGGATACTTTCAGAAATAAAAATAACTCAAAAGAGAGATTATGAGCCAGACAACATAATCGTATACAGCAATCTAAGCCTTAAGCAAAAATAATAATTAAAAACCTTTACTATGAAAAAGCAATTTAAAAAAACAGCTGTTTTAGCATTAGCCATTACAACATCATTATTTACTTCCTGTAGTGATGATAATAAAGAAAAAGATAGTGTCAGTGATCTAAATAATTTACAACCAGTAACATTTGCCGTTAAACCAGATAACATTCTTAGTTCTAAAAAAACAGGAACACAAGAACTGAATCCCGCAACTGGCAATAACGAATATGTTTATCTCACTACTGTAGAAAAACAAACCACACTGTCGCCTCTTTCAATTATTGATGAGGCAAATCTGGATGTTATCTATCCTGGCAGTATTTTGCGTGGTTCCAGTTTCATGACTGCTACCTATGATCCACTAGTTCTTAAAAACTCTTTTAAGCCTGTAACTTTGTCGATGTCTTTAAGAGGAGATTTATCTGTAAGTGCTAACACTTTACCTATCCCTAGTGAAGTAAACACAGTCATTAATGGTCTTGTAAGTAAAAATAAAGGATTAATCGATTATAGTGCTATTCCCACTTATTATGAATACCAAAGTGACGAAATTACAACTGAGGACAGTTTTAAAAAAGCCCTCGATGCCCACTTAAATGTTGATGTTCTTGGCGGTATGGTAAAAGCAAACTTTGGCTATACACAAAATAGCGGATCAACAAATACTAAATCGTATGTAATGGTAAAAGTTAGACAACGCTTGTACAGCATGACGATAGATCCAAAATATTATACGGATTGGATTGATGGCGATATTAGTTCAAATAATTTTGGAACCCACGAACCAGTATATGTAAGTAATGTTGACTATGGACGAGTTGCTTACATATTAATTGAAACGACAAAAGACGAAACTTATAACAATACTATGGTAAAAGCAGCTGTAGGAGTTGCGCTAAAAGTAGTAAATATTGGTATTGATGTAACTTATTCTGAAGAATTTAAAAAATTATTTGCCCAAAATAAGATAAAAGTTATGATTGTAGGAGGCCCTTTAGCATTAGGTGGAAAAGTAACCGATTATAATAGTTTTGTTGATTTTTTAAAAGCACCATCTCCTAGTGACCTAGTATCTTCATCATCTCCAATATCCTATAAAATAAGACGTCTGAAAGACAATACTGAGGTTGAAGTAAAAGACATGTATAAAACACAATTTAAAGAATTAAAAGCTAATTAAAAAACATTTAAAGAATAAAAAAAGCCGAATCTTCAAAATATCGATTCGGCTTTTAAATTATACTTTAAACTTCAAAGGAAGATGAACTACTTTTTTGGTTTCAAAAAATTCATCATCAAATATCTCTGCTAAATCATATAAGGTCGACTTCGGGAAATCTTTCAGTTCTTCACTCAAGTCTCCTCCTTTTAAATAAAGAATACCATTTTTTAAACTGTGTTTGTTTTGTTTCTTGATCTTATCTTTTATCCACGAAACAAAATCCGGCATATTGGTTACCGCACGGCTCACAATAAAATCGAAATCACCTTTTACCAATTCAGCACGTTTTTGTTCTGCTTTTACATTTTTTAATTCTAAGGCATCAACAACACCCTGAACCACTTTTATTTTTTTGGCAATAACATCAATTAGATAAAAACGTGTTTCGGGAAAAAGAATCGCTAACGGAATCCCGGGAAATCCTCCTCCGGTTCCAACATCCAAAACAGTTGCTCCTGGTTCGAACTTCATGATTTTTGCAATTCCAAGCGAATGCAAAATGTGTTTTGTATATAAGGCATCAATGTCTTTTCTTGAAATCACATTGATTTTTTCATTCCAATCGTGGTATAAAAAGTCTAATTTTTGAAATTGTTCGATTTGAAGATCGGTCAAATCTGGAAAATATTTCAATATCTCATCCATTGTAGTAAATTTTTAACAAAAGTACTACTTTACGATTGAAATATTTAACTCAATTTTGCAAATTGAAAATTTATAATAATTACCTTTGAAAACTATTTAAAATAATTATGAATAACATTGCGCCTACATTTGCTAAGCAAGACAATCTGAAGTTTTTCAGAACACTTAACTCACGAGTAAACAATTACTTCAAGGAGAATAACATTCAGAAAACCGGAAACTGGAAACTGCACTTAAAAGCCGTTATTCTTTTTGCCGTTTTTCTAACGCCGTACTTTTTGATCCTAACTCTTAATATGCCTTTTTGGGCACAATTGCTATTAAACATCCTGATGGGAGTTGGAATGGCAGGAATTGGAATGAATGTAATGCATGATGGAAATCACGGATCTTATTCTTCTAAATCCTGGATCAACAAAATTATGGGCGGAAGTATTTATGTTTTAGCCGGAAACGTACACAACTGGCAAGTACAACACAATGTGCTTCACCATACTTATACTAATATTCACGGTCACGATGAAGATCTGGATGCGGGAAGAATTATTCGTTTTACACAAAATGCCGAATGGCACCGTTTTCATAAATTTCAACATTATTATTCTTTTTTCTTATACGGACTATTGACTTTTAATTGGGCATTAACAACCGATTTTAAGCAAATGAAAAATTACTTAAAAAGAAAATTATCGTACGGAGCTCCTCAAAGTCCAACTAAATTGTGGACTGTTTTAGTAATCACAAAAATAATTTACGTTTTAATCTGGATGGCTTTGCCAATGATTTTAGGCGTAACATGGTGGAAAGTTGTTATTGGATTTTTTGTAATGCACTACACGGCAGGATTAATTTTAAGTATTGTTTTTCAATTGGCACACGTAGTGGAAGAAACTTCAAATCCTGTTCCGAATGAAGAAGGTGAAATAGAAAACACCTGGGCAATTCACCAATTATACACAACTGCTAATTTTGCTCCCAAAAACAAAGTTGTCAATTGGTTTACCGGAGGATTAAATCACCAAATTGAACACCATATTTTTCCAAATATCAGTCATGTACATTACGGGAAAATTGCTGAAATTGTAAAACAAACTGCAATCGAATGCAACTTGCCTTATCATGAATTCAGAACCATGAGAGGTGCCGTTATTGCGCATTACAAGCACTTAAAAGAACTTGGAATGAAACCTGAACTAGCATAAAAAATCTATTAATAATTAACCTTCCTTAATTAAAGTTGAAATTAAGGACATTCAAAATTTTTATAATGAATCATATTCTTTCGGACAGAATTAACAACTTAGCGACCTCACAAACTTTGGCAATGGCCGCTTTAGCACGCGAATTAAAAGCACAAGGAAAAGACATTATCAGTTTAAGTTTAGGTGAACCTGACTTCAATACACCAGACTTTATTAAAGAAGCTGTTAAAAAAGCAGTTGACGAAAATTATAGCACATATTCTCCAGTAGAAGGTTATTTAGAGTTGAGAGAAGCAATCTCAAGAAAATTCAAAAGAGACAACGGATTAGAGTACAAACCAACTCAAATCGTAGTTTCTACAGGAGCAAAACAATCTTTATACAACATTGCGCAAGTAATGTTAAACGATGGTGACGAGGTTATCTTACCAGCACCATACTGGGTTTCTTATTTCGAAATTGTAAAACTTTCAGGCGGAGTTCCGGTTGAAGTTCCAACTTCTGTAGATACTGATTTCAAAATCACTCCGGAACAATTAGAAGCTGCTATCACACCAAAAACAAAAATGATGTGGTTCAGTTCACCTTGTAACCCTTCAGGTTCTGTTTACAGCAGAGAAGAGTTAACAGCGCTTGCAAAAGTTTTAGAAAAACACCCAAATATTTACGTAGTTGCTGACGAAATTTATGAGCACATTAATTTCTCAGGTACTTTCTGCAGTATTGGTTCAATTCCGGGAATGTTAGAAAAAACAATCACAGTGAACGGAGTTGCAAAAGCATTTGCCATGACAGGGTACAGAATTGGTTATATCGGAGCACCGGAATTCATTGCAAAAGCATGTACAAAAATTCAGGGACAAGTAACTTCAGGAGCAAATTCTGTAGCACAACGTGCTACAATTACTGCTGTAGATGCTGATCCAAGCGTATTAAACCACATGGTTCAGGCTTTCCACACTCGTAGAGACTTAGTAGTTGGATTATTAAAAGAAATTCCTGGAGTAAAAATCAACGTTCCTGAAGGAGCTTTTTACGTATTCCCAGACGTTTCTTCTTTCTTCGGAAAAACTTTAAGAGGAACTGAAATTAAAGATGCAAACGACGTTTCAATGTATCTTTTGGCTGAAGCTAACGTAGCAACTGTAACAGGGGACGCTTTCGGAAATCCAAATTGTATACGTTTTTCTTACGCGACAAGCGATGATATTTTAAAAGAAGCATTACGCAGAATCAAGGAAGCTTTGACTGTATAAAAATATAAATAAGTTTATTAAAACGGCTTAAGGTTCAAAGTTTCATCACTTTATACTTTAAGCTGTTTTTTTATGGGGTTCTGCCGCGGCGGACGGGCTATCCGTTTCAATCTTTTGTTTTATTCCATTACACAAAAGGATTTCCACTTCTATCCCTAACCCAAAACGGTCACGAAAAGTTTCATTTCAAAATAAATCTGCCAAATCTGCAAGATCTGCGTGAAACAAATTTTTTTCTTTCAAAATTCCCATTCCACAATCTTATAAAATGACACTATAATTCTATAAGACATTCCGCGCTGTAAAATCCCAACTTTGTATTATACATTAATTTAAAAGTTATGATACATACAGATGAAACCACAACAGAAGCAGTTAATACTTTAGAAGGATTAATTTCTATTTTGGAAGACGGGAAACTAGGATACACCAATGCAGCAGAACACGTAGAAGATCTTATTATCAAAGCTGATTTTTTAGAGTACGCCCGAGAAAGAGCTTTATTCATAGTTGAATTACAAGATCAAATCAATAAACTAGGAAAATCGACAGATACTTCTGGCGGAGGTCCATTGGGAGCTTTGCACCGTACCTGGATTGATATCAAATCATCGTTTACCGGTGGAGATACCGAAGCTATTATCAATGCTTGTATTACCGGAGAAGAAGCCGCTGTTGAAAAATACAAAATGGCACTTGAGAAAAACGAATTAGACGGAAGTCAAATTGCCATTGTTTCAAAACAATTAAACAGCATCCAAAGTACATTGGACAAAATTAAAGCAAAAAGATCGTCATAATTGATGCTATTTTTTTTGAGAAGAAAGCTACCTGGTTATAAAAACCGGGTAGTTTTTTTTTGTTTTATAAAATTCAAAATAAATCTTTACTTTCGTCTCAACCAATCATAATAAATCTTAACCAAAACTATTTTATGAACCAAACTTTACTCAGCATTTATATTTCCATCATTCTTATAATCTTATTTCCCAATCTTACAAAAGCCCAAACAACAGGCAACGCTATAAAAGGCTCAATAGGTTTTGCAAGCAGCGGCTCTTATTACATTGAAAATTACGGGGCTCAAGATGAAGTTGATGTTATGGGAGGCGGACTTTATCTACAAGGTGAATATATTTTTAGAATAACTTCATGGTTTAGTGCAAGACCATATGTTGGCGGCATTTTTACATCAGTAGATAAAAATCAAGACTTGCAAAATCAACCTCAGTACAGAGTAACAACAAATGCTTTTTTACTTGGAGGAAAAGCTCGACTTTATGCCCCAATTCCTTGGGTAGCGCCTTTTATAGAAGGAGGTATTGGTACCTCAATAGGCAAGTTAGAAACTTTAACACCTGGGGTTAATTTCGACAAGAGTGGTGTATTACTTCACATTCCATTTAGTATAGGATTAGCTATTGGCCGAAAAAATAATTTTGAAATTGGTATTTCTGGCTACTTTCATCCAGCAGCTAAACAATCAAATGCAGTACTTGCTGCAGGGTATACTTTTCCTTTAGATTAAATAACAGTTTTTTTCTTATACAAACTCAAATAATATTATTTTTATATTGAAATATTAAATAAAAATATTCTCAAATGAAAAAAGTAATTTTAGATTTAGCTGTAACCTTAGATGGTTTTATTGAAGGTCCAAATGGAGAAATTGATTGGTGTATGATGGACGATGATATGGATTTTGATGGTTTCTTATCTGACATAGATACTATTTTCTATGGTCGTGTAAGTTATGATACGTGGGGTAATTTTCAACCGGATGCAACCGCAGATTCATCTGAACAGAAACTTTGGGAAGGAGTACATTCAAAAAAGAAATATGTTTTTTCCAGTCAAAGTAAAAAAGATGAGAATGCCACATTTATAAATTCTGACATTACTACTAATGTAAATGAAATTAAAAAACAGTCTGGAAAAGATATTTGGTTATATGGCGGAGCAAGCCTTATTAAAACATTTATCCAATTAAATCTTATTGATACATATAGGATATCAGTTCATCCAACCGTTTCAGGAAATGGCAAACCATTATTTGAAGACTTAAAAGAAAGAATCGAATTAAAGTTACTCAAAACAAATACTTTCAAGTCGGGTGTCGTGCAACTTATCTACAAGCCAATCAAATAAAATTACAATCTTAACCATCATCATTCCATATTAGTTAACTATTTCAAAAAAAGTCACTTCAGTATTAGCAAACTCAAATTATTTATAAGAACTTTGCAAACTTTTTTGCGTGAATACCACAAAAGCCTAAAGTACTAGAAATGAAGAAGAAGATTGAAATATTAGCTCCGGCAAAAGATTTAATTGGGGGAATGGCTGCCATAAACAGTGGCGCCGATGCCGTTTATATTGGTGCACCACAATTTGGTGCCCGTTCAAATGCCAACAACTCTATTGAAGATGTTGCCGCTTTAGTGCAATATGCGCATTTATTTAACGCTCAGGTTTTTGTCGTTATGAATACCATTTTATACGATAACGAATTAGAAACGTGTCGCTCAATGATTTGGGAATTATACGAAATTGGTGTTGACGCACTGATCATTCAGGATATGGCGATTATGGAAATGGACTTACCTCCTATCGTACTTCACGCCAGCACACAAGCCAATAATCGTGACGCAGATAAAATTAAATTCCTTAAAGATGCCGGAATCAAACGTGTGGTTTTAGCCCGTGAATTAAACCTGCATCAAATCAAAACAATATACGACGAGGCAGATGTAGAACTAGAGTTTTTCGTAACGGGAGCTTTATGTGTTTCTTTTAGTGGAAACTGTTATATGAGTGTGGCCAACGGAGAACGCAGCGCCAACCGTGGTTCTTGCGCACAAAACTGCCGTTTACCCTACAACTTAATCGATGGAAACGGAGAAACTTTAATCAAAAACAGTCACTTGCTTTCGATAAAAGATTTAGATATTTCAGAACAGATTCCAAATTTGATTGAAGCCGGAATCGTTTCTTTTAAAATTGAAGGAAGATTGAAAGATGTGGTTTATGTAAAAAACAACGTATCTTATTTACGTCAAAAATTAGATAGCTATTTAGAAGGACCTGGCAGCGAAAAATACACGAAAGCTTCTTCAGGAACATGTACTTATACTTTTGATTCGTCTTTGAACAGAACTTTCAACCGTGGTTATACCGATTATTTTGTAAACGAAAGACACAGCTCGATTGGTTCTTGGGAAAGCCCAAAATCAAAAGGTCAATATATTGGTAAATTGATCAGAACTATTGGAAACGCTTACGAAATTGAAAACGGCGAATTCTTGAACAACGGTGACGGACTTTGTTTCATCAATGAAAACAACGAAGCTGACGGAATTTACGTAAACAAAGCAGAAAACGGTAAAATATATCCGAACGTTTTAAAAGAAATAAAAGACGGAACTTTTATCTACAGAAATAACGATGCCGCTTTCATTAAAATTGTAGAAAGAGAAGACAGTGCAGTTCGTAAAATCAGCACAACTTTATTACTTACAGAAAATGAAACTGGTTTCGAATTAATCGCTACCGATGAAGACGGTAATGTAAGCATCGTAAATTTAGAACACGCAAAAGAGCAGACTAAAACCGGTGAATCAATTGAAGAAAACATCAAAACACAATTGGCAAAAACAGGTTTCACACCTTACACTGCCAATGAAATCAATATTATGTTCTCTCAAAACTGGTTCCTTCCCATTTCAAAAATCAACGAAATGAGAAGAACGGTTTACGATCAGTTAACCGAAATCCGTTTGAAAAATTACAAACGCGAAGAACACCAATTGGTAAAAACGTCACATCCGTATCCTGAAACCAAATTAGATTTCATGTACAATGTTTCGAACAAAGTTGCTCGTAAATTCTACGAACGTCACGGTGTTACCGAAATCGAAAAAGCATTCGAATTACAATGGGATCCAGGAAAATCTCGTGTAATGACAACCAAATATTGCATCAAATACGAATTAAAAAAATGTCCGATACACCAAAAAGACATTGTAGGTGTTAAGGTAAAAGAACCTTTGGTTTTAAAACAAGGTGAATTAGAATATAAACTAAAATTCAACTGTAAGCCTTGTGAAATGGAAATTTGGGAAAAAGATGCCGAATTTGAAATTGAGGAAGATCATTTTCACTAGATAGTTTAACCGCAAGGTTCGCAAAGGGATTACGCAAGGTTCGCAAAGGTTTTATAATCTTTGCGAACCTTTTTATTTTACTTCAAGACAAAGCTTTGATCTCTTCGCGTAAACCCTTTGCGAACTTTGCGGTTAAAAACATTTTTCCCTACTTTTACTACTCCATTATTTACAACACACCAAAATGAAAATACTTCTCCTCGGTTCAGGCGAATTAGGCAAAGAATTTGTCATTGCTGCGCAACGAATCGGACAAACTATAATTGCTGTTGACAGTTACGAAAATGCTCCTGCAATGCAGGTTGCTCACGATTTTGAAGTCATCAATATGCTCGACGGCGAAGCTCTTGACCGAATCGTAGCCAAACACAAACCCGATTTTATTGTTCCGGAGATAGAAGCCATTCGCACCGAACGTTTTTACGATTACGAAAAACAGGGAATTACTGTTGTTCCTTCAGCGAAAGCAGCCAACTTTACCATGAATCGTAAAGCCATTCGTGATTTAGCATCAAAAGAATTAGGTTTAAAAACAGCCAAATATCAATATGCGACTTCAGCCGAAGAATTGCAAAAAGCCGTTCAGGAAGTTGGAATTCCATGCGTGGTCAAACCTTTAATGTCTTCTTCCGGAAAAGGGCAATCGACTATAAAAACAGAAAGTGATATCGAAAAAGCCTGGCAGTATGCTGTCGCAGGTTCGCGTGGCGATGTAATCGAAGTGATTGTTGAAGCATTTGTTGATTTCAATTCTGAGATCACACTTTTAACGATTACGCAAAATAATAATCCAACCTTATTTTGTGCTCCAATTGGCCACAGACAAGAACGCGGCGACTATCAGGAAAGCTGGCAGCCTGCTTTAGTTTCAGAAAAAGACTTGTACGAAGCGCAGGATATGGCCGAAAAAATCACGGAAGCACTTGGCGGTGCAGGACTTTTTGGTGTTGAATTTTTCTTAACCAACGAGGGCGTTTATTTCTCTGAACTTTCTCCTCGCCCACACGATACCGGAATGGTAACGTTGGCCGGAACTCAAAATTTCAACGAATTCGAATTGCATTTGCGTGCAATTTTAAGTCTTCCCATTTTCGAAATTACTTTAGAAAAAGCCGGAGCAAGTGCCGTAATTTTAGCTTCTGAAGATTCCGCGAACCCAACTTTTACCGGAATTGAAAAAGTAGCGGCCTTGCCAAAAACTGATTTCAGGATATTCGGGAAACCAACTTCAAGACCATATCGCCGAATGGGAGTTGTTTTAAGTCATGATTCATTAGCAACTCCAATCGAAGAAATTGTAGAACGTGCCAAAACCACTTCAAAATTAATAACTGTAAATCCTTAAAAATGAAAAAAGCACTATTTATACTATTCCTATTTGTTGGAATTACAGCTCAGGCTCAGGATAAAAAAACCGCAGAAAAACATCAAATTGTAGAAACAGCTTGTGGCGAATGTCAGTTCGGAATGAAAGGCAACGGTTGTGATTTAGCCGTTCGCATTGACGGAAAAGCGTATTTTGTGGACGGAACTACAATTGACCAACATGGCGACGCACATGCAAAAGATGGTTTTTGCAACACAATCCGCAAAGCATCTGTTACCGGAAAAATAGAAAATAATCGTTTTAAAGCGACTTCATTCACTTTAGTAAAAGAAAAATAATGGAGTTAATTCTTGAAAATATTGCCAAACACGTTTCACTAACGCCAGAAGAACAGGCTCATTTTTTATCTAAACTAGAAACCAACTCTTACAAAGCCAAAACCATTTTACTAAATGCAGGCGAAGTTTGTAAACATTCTTATTTTGTAAATTCCGGTATTTTAAGAAGCTTCAATATCAACGATAATATTGTCGAGCATGTTTTAGCTTTTGCCTGTCAAGGCTGGTGGATGAGCGATATGTACAGCTTTTTTTCACAAAAACCGGGACAGCTTTTTATTGAAGTTTTAGAAGATGCTGAAGTGGTTTCGCTTTCAAAAGAAAATCAGGAACAATTGTATCACGACATTCCAAAATTAGAACGCTTTTTCAGGATTTTAATT
The DNA here is from genome assembly GCF_059758655.1 of Flavobacterium sp. GQ95. Classification (NCBI taxonomy): domain Bacteria; kingdom Pseudomonadati; phylum Bacteroidota; class Flavobacteriia; order Flavobacteriales; family Flavobacteriaceae; genus Flavobacterium; species Flavobacterium sp. GQ95. Next base: position 335,471 of record NZ_JCAXEB010000001.1, read on the forward strand.
GAAAATTCTTTAGTTGCCAATCAGCAAAGATTAATGGACAATTTGAGTTTACCTGCTGAAGAACGTTTTGAAAAGTTTACCGCCAAATACGGAACACTCGTTCACAAAGTTCCTCAAAAACAAATCGCTTCTTTCATTGGTGTTACACCAGAATTTTTCAGCAAAATGAAAGCAAGGCTTTTGAAAAAATAAAAATAATTTACCATTAAGATATTAAGAGAATTAAATTGAATACATAAAATATAATTTTTAAACACATAGAAATAGGATTAAAAGATCCAAAAAGGTATTTGAAAAAAATCTTGATTTTTCACACATAGCTATGTGTTTTTAGACTAGTGAAATGCCTTTTGACCACAAAGCAGATCTATGTATCTATGTGTTTAAAAATTAATTTAAATCTTAATATAAAATCAAAAAAAACCAGTTCAATGAACTGGTTTTTCTTTTGAATTAAAATTGCTCAACCTCCGTAGAATGTTTCATCGCTGTAGTTGAAGACCTTCCTATTGTTACTGTATTTTGAACTGCATCAAAATAAGAAGTTCCTACAAAAGCCTGGTGTTTTACCGCTCTGAATCCGTTTTTCTGCAAAGCAAATTCTCTTTCCTGTAATTCAGAATAGCCTGCCATTCCTCGTTCTTTATACGCTTTAGACAATTCAAACATACTCGTATTCAAAGCGTGGAAACCTGCTAGAGTGATGAACTGGAATTTATATCCCATCGCCGCCAAATCTTCTCTGAACGTTTCCATTTCAGCAACTGATAATTTTGCTGCCCAATTGAAAGACGGAGAACAGTTGTAAGCCAACATTTTATCCGGAAATTCTTTTCGCATGGCATCGGCAAACTTTTTAGCATAAACTAAATCAGGATTACTGGTTTCCATCCAAATTAAATCAGCATAAGGCGCGTAGCTTAAACCTCTCGCAATTCCCTGATCGATTCCGCTGTTTACATAGAAAAAACCTTCGTTTGTTTTTTCTCCCGTAATAAATTTAGCATCTCTTGGGTCAGCGTCGCTGGTTAATAAATTAGCCGCATCAGCGTCTGTTCTTGCAACAATTAAAGTCGAAACTCCCATAACATCCGCAGCTAAACGAGCTGCAATCAGTTTATTAATCGCTTCTTGTGTTGGAACCAAAACTTTGCCTCCTAAATGCCCGCATTTTTTAGCAGAACTTAATTGATCTTCAAAATGAACTCCTGAAGCTCCGGCTTCAATCATGGATTTCATTAGTTCAAAAGCATTTAGGTTTCCCCCAAAACCAGCTTCGGCATCAGCCACAATCGGAACTAAATAATCTTTTTTATCTTCAACTTCATTTACTACCTGAATCTGATCAGCTCTCAATAAAGCACTATTAATCTTTTTTACCACCATTGGCACACTATTCACCGGATAAAGCGATTGGTCAGGGTACATTTCTCCCGCCAAATTTGCGTCAGCAGCCACTTGCCAGCCACTTAAATAAATCGCTTCTAAACCAGCATCGACTTCCTGAATCGCCTGGTTTCCTGTCAATGCGCCCAAACCAGCAACATAATCCTGACTTTTTAACTTTTTCCATAATTTTTGCGCTCCCATTTTGGCAATAGAGTGCTCAATTTGATAGGAACCCTGAAGCGTAACTACTTCTGTAGCCGTGTAAGGACGCTCAACACCTTTCCATCTCGGGTTCGTGATCCAATCGTTAATCAATTCCTGAATTCTGTCTTCTGTTGTTTTCATAAATAATATAGTTAAGTTGGTTAGTAAGTAAAGTTTGCAGTCGCAGTTTTCAGTTTTCAACTGAGACTCAAAAAGTTTTTTTATTTGTATTTTATTTCAACACACAGGAACATAGATTTTCTTTGTGGTTAAGGCGTTTCATTTGTTCAAAAACGCATAGCTATGTGTGAAAATCTAGATTTTTTCTAATCTCTTTTTATCAATTTTGTACCTATGTTTCTATGTGTTTAAAAATTAAGCTCAACAGTTTTATAAATATTTGTAACAAGGAATAGTCAAAAAGTCAACAAAATCAGTATTTACCACTAATCTTTCCAATACTTTTTCTGCTAAAGGAAATTGACGTTTTTCGTAGTTTTCCTCTCCTAATTCCGCTTTGATCTTTTGATATTCGTCTAAAGCCAATTCGTGATAATAGGCCAAATCTAATTTTCTGTCATTATCCAAAGTCACTTTATGCTGAAGCCACTGCCACAATTGTGATCTCGAAATTTCAGCCGTTGCAGCATCTTCCATCAAATTATGTAACGCTGCCGCACCTTGTCCGTTCAGCCATGATGCTAAATACAGAATCCCTACATTGATATTTTTTCGAACGCCATTTTCAGTTATAATTCCGATTGGTGGTTCAATCAAATCTGCTTCCGTTATTTTGCGATGTTCTCTTTTAATATGAATTTGATTTGGTGTTGGCATTCCGGCATCAAAAACAGCTTTAGCTAACGAAACCAAATCCGGATGTGCTACCCAGGTTCCATCGTGACCGTTTCGAACTTCACGTTCTTTATCGGTTTTTACTTTTGCGAAAGCAAGCGCATTGGCTTCTTCATTATTTTTAATCGGAATTTGCGCCGCCATTCCGCCAATCGCATGAATTCCTCTTTTATGACATCTCTGAATTACCAAATTTGAGTAGGCATTCATAAAAGGCGAAGTCATATTTACCTGATCACGATCCGGAACGATGAACTTTGGATTCTTACCGAATTTCTTGATATAAGAAAAGATATAATCCCAACGCCCGCAATTCAAACCAACGATATGTTCTTTCAATTCATAGATAATTTCATCTAATTGAAAACTTGCCGTTATCGTTTCAATCAAAACCGTCACTTTTATAGTTCCCCTTTTCAATCTTAAATAATTCTCCGTAAAATCAATTACAGTGTTCCACCAGCGCGCTTCCAGATAATGTTCCAATTTTGGAATGTAGAAGTACGGTCCTGAATTATTTTCTAAAAGCTTTTTATGATTGTGAAAAACATACAATCCAAAATCTACCAAAGACCCTGAAACTTCCTTTCCATCAATTAAAAGATGTTTTTCAGGCAAATGCAATCCTCTTGGTCGAACAATCAGCGTTGCTATTTTTTCATTTAACTGATAACTTTTGTTTTTAACCGAATCGGTGTAAGAAATCGTTTTGTTTACAGCATCAATTAAGTTCATTTGTCCTTCCATCAAATTTTGCCAGGTAGGGGAAGTACTGTCTTCAAAATCGGCCATAAAAGTTTTGGCTCCCGAATTCAATGCGTTGATAATCATTTTACGATCAACTGGGCCGGTGATTTCCACTCTTCGATCCAATAAATCCTTCGGAATTTCTCCAGCTACCCAATTGCTTTCTCTGACGGTTTTGGTATCTGAAGGAAAAGAAGGCATAATACCCAGATTCAATGCGACTTGTTTTTGTTCACGCTGTAATAACAGCAATTTGCGTTGCGCTTCGAATTTTCGATGCAATTCGGTTATAAAAACAATTGCTTCTTCTGTCCAAATAGTTGGATAAGAAAGGTTCTTTTCGGCTAAAAATTCCATTGCCGTTTCGGTAATCTCTAATTGGTTTTTCATAGCTGTGGTTTTAATTTTTCATTAGTAATAATCAAATGATTATCATTAAGTTTTATCACTTTTAAAAACATTAATTCATAACAATCTGATATCTAATATTTTCTACACCACAATATTAGAAAAAAGTTTTATACAAAACAAGCGAACGTTCGCTAAATATTAAAAATAATTTTTTGGCGATTATTTTTTAAATGGTTATATTTGATTCATGGATATCGAAAAAGACTATATAAAGCTGATATTTGGGCTAAAACTCAAGCAGGTTCGAACTCAAAAAAATCTCTCACTTTTTGGCTTAGCCAAATTGACAAATCTTTCAAAATCGTACTTAAACGAAATTGAAAAGGGAAAAAAATATCCAAAAACAGATAAAATCTTACTACTCTGCAAGCATTTGGATGTTTCTTATGACCAAATGATTTCCTTAAAACTCGATAACAACCTCGCTCCGATTGGAGAAATCTTAAAATCCGGAATTTTAAAAGAGATTCCACTTGAGCTTTTTGGAATTCAGGAAGCCGATTTAATTGACATTATTGCCAATGCTCCAGCCAAAGTCAATGCCTTTATTAGTACCATAATCGAAATTGCCCAGCATTATAATTTAAGTCGTGAAAGTTTCTTTCTGGCCGCATTGCGTTCTTACCAGGAAGCACACAGTAATTATTTTGAAGATCTAGAAGAGAAGGTAATCGCCTTTTCAAAATCCTTTCAGATCAATTTAGATTCAAAAATTACAATTGAAGAATTAGAAGCCATTCTTAAAGAAGAATACGATTATACTATTACAGAAATTGCTTTTACAGATCAGGAAGCTTTGGGCGATTTGCGTTCGATTTATGTTCCGAAAAGCAAAACTTTATTGCTTTCAACAGAAATTGACGATCCGCAAAGGGCTTTTATCTTAGCCAAAGAAATTGCTTATAATTACTTGCAACTATCCGATCGTCTGCTGACTTTCAGCTGGATAAAATTTGATAATTTCGATCAGGTTTTACATAATTTTTACGCTTCTTATTTTGCGGGAGCTTTATTGTTACCAAGACAATTGGTTGTAGATAAAATCAATAATTTCTTAATTAACGAAAAACCAAATCCGGAAGAATTTGTAGCGTTAATTGAAAGCTTTGAAGTTTCTCCGGAATCTTTTTACCAGAGATTGACCAATTTACTACCGAAAGATTTTCATCTGAAGAATTTATTCTTTTTAAGAATGTCGCACAGAATTGGTTCTGATGTTTATCAAATTAAAAAAGAATTACATATTACCAACCAACAGGAACCGCACGCCAACGAAACCAATGAGCATTATTGCAGAAGATGGGTTTCGGTAAAAACCATAGATGAAGCCATCAGACAAAATAAACCTCATTTTTTTGATGCTCAAATTTCGAGTTACGTTCATAGCGGAAATGAATATTTGGTTTTTTCATCGGCCACAAAAGATCCTTTCATGCACGATACTATAAGAAGTATTTCAGTTGGAATTTTAATTAATCCGACCATGAAAAAGAAATTCAAATTCATAGAAGGAAAACCGCTTGTAAAAAGAATTGTCGGTGTTACATGTGAGACTTGTGACGTGAAAAATTGTTTCGAAAGAGCTGCGCCACCGATTGAATTGGAAAAGAAAAAGCGTCATGAGAATACGGATGCGGTTGTACAGCAGTTTATAAATCAATTTAGTTAGAATGTTATGAAATATCTTATTTTAATAATAACGCTGCTTTCTATTAACTTAAAGCAGGAAACAGATAAACTTAATGGCCGCTACAATTATTTAGTAGAAGACAACAATTCGTATATACAAAAAGATAAAATTACTTTTAAGGATAGCGTTTTTGTGTTTGATAATAAGTATCTGCCAAAAGGAAAAATTTCTTATGGCAATGTAATACTATTGGAAAATTTTATAAATACAGATCTAATTATAAGTATTTCGAAAGATCAAATCAAAAAAGATACTATTCCATTTTACATGCATGATAAGCAAAGTTCGGCTGCTAATTACCTTGATGAAGTAGTTGGAAAAGGGAAATTGATTCGGATTAAATAAATCAGGTTTTTTACTTTCAAATAGTGATTCAGCACAATCTTGTCATCTCGACGAAGGAGAGATCACACTAGAAAAGTCCGTTCCAACAATCGCCAATCTTTGTCGAGCTTCTAGTGTGATCCTTCGTTCCTCAGGATGACAAACTGGAACCTTTGAACCTCTGCAACTTTGAGCCTTTGCCCCTCCCTATAAAAATGAAACTTCTAATTTAGCCCGATAGAACTGGAAATCCTTTTATGCTGGGGTTCAGCATAAAAGATTGGAAGGGATAGCGGGACTAGACGTCTTTTGGAAACCAAAATTTCTGCTTCAAAAAAACCTTAGCATCTCAGTTCCTTAGAACCTCAGAACCTTCAAAAAACCTTTCTTAATCTACATTAAGTGCTTTTCCTCCATGTTGATCGTAAATTTGTACTATAAAAATAACAAAACACACAGATCATGGAAAATATAGTATTGCACAAAGCAGAAACAAGAGGAAATGCAAATCACGGATGGCTTAACGCTTATCACAGTTTTAGTTTTGCAAGCTGGTACAATCCGGATAGAATTCAGTTTGGCGCGCTTCGTGTCTTGAATGACGACACGATTGCCGGCGGAATGGGTTTTGGAACGCATCCTCATGATAATATGGAAATCATAACCATTCCGTTAGAAGGCGATTTAGCACACAAAGACAGTATGGGAAATACTGAAATCATCAAAAATGGTGATATTCAGGTAATGAGTGCCGGAACAGGAGTGCAACATAGTGAGTTTAACCCAAATGCAGATCAGCAAACAAAATTATTGCAAATCTGGTTGTTCCCAAACAAAAGAAATGTAGCACCACGTTACCAACAAATTACTTTAGATGTTGCTGACAGACATAATAAATTAGCACAAATTTTATCTCCAAATGCAGATGACGAAGGAGTTTGGATCCATCAGGATGCCTGGTTTAATATGGGGAATTTTGATGCCGGAATTGCGACAGAATACAAAATTAAAAAAGAAGGAAACGGAGTTTACGCTTTCATTTTAAAAGGAAACGTAACGATTAATGGTCAGGAATTAAACACTCGTGATGCCGTTGGAATTTCAGGAACTGATATTTTGACTATAAAAGCAAATACGGATGCAGAATTCTTATTGATGGACATTCCGATGAACTATTAATTCACACAACACAACTAATACTTTTTTTAAGAAACGGTAATCCATCTGAACTTCAGACTATTATCGTTTCTTTTTTTACTAAACTTTTCCTAAAGGATAATTTTAATTTACATGAGAATTGTATTTTTAAGATAATCAATCTAAAAAATAAAAAGCACATTTTTTTATTTCTTAATCTAGGTTAAGTGCGTTACGCTCACTACCACCGTAACTTTGTCCTATCAAAATGAAATTAATTATTTAAAAAATAAAAATTATGGCAACTACAAAATGGTCAATTGACCCAACACATTCAGAAATTGGTTTTAAAGTTAAACACATGATGTTTACAAATGTTTCAGGTAAATTTGGAACATACGACGCAACAATTACTACAGACGGAGATAACTTCGAAAATGCTGATATCCAATTTTCAGGAGATATCGCTTCTATCGACACAGCAAATGCAGACAGAGATGGTCACTTGAGAAGTGGAGATTTCTTTGATGCTGAAAATCATCCAAAATTAACTTTCAAAGGTTCATCATTCAAAAAAGTAAATGATGGCGAATATGAATTAACTGGAGATCTAGCTATCAAAGGTGTTTCAAAAACAGTAAAATTTCCTGTAGAATTTAGCGGAATCATGACTGACCCATGGGGAAATACTAAAGTAGGTTTAAATATTGAAGGTAAAATCAATCGTAAAGATTGGGGATTAAACTGGAACTCAGCTCTAGAAACTGGTGGTGTTTTAGTTGGAGAAGAAGTTCGTTTGAACATCGAATTACAATTCGCAAAACAAGCTTAATCTTATAAAATAGGTTTTAATTTGGTTGGTTAAAAACCCTGTACTTTTTAGAAAGTGCAGGGTTTTTCTTTTAGACGGGGCTTCGACTCCGCTCAGCCTGACATGCGATAACTTTAGAATAGAATTGTCAGGCTGAGCGGAGTCGAAGCCCTTATTTTATATTTCGAAATTCAGTTGGAGACATTCCGGTTTGTTTTTTGAAGAATCTGGAGAAATACGAATAATCTTCGTAGCCGACTGCAAATGCAACTTCGTTTACCGCTAATTGTTTGTCGATTAACATCCTTTTTATTTCCAGAATTACTCTATCCATGATTACTTCTGTTGCTGTTTTTTGCAGAATTTCATTGCAGATTCTGTTTAAATGTTTTAGCGTGATATTTAATTTTTCTGCATAAAAAGAAGGCAATTTTTCTTGTCTGAAATATTGTTCCAAAAGCAATTCAAATTTGTTGATTTTGCTATTGTATGAATGTGTTTGATGGGAATATGTTTCACTGTATTTTCTTGAAATTTCAATCTGAATACAATCAAGCAAATTCAGCATCTTATCCAATTGCAATTTATTATTCTGATTGTTTTCCTGAATCAATAAGTCAAAATACGGCAGAATTTTCAGCATTTCATTTTCTTCAAAAACCATTTCTGGCCGGCTATGAATGGAATGGTAAAAATTATAGTCGTTGATTTTTTTCTGCCCGAAATATAAATTATAAAGTTCCTGCGAAAAGATAATCACAAAGCCTTCGATATCTTCTGACAGGCTCCAATGATGCATTTGTCCCGGTTGAAGAACAAACAAACTTCCTCTTTTTATTTCGAATTGATCAAAATCGACTTCATGCAATCCGGATCCATTTGTAAAAAACACCATTAAATACGAATCATGCCGATGTGGTTCTTCTACAAAACTGTGGCTTTTTAAATGCTCCGCGAAAGTATTGACATAAAAATCGCGATGAACATCATTGCAACTGAAATTCTGAACACTATAAATGGGATACTTTTTCATACGCGATTAGATTTTAGATTGCAGATTTTAGATATAAATTTTGGAATTTGGAATTTCAGATTTGGAATTTTCACAACAAAATGTCTTTATTGTGCTATAAGTAGCGAAGATATAAAAAAGACTTTAAATTCATTATGAAATACCTTTGTATAAATAAAAACAACAAAGTCATGTCAAGTACATTAACTCATATTTTAAGCAACGAATGTCCGGTTTGTCATAAAGGAAAAGTATTTAAAGACAAAAATATTTTCCTGAATTTTGGTCTTCCAAAGATGAACGAATACTGCAGTCATTGCAATTACAAATTTCAGAAAGAACCAGGATATTTCTTTGGAGCCATGTATGTAAATTACGGACTAACAGTTGCACAAGGTATTGCTACGTATTGTATTGCTCAGTTTTTCTTTGATCAAACATTCGACTTACGAATCATTCCCATTATTGCCGTTGTCATTACTTTACTCACTTCTTTCAATCTCCGATTTTCAAGATTAGCATGGATTTACATGTTTAAGGATTATACGAGCTAAAAAAATACTATTTTTGCCTTTCAATTGAAACTAATTTTCAATTTCAAAAAAAATAAAAAAATAAATTAGACAAATGAAAGCATACGTATTTCCAGGTCAGGGCGCGCAGTTTACAGGAATGGGCAAAGACTTATATGAATCATCGGCTTTAGCCAAAGACTTATTCGAAAAAGCTAACGAAATTTTAGGCTTTAGAATTACAGATATTATGTTTGAAGGTACTGCCGAAGAACTAAAAGAAACTAAAGTGACTCAGCCAGCTGTATTTTTACATTCTGTTATTTTAGCTAAAACTTTAGGCGAAGATTTTAAACCAGAAATGGTTGCCGGACATTCATTGGGCGAATTTTCTGCTTTAGTGGCAAACGGAACTTTATCTTTTGAAGATGGCCTTAAATTAGTTTCACAACGTGCTTTGGCAATGCAAAAAGCCTGCGAAATCACTCCATCAACAATGGCTGCGGTTTTAGGTTTAGCTGATAATATCGTTGAAGAAGTTTGTGCTTCTATTGACGGAATTGTAGTTGCTGCAAATTATAACTGTCCCGGACAATTAGTAATTTCAGGAGAAACTACAGCAGTTGAAAAAGCTTGTGAAGCAATGAAAGCTGCCGGAGCAAAACGTGCTTTAATTTTACCTGTTGGAGGAGCATTTCACTCACCAATGATGGAACCAGCAAGAGAAGAATTAGCAGCTGCAATCGAAGCTACAACTTTCTCTACTCCTATTTGCCCTGTTTACCAAAACGTAACAGCAAATGCGGTTTCTGATGCAAACGAAATCAAGAAGAACTTAATTATACAATTGACTGCTCCTGTAAAATGGACACAATCTGTTCAGCAAATGATCGCTGATGGTGCTACTTTATTTACTGAAGTTGGTCCTGGAAAAGTGTTAGCTGGCTTGATTAATAAAATTGATAAAGAAGCGGTTACAGCGAATGCTTAATTTTTAGCTTTCAGTTATTGACGATATAAATAAAATCCTCATAAACAGATTGTTTATGAGGATTTTTTATATAAAACCATTTAAATTTACTCCAGAATCTCAATCCCTTAAAATGAGATTAAATAGGATGAAAGAAGAAAAATTTACATTCATAAAAACGGATAAAAAAATTGTAAAACTACATTTTGATTCCATAGCGGTAATTAAAGGTTTGGGGAATTATGTTCAGATTATAACAATAGAAAATATCAAACATACCTATTACAAATCTTTAAAAGACTTGATAGATGTATTACCTAATGAATTTATGAGGGTTCACAATTCATTTATAGTTAACCTAACCAATATAGATAGCATAGAAGACAATCACATTATTGCCAAAGGGAATAAAATAACTATTGGCAAGACTTATAAAGATTGTCTCACTAAGGCAATCAATAAATTCATGCTGTAACATCAACATAAAAAAAGACTGTGCCTGTATACTATTTACCCACGTCTGTATAAAAAAGTTTCTTATGCGATTTGCTATGATTTTATTTGCCCGAACTTAAAAACTCAGCAATGACAAAATCAATTTTTAAAATCACATTAATTATGATAGCAAACTCAACTCTATCAAGCGGGCAGGAAATTCAATATCCATTAAAAGAGGACGTAACTTCGATAGACGGGATCATAAAAGCTTCTTATGAAGTAGTTTCCGGAAACATGGGAGAAAAAAGGCAATGGAAAAGAGATCTTTCGCTTCATAATTCAAATGCAATTTATTGCTTTCCTACAGTAAATTCAGAGGGAGAAGTTAAACAGACCGTTATGCCCATCAGTGATTTTCATAAATTAACAGACGATATGGTACTAACAACATCTTTTTATGAAAACGAAATCAATCGCGAGGTACAAATATTCGGAAACATTGCTCATGTATGGAGTACCTATGAAACGAGATTAGTAAAGAACGGACCGGTTGCCCGAAGAGGAATCAACAGTATTCAACTTTATTTTGATGAGAAACGATGGTGGATTATATCCTGGACATTTGACAAAGAGAGTGAAGCACAAAAAATCCCAGCAACTTTTGATCGACATTAGCTTGATTCCAGTGATCAAATAATTTTGATTTCTTTTTTCAAAGAAGATATACCAAGTTGTTCTGGCATTAGTTTTATAAAAAATATAATTCGAACCCAGATATTGAATTGCTATTGGAGTTTTCTTGTGAGGAAAACTTGAAACACTCGAAATAACAAAATCACTATTTATTCACATAATTTTGTGCCGATTCAAGGAAACCAAAATATTCGTCTTCAAAAAGCGAAAAAACCAGATCATCAAAATATTCAAGAACTACCTTTTCAAAAATTATTTTTTCCAAGGATATGCTTTTATTCTTTTAGACATTTCCGCTTTAAATTCCTCTGGAGTTAATCCTTTTGCAAACTCAGCATCAAAATCAAAAGTCTCACGATCTATTCCTTTAATTTTAGGTTTCTGAACTTCGTATTCTACTCTAGGCTCTTCAACCTTCATTCTTTTTATTTTCTTTTTTCGGCTCCATAATTCCTACATTTTAATCTTACAAATTTACAAATAAATCGAATCAAAATAAAAATCCCAAATGATTATCATTTGGGATTTTTATTTATGCAGTGAGTAACTGAAAACTGCGACTGTGACTGAATACTAAACTAAGAACGAACTTTTTGTTCCCACTTCCAGGCACTTGCCATCGCTTCGTCTAAACTCAATTCTGCTTTCCAGCCTAAAACATTATTTGCTTTATCTGTATTGGCGTATGCTTCGGTGATATCACCTTCACGACGCGGCATAATTTTGTATGGTAATTTTTTATCGCTTACTTTTTCGAAACTATTAATCACTTCAAGAACTGAACTTCCTTTTCCGGTTCCTAAATTAAAGGTTTCTACTTTTTGCAAATTCTTTTTATTAAACAAACGCTGTAATGCAATTACGTGCGCTTTTGCCAAATCTACTACGTGAATATAATCACGAACTGCAGTTCCGTCAGGAGTTGGGTAATCATCTCCAAAAACAGATAATTCTTTACGCAACCCTACACCCGTTTGTGTAATGAAAGGCACTAAGTTTTGAGGAACACCAATTGGTAATTCTCCAATTTCATTAGTTGAATGCGCTCCAACCGGATTAAAATAACGCAATAAAATCGCGCTGATATTAGTTACTTTAGCAGTATCTGTAATAATTTCTTCTCCAATTTGTTTTGTATTTCCATAAGGAGACATTGCTGCCTGCACTGGAGCATCTTCGGTAATTGGCATTTTTTCTGCCTGCCCGTAAACCGTACAAGATGAACTAAAAATGAAACTTGCCTCAGGTTTTTGTTGTAATTCCTGCAAAAGATAAACCAAAGTACTGATGTTGTTTTCGTAATATAACAACGGATTTTCAACACTTTCTCCAACTGCTTTTGAAGCTGCAAAATGAATTACTCCTGTAACATCATTATGTTTTTTAAAGAAATCCTGAACGGACGCTTTTTCTCTTAAATCTAACTTTTCGAATAAAGGTGTTTTTCCTGTAATGTTTGTAATTCCTTTTAAAACATCTTCTGTAGAATTGGAAAGATTATCAATTATCACAACTTCAAAGCCTTCATTTTGCAATTCGACTACGGTGTGAGAACCAATAAATCCTAATCCTCCTGTTACTAATACTTTCATTTTGGTTTTTTTTGTGTTGTTTTTTATGTAGTTAATTTATAGGCTTGTCTCGCAATAAGAATCCAATTATTCTTTTGCTTTTGCCAAACAAGCATTATTCCGATTTTAATATCTTTATCAATACCACCATCTTTGGTGTGTGCTGTCAATACATGTCTAACAATCGCAACATCATTGTGAATCGTTATGGTTTGATCCTGAAATTCAATAGTTACGAAATCTGATTTTCCGCTAACAATTCCATCTATAAATTCTTCCTGATTTTGAAAATTACCATTCGAATGAACGTAATTTAATTTTTCAGAAGTAAGCAATTTTAATTTGACTCCATCAGCATCAATCATTGCCTTACGCAAAATTTCAACCTGATTCCCGACAGCCGTTTCTTCTTTAGCATTTGATTTTTGGGCAAAACCAGAAAACTGAATAAGAATCATTACAATTAAAACACCTACTTTCTTCATAATTTATTTGTTTAAAAATTCTAAAACAGAATCTGTAATAAATTTAATTTGCTCATCATCAAGTTCTGTATGCATTGGTAAAGCGATAACTTCTTTCACTAATTGATTTGTTACCGGAAATTGCTCTTCTTTATAACGAGTATCAACATAAGCTTTTTGTGAATGCAGCGGAATTGGATAATAAATCGCACATGGAATTGCTTTGTCCAACAAATGTTGCATTAAAGCATTTCTATCTGCATCAACAATTCTCAATACATATTGGTGAAAAACGTGATCGTTTTCATTAGCGTCAAATTCCGGGGTAATAATGTGTGCGTTTCCAGCAAAAGCCGCATTATATTTTGAAGCCGCCAAACGACGCGCTGCATTATATTCATCTAATAAAGGCAATTTTGCGTTCAAAACCCCAGCCTGAATACTGTCTAAACGAGAATTTACTCCCACAACATCATGATGGTAACGTTCATACATTCCGTGATTTACAATTCCACGAATGATGTGTGCTACTTTATCGTCGTTGGTAAAAATCGCTCCACCATCTCCATAACAACCTAAGTTTTTAGAAGGAAAAAATGACGTTGCAGCAACATGTCCAATAACACCTACTTTACTTTTTGTGCCAGATTTAGAAACATAATCAGCACCAATTGCTTGCGCATTATCTTCAATTACATATAAATTATGTTCAGCAGCAATTTCCATAATCGCGTCCATATTTGCAGCACGGCCAAATAAATGTACCGGAACAATTGCTTTTGTTTTTGGCGTGATTGCTTTTTTAATCGCATCGATATCAATGTTCATATTCGTCATATCAACATCAACTAAAACCGGAGTTAATTGCAATAGAGCAATAACCTCAACAGTAGCTGCAAAAGTAAAATCGGCAGTAATTACCTCATCACCTGGTTTTAAATCCAATGCCATCATAGCAATTTGCAAGGCATCAGTACCATTCGCACAAGGAATTACATGTTTTGCTCCTAGATAATCTTCAAGATTTTTTTGAAATTGGTGAACCAATGGTCCGTTTATATAAGTATTTGTATCTAAAACTTCCTGAATTGAAGCATCAACGGTAGATTTTATTTTTTCATATTGACTCTTTAAGTCAACCATTTGAATTTTTTTCATTTGTCTTTATTTATTTAAAACTTTGAGATTAGATTTTAAAACCAATCTCGAAAACGAAGAACAAAAATAGTTATTTAATACCTTTGGACAATGAAAATTATTGAAAGAAGCGTAATTTAGCGCCAAAATTAAATATATGCTTTTTCTATACAATTTAGTCGTTTCTATTGCGGGGTTTTTTCTGAAAATTGTAGCACCTTTTAGTCCGAAAATCAAGCTTTTTATTGAAGGAAGGAAAAATGTTTTTGCTATTTTAGAAGAAAAAATAAAAGCAACAGACAAGACTATTTGGTTTCATTCCGCTTCACTTGGCGAATATGAACAAGGCTTGCCAGTGATCGAAAAAATCAAAGAAAAATATCCTTCACACAAAATCATTGTTACTTTTTTCTCTCCTTCCGGTTATGAAGTCCGCAAAAACAATACTGTTGCCGATGCTACTGTTTATCTGCCTTTAGACACTAAAAGTAATGCAAAAAAATTTCTGAAATTAGCGCATCCTGAATTGGCTTTTTTTATCAAATATGAATTCTGGCTGAATTATTTAAAAGAATTGGAAAACAACAAAATTCCAACTTATTTGATTTCCGGAATTTTCAGAGACAATCAAATGTTTTTTAAATGGTACGGTAGTTTTTACCGAAAAGCATTAACAGCTTTCACCTATTTTTTTGTACAGAATGAAAAATCAAAAGAAAAAATTGAAGCTATCGGATTCAAAAATGTTATTGTTTCAGGCGACACTCGGTTTGATCGGGTTGCAGCAATTTTAAAAAGAGACAATACAGTCGATTTTATTGAAAAATTTAAAAATAACAATCCAACCATAGTTATTGGAAGTTCCTGGCCAAAAGATGAAGCATTATTAGCAGAATATATTAATCAGACTTCAGAGAATGTAAAATTTATTATTGCCCCACACAATATCAAACAAGACCAGATTTCAAGTTTAAAATCTCAAATTACAAAATCAACGGTTTTATTTTCAGAAAAAGACACCATTAAGGACTTATCAAACTATGATGTCTTCATTATAGACACTGTAGGCTTATTAACTAAAATATATAGTTACGGAACTATAGCTTATGTTGGTGGAGGATTTGGAAACCCAGGAATTCATAACATTCTTGAACCTGCAACTTTTGGCATCCCAATAGTGATTGGACCTAATTATTCGAATTTTGCAGAAGCAGTTGAATTGGTTAAAATAGGAGGTTGTATTGTAATTTCAAATACTACTGAATTAAAACAAAGTTTTGATCGTTTGCTTTTAGATGAAAAATATCTGAAAGAAAAAAGCCAAATCTGTAAGTCATACATTCAAGATAATAAAGGTGCCACAGAAAGCATTATGAAAATCGTTTCGTAAGCGCTTAAAACAAGTAAATCTGGATTTCGGTATTGTACTTAGCAAAAAAATCGCTTAAAACGCATTATTTTAACTTCAGCAGCTTAGGCAATAATCAACCAAAAGCAAAATAAAGTGCAAATAAGAGAATCAAAACAGCCAATTCCCTTATAGAATATTCAACAAAAAATAATTTAGACAAAATAATCAATAATATAATATTTTTTTAGTATTTTGGCATATTATTTGATAAATAAGATAATCGTGAGCGATGAAAATATTTTAAAAAAAAAGTGAAAAAATATTTTACATATTAAAAAATTTATATCTTTGCCACGAATTAATAATTAACCTTTTATAATAAAGTAAGATGAAAAAAGTATTTTTAAGTTTAGCTGTTGTTGCTGTTTTAACTGTTGTATCTTGTAAAAAAGCTGATGCTGCTGCTGAGCCAGCTGTAGATTCTACTGCTGTTGCTGTTGATTCTGCTGCTGCTGTAGTTGATTCTGCTGCTGCAACTGTTGATTCTGCTGCTGCTAAAGTTGACTCTGCTGCTGCTAAAGTAGAAGAAGTAAAAAAATAATTAGAACCTAAGTTCTAAAGATTTTAAAACCATCCTAGAGATGGTTTTTTTTTGCTCAAAATTTAAAAAATTCCATTACAAAAAATTCCAAATCCCAACTATACACATTGTATTACTGAAATTTGGAATTTTAAATTATAAATCTTATTTTTTTCTACACAAAACAAACAACCACACACTATTTGAATTTGGAATTTTAAATATTGGAATTTCTTTTCTCACTCCATTTCATCCTCAACCACTTCTTCGTCTTCAAAAATAGATTCATTTGACGAGAAATCTAAAATTTCTGATTTTGAAGCATAGTTCACAATTTCCTTTATTCCTTTCTGTAAAAGCAATTCTGTAGTGTATTTTCGACTTGTAGCAAAATGAAGCTCACCCAACATCAATTTAAAGAAATACTTCCCTCCCGAGCCTTTAAATTTCAAAAATCTAGCCTGCTCTATATTTACTTTAAATTTCTCAATATCCTCTTCGCACTCAAACTTCAACTCATAACTCAAACTAGTAAAAATCACTTTCCCTTTTCTGGAAGTAAATACAAATTTATATTCATCATTAAATCGCCTACTAATTACGAAAGCACCCATTTAGAATTGTTGATTTTAGATTATTGATTCTTAGATTCTTAGATTCTTAGATTCTTAGATTCTTAGATTCTTAGATTCTTAGATTCTTAGATTCTTAGATTCTTAGATTCTTAGATTCTTAGATTCTTAGATTCTTTTAAAATAAATTTACTTCGCAAATTTATTTTTCAGTACGTGAATTTACACAATAAAAAAAGCCTCTTCAAAAGAAGAGGCTTTAGTACTCAGAGCGGGACTTGAACCCGCACGAACATTGCTGTTCACTGGATTTTAAGTCCAGCGTGTCTACCAATTTCACCATCCGAGCATTATATGGTTTTGAGCGAAAAACGGGGCTCGAACCCGCGACCTCGACCTTGGCAAGGTCGCGCTCTACCAACTGAGCTATTTTCGCGTTTCAAATTTTAGTAAGAACTGCAATACTGACTTGTTCTGTATTGCGAGTGCAAATTTAGGACATTTATTCAATTATACAAGCCTTTTTCGAAAAAAAATTACACTTATTTTATAACCTTCTGATAACCTAAACTTTAAATCTGAAAATTTATTTCTTAACAATCATCCTTTTAATCTCATTGAGTTTCATCAATGCTTCAACCGGTGTGATTGAGTTTATATCAAGACTTAAGATCTCTTCTTTTATCTCTTCTAACAAAGGATCATCTAAATTAAAGAAGCTCATCTGCATTTCATCATTAGGAGTTTTGATCCCGTTTAAGGCATCGCTCGAATGATTCTTCTCCAATTTCTTTAAAAGTTTCTGTGCTTTCAAAATTACAGTCTGAGGCATTCCTGCCATTTTTGCCACGTGAATTCCAAAACTGTGAGCACTTCCTCCTTTTACCAGCTTTCTAACAAAAAGAACGGTGTCTTTTAATTCTTTTACCGCAACATTATAATTCTGAATTCTCGGAAGTGATTCCGTCATTTCATTTAACTCATGATAATGCGTTGCAAACAATGTTTTTGCTCTTCCCGGATGTTCATGTAAAAACTCGGCAATAGCCCAGGCAATCGAAATTCCGTCATATGTACTTGTTCCTCTTCCAATCTCATCCAATAAAACTAAACTTCTGTCTGAGATATTATTCAAAATAGAAGCCGTTTCATTCATCTCTACCATAAAAGTAGATTCTCCCATCGAAATATTATCTGACGCTCCTACTCTGGTAAAGATTTTATCTACAATTCCCATTCGAACGCTGTCCGCCGGAACAAAACTACCCATTTGAGCCAACAATACAATTAAGGCTGTTTGTCTCAAAATTGCTGATTTACCAGACATGTTCGGCCCGGTAATCATAATAAGCTGCTGGGTTTCTCTATCCAAATAAACATCATTCGCGATATAAGGCGTTCCAACTGGTAATTGTTTTTCAATCACAGGATGCCTTCCATTTTTAATATCTAACTCAAAAGTTTCATCAATTTCCGGACATACATATTTATTCTCAACCGCTAATTGTGTAAATGAACACAAACAATCCAGTTGCGCCACTAAATTAGCATTCATTTGTACTGGCTTGATATAAGTTGCAATCCAGGCTACTAATTGTTCAAAAAGATCTGTTTCAATTTTATGGATTCTTTCTTCGGCACCTAAAATTTTAGTTTCGTATTCTTTTAATTCTTCTGTAATGTAACGTTCGGCATTTACCAAAGTCTGCTTACGAATCCATTCTGTCGGAACTTTATCTTTATGTGTATTTCGAACTTCAATATAATATCCAAAAACATTATTGAAAGAGATTTTCAAAGACGAAATTCCAGTTCGCTCGGATTCTCTTTTTTCAATTCCTTCTAAATATTCTTTTCCAGAAGTTGAGATTGCACGTAATTCATCTAATTCTTCACTAATTCCTTTTGCAATGGCATTCCCTTTCGCAATAGCAACCGGTGCATCCTGATTTAAAGTTACTTTGATTTTTTCTCTTAATAAATCACAAGCATGCAAACTGTCTCCAATAATTTTTACCGCTTCCTGTGGACTTTGTAATGCCAAGGTTTTAATTGGAATAATAGCATCCAGAGATTCTTTCAGATAAACAATTTCACGTGGCGAAACTTTTCCGGCAGCGATTTTAGAAATCAAACGCTCTAAATCTGAAATTTGCTTGATTTGATATTGAATATTATGAAGTACTTCAGGATTTGATTTCAAATAGGAAACCACATCATGACGCCCTTTTATTTTATTGCTGTCTTTTAAAGGAAGAGCCAGCCAACGTTTCAACAAGCGCCCACCCATTGGCGAAAGCGTTCTGTCAATTACATCCAAAAGCGTTACTGCATTTGGATTATAACTGTGGTATAATTCTAAGTTTCTGATGGTAAAACGATCCATCCAAACATAGGCGTCTTCAGCAATACGCTGGATCGCTGTGATATGCTGCACACGATTATGCTGTGTTTCAGATAAATAATATAAAATTGCTCCGGAAGCAATAATCCCTTCTTTTAATTCTTCGACTCCAAAACCTTTCAGGGAAACCGTTTGGAAATGTTTCGTCAAAATTTCTAAAGCATAGTCTTCTTTATAAATCCAGTCTTCTAAATAAAAACTATGAAAATCATCTCCAAAAGCAGCTTTGAAATCACCTTTGTTATTCTTCGGAACTAAAACTTCACTCGGATTAAAATTCTGCAAAAGTTTATCAATATATTCTGCATTTCCCTGAGCCGTTAAAAATTCTCCCGTTGAAACATCCAGAAAGGAAATTCCGATATTTTTATTAGCAAAATAAACAGATGCTAAAAAGTTGTTTGATTTAGATTGTAAAACCTCATCATTTAAAGAAACTCCCGGAGTTACCAATTCAGTAACGCCACGTTTCACAATAGTTTTAGTCATTTTTGGATCTTCAAGCTGGTCGCAGATTGCAACACGAAGTCCGGCTTTGACTAATTTTGGCAAGTATGTATTAATAGAATGATGCGGAAAACCAGCCAAAGCTGTTTCAGTTTCAGAACCCGCACCTCTTTTAGTTAAAGTTATTCCAAGAATTTTAGAAGCTCTAATGGCGTCTTCTCCAAACGTTTCGTAAAAATCACCCACTCTGAAAAGCAGACATGCATCAGGATATTTTCTCTTGATTTCGTTGTACTGTTTCATTAAGGGTGTTTCTTTCACCTCTTTCTCTTTCGCTGCCAAATTGTAATGTTTTAAATGAAAATTTATGACAGCGAATTTATAATATTTTAGCGGCATATAGAAGGGCTTCAAAAATTAAAATATTTTTAAGAATTTTTTAAGTTGAGATATAAGAATTTTATATAGATTTGTTCATAATTAAACAAAGACTCTTTAAAGATGAAAAAAATAATTTTATTTGTTATGGTTGCTGTAGTTGGAATTACAGCTTCAAACGCTCAAAGCACTAAAAAAGCTAAAGTTGCTAAAGTTGAAGGAGCCGGAATGGTTTTTGAAAACGAAACAATTGATTACGGAACTATCGCTCACAATGCTGACGGTAACCGTCAGTTTGTTTTTGTAAATAACGGAACAAAACCATTAATCATTACAAACACTCAGGGATCTTGTGGCTGTACTGTACCTACAACACCAAAAGAGCCAATCGCTCCAGGTGCTAAAGGTATTATTGGTGTAAAATATGCTACTGACAGAGTTGGTGCTTTTACAAAAACGGTAACTGTTACTTCTAATGCTGAAGGACAACCTACAAAAGTACTTACTATTAAAGGTACTGTTTTACCAGATCCGGTAAAAAGCTAATCTGAAAAGAAAATAAAATAATCGAAAAAGCTTCCTTATCTTTGGAAGCTTTTTTTATGACCTGAATGCAACACCAATGAGAAAACTTGAAAATAGCGAACTGGATCGCAAATCGATTGAAGATTTTAAAAAATCAGACAAAACACCTCTAATTTTAGTTTTGGATGATATCCGCAGTTTGCACAATATTGGTTCTGTATTTAGAACTGCCGATGCTTTTTTGATTGAAAAAATCATTTTATGCGGTATTACAGCGACTCCTCCAAATAAAGAAATCCACAAAACGGCTCTTGGCGCTACAGAAACCGTAGCTTGGGAACATCATGAAAATGTATTGGAAGTTATTAAAAATCTTAAAAAAGAAAATATCCTAACGCTCGCCATTGAACAAGTGGAAAGTTCCGTTTTTCTTCAGGATTTTAAAGTTGCGAAAAATCAAAAATATGCATTGGTTTTTGGGAACGAAGTATATGGCGTTGCACAGGAAGCCGTAGCTATTTGTGATGGCTGTATTGAAATTCCGCAATTAGGCACTAAACACTCCCTAAACATTGCTGTTAGTGCAGGAATTGTAGTTTGGGATTTATTCCAGAAATTAAACTGGCCAAGTACTGATTAAATGTTATTTTTCAATACATCTTACCTTTAAATGTTAGAAATTGAAATATATTTTTTTATTATTATAAAATTGATACTTTTATAAAATGAAAACTATCAATTTCTTAAAAATAACCATTTTATTTTCTTTATTGTTATCCAGTTTTTTGGGTTTTGCTCAATACACCGCAATTCCTGATTCAAATTTTGAACAAGCTCTGATCGATTTAAATATTGATTCCGGAGCCATTGATGGTCAAGTCCTGACCGTAAATGTTAAAACTATAAAAGCATTAGATCTTCAGTCCAAAAACATTTCAGATTTAACTGGAATCGAAGCTTTTATGCAGCTGGAGCAGTTGAAAATTGGATTACTTAACAACAATCCCGCTAACAGCAACAAAATCAAAAACTTAAACATCAGCAACAATCTTAATCTTAATTATTTAATCTGTAATAATAATGAATTAACCACTTTAGATGTTTCAAAAAATATCAATTTAAGCACTTTATATATAGACAGTAATAAATTAACGAGTATCGATATATCTAAAAACATAAATCTGACTACTTTTTCCTGCAGATATAATAACCTGACCAGCTTAGATCTAACAAAAAATTCTGCGTTAACTAATTTAGATTGTTCTGCAAATCAATTAAGTAATTTAGATGTTTCTAACAATACTGCACTTCTTTATTTAAGCCTGTATAACAATCAATTATCCAACTTAGATATCTCTGCCAATAATAAGCTAAAGAATTTAAGCTGTGGTAATAATCAATTATCCAGTTTAGACCTATCAACAAAATTAGCTTTAGAATACTTAAATTTTGAGAGTACTCAAATCACTACTATCGACGTTAGTAAAAATATACTATTGACGGGTTTAGAATTTAGAAATAATAAAATTGCGGTTTTAGATATATCTAAAAATACAAAATTGGTTCGATTAGACGCCACATCAAACCTTTTAACAAATATTGACATTTCCAAAAATATTTCTTTGGATGGTATTTTACTTAATTTTAATCAACTATCTACTTTAGATGTTTCAAAAAACATTGTCTTGCAAAGTATAGATTGCGCCCTTAATACTTTATCAAACCTGGATCTTTCTAAAAATAGTTTGTTAGTTTTTTTAGATGTTAACGGTAATTCTTTGACCAATCTGGATGTTTCAAATAATCCAAAATTGATATCTTTAAGTGCTAACGCAAATAACCTGGTAAGTTTAGACCTTTCTAAAAATAACAATCTAATGAGTTTTAGATCTGCAGGAAATCAGCTGACAAGCTTAAACTTAAAAAACGGAGCTAATAAGAAACTTCAACTTTTAGATTTTAAAGCAAATTCTGTTCTTCGTTGTATAGAAGTAGACGATGAGAATTATTCAAACGCCAATTGGTTTACCTATAAAGATGCTTCTGCTTCTTATTTGAATAACTGTAATAAAATTGCTATTACTACTGCACCTAAATTAACTGCTGAAGGAGATCAATTATACTGTCCTGCAACACAAATTAACATTGTTACCAAATTTTCTATCACTCATGATGTGGCAGAAACAGGTACGCAGGCTGCTTATATTCAAATTTCATCAGGCTATTCCAACGGATTAGATCAACTTACGCTTTCAAATCCAGGTTTACATCCAACAATCACAACAAGTTGGGATCCTACTGCCGGAAAATTAACATTATCAAATGTCACTGGAGGCGATGCTTTATATTCTGATTTAGAAGCTGCTATTAAAGATATAGTATTTTCTAATTCATCAGCTACAGCCTCGGGAACCAGAACTTTTTCTATAACTGTTGGTCAGGCCAACTACTTACCTTCTACAGGACATTATTATTTATATGTACCGAGTATTGGCATTACCTGGACTGCTGCAAGAGATGCCGCAGAAGCAAAAACCTACTATGGTCTAAAAGGATATCTGGCAACTCTTTTATCAGCTGATGAAGCCAAGTTAAGCGGTGAACAAGCCTCAGGAACAGGCTGGATTGGCGGAAGCGATCAGGAAACTGAAGGTACTTGGAAATGGGTTACCGGTCCTGAAGCCGGAACAGTAATGTCTTACACTTTCTGGAATAATGGCGAACCAAACAATTTAGGGGATGAGGATTATGCCCATATTACACAGCCTGGAGTAGGAATTAGAGGATCATGGAACGATTTATCAAATACAGGATCAACAACTCCCGGAGATAATTATCAACCTAAAGGTTATGTGGTTGAATACGGAGGATCACCTGGCGAACTTCCGTTAGAAATAGCAGCAAGTACCAAAATTACAATTCCGGTCGCTAGCGCACTTACTCCAAACCCAATTTGTGATTCAGGAAATTTAACTATAAGTGCAACTGCAACAACTGGCGCAACAATTAGTTGGTACGATCAGGCAACCGGAGGCACTCCTTTGGCAACCGGAAGTTCTTTTACAACTCCGATAATAAATACCTCAACTACTTATTATGTTGATGCTGGTTGCGAATCGAATCGTAAATCGGTTATCGCTGTCGTGAATAAAACTCCCATAACACCCGTTGTCGCTTCGTCAAATGTTTCAAGATGTGGTCCCGGAAGTGTAAATCTACAAGCAACGACAGATGTTGGCCTTATTAACTGGTACACCACTGCAACCGGAGGAATACCCGTTTCCACTGGAAATAATTTTACTACACCTACCATTTCATCCAATACTGTATATTACGCTGAAGCTTCAAATAATGGCTGTCTCAACACTAATCGTACCCCTGTAAATATTACCATTTACACTCCACCGGTTGTTACTGATGAAGAAGTTCCATTGTGTCAAAATCAGAAGAAAACAATAGATGCCGGAATATCCGGAATGACTTATCTATGGTCTACAGGAGCTACAACTCAAACTATTGAAATAAGTGCCGGAGGTACTTATACCGTAGATGTTACAAGTCCAGCACCTGAAGGTTGTACCAGCAGAAAAACAATTAAAGTTGATGATCATGAAATTCCACAAATAGATCGTATTGATGTTAATGGAACCAGAGTTGTTGTTTACCTTAAGAAAGAACAAGATTATTTTGAGTATTCTGTTGATGGAACTAATTTTCAGGATTCTAATGTATTTTATGATGTTCCTGGCGGATTGCAAACTGTCTATGTAAGGGAAAAAAGTGGATGTGGTGGTACCGCTAAAAACTTCGTAGTGCTTGTTTTTCCTGCATTCTTTACTCCTAACAATGATACTTTTAATGACTTTTGGGAAGTTACCGGAATGGAAAATTATCCGCAGGCACAAGTTACTATTTTTGATCGTTATGGAAAATTACTAGCACAATTAAGTACTTCAAGGATGAGTTGGGATGGGACTTTCAACAAAACTCCATTACCTGCTTCTGATTACTGGTATTCTTTAAAAATTGATAATACTCAACCCGTTTTGAGAGGTCATTTTTCTTTGAAAAGATAAATTAATTAGAAAATTCGTCAATTAGAAAATTAGATAATGACATAGAATACTATAAAACAATTATCTAATTTTCTAATTGGCACATTGACACATTATCTTATTTTCTTCCGAATTTCATCCAATATAAAAAGATAATCTTCGTGCTTTCTCACAAAGTCACGATCTGAAACATCAATTATTAAAACATTTAAATCCGTCTGGGATTTAATATAATCCAAATACCCAGTGTTGATTTTATCCAAATATGCTGCTTCGATATTCTGCTCGTAATTTCTGCCGCGCTTTTTGATATTTTGAAGTAAACGTTCTGTATTTTGATATAAATAAATATACAAATCAGGCTTTGGCATTTCTTTATAAATAATATCGAATAAGTTTCTGTACAAACGATATTCATCTTCTGCCAAAGTAATTTTAGCAAAAATCAGTGACTTAAAAATATGATAATCAGCTACTACAAAATCTTTAAATAAATCAAATTGGGCCAGATCATCCGATAATTGCTGGTAACGGTCGGCCAAAAAAGACATTTCAAGCGGGAAAGCATATCTATTTTGATCTTTATAAAATTTGGGTAAAAACGGATTATCTGCAAAACGCTCTAAAACCGTTTTGGCATTAAAATCATCTGCGATTTTATTTACCAACGTTGTTTTTCCAGCCCCAATATTCCCTTCAAAAGCAATATAATTAAACTTTTCCAGCGGAATTTCCTGCAAAGGATTTTTCAAATCCTGAACAACTTTACAAACACTATCATCTGGTGTAACGGCAATTAATTCTAAAATAGATTTTTGAAAAACAGGATGTTTCCAGTTTAATTTTAAATCCTGCATGGGCATCAATACAAATTTTCTGTTCTGCATTAAGGGATGCGGAACCTGAAGTTTCTCAGAATCAATAATTTCATCATCAAAAATAATCAAATCAACATCGATGATTCGGGATTGGTAGCCTTGTTGATTGGAACGGATACGACCCAATTGTTTTTCGACTTTTAAAACCTGATTCAGTATTTTTTGTGCAGATGAAGCACTATGCAACAATAACGCACAATTATAAAAAGCATCACTTTCGAATCCCCAGGCAGGAGTTTCGTATAGCTTTGAAACCTGAATAACCGTTCCTACTTCCTGATGTATCAGAGCAATACAACTCTCAATGTTTTCTAACCGATTTCCCTGGTTACTGCCTATAGATAAAACGATTTGATGCTGTGACTTCATAATGCAAATTAACTAAAACTATTTCAGAATTACTCATATTATTTACTTCAAGAACCAGAAGTTTCGAATTATTTCTAACTTCTTTTTCTGTTGTTTTTCTTAAATTTATTTTCAAAAAAATATTCTTTCACACTAAATTGACAAATGTAAAAACAACAAATAATTCATTATATCTTGTATCAGAACTAATTCCATTTAGTTTATATTTGTAACAAACCAACCTTTTTTACGACTTATTAAAAAAATATAATTATGAAGTTTTTAGGAAATGTAATTGCCACAGTCATTGGTATTTTTGTATTCATTATGTTATTCTTCTTTGGAGTAATTCTAATCACAGCTATTTTTGGCGGAGATGATACGGTTTCTGTAAAAAATGATTCTGTCATTGAATTAAACTTAAAAGAAATCCAAAATGATTATGCCGGAAAATATAAAGACCCCTGGGTAACTGTTTTTTCTGAACAAAAGGGAATTGGTTTAAGCGATGTTATCAACGCTATCGAAGCTGCAAAAACAGATGACAATATTAAAGGAATTTCGATCTTAAACGACGAATCTTCTTTAGGATTGGCGCAATATAAAGATTTAAGAAACGCCCTTGAAAGTTTCAAGAAATCAGGGAAATTTGTCTGGGCTTATGCCAATACTTATTCTCAAAAAGAGTATTATCTAAATTCAGTAGCAAATACAGTTTATATAAATCCGGCGGGAGATTTAGATTTTAAAGGACTCTCGTCTGAAGTAATGTTCTTTAAAGATTTTCAGGACAAATCAGGTATTCATATGGAAGTGATTCGTCATGGAAAATACAAAAGTGCCGTTGAACCCTTTTTAGAAAATAAAATGAGTGATGCCAACAGAGAACAAGTTACAGCACTTTTGAACTCTATCTGGACAACTGTTTCTACTGATATTTCAAAAAGCCGAAACATTCCCCTTCCGAAACTGAATGAAATTGCAAATGGTTTATTGGCAAGAACGCCTGAAATGGCCAAAAAAGAAGGCTTGGTAGATATTGTGGCGTACGAAGATGTTTATCATAATGCCATCAAAAAAGCTTTAAAAGTAACTGGTGATGATGATTACAATAAAATTTCGATCTTAGATTACACACAAAATAATGTTACAACTGCTTTGACCAACACCGCCAGCGACCAAATTGCAATTATTTATGCACAAGGTGAAATTACAGGCGGAGAAGGTGATGTTAACGTAATTGGCGAAGGTGCAATGCGTCGCTCTTTGCAGGAAGCCAGAAAAAATGAAGATGTAAAAGCAATTGTTCTTCGAATTGACAGTCCGGGAGGAAGTGCTCTAACTTCTGATTTGATCTGGAGAGAAATTGAGATAACTAAAAAAGTAAAACCAATTGTCGTTTCTATGGGTAATTATGCTGCTTCAGGGGGTTATTATATTGCTTGTAATGCCAATAAAATTTTCGCTGAAAGCAACACCATTACAGGTTCAATTGGAGTATTTGGAATTTTACCAAACTTTACTCCTTTGGCTACTAAATTAGGAATCTATACCGAGCAAGTAAAAACACACGAGAATTCGGCTAATTATAGTCCCTTTGTTCCTGTTGACGAAAAATTCAAAGCTTTTACTTTGGAAGGAGTTGAACACATTTACAACACTTTCGTAACACATGTGGCTCAGGGCCGAAAAATGACATTTGCACAAGTAGATGCCATTGCCCAAGGAAGAGTTTGGTCTGGAAGTGAAGCCCTAAAAATTGGCTTGGTTGATAAAATTGGAGGATTAAATGACGCTATTGCAGAAGCTGCAAGAATTGCAAAAGTAAAAAAATACAGTACACAGAATTATCCTGAATACGAAAAAACATTTGGCGATCTTTTAGCCAATATGCCTTTTGCAAAATCTAAAGAAGCTTTTATAAGAGAAGAAATTGGCGAAGAAAATTATCTTTTGATTGAGCAGGTAAAAAGATTCCAGAGACAACAAGGCGTTCAGGCAATGCTTCCTTTCGGAATAAATATTAAGTAATTCCATTCAAAAAATGAAAAAGATATTTTTGTTTGTCAGCATTTTATTTTTGAGTTTTGTAAGCGCTCAGGATAAAAGTGCAGTTACTTTTAAAGAATCTCCGATAATCTTAAAAATTAATACAGACCAACTTTTTGGAACCTTGACAACTCCGGATTTAACAAAGAAATATCCGGTTGCCTTAGTTATTGCCGGCTCAGGGCCAACAGACCGAAATGGCAATAATCCAATGATGAAAAACAATTCATTGAAAATGCTGGCTGAAGTTTTAGCGAAAAACGGAATCGCCTCATTACGATACGACAAAAGAGGAATTGGTGAAAGCAAACCTTCTGCCATTTCTGAACAAAGTTTAGTTTTTGAAAATTATACAGAAGATGCCAAAAGCTGGATTAATTTATTGAAACAGGATAAACGTTTTTCAGAAATTGTTATAATCGGGCATAGTGAAGGTTCTTTGATTGGCATGATTGCCGGAGCAAAAGCCAATAAATTCATTTCTATTGCTGGTCCGGGTGAATCGGCTGATAAGCTTATCAAAACACAAATCGAATCAAAAGCAAACAAACAATTAAACGATCTTACTTTCCCAATTATTGATAGTTTAAAAAATGGGAATAAGGTAAAAAAGGTAGATCCAATGCTTAATGCTCTTTTTAGACCAAGTATTCAGCCTTATTTGATTTCATGGTTTAAATACAATCCGCAAGCAGAAATTAAAAAATTGAATGTTCCAATTTTAATTGTACAAGGAAACAACGATTTGCAAGTAACTGTAAAAGATGCTGAAACTTTATCGCAGGCCAATAAAAATGCCGAACTTTTGATTGTCGATAAAATGAATCATATTATGAAAATTGTTGAAGGAGACAAACAAGCCAATCTGGAAAGTTATAAAAACGAAAGCTTACCTCTTTCTGAAGTTATGACCTCGAAGATTATTTCATTTATTAAAAAATAATTCAGAATCATAAAACCATTAAAAATCCGTTTGATATATATAGTCAAAACGGATTTTTTAATTTTAACAAATAGTCTATATATTCTTATGCTTTTGTGAAAAAATTATTACTAAACTCATATAAAAAAATTATTTTTGCAACCAGTTAATAACGACATAAACCCTCAAATCTATAAATAATTATGCTTAAGAAAATTTTAAAGATTACCGCAATTGTTCTTGTGGTATTTGTTGCGGCATTATTTGCCATCCCCTATTTTTTTAAAGATCAGATAAAAGCAAAAATTGCAGAAGCCATCAACGAAAGTGTCGATGCCAAGGTGAGTTTTGCCGATGCCGATTTAAGTTTGTTTAAAAATTTCCCAAATGCGACAGTAGGAATTGAAAAATTAGTCATTATCAACAAAGCTCCTTTTGAAGGTGATACTTTGGTTTCATTGGGTGAACTGAACCTTAAAATGAGCATCAAGGAAATTTTTAAAGGAAAAGATGAACCTTTGAACATTCAGGGTATTAGTTCTACAAATGGATTAATCAATATCATCTTCAATAAAGATGGTGTTGGTAACTTTGACATTGCTTTGAAAGACAAAAAAGAAGATACTAAAGATGACAAAAGCAAACCGCTTTCTTTAAAAATTCAAAACTACAAAATCGAAAATTTCACTTTCAGATATATTGATCAGGGATCGAAAATTAAAATGGTAATCGACAGTTTAAATCACGAAGGAACAGGAGATTTTACCAATTCAAAATTAGATTTAACGACAAAATCTACAGCAAAAGTATCATTGGATATGGATAAAATCAATTACATGAAAAATGTAAAACTGACTTTAGATGCTGTTTTAGGAATCGACTTAGAAAAAAGCAAATATACTTTTAAAGAAAATAAAGCTTTAATCAACCAATTGCCTTTAGAATTTGACGGATTTATCCAGATGGTTGATGCTGGTCAGATTTATGATTTGAAATTTAAAACGCCAACCTCATCTTTTACCAACTTCTTAGGATTAATTCCTTCAGCTTATGCTGCTGGTTTAGACGGTGTAAAAACAACCGGAGACTTTACTGTTGCTGGTTTTGCAAAAGGACAATTAACAGATACTACGGTTCCTAAATTCAATATTGCTATTGCATCAAATAATGCATCATTTCAATATCCAAACTTGCCAAAATCAGTTCAGAATATTGTAATTGACACTAAAATTATAAATGAAACCGGAATTCTAAATGATACCTACGTCAACTTAGATAAACTTTCATTCCGAATTGATCAGGACGTTTTTAGCGCTAAAGCGAATATTAAAAACATAACGATAAATCCGTACGTAAATGCAGCTTTAAAAGGAACTATCAATTTAGCAAACCTTTCAAAAGCATATCCAATAAAAATGGACAAACCTTTAGCAGGTATTTTAAAAGCGGATGTTACTACAGAATTTGATATGGCTTCGGTTGAAAAAAGCCAATATGAAAATATTAAAAATGCAGGAACTATGAGTTTGTCAGGATTTAAATATACTGATGAAAACAATAAGTCAATGAACATTAGTACAGCTTTGGTTGAGTTTAATCCGAGTAAAATCAACTTAAAACAATTTAATGCGACTACCGGAAAATCTGATATTGCTATCAACGGGGTTTTGGAAAATTTCTACGGTTTTATGTTTAAAAAACAAGAATTGAAAGGAAACTTTAATATGAGTTCTAATCAATTGGCTGTTGACGATTTTATGACTGAAGGCGAACCTGCAACAGAGAAAACCGCAGCAAAACCAACAGAAGCTATGAAGATTCCAGCTTTCTTAAATTGTACTATAAATGCAAAAGCAACAACAGTTTTATATGACAATTTAAAACTAAAAGATGTTTCAGGAAGGTTAATTGTAAAAGATGAAAAAGCCCTTTTAGAAAACTTCAAAACATCAATCTTCGGAGGAACAATTGGTTTAACCGGAGCGGTTTCTACAAAAGAAAAAGTACCCACTTTTGATATGAATTTAGGCTTCAATCAGGTTGACATTGCGCAGACATTTACGCAATTAGAAATGATGAAAAAAATTGCTCCTATTGCTGGAATTATAAACGGAAAATTGAATTCGACAATTAAACTGAACGGAAATTTAGATGCTAATGAATTAACTCCGGACCTGAAATCAATTTCAGGAGATTTATTAGGACAATTACTTTCGACTACCATAAATTCTAAAAATTCGACTTTATTGAACGCTTTAGGTTCAAACATCAAATTTATTGATATGAATAAAGTGAATTTGAACGATATTAAAGCGGCATTAACTTTTGACAACGGAAAAGTAAATGTAAAACCATTTGACATCAAATATCAGGATATTAAAATCACAGTTGGAGGAACTCACGGTTTCGACCAAACGATGAATTACAACTTAAAATTAGATGTTCCAGCGAAATATTTAGGAAGTGAAGCGAATGCATTTCTAGCTAAAATGTCTCCTGCAGATCAGGCAAAACTGCAAAACATTCCTATTAACGCGATGATTACAGGAAACTTTTCTAATCCGAAAGTGTCAACAGATATGAAAAGTGCTGTTAGTAGTTTAGCTTCTCAGGTAGCCAATCAACAAAAAGAGAAATTAACTCAAAAAGGAGCATCGGCGCTTAACGATTTGATTAATAAAAATACTAAAGCAAAAGATACAACACAAGCCGCAAAAACAGAAAAAGAGCAAAAGACTCAGGAAACGACTAAAAAAGCAACCGATTTGATAAACGGTTTATTTAAGAAGAAAAATTAAACCAATAAAAAAGGCATCCGACGCGTCGGATGCCTTTTTTTCTTTCAACTAATATCTTGTTATATTGCATTTGAATAAATGTTTAATTTTCCATTATTCAAAATTGAATTTATAGTCTTTAAATAATCCTTATTCGTACACAAAGTAACATCTACTCCGATACTGCAATTGTCATAAGGCTCATATTTTTTTAGGTTTGAAACAGAAAACAATCCTATTGTTGGAGTTTGTACGGCACTTGACAAATGCATAATACCACTATCTGCGCCAATAAATAAATCAGTATTGGCGATAACAGATCCTATTTCGCGAATATCTTTACTATAAAATGTTGGAGCTTTAAATCCTATTTGTGAAACATTCTCTACAGGCAAAATTTCAATGATATTATAGTTTTTATATTCAGTTGTAAGTTGTGTATAAAAATTATCCCACCATTCCTCTGATAAACATTTTTCTCCGGTTGCAAAGGTAAATATGCAAATTGTTCTTTTCTCATTCTTTATCAGGTAATATAAAACTTTCTTGCCTTCAGCTATTTCAGCAGAGGATAATTTAAGATTCAATGGAGGTATAATTTTGTTGCTTTTTGGAAATCTAAGCTTGGTTAAATAATTACGAAAGTTATAAACGGGATATTTTGCGATATGGGCATAATCCTTTTTTATAAGTTGAGTATCTTCATTTGAATCACCATAAAATTTATATTTAGCATTTGAAAACTGAACTGCTAAACGTCCTGAAGAAGAATTTTGATCGACGTTGATCGCCATATCATAATTTTGTCTTTTTATCGAAATCCAAACATTAAGGTATTTTAGCAAATTTTTAAACGGCTTTTTAGGTAAATCAATTACTTTATCGATGCTTTCATAATTCTCAAAGATTATTGGAGCTAATGTTCCCTTAACAAACAAATCGACTTTACAATTTGGAAATATCTCAGTGACTTCCTGAATAAGAGGAGTAATCAATAATAGATTTCCTAATCTTCCATTTGGTCTACAGATAAGGATTCTTTTTATAGCCGTTTTATCAGCTAAAATAATATCGCTTTGCAAGCTTGCCTTTCCAATATTCTTAGTAACACTGCGCATTAAGCTGCGCCTAAAAACATTTACTTTTTTTAAAATACCCATTTATCGAATAACTTAAAGTATTATTAAATCTTCATTTAAATCCAAAAAAAACAAAGTTTGAACTAATTCAAAACTAGACTCTATTTTTTTTTAAAAGTAAATTCTTTCATTAAACAATTATTACAAAATTGTAAGCAAATGTTTCAACATTTACATCTTGAAAGAGAAATAAAAATACAAAAAATATTATTCAAACAACAAAATATTAGACAGTTAGCCAATACAAATAGACGAACACCAAATAAACCTAGACGTTTATTGTAACTACATAACCTTCTGAACCACGAACATTAAAAACAGTTCCGTCTTCAAAAATTAAATACTGGCCTTTAATTCCAACTAATTTTCCACTGAAAGTAGGCGTCTTATCTAAGTTCAAACTAGCAATTTTTGCAGGATAATTTACAACCGGATAATTCAATTCGAATAAATCGTCGCTTTTTGTACAAAAATATTCCTGAACCTGTAACGGAAGTAAACTTTCGACTTTTGCTTTTTCAGCAATCAGATCAAAGGCAATTTCAGTGTCCTGAAGCATTTTTCTCCAATTGGTTTTATCAGTATAATGATTTTTTAAAGAGACTTCGGTAATTCCCGCAAGGTATCGATTTGGAACCTCAACAATAGCAATAGCACGTGTTGCACCCTGATCGATCCATCGGGTTGGGACTTGGGTTTTGCGCGTTACACCCACTTTTATCTCGGTTGACAAAGCCAAATAAACGATATGAGGTTGCAATTGGACTTTTTCTTCATAAGCTAAATCACGATCTGCAATACCCAAATGAGCCGTACTCAATTCTGGTCTCATAATCCAATCGCCTACAGCCGGGCTTGAGTAAAAACAATCATAACAAAAACCTTGTCTGTAGATTTTTTTCTTTTTACTGCAATTTAAACATTGAAAACCTGTGCAATTAATTTCGATTTCCTTATTCAATAACTGGTTCATACTAAGAAAACTATCTTCAAAAACCAGATAATACTGAATAGGATTTCCGATTTCTGTCTGCATTTTTGTAAGTACGCCTTGATATGTCATTGTATTTTAGATTGCTGATTTTAAATTTTAGATTTGTTCAGGATAGTGAACTTTTATTGTTAAAATTCCACTTCCGAACGGGAATCTTTACTTCAAATAGAATTGTTTTTTACAAAAAAACACTATTTTTGATACAAAGGCAAAGTTAATCTTTGTCCTAATGATATTCAAATTTTAAATTCCTGATTTTTACAATAACATAAAATCAGCAATCTAATCCCGCCCCGACGTTTCGGGATCAGGACAATAATCTAAAATCTAAAATTATTCATGCCCGTATCAATCATTAACTCTTTCGCATCCTGGGTCCTGAAACAAAGGATACATCAAATAGAACTTTTTCTAAAATACCCGAATGAAGTTCAGGAAGAGCTATTGCATAATTTATTGACCTCCTCAGAAAATACTGTTATTGGGAGAAAATATGATTTTGCCTCTATAAGTTCTTACCATACATTTGCTGAAAGAGTGCCAATTGCTACTTATGAAGAATTGCAGCCTTTAATTGAACGCACACGTCAGGGTGAACAGGGCGTTTTTTGGGAATCGCCAATAAAGTGGTTTGCCAAATCGAGCGGAACAACCAATGCCAAAAGTAAGTTTATCCCCGTAAGCAACGAAGCTTTGGAAGATTGTCATTATAAAGGAAGTAAGGATTTACTTTGTTTGTATCTGAATAATAATGAAGATTCTGAATTGTTTTTAGGGAAAAGTCTTCGTCTGGGAGGAAGCTCTCAGATTTATGAAAACAACAATACTTTCTTTGGAGATTTATCAGCGATATTAATTGAAAATATGCCTATTTGGGCCGAATTTAGCAGCACGCCAAGCAGTAAAACTTCGTTGATGAGTGAGTGGGAAGCTAAAATTGCTGCTATTATAAATGAAACCAAAACTGAAAATGTGACCAGTTTTGCCGGCGTTCCATCATGGATGCTGGTTTTAATGAATAAGGTCTTAGAAGATACAGGAAAAGGGAATTTGCTTGAACTTTGGCCAAATCTCGAAGTTTACTTTCATGGTGGCGTAAGTTTTTCTCCTTATAAAGAACAATACAAGAAAATCCTGCCTAGCAAAGATTTTAAATACTACGAAATATACAATGCTTCTGAGGGCTTTTTTGCTATTCAGGATTTAAATAACTCCAGTGATTTATTACTTATGCTGGATTACGGAATTTTCTACGAATTTATTCCGATGGATACTTTTGATACTCCAAACCAAAAGGTAATTCGCTTAGCCGATGTCGAACTGAATAAAAACTACGCTATTGTCATTACGACAAATTCTGGTTTATGGCGTTATTTAATTGGCGATACCGTTCGTTTTACTTGTTTAAATCCTTACAGAATCAGAGTTACAGGAAGAACCAAACATCATATTAATGTTTTTGGGGAAGAATTAATGGTCGAAAACACGGACCAGGCAATTGCCAAAGCGTGTCAGATTACTCAAACTGAAGTTATCGATTATACCGTTGCTCCTATTTTTATGCAGGACAAGGAAAAAGGTGCACACGAATGGATGATCGAATTCAAGAAAAAACCGGCTGATGTTGGCCTTTTCCAAAAAGTTCTCGATGAAACTTTACAGACTTTAAATTCTGACTACGAAGCCAAGCGCCAAAACAATATGACATTAAATCCTTTAGTGATTAATGTGGCACGTGAGAATTTATTTTACGATTGGTTGAAGGAGAGAGATAAATTGGGTGGACAGCATAAAATTCCGAGACTTTCGAATCAGAGGGATTATTTAGAGCAGTTGAAGGAGATGTAGATTTAAGTTTAGCCATGACTCGACCGAAGGGACAGACGAAGTAATTTCACAAATTAGCACGAATTCTTTAGAACCTTTCTTTTAAAACGATAATTCCACTAAACCGCATGAGGGATAGAAGTGGAAATCCTTTTGTGTCCGCCGCGGCGGACACAAAAGATTGGAACGGATAGCCCGACCCGCCTTTTTCGGCGGGACATGCCCATAAAAAAACCTTAGTTCAGAACATGAATTAAGGTTTTGTTTTTTATTACTATGTCCGGTTTTATTCCACACAGAAAATCACCAATCTTTGTCGAGTTCCTAGTGTGATTTCTCCTTTCGGTCGAAATGACAAAAAACTCTAAATTCTTATTTCTACATCATATCAATATACCTGTCGTGATAACCTAAAAGGTATAAAACTCCATCAAGTCCTAAACTTGAAATTGAAGTTGAAGCACTTTCTTTTA
This sequence comes from Flavobacterium sp. GQ95, assembly GCF_059758655.1. Lineage (NCBI taxonomy): Bacteria > Pseudomonadati > Bacteroidota > Flavobacteriia > Flavobacteriales > Flavobacteriaceae > Flavobacterium > Flavobacterium sp. GQ95. The sequence continues at coordinate 371,555 of NZ_JCAXEB010000001.1, forward strand.
CTTTTGGTTTAGCGTGGAAAGCGATTCCAAGGCCGGCTAAGTTTAGCATTGGCAAATCGTTTGCACCGTCTCCAACTGCGATGGTTTGGTTGATGTGAATACCTTCTTTTTCGGCAATGGCTTTTAAGTGTTCGGCTTTCTTTAAACCGTCTACAATATCACCTATATATTTTCCGGTTAGTTTACCGTCTTTAATTTCTAATTGATTGGCATGAACATAATCGATGCCCAATTCTTTTTGCAGGTATTCTCCAAAATAGGTAAATCCTCCTGATAGAATTGCGGTTTTGTAACCGTAATATTTTAAGGCTTTCATTAAACGGTGTGCTCCCTGCGTTATTGGTAGATTTTCGGCTACTTTTTGCAAAACTTCTTCGCTCAAACCTTCTAACAACGCCATTCGTTGTTTGAAACTTTCGTTAAAATCAATTTCACCGTTCATCGCTGATTCGGTGATCGCTCTTACCTGATCTCCTACTCCATTCAGTTCTGCCAATTCATCGATCACTTCTGTCTGGATTAAAGTAGAATCCATATCGAAGCAAACCAAACGTCTGTTTCTTCTGTAAATATTGTCTTCCTGGAAAGAAATATCGACATTCAATGTTCTTGAAATCTCCATAAAACTGGCTGTCATCAGAATTTTATTTACAATTTCGCCGGTTACCGACAATTGTATACAAGAACGCGGATATTGTTCCAGATCAACGACAGAAGTTCTGCCTGTCAATCGGATAATTGAATCGATATTCAGGTTTTGGTCTGACATTATTTTAGTTACAGCAGCCAATTGAGAAGCAGCTAGTTTCTCTCCTAAAATATTGATAATATAACGTTGTTTCGATTGTGATTTTACCCATACTTCATAATCTTCAATCGAAATTGGAATAAACTTAACCTTTATTTCTAATTCGTAAGCTTTAAACAACAAGTCTTTTAAAACAGGTGCAGAACTTGAGCCTGCTTCGATTTCGAATAAAATTCCTAAAGAAAGCGTGTCATGAATATCGGCCTGACCAATATCTAAAATATTAGCATCATATGTAGCCAATACAGCTGTTAAACCAGCAGTCACTCCTATTTTATCATGTCCTGAAACTTTTAATAAAATAATCTCTTTATCTTCTATCGCCATTTTATCCTTATTGTTTTTGAAGCGACAAAAATCGGCAATCTATTGTTGATAAAAAAGTATATTGTTTGTTTTTTTATAAACAAAAAGCACATAATCATGTGCTTTTTGAATTAATTTAACAAATATGCTCTGCTATTAAAATAACCTAACTTTTTAATTATTTATTTGGTTCATTTTCGTCAAAGTTCACCATCCAATTGACACCAAACTTATCGGTAAACATTCCGAAATAAGCTCCCCAAAACGTTTTATCCATAGGCATAAAGACGTTTCCGCCTGCTGAAAGTCCATTGAAGATTCTATCTGCTTCTGCAGCGCTTTCTACATTGATTGAAACTGAAAAATTCCCTCCAAAAACTACGTCTCCAGATTGTTCATTGCTGTCACTTCCCATTAAAATTGTATTTCCAATTGGCAATGAAACATGCATAATTCTGTTTGCGTCTTTTTCTGAAAATTCAGCACAGCCTCCGTCTTCAGCGGCCGGCATGTCCTTAAATTTTCCGATATATGGAAATTCTCCTCCAAAAACTGATTTGTAAAACAGAAATGCTTCCTCGCAATTTCCGTTAAAAACTAAATAAGGGTTTACTGATGTTGCCATGATATTTTTTGTTTTTTTGTTATAGTCTGTATTCTATTTTCTTTCTTCTATGCTCTTGCCTCTATTTTTCAGAAAGTTCTTTTACTGTCTCCAATCCTTTTGGAAAAGCCTCTTTGAAATAATCGATATATTTTTCGACTACATCAACCTGAGCAACCAAATCTGTAAACTCATCATCTGGTGTTAATCGATAGGTTTCCATTGCGCCGCTCCACTTTTGTGTTTCTTCGGTGATAGGCAATTCTTTGAAATCTTTTATTTCTCCTATATGCTTAAAAGCCATATATTCATTTGGAATTTTCTTTTCAATAATGCTATTCATTCCCTCTCCTCCCGGAGACATAAAATGAATTTTATCACCTTCATTCCAATCACTTACTGCGTAAGATCCTTCGCAAAAAGCACCCGTCCATTTTTTATACGTTTCGTCATCCCATAAAACGGACCAAACTTTTTCAACGGGAGCTTTAATTCTAATTTTAAACTCTAATGTTTCAATTGTTTCCATAACTATGATAATTTACTAAAATCCATATATAAAACATTCCAACGATGACCGTCTAAATCGGCAAAAGCACAGCCGTACATCCAGCCCTGGCTTTCAGCGGGCAAAGCAAAAACATTTCCTCCTGCTTCTGCTGCCTTTTTCGCTAATTCATCAACTTCTTCCTTACTTTCTGCATCAATCGAAATCAAAATTTCGGAACTCGATTGTGTATCTGTCAATTTGTTTTGAGAAAAACTGGCAAATAATGACTCTTCAAAAAGCATTACGACAAATTTTCCTTCACCAACAACCATACAAGTTGAACTTGGCGTATCGTGTTCTTCATTAAAAGAGAAACCTATTTTTGAAAAAAAAGCTTTTGATTTTGCCACCTCTTTTACTGGCAAATTCAGCCATATTTGTTTTGTCATCTTTTTACTGTTTTTCGTTAAACATTTTTTTTCCCACGAAGGCACTAAGACACAAAGTTTTTTTTTTTAAACCTTTAAACCTCTGTTGTTTTTGCACCTTTGAGCCTAAAAAGAATTAATTTTTTTCAACATAACTTTTAAAATTATCGAGGATCGCTTGCCAGCCTCCGCGTTGCATTTCTTCTGGGTTTACTGTTTCAGGGTCAAAACTTTCGATTACTTCAACTCCATTTGGTGTTTCTTTGAAAATTATTTCAACCTTTCTGCCATCTGCCATCACATATTCAATAGCTTCATTTTGTTTTACCAAAGTATATTCTCCTTCAAAATCAAAACTCATGCTGCCATCTTTTGCTGCCATAGTCGATTTGAATTTTTCGCCTTCTCTCAAATCATTTTCTGCAAAAGGAGTGTGCCAGTCCGGCGAAGCAAAACTCCATTTTGTAATGTGTTCCGGCAATGTCCAGAAATCCCATACTTTATCTATTGATGCATTAACTGTGTTTTGTACTGTAATCATTTTCTATTTCAGTTTATTGTTTAATTCAATTAGTCTTTAAAATTTTCAACATATTCTTTAAAATTCTGAAGAACAGCACTACAAAATTGTTCTTGCATTTCTTCAGAATTCGTTGTTTCGGGTTCAAACGTTTCTGTAAGTTCAACTTCGGCACCATTATCTTCAAAATGAACGTTTGCTGTTCTATTATCGGTAAGCTGATATTCTATCAGTGAAAATTTTTCAATTTTAGTGTATACACCTTCAAAATCAAATCCATCGCTTCCATCTTTTACAGCCATGGTGAATTTGAATTTCCCGCCTACTTTCAAATCGTTTTCTGCATATGGTGTGTGCCAATTTTCAAAAGGAACATTCCAGTTCATAATGTGTTCTGGTGATGTCCATAAGTCCCAAACTTTTTCAATTGGTGCATTAATTGTATGTTGAACCTTTATCATTTTACCGATTTAAATTAATTACATTTCAGTCGGAATCTGGCTTTCATCCATATAAAAAATCTCCCAATGATGTCCGTCCAAATCAAAAAAATCTCTTTGGTACATCCAGCCATAATCTTTAGCTTCATTGTGTAGTTTACCGCCAGCCTGAATAACCGCTGTAATAATTTCATCAACCTTGTCTCTGCTTTCAACAGAAATAGCGGCAATCATTTCTGTACTTGTAGCTGCATCGCAAATTTGTTTTGGAGTAAATGTTTTAAAAAAATCTTCTAACAAAAGCATTGCAAATATATTTTCACCAATTATCAGGCAAGTTCCTTTTTCATTTGTGAATTTTGAATCAAACGAAAATCCTAATTGCTTAAAAAATGACATCGACTTATTTAAATCTTTCACAGGAAGATTTAAGAAAATTTTTGTTCCCATATTTATAAAATTACAAATTATCTGACACAAATTTAGAATATTAGAATAGGCTTTTCGATACAATAAAAGTCAACTTTAGGGTCATTTAAGACAAAATAATTACATTTGTGTAAATCATAAATTAAAGATTATGAGCAAAAAAACAGCTTTAATTGTACCGCATGACTATAAATTATTAAGTATAGCAGCCATTTTGGAAGTTTTTGAAACCGCCAATAAACTAACAAAAGGAACTGAAAAACCTTTTGAAATTATGATATTTCAATCGGCAGAACAGATCGAACAAAAACATTTATTTGGCTATGAGGTTAATTCGATTGAAACTTCGGATATAAATCTGGAGCTTATTTTGATTCCCGCTTTTACTACAGATAACATGAGTGAAATGATTGCGAAGAATAAAAAATTTATTCCGTGGTTGCAAAAACAACATCAATCCGGAGCTGAACTCGCCAGTTTCTGCACAGGTGCCTTTTTGTTTGCGGCATCTGGTTTATTAAACGAAAAACTAGCTACCACACATGTTGATGCCTGCAGTGCTTTTACAAAAGCTTTTCCTTTGGTAAAATTAAAGTCAGAAGAAACCTTAACGGCAGACGGAAGTTTATACACCAGTGGAGGATCAACCTCATCATTTCATTTACTCATTCTTTTGGTTCAGAAATATTGCGGAAACGAAATTGCGGTTCAGATTGCTAAAATATTTTCGATTGATTTAAACCGATACAAACAAAGTTACTTTAGTACTTTCAGACCGAATCATTTACACAATGATACTTTGGTTGCGATGTTACAGCAAAAAATTGAAAATCAATATCACAGCATTGAAAAACTGGAAGAAATCACAAAAGATATTCCGACAAGTGCCAGAAACATGACACGAAGATTTAAACAAGTTACCGGAATTCCGCCAATTGAATATTTACAAAATATAAGAGTAGAAAGTTCTAAGAAATATTTGGAACAAACACAGCTTTCAATTTCTGAAATTATTGAAAAAACAGGCTATAACGATCCGAAAGCTTTCAGAAAGGTATTTTATAAAATGGTTGGCATGAAGCCTGTTGAATATAGAGAGAAATTTAGAGTGCAATAAAAAAGTCCCGATTTAGAATATCGGGACTTTTTGGTTTTTATTATTAATGGATCTTACTTTCGATATTTATTTCGTAAAAACTTAATGAGCAAATACAATACATATACAATGATTATTAAACCAATAATATTTATGATTTGCCAAAGAAGTATATGTCCCTCAGAATCTTCAATAGCTTCATTCATAATGCAATAGTTTTAATAGTTATATGATAAAGATACAAAAACCGTATCAATAAAAATTACAACGAAGAGCCGTCTGATTTTATAATCCACATTAGAACATTTTTGTTCTGTTTTAAAATCTTATCTATTTCTGTCATACTTTCATTAGAAACCGCCGGACATCCCCAACCTTCAGGAGTTCCTTCCGGATAAACTTCATCGTTTGAAACGGCTTCCCAGGAATGTAAAACGATTGCTCGGTTTACAGCATTTGAATTTGTTTTTTCTTTTCCCCGTAAGAGGTAATTCACTTTAATTCCCCATTGACTTACGCCTCGATCTGAAATGACATATTTACCAATTGAAGAACAATGCGAATCTAATTCATTACTTACTGGCACATCTTCTTTTGAAGAAGTTCTTCCCCATTGGTTATCACCGCAACCATGACTTACCATATAGGAATTTAAGACTTTATTCTTTTTAAAATCAAAAACAAAAAATCTTTTTAAGCCAGAATGCAATCCTAAATCAATCAAAATAAATTTGTCCTGATTCAGATTATTGCTTTTACAATATTGCTTTGCTTCCTTAAAATACTCACTATAATCAAGCGCTTTAATTTCACTGCGTGGTTTCTCACTTGAAATACTTTCCGTTTTATATTTCGTTTTTGAAATACTCGTTTGCTGAACATCCCTGCCCTTATTACAAGAGAACAAAAGAATCCAAATTAACCCAAAGATTATTTTTTTCATGCCTACAATTTACATAAAAATAGAAACGAAAACCAGATTCAAAATGATATAAAAAAACCTGTCCAAATAAATGAACAGGTCTTAAATATTATAAAGTCAATTGCTAATTAAGAAGCGATTTCCATTCTTTTCAATAAGTTTTTACTCAAAGTATGTCTTGCATAATCTTCGTCGATTGTCAGGACTTTATCATCTGAACTGGGCAATTCATACATGGCGTCAGTTAAAATTGCTTCACACAACGAACGCAATCCACGAGCACCTAATTTGTATTCAAGAGCTTTGTCAACAATAAAATCTAATGCTTCATCTGTGATTGTAAACTCAACATCATCCATTAAGAATAATTTTTGATATTGTTTTATCAATGCATTTTTAGGTTGAGTCAAAATCGCACGCAAAGTTTCTTTATCTAAAGGATCCATATGTGTCAATACTGGCAAACGACCAATAATCTCCGGAATCAAACCAAAATCTTTAATATCCTTTGGAATAATATATTGCAATAAATTGTCTTTGTCAATATTATCTACATTTTTAGAAGTAGAATATCCAACTGCCTGACGGTTTAAACGTTTTGAAATAATACGTTCAACTCCATCAAAAGCACCACCGGCAATAAACAAGATATTTTGAGTATTTACCTCAACAAACTTTTGGTCCGGATGTTTACGTCCTCCTTTTGGTGGCACGTTAACAACAGTTCCTTCTAATAGTTTTAATAAAGCTTGTTGCACACCTTCACCAGAAACGTCACGAGTTATAGATGGATTATCGCTCTTACGGGCAATTTTATCAATTTCATCAATAAATACAATTCCTCTTTCTGCTTTGGTCACATCGTAATCAGCGGCTTGTAATAGACGTGTCAAAATACTTTCGACATCTTCTCCTACATAACCAGCTTCTGTTAATACAGTTGCATCAACAATAGCCAAAGGAACGTCTAACATTTTTGCGATAGTTTTTGCTACCAATGTTTTTCCTGTTCCGGTTTGACCTACCATAATGATGTTACTTTTTTCAATCTCTACTTCATCGTCTAATTGCTGTTGCATTAAACGTTTGTAGTGATTGTAAACCGCAACCGACATTACTTTTTTTGTCTGATCCTGACCAATAACATATTGATCCAGGAAAGCTCTAATTTCTTTTGGTTTCTTTAAAATTAAGTCACCAACTAATTTCGCACTTCCGCTTGATTTTAATTCTTCTAATACAATTCCGTGTGCCTGTTCAATACACTTATCACAGATATGTGCATTAATACCTGCAATCAATAAATTAGTTTCTGGCTTTTTTCTTCCACAAAACGAACATTCTAATACTACTTTAGCCATTCTCTTTTAGTTACTAAGCGGCAAAGTTACTAAGTTTTTAAGATTTATCACTAAAACCTCAAAAACTTAGCAACCTATTAACTTATTTTTTTGTTTCAAGTTTTATTTTGTTTCAGGTTTGCTTCGCCAGTTCGGCTTGCAGCCTCGGGTCAAGTTAACCATAGCAACTTGAAACCTGAAACCTGAAACTTGAAACTTTTTATTAGCTTCTTCTCAACACTTCATCAATCATTCCGTATTCTTTTGCTTCGTCAGCTTTCATCCAGTAATCGCGTTCACTGTCTTTGTGTACTCTTTCAAAAGTTTGTCCTGAATGTTGAGAAATGATGTTGTATAATTCATCTTTCAATTTCAACATTTCACGTAAGTTGATTTCCATATCAGTTGCAACACCTTGTGCTCCTCCTGATGGCTGATGAATCATTACTCTTGAATGTGGCAAAGCCGAACGTTTTCCTGCAGCTCCTGCACATAATAATACAGCTCCCATAGAGGCCGCCATTCCTGTACAAATTGTAGCTACATCTGGTTTGATGTACTGCATGGTGTCGTAAATTCCTAATCCTGCATAAACGCTTCCTCCAGGAGAATTTAGATAAATTTGAATATCTTTTGATGCATCAGCACTTTCTAAAAATAATAACTGAGCCTGAACGATATTCGCGATTTGGTCGTCGATACCGGTTCCTAAAAAGATAATTCTGTCCATCATTAATCTTGAAAAAACATCTAATTGAGAAACATTCAACTGACGCTCTTCAATAATGTATGGAGTCATGTTTGTTGGGTTCATCGCTGCTACGATTTTATCGTAATACATTGCGTTTACTCCCTGGTGCTTTGTAGCAAATTTTTTGAATTCTTTACCGTAGTTCATATTTAAAGTGTTCTAAGTTTTACGTTATATCTGTATATTCTTCCATCAAAGGTTATACCTCTTTATAAAGGATGTCAATTTGTCTTATTTCTAGCCCAGATAGTAGTGAAAAGCTTTTTGAAATGACAACTATTTTTTGTTGATAAAAAAAGCGACCAGCGGAAGCTCTTTTTTTACCTTACAAAAAAAGGCAGGCATGAAAAAACTTGTAACGGATAGCTGGATTAGCTCCTGAAAAGTAATCAAAAATAAATTAAAACAAAAGAGCGTCAAGAAAAATCTCTTGACGCTCCAATATACTTGTTTTTTCAGAAACTATTCTCCGTAAGACGCAGCGATAAATTCTTCGTAAGTTACTTCTTTAGTTGTTGGATTTGCTTTTTCTTTGAACACTTCCAATAATTTTTCAGCAACAACCTGCTCAGATAATCTTTTTACCTCTTCCTGGTTAGATAAAACTCTGGCAACAATTCCCTGAACTTCTTCGTCAGTTGGATTTGTTTGACCAAATTGAGCCATTTGTTGTCTGATAGCATTTGTTGTAAAAGCTTTCAAATCTTCAAATGTAATTTGGATATTACTTTGAGCCATTGCTTTTCCTTCGATTAATTGAAAACGTAAACCTTTTTCAGATCTTGCGTATTCAACTTCAGCTTCTTCTGCAGAAAGTTTTTTCTCTCCAACAGTTTGCAACCATTTTTTAAGAAACTCAGCTGGTAAATCAAATTTTGTACTTTCGATTAAGAAATCCTGAACGTCTAATAATAATTTTTGGTCAGCTTGTTGTGCGAATTGCGCTTCAGCATCCTCTTTAATTTTAGCTTTTAAATCTTCTAAAGAAGCTACTTTTCCTTCACCAAAAAGTTTATCAAATAAATCCTGGTTTAATTCAGCCAATTCAGCTCCATTGATAGCTTCGATAGTAAAGTTTACTTCGATATCTAAACCGTGAACATCATCATGACCTACTTTTAAGTAATCCATTAATTGGTGATCGTCTTCGAATAAACCTTTTGTACTTACTGTTACAACATCACCAACTTTTTTACCGATGAATTTATCACCTGCTTTTTTGTTGAATGTAGATACAGAAATTGTAGTTGTATTGTTGATACCTTTTTCTTCGTTAGAGAAAGTTCCCGTTAAATCTGAATCAGCTTCAACTTTATCTTGAGGAATTGCTTTTCCGAATTGTTTTTGGATACGCTCTACTTGTCCGTCGATTAATTTATCATCAGCAGTAACGATATATTTTACGATATTATTTTTTGCTTCTAAATCAATTTCGAAGTTAGGAACCAAACCAATTTCGTATTCGAAAGTTAGTTCTTCAGCATCCCAATCAAAGTTTTCGTTTTCTTTAGCAAGAGGAGTTCCTAAAAGATTTAATCTTTCAGATTGAATGAAACGCTCTAAAGCCAAATCAACTACTTTCTTAACTTCTTCCTGCTTAATTGCTTTTCCGTATTGTTTTTCAACAAGGTCTTTAGGAACTTGTCCTTTTCTAAAACCTTTAACGGTAGCCAATGGCATTTTTTCGTTTATTCTTTTTGCTACTTGACCTTTATAATCCATGTGAACAACTGTCATTACAATCGTTTCATTCACAGCGTCTATTGCTACTCTTTTAATATCCATCTTCTTCTTTAATTTACATAATAAAATTGGGTTGCAAAATTATAAAATTTTTGCAACCCAACCAAGTTTTTAATCTATTGTATTTGAAGTGGTTTTTAACCCGCTTATATTTCAATTTATTTATCGTCTCCTAATATTTTATAAGTAATAGATTGAAGGATTGACAAGATGATACTGAAGAACAAAGCTGTCCAGAATGTATCGACCGCAAAACCTCCTACTATATTAGTACACAGCAGGATAATAATAGCATTAATTACCAATAAAAACAATCCTAATGTAATGAATGTAACCGGCAATGTTAAGATTACCAAAATTGGTTTTATAAAAAGATTTAATAATCCCAGCACCACTGCAACGATTACAGCCGTGGCAAAACTGGCAACATGAACTCCTGGCAGAAAATTGGCAATTAGTAAAACCAATGCTGCGGTAACAAGAAGTCTAAGTATTAATTTCATAGTTTATGATTTAAAAGTTTGAATAAAAGTACTAAAATTTTTATCAAAAAATTACTCTTTCAAAAACTCAGTTGTCAACTCAAAAAACATTTTAGGATTTTCGGCATGAAGCCAATGCCCGGCATTTGGAATCGTTTCGAATTTAACATTTGGAAAATATTGACGAATCGAATCAAAATCAGCATCTAAAATATAACCCGATTCTCCTCCTCTAATAAACAAGGTTGGTTTATCAAAAACCAAATCATCTGCTAACGCTTTTCCGATGGCTTCGAGATTATTATTAAAAACTTCTAAATTGAATCTGAAAGCTAATTGTCCTGGCTCCTTCCAATATAAATTCTTCAACAGAAACTGACGCGTTCCAAAATCCGGAACGTATTGCGTTACAATTGCTTCGACATCATTTCGGCTGGGTTTAACTGAAAAATCAACTGCATTTAAACCTGCCAGAATATCCTGATGATGTTGTTTATAAAATCTCGGACCAATATCAGCTACAATTAATTTATCTACAATTTCAGGATGTGTGGTTGCAAAAAGCATCGCTACTTTTCCTCCCATCGAATGTCCTAAAATATCAATTCTAGTTAATTGATTTGCCTGACAATATTCGAAAACATCCTGCACCATCGCTTCATAACTCCATTCATCCGAATGAAAACTGCGACCATGATTTCTTAAATCTAAAATATGAACCTGAAATCCGGCTTCAACATATTGTCCTGCTAATGTTTTCCAGTTATCAGACATCCCAAGAAAACCGTGCATGATGATAAATGGCTTTCCTTCGCCTTCTATTTTTGAATAAAGCATATTATTTCAGTTTATTTAAATACATGTTCACAACATTATCCAAACCAAGATAAAGCGCTTCTGCAATCAATGCGTGTCCAATTGAAACTTCTAATAATCCAGGAATATTTTGTTTAAAAAACTGAATATTATCCAAACTTAAATCGTGACCGGCATTAATTCCTAAACCTAATTCATTCGCTAATTCCGCAGCTTCCACATAAGGATCAATTCCATTTTTATTTCCTAAATCATATTGATGCGCAAAAGCTTCGGTATACAATTCAATTCGGTCAGTCCCTGTTTTTTTTGCTCCTTCGATCATTTCCAAAACCGGATCAACAAAAATTGAAGTTCTGATTCCGTTGCGTTGAAATTCCTGAATAACTTCCGTTAAATAATCCTGATTTTTTATGGTGTCCCAACCTGCAGAAGAGGTAATTGCTCCAATCGCATCCGGAACTAATGTTACCTGAGTCGGTTTGCATTCTAAAACCAAATCAATAAAATTATGCTGTGGATTTCCTTCAATATTATATTCGGTATAAACAATAGGTTTTAAATCACGTGCATCCTGATAACGTATGTGACGCTCGTCCGGACGTGGATGAATCGTAATTCCTTGCCCTCCAAATTTCTGAATATCGGTAGCCACTTTTAATAAATCAGGGACATTTCCACCGCGTGCGTTTCTTAAGGTTGCAATTTTATTGATATTTACACTTAACTTTGTCATATAAATAGATAATTAATTCTAGTAACACTATATTTGTTACGACAAAAATACAAAGTAAAACGTAGCAGTTTTTGCTATTTTTTGATTATTTTGCATCAAATATCTCCAACTGATTTATGACAGAAATTACTAACTATATCACAAACGATTTTCGAGCGATTGATAGTCAGGAAACGATAGCCTCGGTTCAGGACTTTTTTGCCGATGTTAATTTTTCGCATTTTCCGGTTTTGGAAAATAGTATTTTCATTGGAAGTATTGCTTCTGATGATGTTGAAACTTTTGATACTGATAAAAAGGCGATTGACTACAAATACACTTTAGAACGTTTTTTTGCCAGAAAATCGATGATGTGGCTCGACGTTTTAGAAGTTTTTGCTAAAAACCATACCAATACGGTTCCGGTTATTGACGAAAATAACACCTATATAGGTTATTATGAAATGGAAGATATCATGAAATTTTTTCAGGAAACTCCATTTTTAAAAGAACAAGGCGGAATTATAATTGTTCAAAAAGGACTTTTGGATTATTCTATGGGTCAGGTCACTCAAATCGTAGAAAGCAATAATGGTAAAATCCTGGGCTGTTTTGTATCTGAAGCCGATTTAGAAAATGTTCAGATAACAGTAAAAATTGGTGTTGGCCCAATGAATGAAATTATTCAGACATTCAGGCGATACAATTATGAAATCATTTCAGAGCATCAGGAAGATGCTTATATTAATAGTTTAAAAGAACGTTCTGACTATTTGGACAAGTACCTGAACATATAAATTAGAAAATTAGATAATGTGTCAATTAGATAATTCTTTAACAGTTGACATGCTATCTGTTTTTTTTAATTGACACATTATCTAATTGACACATTATCTAATTAAAAAGAATGAAAGTAGCCATATACGGACAGTATTACCAAAACAGTACAGAACCTATTATTAAAGATATTTTTCAGTTTTTCAAGTCCAATAATGTAGAAATGGTAATTGAAGAAACTTTCCTGAAAATGCTTTATGAAAAAGAGCTGATAAAAAGAGAATACAAAACTTTTTCTGCCAGTACATCTTTGGACAGCAGTTTTGAAATGCTGATTAGTATTGGTGGCGACGGAACTATTTTGAGAGCGGCAACTTTAGTTCGTAATTCAGGTGTTCCAATCTTAGGAATCAACGCCGGAAGATTAGGCTTTTTGGCTACCGTTCAAAAAGAAAAAATTGACAGTTTTTTACAATTTGTAATCGACAAAAAATACACTACAACAGAAAGAACACTATTGAGTTTGACTTGTGAGCCACAAAATGACGCTATTGCAGAATTGAATTTTGCCATGAATGAAGTTACAGTGAGCCGAAAAGATACTACTTCGATGATTACTGTTGAAACTTATCTGAATAATGAATATCTAAATTCGTATTGGGCAGATGGCTTAATCATCTCAACACCAACGGGCTCTACCGGATATTCACTGAGTTGTGGCGGCCCGATATTAACACCTAATGTATCCAGTCTAGTAATTACACCAATTGCACCACACAACTTAACTGCAAGGCCGTTGGTAATACCTGATGATACCGAAATAAAACTTCGTGTTTCCGGAAGAGAAGATCAATATTTAATTTCGTTAGATTCAAGAATTTCATCTGTAAAAAACGAATCGGTTTTAACCATCAAAAAAACAGATTACAAAATAAAAATGGTCGAAATTCCAGGTGAAACTTTCTTAAAAACCCTGAGAAACAAATTGCTTTGGGGAGAAGATAAAAGAAATTAAGCTTTTTTCTGATTCCATGCTATACGATAATAGCACATTTTCCCGTTCTGCATGTAGTGAATCATCATTAAATGTCTCAAAATCATATCGTAAATTGAAAAAAAAGCACATTTAACTAAAGGAACGTTGATTCGTATCGATAATTATTATATTTGCACGCAATTTTGAATTAAATGAAGAAAATTTTTAATTTATTGTTATGTTTTTTCCCCTTTATCACACTAAATGCTCAAATAAATGAGATTGGTGTTTTTCTTGGCGGAAGCAACTTTGTAGGCGACGTAGGAAACACAACTTATATTGCTCCAGAAAAATTAGCTTTTGGTGTTTTGTATAAATGGAATAAAAGCCCTCGCCATGCGTATCGCTTCTCCTACACACAATCAACAATTGCAGGAAACGACAAAGACTCAGAAGAAACAGCAAGAAGCAACAGGGGTTACAGTTTTGAAAATACTGTAAAAGAGTTTTCTGCCGGATTAGAATTTAATTTCTTCGATTTTAACCTTCATGATTATCATACAAAAGTTACTCCTTATATATATTCAGGATTAAGTTACTTTTTATATGACGAATTGTACATCAGCGGAGGACAAACCCGAAAAGATAAAAATTCAAGTTCAATTGCTATTCCTATGACGTTAGGTATAAAATCAAACATCACTCCTCACTTTATTATTGGAGCCGAGGTTGGTGCCCGTTATACCTTTACTGATGATTTGGACGGAAGTAATCCGAGTAATGATAATTTAAAGTCGTTGCGTTTCGGAAATTTAAATAATAATGATTGGTATGTTTTCTCTGGTATTACTTTAACCTATACCTTTGGACAAAAACCGTGCTATTGCGCAGAATAATAAAATGAATTTACTAGACTCTATAGATCAAACTAATTTACCCAAACATTTGGCCATTATTATGGACGGAAACGGGCGTTGGGCCAAACAACAAGGCTTTTTACGCGCTTTCGGTCATGAAAACGGAACCAAATCGGTAAAAAAAACAATTACTACTTGTGCCAAACTTGGTATTGAGTATTTAACCCTTTATGCTTTCTCGACAGAAAACTGGAATCGTCCTAAACTGGAAGTCCAGGCATTAATGAAAATATTGATCAATTCATTAAAAAAAGAACTTGTTACGCTGCAGGAAAATAATATCAGACTCAACGCTATTGGGAATCTTGAAAAGCTGCCAAAATCAGCTCAAAAAGAACTTCTGGACGTTATTGATAAGACAAAAAATAATACGCGTCTCACTCTAACTCTCGCCTTAAGCTACGGATCACGGGAAGAATTGGTAAATGCCGTTAGAATCATCAGTGATAAAGTTAAAAATAATATAATTTCATTAGACACTATTGACGATTCAATTATAAATGAGCATCTTTACACGCAAAATTTACCTGACGTAGATTTATTAATACGAACAAGTGGAGAACATAGAATAAGTAATTTTTTGCTATGGCAG
Source organism: Flavobacterium sp. GQ95 (assembly GCF_059758655.1). Taxonomy (NCBI): domain Bacteria; kingdom Pseudomonadati; phylum Bacteroidota; class Flavobacteriia; order Flavobacteriales; family Flavobacteriaceae; genus Flavobacterium; species Flavobacterium sp. GQ95. Next base: position 386,707 of record NZ_JCAXEB010000001.1, read on the forward strand.
ATCGCCTACGCAGAATTATATTTTACTAATGTCTTGTGGCCAGACTTTAAAGATCAAGATTTATATGAGGCTATTATTAGTTATCAAAAAAGAGAACGTAGATTTGGAAAAACCAGTGAACAAATTAAATAATTTTTTAGTGTTACAAAAAAGAATACAAATAGTACTTACCCTACTTCTTTTGGGTAGTTTTTCACAAATAAAAGCACAAGAAAGAGTTCCTTTTGATCAGGGAAAAAAATATATTCTTGCTAAAGTTTCTGTTGTTGGTAAAATAAGCTTCAATGAACAAACTGTTGTTACTTTTTCTGGTCTTCAAAAAGGACAGGAAATAACCGTACCTGGTGAAGAAATTAGTGGCGCTATTAAAAAATTAGGTAAACTTGGCCTATTTGATGAAATTTCTTTTTATGTAAATAAAATTGAAAATGACAGTATCTATTTAGATCTGGATATCGTTGAACTTCCAAAATTAAACGAAGTTAAATTTGTTGGTGTTAAAAAGAGTAAAGTAGAAGGATTAATTAAGGATAATAACCTGACAAAAAATAAAATTGTCAACGAAAACCTAATTACAACGACCAAAAATTACATCGAAAACAAATACAAAAAAGAAGGTTTCTATAACACAAAAGTTACTATAACAAATACTCCGGATACTACCGCCGGAAATCAGGTTAATATGCTCGTTCGGATTGATAAGGGTGATAAGGTAAAAATCAGCAGTATTGATTTCATCGGAAACAAACAACTTACTGATACCCAATTGAGAGCTGCAATGAAAGACACCAAACAAAAGAATATTTTGCGTGTTTTAAAAGCATCAAAATTTATTCCTGAAAAATACAAGACCGACTTAGAAAAAGTTATTGCTGCCTATAAGGAAAAAGGATATCGTGATGCCCGTATAATTTATGACTCTGTTACTTATAACAAGGAGAAAAACATGCTGGCTATCAAAATTAATATGGAAGAAGGAAATAAATACTACTTTGGAAATATTAAATTCTTAGGAAATACTGTTTACTCTGACCAGCTTTTAAACCGTTATTTAGGGATTAAAAAGGGTGAGGTATACAATGGCGTTTTATTAGAAAAAAGAATTGCCGATAATACAAAACCAGATGCAGAAGATATTACCAACCTCTACCAAAATAATGGTTATTTATTCTCAAAAATTAACTCTGTAGAGGTAAGAACAGTTAACGATACAATTGATTTTGAGATTAGAGTTACTGAAGGGCCAATTGCTTACTTCAATAAAATATATGTTACAGGAAATGACAAAACTAACGACCACGTTATTTACCGAGAATTAAGAACCAAGCCAGGAGAAAAATACAGTAAAGAACAATTAGTTAGAACTATTCGTGAAATAGGTCAGTTAGGATTCTTTGATCCTGAGGCTATCAAACCTGAATTCAGAAATGTTGATGCAGCAGCAGGAACAGTAGATATCGAATACCAAGTTGTTGAAAAAGGATCTAGCCAGGTTGAACTTCAGGGAGGTTACGGTGGAGGTGGTTTCATCGGAACTTTAGGACTTTCATTCAATAACTTTTCTGCACGAAACATGTTCAAAAAAGAAGCATATAAACCATTACCAATGGGAGATGGTCAAAAAGTAGCGCTTCGTTTGCAAGGAAGTACTTATTTCCAAACGTACAGTTTATCATTCTCTGAGCCATGGTTTGGAGGTAAAAAACCAGTACAATTCAGTTCATCAATATCTTATAGTACACAGTACCTGAATAATTATATTACAAGAGATGTAGACAAAAGCAAAAGTTTTAATATTTTTACTGTACAAGTCGGCTTAGCAAAAAGGTTAACTGTACCGGATGATTATTTTGTTTTATCGCAATCGGTAAGTTACCAACATTATGATCTGAACAATTATAATACAGGTTTATTTACATTTGGTAACGGAGCGTCAAGAAACTTAGCATATACAATTGGACTTTCACGAAGCAATAAAGGGGTTAATCCAATTTTCCCGACTTATGGTTCTGAGTTTAGTATTTCTGCAAAAGTTACACCTCCATATTCATTGTTTAATGGTATTAACTATGCTGACCTGCCTAATCAAAAAGAATATAAAATGCAATATACCGGAGAAAATACTTCTGGTGCTGATGGGCAACCTTTAAATAAAGGTGATTATATGAAGTCAGCTGGTACAAATTCATCTGGTCAAATTTTATATAACAGTGTTGGATCTGATTATGCAAGTGCTGATACGGATCAGGGTAAAGTTGACCAGAAAAGATACAACTGGTTAGAATATTATAAAGTTAAGTTTAAAGCTGATTGGTATACTAAAGTATATGGCAAATTAGTTTTAAGAACATTGACAGAATTTGGTTTCTTAGGGGCTTATGATCAGGCAAGAGGAGTTGTACCTTTCGAGCGTTTTTATTTAGGTGGAGACGGAATGGCAAACTACTCAATGGATGGTAGAGAAACAATACAGTTGAGAGGTTATCCTAACAACTCGTTAACTCCGGTAAATGCCGCAGGAGAACAAATTGGAGCAACCATCTATAACAAATTCTCGATGGAATTACGTTATCCAATTACATTAAAAGCATCAGCATCTATTTATGCTTTAACGTTTTTAGAAGCAGGTTCATCCTATCCAACGTTTAAAGATTACAACCCATTTGACTTAAGTCGTTCAGCAGGTTTTGGTTTACGTGTATTTATGCCGGCATTTGGATTGTTAGGAATTGATTTAGGATATGGGTTTGATGCTCTTCCTGGATCTGTTACAAATAAAGCAAACGGTTGGGAAACGCACTTTATCATTGGTCAGCAATTTTAGTCCAATTTTTAGTACATTTGGCTAAAAATTTGAAAATAAAGTAATGTTATGAGAAAACAATTTTTATTTATATTTTTAGCCCTGATTGTAGCAAATACAAATCAGGCTCAGACAAGAACGACTCGAATTGGCTATATCGACATGGAATACATTTTGGAAAATGTTTCTGATTACAAAGAAGCCACAGCTCAATTAGAGTTAAAAGCTCAAAAATGGAAACAGGAAATAGAAGCCAAAAAATTAGATATAAATACGCTTAAAGAAGGTCTTAAAGCTGAAAAAGCTTTATTGACGAAAGAGCTAATTGAGGAAAGAGAAACAGAAATTAAATTTCTGGAAGATGAAATGCTGGATTATCAACAGAAGCAATTTGGTTCTAATGGAAATTTAATTCATCAAAAAGCGGCATTGGCAAAACCAATCCAGGATCAGGTTTTTACTGCTGTCCAGGATATTGCCGAAGCCAAAAATTATGATTTTATTTTCGACAAATCATCAGATTTGACAATGCTTTTCAGCAATAAGAAATTTGATATTAGCGATCAGGTTATCCGTGTTTTAAACCGAACCGATAAACGTGAGCAATTGACTAAAAAACAATTGAAAGATCAGGAAGCTAAAGAAAGTAAAGAAAATGCAATTGACGAAAATCCGGCAATGGCAGACAGGCAAAAAGCACTTAATGAGAAAAAGACAGCCAGAGAAAAGCTAATTGAAGACAGAAGATTAGAACAGGAAGCGAAGAAAAAAGAATACGACGACAGAAGAAAAGCAATACAAGCCGAAAGAGAAGCCAAAAAAAATGGCACGGTTTCTGAACCTGCAAAAACAACTGAGGCCGCAAAAGCAACGGAAACTAGTAAGACAGATGCAACAGCTAAACCAGCTGCAACAAATGAAACAACAGTACCAGCTGAGCCAACTGTAAATAAGGCAGAAGAAAGACAAAAGCTCTACGAGCAACGTAAAAAAGAATTAGAAGAAAGAAGAAAGAAAATAATCGAAGAAAGAGAAGCGGCTAAAAAAGCAAAAGAAGCCGAAACACAAAAATCAAATACGACCAATAATTAATTAATATTTTTAAAAATGATGAAACAAATCAAAACTTTACTAATTGCTGCCATACTAATTTTAGGAGCAAGTAACACAATGAACGCACAGGCTAAGGTAGCCCATGTTGATGTTAGCGAGATTATGTCGAAAATGCCTGCAATGCTTGATGCTCAAAATCAACTACAAAAATTAAGTGCTACATATGATGCTGAATACAAAAAAATGATTGATGAATATCAAACTAAAATCAAAAAGTATGAAGCTGAAGCTGCAACTGTAACTGAAGCTGTAAACGGAGAACGTTCTAAAGAAGTTCAGGATATGCAAGGTAGAATTACTTCTTACAGAGACAATGCTCAAAAAGAATTACAACAAAAAGATTCTGATATCGTAAAACCAATTATGGAAAAAGTAAAAGCTTCTATCCAAAAAGTTGGAAAAGCTAAAGGATACCAATACGTATTAGATGGTTCTACTTTAATATTAGCTGATGGTCCAAACATTACTGCTGATGTAAAAAAAGATTTAGGATTCTAAAAAACGAATTTCTTAGTATCAAACTGCTCAAATTTTTTAAAAAGTTTGGGCAGTTTTTTTGTATATTAAATTATGATTAAAAAACAATAGTATTCCATAATTTCAGTTTACTAAGAGTATAAATCTATTTCAAAAAATACTAAATTTGTAGTATGACGAACAACAATCCTATAGGCGTTTTTGATTCCGGTATTGGAGGAACTTCCATTTGGAGCGCCATTCATGATCTACTTCCAAACGAAAAAACGATATATTTAGCGGATAGCAAAAATGCTCCTTATGGCCAAAGAACCAAAGAAGAAATTGTTGCCTTAAGCAAAAAGAATGTTGATTTGTTACTCGAAATGGGCTGCAAATTAATCGTTATAGCTTGTAATACTGCTACAACAAATGCAATTCGAGAACTTCGTGCAACTTATGATATTCCGTTTATAGGAATAGAACCTGCTATAAAGCCGGCTGCTAATAATTCTAAAACACAAGTAATTGGAATTTTAGCTACTAAAGGAACACTAAATAGTGAACTGTTCAATAAAACTGCCGAAATGTTTCAGCATACTACTATTGTTGAGCAGGTTGGTCACGGACTTGTTCAGCTTATTGAAGATGGAAACCTGAACTCACCGGAAATGACTCAATTGTTAGAGTCTTATTTACAACCGATGATTGATGCCAATATTGATTATCTGGTTTTGGGATGTAGTCATTATCCCTATTTGATTCCGCAAATCAAAAAAATTCTTCCTGATCATATTCAGATTATTGATTCAGGAGAAGCCGTAGCTCGTCAGACGCAAAATATTCTGCGTGAAAAAGTTGGTTTTACGGACAACCAAAAAAGCGAGCCTGAATTTTATGTCAATTCAAATCCCGCAGTTTTAGAGTCCATATTAAACTATAAATACCCAGTAATCAAAAAGGATTTTTAGCTCCCCTATTCTATTTTTCGTTTAAGGAACCAAATTCCATCGAGTGATAAATTAAGGGATATTTTATGGTAATTTTCTTTTATCAAATTATCTGAAATTCTTCCCTTTTGTCCATAGGAATAGGAAATATTTAAAGCTGAAAAAGTGTTTTCTATTGGCAGCGAAAGTCCAATAGAAATAGCTGCGTTATTTACGCGTTTGCCGTCAACTTCAAGATAACCGGTATCAAAGTTAGCTCCGGCCGCATATTGAACGCTATCCCAATATTTCCGAATATTTTTTTTTGCCCTATAAGTAAATCCAAGTGCAAATCGATCCTGATTCACAAAGTCTCCATACAATTCAGATTGATTGGAATCACTCCATAAACTTTTTTCATAATCTAAAGTCATGTTCAAATTATTTTTAAAACGCTTGCTAATCCCTACTCCAATTTCTAAAGGCATATAATAATCGTCTGTATCTGAAACAACATCTGATTCTATACTAGTCACAACCTCATCAGCAATAGTTTGAACCGTCTGGACTTTAGAAGCTTTTATTTGAGTTGGAATTTTAAACGTTGAACCAATTGTTAAAGTTGAATCAATTTTATATTGCGCTCCCAAGGTAGCACGTAAGCCATTATAATCTGTTTTTTTATGAATGGTCGTAACTGAATTTAGTATTAAAAAATTTCGGTCATCAACTGTGTTTCCAAATAATAAGGCAGCTGAAACTCCGACCGACACTTTCTTTCCAAATCGATATCCGTATGAGAAATCAAAATTATTTAATCCCCCAGAACCGGCTGCAGTCATATAATAATATTCCTGGCTATTTTCTATTGGTAATTTCAAATTAGAGATTTTAAATGTTGCACTCGAATAAGGTCTCAAAGCCACACTAAACCCCGAATTCTTTGTAACTGGAAAAGCAAAAGCAATATGTGAAAATTGAAAATTATTACGTTTCTCTGCCCTTGAACCACTCTCATAAGTTGTTGCGATAGCTTTTCCTCCAATATCAAACATAAAATGATTTTGAGGTAAATAACCTAATGACGATGGATTCAGATTATTAATAAAGGTGGTGGAAGGCAAGGCAATTCCCGATGATCCGATAGATGGAATTACACCAAAATCAGAATCGTACAAACTTCCTACCCCATACAGCGAATAAGGAGAACTTGAAATGCTTTGTGAAAATGAAGTTAGCGACATCAATATGAAGTAACTTAAATAAGTTATTTTATTTTTCATTTAATAAGAGATGTAATAAATTTTCAACTGAATTTTATTGTTTAGATGTTTTTGATCTCCAAGAACAATTCTGTTTACCGCTTTAGAAATAACCGGTAATGTTAGAATCAAAGAAGATCTGGAATCTGACTGTTTCCACATTTCCTTTTGTAGAAACCATCCAATAGGAATCGTGTATCCGACATTCTCATTAAACTCATCGGTCTTCTTATTTAAAATACCATAGACAGACGCTCCTGCAGAATTTACTAAAGAACCACTCATTCTATTTAAATTGTCTGCCACATAAATTTTTAAAGAATCTGCCAATGGATATTGTTCCGAATAAGAATTATTAACCGGTTTTAAAAGCAATTGTGCGTCAACAATAGCACCTTTCTCTGATATATATTTGAGTTGCCTGATATTTGGAAAATCAATTCTGCAGGCTACTCCTGTACCAGACTGAATAAAACCCTGTCGATTTGTGATTGAACTTGACAGTTTACTATTCGAGGCGGGTAAATTCTGGAGTAAGGTTCCTGTTTTATCTGAAGAAATAGAATTAAACTGTTTTGTCGCATCGGAAATTGCAAACTCGACTTCATAAGGCTCTTCATCGATATCTTTTGGAGATTTTGAATAATACAATCGTATAACACTTGTTGAGGCATTAAAACCAATAACGCTCGAAGAATTAGAAGTTGAAGGCACCACTACAATTCCCTTTAAATATTCAGTAAAACTATCAAAGTCCGTCACTTCCCTTTTTTTCATTTTTTGGAAAAGTGCGGACCCAAAAGTATCATTCATTTTAATTGTAATAGAATCCTTTTCGATTGGCCTTGGCTTATATGAAATTGATCCAATACTTTCATCATTATAAGTCAAAGTAGAATTATTATAAAAACTTTTATCATCAACATTAGGCTTAACTTTCTGAGTCAGACGATGAATATCAAAAGTTTGGACTTTTGTAGTATCACCATAATAGTAATTATCATATTTTAGTGTCATTACTATAGAATCAAAAACATAGTTTACTGTTTCTGTATCTGAGCCACCAGTATTCAAACTATAAGTATTAGGCGTGACCTGGAAATAACTATCTGATTTTACTTTTCCGAAAATAGGATCGTCATAATTCCCAACCAAAATTCGTTGCTGATTAGAAGTAACAAGAGAATCAAAATTTATAGTTGACATATCCACTGTTACAGTATCAATCAAAACAACCTTATTATTTAAAGCTAAATAATCTGATCCTACAACAAATTCGCCGGCATCTGTATCTGTACCGCATGAAAGTATAGTGAGAGCTAAAAACAACATCAATATTAACTTGTGCATAATAAATTTTTTGAACAAATATAAAATGCACTCTTTTGCACTACACTATAACATATACAGCCTAGCATTTTTACACTACAAATAGCATTAAAACATCTACAATAGCATTATAGCACCAAATTGTTCATTCAGCCATTAAAAGGGCTCTTTTGTCTATCAAAACATGCCATACATATATCTTCTTTTTTTTAAAAACATTAGGAACATACTTTTGAACCAATAAATAAACAATGAAAATACTGTTTTTAATATGTTCGCTTTTTACAATCTCGTTTTATAGTATGAAAGCACAGGAAAAATTATCTGTAGGTATGAACTTAAAAACAGAGTCTACTGATAAAATTAATTTTAACGAGACCAATGTTAGTTTTAAAATCAAAAAAGAAATAAATGCTAAAAGTAAAGTAACGAATACATTAGAATATTCTCATTTGAATATCAATTATGAATTAGGAAGTTCCGGATCATTTGAAAATCCGCGTCATTTTAATCAATTGCAAAACCAATTTGAATTTTTACAAAATGTTTCAAAAACAACAGAATTGAATTTTACCATTACACCAACTGCCAATTTTCAACAAAATTTAGGCATTTCTGATGTAACAATTTTAGGGAGTTTCGAGGTGCATCAAAAATTAGGCTCTAAAACAGATTTAAATTTTGGTGCTGCCAAAACAACGATTTTTGGATATCCTAAATTCATGCCTGTTTTGTCTTTAAACTATCAACTAAATGACAGAAGTAGTTTACTGATTGGGTTTCCGGATTCTAAAATATCATATTCAAATAATAGCCGAAACAAGTTCAACCTGACCAACAGTTTTAATGGAAATTTTTACAGTTTAGATTCACAAATCAATCTAAATAAAGAGGCAACAAAAGTGAGTTTATCACAAATGACCAGTTCCTTTGAGTATGAAAGAAATGTTGATAGTAAATGGTTTTTAAATTTTAAAGCTGGTTATGATTTTAATAAAAAATATACGCTGATTGATCGTGATAATCATGAAGTATATGATTTTAATACTGGTAACGGGTATATTTTAGGCATTGGCATCAAATACAAACAATAAATAAATTTAATACACTATGAATAATTTTAAAAAAGGAATATTATTCGCTGCACTGTTTTCGAGTCTCTTTTTTATAGGCTGCAGCAACGATGATGACGATGATGATTTAATAGGAAACTGGGTTAAAAAATCAGCATTTGACGGACCTGCAAGATCTAGTGCTACTAGTTTTGTTATTGGAGATTACGCGTATATTGCAACTGGGTATACCGGAGATGTTTATTTGAAGGATTTATGGGCTTACAATTCTAATGGAGATTATTGGGAACAAAAAGCTGATTTTACAGGAGTAGGAAGAAGTTCTGCTTCAAGTTTTGCATTAAATGAAAAAGGATATGTTGGACTTGGTTATGATGGAACTAACAAACTAAAAGATTTTTACCAATACGACCCGGCAAGTAACAGTTGGACTCAAAAAACAGATTTTGCAGGAACTGGCCGTTATGGTGCATTAGGTTTTCAGGTTGGTGGAAAAGCTTACTTTGGAACCGGATATGATGGAAACTATCTTAAAGATTTTTATCAATATAATGATCAGGCCAATACCTGGACACTTGTAAACGGATTTAGCGGAAATAAAAGACGTAATGCTACCGTTTTTGTAATTGGCGACAAAGCTTATTTAGGAACTGGAATTAACAACGGAACTTATCAGGAAGATTTTTGGGAATTTGATCCTTCTACAGAAGTTTGGACAAGAAAAAGAGACATAGATAAAGACGATGATGATGATGAATCATTCAATGATGATTATGCCCTTGTTCGTGCGAACGCTTCGAGTTTTGCTATGAATGGATTAGGATATCTTGTAGGTGGAGAAAGTATTAAAACAGTCTGGGAGTATAATCCATCGACAGATTTATGGGTTGAAAGAACACCAATGGAAGGTGTTACCAGAACAGATGCTGTTGCTTTTACTATAAATAATCGCGGCTTTTATATGCTTGGAAGAATAGGTTCAACCTATTTTGATGATGCATGGGAATTTAAGCCTTTAGAGGAACAAAATGATGATGACAATTAATACAAAAAAGCAATTCTTCTGGAATAAAATCCAGAAGAATTTACTTTTTCTTTTACTGGCTTTATTACTGACAGCCTGTACAGGGAAAAGTTCATTTAAAATCGAATCATTCAAAACAACAACCGGCTGGGGTTATACAATTGCTTCCAAGGGCAGAGTTTTAATCAAACAATCTATTATACCTGTAATAAACGAAACAAAAAGCTTTAAAACAGAAGAAGATGCGTTAAAAGTTGGCAATTTGGTAATCGAAAAACTCAATAAAGACTTATCACCGACGGTAACAAAAAATGATTTAATTTTATTAAAAATAAAATTCTAAATGAACATAGATACCATCAAAAATACCAGCTCCAACAAAATTTTATTCCATAGTATTATTTGGACTTTCTTTATTTTGACCTCATTAATTCAATTTTACGAAAGTCCGTTCAGAATCAACAATGATTTTTATGTACAATGGTTTACCGGAATTGTTTTGTTTTATCTGAACTATTTTTATTTGGTGCCTGCTTTGCTTTTAGAAAAAAAATACTGGCTTTATTTTGCTTTTGTTTTAGCGCTCATTCTTCTTTTTATGATAATCAGGATTAATTATTTCATTCCTGAATTCAATCATGTGAGACCACCAAACATGTTGCCACCTAAAATAATGCCCGAAGGCCCAACCGATTTTATGAGAGGAGAAAGGCGCATCATAATGGCAAGAAGACAGCCTTTGTTTTTTAAGATTGGTCCTTCGTTGTTTTATATTTTAATTTTAACCATAAGTGCCATAATTAGAACGCTAACAGAATTTTACAACAATCAACAAAACAAATTAATTGCCGAAACGCATCGAACAAATACTGAATTAATTTATCTGCGTAAGCAAACAAATCCGCATTTTTTATTTAATTCTTTAAACAGTATTTATTCGTTGGCACACAAAAAATCTGATTTGGTCCCTGATGCCATTGTAACATTATCTGAATTAATGCGCTATATGCTATATGAAACTGATAATAAAACGGTGGCTTTAGAAAAAGAAATTAATTATATCCAAAATTATATTGAGCTACAAAAACTAAGGCTCAACGATATTGAAGACATTGTTATAAACGTTCATGGTGATACCCGAAACAAATTTATAGAACCTTTGTTACTGATTTCGTTTGTTGAAAATGCATTTAAATACGGAACCGATTATAAAGGTGCAGCTCACGTAAAAATTAAAATTTTCATACATGAAAACAGTCTTGACTTTTGGATAGAAAACACCATTGAAGATTATACAAAAGATCCTGAAAATTCAGGAATCGGGTTGGCTAATATAAAAAATCGTCTGGATTTACTTTATCCAAACGCCCATGAATTAGATATAACGCAGGACAATCAGTATTACCGTGTGCATTTAAATTTAAAATTAGATGAAATTCAAACACCAATAAATTAATAACAATTGATTATGGACAGAAAAAAATTCATACGAAATGGCATTTTAGGAATTGCCTCGCTTGCGACAGCTTCAAAATTACTGGAATCCTGCTCTAAAAGCGACAATGATGATTCGGGTTCTGATTCTTCAACCGACGGAAGCTGCACTGTTTCTCCAGCTGAAACAAAAGGTCCGTTTCCGATAAAAACACCAAGCCAGTTGGTTTTAGAGAATATAAAATCAGACCGCATTGGTGTTGCCTTACTTATTAACTTAACAATTGAAAATACGAGCAATAATTGCGTTCCCCTGGAAGGTGTTTTGGTAGATATATGGCATTGTGATAAAGATGGAAATTACTCTGAATACGGGGGAACTTCGATGCAACAAACCAATTACACAACAGTCCATTTTTTAAGAGGAAGACAAACTACCAATGCAAGAGGAGAAGTTTCATTTATTTCTATTTTCCCAGGCTGGTACCAGGGTAGAGCACCACATGTACATGTTGAAGTTTTGACAGCAAGTGGTACTTCATTATTGGTAACGCAAATTGCTTTTCCTGAAAATGTTTCCAGCGAAGTGTATTCGAGTACAAATTATGTTGCTCATGGTCAAGCTGATACTTCAAATACAAAAGACAATGTTTTTTCAGATAGTTTAGCTGATGAGCTTGCTACATTAACCGGCAATCTAACCGATGGTTATACCTTAAGCAAAACGATAACAGTAAGTGCATAATTTTTAAATCAGTAATTTATGAAAACTTTAAAACTTAATTTACTGGTTTAAAACTACTTTTGAAGACCAAAACTAATTTAACAATCTAATACTGAAACAGATGAAATGTGTAATTATAGATGACGAACCTTTAGCGGTTGAATTATTAGAAGATTTTGTCCGAAAAGTAGATTCGCTGGAATTGGTTAGCACTTTTAATAATGCCATCGATGCCGTTTCATTTATCAATCAGACGAATGTAGATTTGATTTTTTTGGATATTCAGATGCCTCATTTTTCTGGAATTGAATTTTTAAATACCATAGAAAAAAAGCCTTTAATCATTTTTACAACAGCTTATTCTGATTATGCTGTTGAAGGATTTAATCTTGGAGCTGTTGATTATTTGGTAAAACCTATTCCGTTTCATCGTTTTTTAAAATCAGTAGTACGTGCACAGCAAATTTTCAATCCTGCAGCGACGGTTCAGGCCATTTCTGAAAACACTACTGCTCCTGAATTAGAACAGGATTTTATGTTCGTCAGAGCTGAATATGAGAATATAAAAATGAATTTTGCGGATATTTTATTTATTGAAGGCCTAAAAGATTATGTAAAAATCTATACCACAGACAACAAATTTACCCTGACCTTAATCAGTTTAATAAAACTCGAGAATTTACTTTCCAGCAAAGGTTTTTCAAGAATTCACAGGTCTTACATCATCAATATAAAACATGTAAAATCGATTCAGAAAAATAAGGTTTTGATTAGCGATAAACGAATTCCGATTAGTGAAAGTTATAAAAGTACTTTCTTCGAAAAGATCAATTTATAGATTCTTTAAATTCCAATTAAAAAATTCCAAATTCCAATAAAGCATATGACACATCGGAATTTGGAATTTAAATTTTGGAATTTATTATTTATTCTTCGTTTTTAAACCAGCCCGAATACATTACGTAGTTGTTCGAAATACGTTCGATTTCTCCTGCAAAATCAGATTGGTCAATGTCTTTTACTTTTTTGGCAGGAACACCTGCATAAATACTTCCTGAAGCGACAATAGTATTTTGTGTAACAACTGCTCCGGCGGCTACAATCGCATTGCTTTCAACTACACAATTATCCATTACAATCGCGCCCATTCCTATTAAAACATTGTCATGAATCGTACACCCATGCACAATTGCATTATGCCCAATTGAAACATTGTTTCCTATAATAGTTGGATGTTTTTGATACGTACAATGAATGATCGCTCCATCCTGGATATTAACTTTATTCCCAATTTTAATGAAATGAACATCGCCACGAATCACAGCATTAAACCAAACACTGCAAGATTCACCAAAAGTAACATCACCGACTATGGTAGCATTTTCGGCAACATAACAATCTTCTGGAATTGAAGGTGATTTTCCGTTTACAGACTTAATTAGCATAAAAAATTAATTAATAGCCGGACAATTACAATCGTAACGTTCCTTTTTACAAAATAAATTGATTCCTAAAGTAATTTGATGATACCCGCCGGTATCAAATTTTACATCTCCCATCACTTGAGAGTACGTGTACGCAAACATAAAGTTTTTAAAATTTACACCTATAATTGGTGTAAAATATTGCAATTTTTGAGATGAAACTCCACTTCCGCTAAGATATTCTGCGCCATCAAAACTTCTTCTATACGATAATGCCGCCCATAAACTTCCAAAATCCATATTTTTGTAAGCTTTCATGTTTAAATCGATCGATTTTTCTTTCGTCTGATCAAACATTTGAAACAATATTGAAGGTTCCCAGGTAATATTTTCACTTTTGCCAAAAACATATCCAGCGCTCAAAAGATATTTTCGAACATTATCACTTTCATAGTCCGTATACAATTCTCTTCTGGTTTCGATCAGTCCCTGAACTGTAGCGTGGGCATAAAAATTCAGGTAATTATAAGACGCTCCAACATCAACATTAAAATAGGAATCTTTTTGAATTTGGCCCGAAACAATTGGGTCAAATGTTGTTCCAAATGTTGTTTCGTCTAATTGATTTTGAATTACTCCCCCACTAATACCAAAAGATAATTGATTCAAATCGATCTCATCTCTCGAAAACATAATATGATGTGCATAAGTAAGTTTTACACCTTTTTGAGAATGATATCCATTTTTATCATTAAAAACAATAATTCCGGCTCCGGATCTCTCCCCTATTCGACCATTAAAACTCAATGTTTGAAGTTCCGGTGCATCATCCTGGCCAAACCATTGTTTTCTGGCTGTTAATCTTATTTTCGCACAATTTGCCGCTCCAGCCATAGAAGGATGAATCAAGTAATAGTTATCAGATAAATAATCTGAATAAACTGGGATTCCTTCTTGTGAATAAGAATAAAATGTAGTGATTAAGAATATGAATAAAACCTTGATTCTAAATTCCATAAAGGCAAAATTGTTTAAATATATTTTAGACTCTCATAATTTAATACGATTTATTTGAAAAGAGTCTTAATTATTTTATTAAAAAACCAAATATAGGTATTAGTAGAAAATAACTTTAGTAAATTTGTGAAAAATATACAATCATGACGAAAATCACTATAAAGGAAACTCAAAACCCAACCATTTTAAAGTTTGAATTTGAAGATTTCATCACTCAAAATCAAAATTTTGAGTTTAAGAATATTGATGAGGCGCAAGAATCGCCATTAGCACAACAATTATTTTATCTTCCGTTTGTAAAAACAGTTTACATTTCAGGAAATTTCATCGCTATCGAAAGATACAGTATTGTAGAATGGGAAGACGTACAAGACGCTGTTGCAGAACAAATTGCAGCATTTGTTGACAAAGGTGGGGTTATTATTAAAATCGACGAAAACAAAGCTAAAAAACAACCTATTACGGTTTACGGAGAAACAACTCCAAATCCGGCGGCATTAAAATTCGTGGTTAGCAGAATGTTAACCAGAAATCCGGTAGAATACAAAAATATTGACCAGACTGCTTCTTCTCCATTAGCAAAAGAATTATTCAAATTCCCTTTTGTAAAAGAAGTTTTTATTGATGAAAATTATATTTCGGTTACTAAATACGATATTAACGACTGGGATGAAATTACATTGGAAGTTAGAACGTTTATTAAACAATTTATCGAAAACGGAGGAACTGTTTTAGATGAAAGTCTAATTGAAGTGACTACAAAAAATGATGTTACTAAAGATGAAGCTTTTGATAAATTGGATGTAACTTCACAACAAATCATTAACATCTTAGAAGAATACGTAAAACCAGCCGTTGCTGCCGATGGAGGAAATATTGCATTCGATTCATATAATGAAAATGACAAGACAGTGAAAGTTATTTTGCAAGGTGCTTGTAGCGGATGTCCATCGTCTACTTTTACTCTAAAAAGTGGAATCGAAAACATGTTGAAAAGCATGTTAAATGATGAGGCTATTAAAGTCGAAGCTGTAAATGCATAAAAAATAACATTAGAAAATACAGAAAGCGTTCGCCATTGGTGGGCGCTTTTTTATTACCTCGTATCTGCTTAACTTTCAATAAATTATTTTAACATTCATGCTGTAATCCTGTAAAAAAGTCTAATATTGTATTATTAACTAATCAATTATAAAACTATGGGATTATCTTCATTTTTTAAGAATTTATTTGGCTCAGCCAAAGAATCTGCGACAGACTTAGCCAATCAGGCTGAAACTACTTTTGAGCAAGCCAAGGAAGCTGCTACACCTTATATTGAAAAAGCAGAGGCTTTTGCAGAAGAGACTATCGCTAAAGCCAAAGAAGCTTCAGAACCATTACTTGATAGTGCAGTTGAATATGCAGGTCAGGCGAAGGATATTGTTAGTGAGTATGTTGAAAAAGCAACCGATTCTATAAGTGATGTAATAGATTCTGTAAAAGAAAAAACAAGCGAATTAACCAGCGACACTAAAACAGTTGCCTCAGAAACTGTGGTTGATGCGAGTGAAACAGCGGCAACTATCGAAGATAAAACTACTGACGAAATTGCTGACAAGGAATAGATACTTATTTTTCTTATAGAAGAAATATCTTTATATTTGCACTACTAATACACCTTCTCCTTTTGAGAAGGTTTTTTTTATTTAATAAACATGATGAGTCCAGAACAACTTAGCGATTATACCACAAAAATCGTTGACATATTAGTTAATTATTCGGCAAAATTAATTTCGGCATTTCTAATTTTATTTGTTGGTATATATGCCATTCGATTTATAAATAGAATTATAACAAAAGTAATGGTTCAGCGAAACCTGGATCCCACCTTAACAAAATTCCTGTCGGACATTTTAATATGGGCACTAAGAATCTTATTGTTTGTGATTTTTATTTCAAAACTGGGTATTGATACTTCCTCATTTGTTGCCATTTTAGGAGCTATGGGACTTGCTGTGGGTTTATCTTTGCAGGGCTCGCTTTCTAACTTTGCCGGAGGAATGCTAATTATTCTATTTAAACCTTTTAAAGTTGGAGATACAATCGAAGCGCAGGGAGTTATTGCAACTGTAAGCGAAATCCAGATTTTTGTCACTAAAATGCTTACTGCTAATAATCAAACTGTTTTTGTTCCAAATGGCGCTTTGTCAAATGGTACAATTATTAATTACTCTATGCAGGGAGAAAGAAGAGCAGATTTGACTTTTGCGGTTTCTTACGATTCAGATATTAAAAAAGCGAAAGATATACTTATAGATGTTTTAAATAAAAATCCTAAAGTACTTAAAAAACCTGCTCCTGAAGTTTTTGTAAAAAACCTGACTACTAGTGCAGTAGAATTTGCAGTTCGCCCGTGGGCTAAAAATGTAAACTATGGTGCTGTTTTTTCTGAAACTCTGGAGAATTGCAAAACGGCTTTAGATGAAGCCGGAATTTCAGTTCAACCATATACACTTCAAAAATAAAAAGTTTTTTATTGTTTTTTTGATGGAGGCGCCATCATAAAATCTTTTAAATAATAAGGTTCAAAATAAGCGACATCAACAGTGTCGCTTTTTTGATATTTATCATAACTGATTTTACTCATTGCCGAAGCTGAAGGGTATTTTATGTCTTCCAGAAAAATGAAATTATCTTTTGTCAAAACTGATTTGCATTTGTCTGCACAATCACCAACGAAATAAAGCACATCCGTATATGTTGCAAAAGAATCTTCTGTAATAACTTCTGCCAGAATTTCTCTTTCAACTTCCAGGTTCGCATTAAAAATCTCACTATACACTTCCATTCTTCTGGCATCCAGCATTGGAATTATTTTTCCATCAGAAACCTTGGCTTGCGATGCTAAAGTCTTCAAAGTATCAACAGCAATCAACGGAATATTTAATGCAAAACATAATCCTTTTGCTGCTGAAACCCCAATGCGCAAACCTGTATAAGAACCAGGCCCCTGACTTACAGCAATTGCATTCAAATCCTGAACGGTAATTCCGGCTTCTGCAATTATTTCTTCGATAAAAACATGGAGTTTTTCGGCATGTGAATATCCTTCTTCTGCAATTTCCTTACACAAAATTGTTTCACCATTTTTTGCAATTGCTACAGAACAGTTTTTTGTAGCCGTTTCGATATTGAGAATAAAAGACAAAGTATTTATTTTTTAAGATTATAATATTTATTTTTTGGGAACATCAGCTTTTTTAAGCTTCACCTTATCGCCAGAATTCAATTCTTTTGAAACAGTAGTATAAGGCCCTGTAATAACAACATCACCTGGCTTCAATCCAGACATCACTTCGATATTGGTATCGTCCTGAATTCCTGTTTTAATGATTCTGATTTTAGCTTTATCGCCTACTTTCACAAAAACACACTCGAATTTTTTATCACTTTTTGGTACTACTTTTTTCTCATTAGGATCTTCTACTGTAAAATCCTTAACTGCTGCAGTATCTGATTTTACAACTACTGAACTAATAGGCACTGCTAATACATTTGCTTTTGTTTTTGTCAGAATATCAACTGTTGCTGTCATTCCGGGTCTAAACGGAGAATAAGAGCTAGGTTGGCCTTCTAACAGATCCTGATAGGATTCTTTTAGAATACGAACTTTAACTTTGAAATTAGTAACCTGATCTGAAGTTAGTGTAGAGCTTGCTGAGTTAGAAATACTTGTCACAATACCTTTAAATTTCTTTTTTAAATAGGCATCTACTTCAACATTGGCTTCATCTCCAATTTTTACTTTCACAATGTCATTTTCATTAACATCAACTTCAACTTCCATGTTGTTTAGGTTTGCCACTCTCAAAAGCTCTGTTCCTGCCATTTGTTGCGTTCCTAAAACACGCTCTCCTAATTCAACATTTAACACAGAAATAGTTCCGTCTGCAGGAGCATAAATTAAAGTACGTCCTAAATTATCTTTAGCTTCAGTTACAGATGCCGAGGCACTCTGAACATTATAATAAGAACTTTGTTTTGTAGCTTTAGCAACCTCAAAAGTTGCAATTGATTTATCCCAATCAGACTTTGAAATTACACCTTTATCGTATAATGTTTTATTACGTTCGTAACTCGCTTTTGCTTCTTTAAAGTTTGCTTCAGATTGTGATAAACTGGCTTTAGTTCCAGATAAATTAGCAACAGATCTATCTAATCCGGAAGTATATAAATCCGGATTTATTTTTACCAATAAATCTCCTTTTTTAACAACCTGGCCTTCTTTTACATTTAATGCAATAATTTCACCTGAAACCATTGATGAAAGTTTTACCTCAATTTCCGGCTGAATTTTCCCCGTTGCCGAAACTGTCTCGACGATGGTTGAAGCCATTACTTTTGAAATTTCTACTTCTTTTCCTTCATCCTTATTTCCTATTACTCCCGATTTCGAAAGACCTACTAAAACTGCAATAATAACTACGGCGCCTCCTATTAAGAAATAAACTGTTTTTTTTGACATAATAAATTATTTTGTAATAATTGGGACAATTGGAATTCCAAAGTAGAATTCAAGTATTTTTATTTTAAAAATATAATCGTATTTCGTTCTGATAACATCAGACTGCGCATTTGTCAACAATGTCTGAGCCTGTGTAAAATCGAATGAATTCATCAAACCTACATCATACTTTTCTTTAGCATAATTGTAAGCCTGTTGTCTCGCTTCTAAAGTTACAGTTGATGACTCATATGTATTTAACGCTCCTTTTGCATTTGTAAAAGCAGTATAAACGTTACGTTGCAAATCTAAACTTTTTTGCTCTAAATCTATTTTAGATTTTTCTAAATTAACTTTATTTCGTTCTACATTATTTCGAACTGAGAAACCGTTAAAAATTGGAACAGAAAGCTGAAAACCAAACGACTGCCCTTTATTATCACTAAATTGATCCATAATAGGTTGAGGTCCACCTAAAACAGGCGTAAAATTATCTTGCAATACAGCCTGATTTGTCCCTTCAACAAAACCAATCTGAGATGTTGGATTTGCAGTATTTGGAGTAGCTCCTATTACAATATCAGAGTAACTTGCTCTGGTATTAAAATTATAAAAAGCACTTAAAGTTGGCTGATACGCCCCTTTCGCAATAGCAACATTTTTCTCAGCAATTTCAAGATTGGTCTGTGCCAGTTTTAATTCTGTTCTCGTTTCTTTTGCTTTATTGTAAATATCAATTGGGCTTTGCGCCATGATATTATTTTCATCCTTAGCATTTGTATCATCGATTACATCAAAATCTGCGAACTCTTTTAATTGTAAAAGCTGCGCTAAACTTAATTTTGAAATCAGTAAATTATTCTCTGAAACAGTAATCGCTTGCTGATCTGTTGCAATAGTTGCTTTTAGATCATATAAATCCCCACGTGGAATTGTTCCTGCATTTACCATTTCTTCAGAACGTTTTAAACGTTTTTCATCAATCGATAATTGTTCTTTTTTTACTTTTAGCTCTTCTTTATAAGATAAAATTTGAAGAAATGCATTAGCAACATTCAGCGAAATATCTTCCTGCATTTTCAATAATTGATACTGTGATGCAATTATTGAAAGTTTTGTTCTTCGATACGTATTTTGGATTTGTAAGCCTTTGTAAATATCAACTCCGGCACTTAATCCTACTGATGAATACTGTGTGGTCTGATTACGTAAAAGACCCGTTGTAACATCCTGATTCAAACCAATATTCCAGGAGTGTGAAGCATTTCCATTTACTGATGGAAGGTAATTTCCAAAAGCATCTTTTTTATCTATATCAGCATTTTTTACATCTAGTTCTGATAATTTTATCGTGATATTATTGTCTAGTGCATATCGTACACATTCTTCCAGTGTCCATTGTTTTGTTTGCGCCTGGGCAGATAATCCAAACCCTAAAAGTATAGCAAAAACAAGACTATTATATTTATTTATTTTCATATATTTTGAATCAAAGCACAGTAAACGAACCATGCAAATTTAACATTTTATAAACCCAAAAAACTCTTTATACTTTCAAATTATTTTTTTTCTTCTCCTTCACTGATCAAGCCCTGATTCCAGATTTTAATTTTATCAGAATCTTTGATACCGCTTTTAACCTGAACGTATATTCCGTCGCTAACACCCAGAACTAAATCTTTTCTCTGAAACTTCTGTGGGGCTGTTTCGATTTCAACATAAGGCTTTTGAGTTTTTTTGTCAAATTGAACTAATGATTCTTTAATTGCCAAAACTTTATCTGCTTTTTCTAAAATAATAGAAGCATTTGCACTTAATCCGGCTCTGATAAAAGTAGCATCTCTGTTTTCTAAAGAAGCTTTTATTTCAAACTGAATTGCACCATTTTCTACTACACCCTTTGGAGCAATATCCGTCAGAAGAGCATCGAATTTTTTATTCTCTATTGCACCAACAGTAATTTCAATTGGCATCTGAACTTTGATCTTCCCTACTTCAGATTCATCTATTTTTCCAATAAAAATCATTCTTCCAACATCTGCAACGCTGGCAATTGTAGTTCCTTCATTAAAATTATTACTTTCAATAACCTGATTTCCAACTTTTACCGGAACCGCTAAAACCATTCCGTTTACAGTTGAACGAATTAAAGTATTAGCATAACTTCCTAGTGATGTTGTTGTTCCTGTTTTTACAATATCCAAACTTTGTCTTGCAGCTAAATAATTTTGTTTCGCCTGAGTATAAGCTAATTGCGCTGCATCAAAATCGTTAGCAGAGATTACCTCTTTTTCAAATAAGGTTTTTTGTCTTTTATAAATTTTCTCCTGATTATCTAAAGCGATTTTAGCTGTTTGTACCTGATTTTGAGTACTGCTTACATTAGATACATTGGCAACAACTCTAATTTTAGCAATCATGTCGCCTGCTTTAATTTTCTCACCAGCTTTGATATATACTTCTTCAATAATACCTGAGATATTTGGTTTGATTAGGACCTCTTCGTCAGGCTGAATGTTACCAGTTGCAATGGTCGTTTTTACGATCGTTTTAATCTCTGCTTTCTCCGTTTTAAAAACGATTGGCGACTCTTGATTTTTCGCATACAAATAGTAAAGTGCGCCAAAGAAAACTAAAGCAATAAAGATTAAAATGGTTACGGTTACTCCTTTTTTCATTTTGTTTTTGGTTTAATCGATTATATTTTGATTGATAATTTATTCTGTTCGTAAAGCATCTACAGGCTTTACATTAATTGCGGTCTGCGCCGGAATAAATCCTGCCAACAAACCAGATCCTACTAATATTAATAATGCAACAAAAACTACTCTTAAATCTACGCTTGGATTAGCAAACATAGTGTTACTTCCGGGGGGCATCGAATCCAAAACCATATTTAAGAGAGCAATAATTCCGGTTGCTACTGCAATTCCAAACATTCCTGAAATAATAGTTAAAAATATGGATTCGGATAAAATTTGTCCGCGAATAGCCCCAGGCGTTGCACCTAAAGCCCTACGAATTCCTATTTCTTTTGTACGCTCTTTAACTACAATAAGCATAATATTTGAAATTCCGATCACACCTGAAATCAAAACTAATGTTCCCACGAAATAAGCAATGATTTTTAAGATGTTAAACAAACTCTGTACTTTGTTGAATTGCTCATATAAATCGAAATTACCTACGGCTCTGTCATCTTTAGGATTTATAGAATGAAGTGATTTTATTAATTCCAGAATCTTAGGTTTTAAATCGGTTATTGAAGTTTCATCTTTTGCCGTAAGTGCCATCCAACCCACTTTATCTCCATAATTAAACGCTTGTTGGAAAGTTGTAAACGGAACGAAGATATTCTTTTGTTCCTGTTCTGCATTTCCGCCTTGCTGTTTAGAATGATAAACGCCAACTACCATAAAATTAATTCCATTTACTTTTATGTAAGTCCCAATCGCTTCTTCTTCTTTCCCATACAATTCACTAATAACTCCTTTTCCAATCACAGCAATTTTTCTTCTCTCAAGAATATCCTGCTGGTTGATAAAACGACCTTTTATGATATCCATTGGTTGTTGTTTAATCAACTCCGGATAATCACCATAAACCGTAAATGCAGAAGTTTTTGTACCACGTACCACATTATTTGTCCCGTTAAAATCGCCTAATTGATTTCTTGGCGAAACATATAATAAATCAGGTAAAGCTGCCTTTAATGCTGCTACATCACTATTTCTAAAATCATAACGACGGGTTTTAGGCAAACCTTTATAGGCTTTTGATGTTGTCTGGCTCCACATGAACATAGTATTTGTGGCAATTCCGTCAAAACCTTTTTTGATACCATTTTCTAAACCATTTCCAGCCGCTAACAGTATTACCAAAATAAATATACCCCAAAACACACCAAATGCAGTTAGAGTTGTTCTGAAAACATTGGCGGTTAAGGCCTGTAAAATCTCGTCCCAATTATCTTTCTTAAACATAATTATTCGTCTCTAAGTGCTACAATAGGTTTAATTTTGGCTGCTCTGTATGCTGGGAAAAATCCTGCCAATGCTCCCGCAAATACAAGTAGAGCTAGTGTTGTCAATGCCACACTAAAATCGACTTCCGGATGTTGAAAATATTCACTTTGCACCATCGGGCCAACAAATTCTAACAATAGCAAACTTGCCAAAAGCCCAACAAAACCAGCAATCGTAGTAATAAAAATGGATTCATGAAGTATCATTGAAATAATCGAAAACGGAGATGCACCAAGTGCTTTTCTGATTCCAATTTCTTTTGTTCTTTCTTTTACAATAATAAGCATGATATTACTCACCCCAACAACTCCGGCAATAATAGTACAAATTCCTACCCACCAAAAGAACAATCTGATATAAAGATTTAAATCATAAAACTGTTTAGCATCTTCAACCGAATTATAAACCCCAACACCTCCATCATCTTCAGGAGCTACCATATTTCTACTTTTCAGCAAATTCTTCAAATCTTGAGTAAATTTTTTAGATTGCGCCAGAGCTTCATCATAATTATCTGTTTTTTTCATCGTAAAAAACAAATTGCTTATTTTATCTCCACCACCAAAAGCCCTTTGTACAGTAGTTAAAGGCAAATAAGCCCTTGCTTCTTCTCTTTCTCCTCCCGGATCAGTAAAAATGCCAACTACTTTAAAATTAATACCATTGATTATGATTTCTTTTCCTAAAGCGTCTTTGTCTTTAAACAGATCCGTTTTAATTTTCATTCCGATACAAGCTACCTTTTCATTGTTGGCTAAATCTGAGCTATTTACATAACGCCCTTGAACTATTGTTAGATTTTCTACTCCACCATAATCTGGAGTAACACCTCTGTATTGATAACTTCCTGATTCTTTTCCGTACGAAAATGCACCTCCCCAAAAATTATAGGTTGCGGCTCTCATATCTAATTTATCATCAAATTTCTGTACAGATTGATTATAGTCACCGTCTCTATACTGAATTTGTCTTCCGGGATTTAGCCCTTTGTATTCTTTTGTAGTTGTTCCGGACCAAACTTCAATAATTCCGGCGGCGTCACGTTCGAATTGTTTTTCAATTCCGTTTTGAAGCCCTTTACCCGCACCAAGCAAAATCACTAAAATAAAAATACCTGAGGCCACGGAAATTCCCGTTAAGAATGTTCTTAGCCGATTTTTGGAGATTGCTTCGAATATTTCCTGCCAACGCTCAATATTAAACATAAGATGAAGCTCTAACTTGTTCTACCTTTTTATCATCGATAATTAATCCGTCTTTCAGGACCACATTTCTTTTGCACATTGCGGCAATATCAGGCTCGTGTGTAACGATCAAAATAGTTTTACCTTCATCGTTAATTCCTTGAATAAGTTCCATAACCTCGTATGAAGTTTTGGTATCTAAAGCTCCTGTAGGCTCATCTGCCAATAAAACTTTTGGATTTGAAGCCAATGCTCTCGCGATTGCAACACGCTGTTTTTGACCTCCGGAAAGCTCGTTCGGTAAATGGTGTGAATGTGAACCCAGACCCACTTTTTCCAAATATTTCATTGCAATTTCATATCGCTCTTTTCTCTTTACTCCCTGATAATATAATGGCATTGCCACATTATCTAGTGCAGTTTTATAATTGATCAAATTGAAAGATTGAAAAACAAATCCTAAAAATTTATTTCTGTATTTAGACGCAATCGTTTCATTCAGTTTTTTAATAGGAGTTTTATCTAAAATATAACTACCAGAATCAGCCTCGTCCAAAATTCCTAAAATATTAAGAAGTGTCGATTTACCTGAACCAGAAGACCCCATAATAGCAACCAGCTCGCCTTCTTCAATATTAAAATTTATTCCTTTTAACACATGTAATTCTGAACTTCCCATTTTATAGGATTTGTGTAAATCTTTGATTTCTATCATGGTACTGTTAAATTTTAAAACAATAATAACATTTTTATTAAGTAATTTATGGTAACAAAACGTTAATAATTTCGTTTTGATATTACAATTAGACTCGATTCTTTATCAAATGTTACACATTTTTAAGATAATATAATTGTTTTCTTAATTTTGCATCACTCAAAAAAATCTTAATGATGAAGTTTTTATCCATTTTCTCTTTATTAACGGCACTTACACTGTTTTCCGGATGTTCAACATCTCAAAGATTAGAAACCTTAAAGCCCGAACCAGATGATGCCAGTCCATTGGTCTATGATGCAAATCCATCCTTTATTAACCTACCAATAACGGTAAAATTGACCGATATTGAGAATCAGACCAACTCGATTTTAACAGGGTTAATTTATGAAGACAATAATATCGAGGATGATGATATTGAGATGAAGATTTGGAAACAGGTTCCAATAAAAATCCAAAATGATCCGGCAAATCCAGATAAAAAGATAAAAACAATCCTGCCTTTAAAAGCAACTATTAAATATAGAATTGGAACCAAAAAACTGGGTGTTGAACTTTACGATACCCGTGAGTTTAATTTAAATGGAGTTATAACCTTATCCAGTGAAGTAGCTTTGACGAATTGGAAATTAAACACCAAAACCGAATTTAAATCTCTAGATTGGAACGAAAGTCCTACAATGTTAGTTTTCGGAAAAAGCATGCCAATAACTTATTTGGTTAATCCCGCCATTTCTATTTTTAAATCTAAAATTGAAAAGAAAATTGATGAAGCGATAGAAAAATCAATGGATTTTAAACCGAATGTTTTATCAGCATTAGAAAAAATATGTACGCCATTTCAAATGAGTGATACTTATGAAAGTTGGTTACGAATTACCCCTGTTGAAATTTATTCAACGAACGCAAAACTTAAGAATGATTTGTTTTTATTGGATATGGGAGTAAAATGCAATATGGAAACCATTGTTGGCAAACAACCTGAATCTAAGTTCAATGCCAATAAAATTATTTTGAAACCTGTTGCTAAAATTCCAAATCAGATTTCAGCTAATATTGCAGCAATTTCAACCTACCTTGATGCTTCCAAAATAATGACCAAAAATTTTGCAGGTCAGGAATTTGGTTCCGGAAGCAAAAAAATAACAGTGAAAAATGTTACAATCTGGCATAAAGACGGAAAAATGGTGATTGCGCTGGATGTTTTAGGATCCATAAGCGGAACGCTTTATTTAAATGGATTTCCACAATATAATCCGCAGACAAAAGAAATCTATTTTGAGAAACTTGATTATGTTTTAGACACCAAAAGCAAATTAATGCGTACCGCAAGCTGGTTAGGGCAAGGTTACATATTAAAAAAAATGGAGCAAAGTTGTCGCTATTCGATCCAGCCCAATTTAGAAGAAGGAAAAAAAAGCATGGCATCTTATCTAAAAAACTATTCTCCAATGCCAGGTGTGTTTGTAAATGGAAAAATGGAAGACATCCAGTTTGACAAAATACAGTTAACCAATCAGGCTATTATAGCTTTTATAAAGATAAACGGAACAGTGAATGTTTCTGTTGATGGATTGAAATAAATTTATCTAGATTATGATTTTAAAAATAACCTTATGAAAGAAAATATATTGCTTTTGCTTCAGATTATAACTGTCGATTTTTTCACAGCATTTGGCCTATATTCTTTACTTTTTTTATTCATCTCAATATTTACAAAGAGTGTTATTTTAGCTAAAATCGATAAGGAAGCGACAAATTTTATATCTTTTGTCGGTGTAGTTTTTTTTATAGTATGGATTATCGGAATGTTTGTTTTTTATAGCGGAAGCAATACTGAAGATCGGAGTAACATGCTAAACAGAATGTTTGGAAAATACTGGCTCGGAGTTTGGGCACAACCGATCTTATGGTTTTTAGTGACTCAATTATTACGCAAAGAAAGTGTTTACAAAAACATATTTTTCAGAATATTATTTAGCATTATGCTAATCATTTCAATCGAAAGATTTATAATAATAACTACATCACTCCATCGTGATTATCTTCCAAGCTCCTGGACAATGTACAATGATTTAGATATTTATCCTCCAAATTTCTTTCTTGCATTGTTCTGCAAAATAATTATGTTTTTATTGTTTGTCGGAATATATTATCTTGTAATAAGTAAATTAAAGACATTTAAGAAAAAAGCAGTATAAAATTTATACTGCTTTTTTCTTTTTTGATTGGTACATTCGATAAATCAGAACGCCAATAATTCCCACAAGTAAATAAGGAATTACCATCAAATAAACGATACCATCATTTACCGCTTCCGCTTTTTTCGTGTTAGAATCACCCGCAAGCGCTGCACGACACATGGCGCATTGAGCATTAGCTGCAAGAGAAAAGAAGATAGAAAAAAGAACATAGAAACATTTAGTTGAGAATAAATTTCCAACTCCGCCTCTATTTTCTATTCTATTTTCTTTATTCTTTATTCTATTTTCTATTTTATGCATAATAAGGAGAAATCATTAAGTAAACCACAACACCTGTAACTGCAACATACAGCCACAGTGGAAAAGTTATTTTAGCTATTTTTCTGTGTCTGTCAAAACGTTGTGCCAAGGCTCTTACGTAAGTAATTAATACTAGAGGAATAATAGCGATAGACAATAAAATATGAGTAATTAAAATAATAAAATACACATAACGTATTGCACCAATCTTGACAGTTTCAGTTAAGTCAAGAATTCCATCGTGATTCAAATCTCCAAACTTAGTAGAATCAGCCGTCATATGATAGGCAACATACATTACCAAAAAAGCAACCGAAAGACCAATTGCAAACGTCATTAAACGTTCATGTAATTTACGCTTTCCATTTTTAATTGCAATTACTCCCCAAACCAAAACTATTGCCGTAATACCATTTGTAGTTGCATAAATTGGTGGCAAAAATGAAAGCGGTTCAACATTAATTCCGAAGTCTTTAAGCTTAACTCCAAATAATATAGCCACGACAACCGGAATTATAATTGATACCGTAACAATAAACTTGCTGTATTTTTTTTCTAATGAATGATCTTCCATTTTATTCTTCTAATAATATTTTAATGTCTTCCTGAATATCTCTAACTCCTTTTTTATCTAAACCGTCGTAATATAAAATTGGGTTTCCGAATTCATCTTTTCTACAACGAATATTTCCATCTTTATCAATTAAGGCAAACAAACCAGAATGCTCAAAACCTCCATTTACTTTAGCATTTTCGCCTGCATACAGATTAAATCCTTTATTTGATAAATCCATGATAGTAGCCTTATCACCGGTTAAAAAATTCCAGTTTGATGATTTTGCTCCCAATAATTTCGCATGATCTTTTAAAACTTGTGGTGTATCATGAGCTGGATCGATTGTAATGGAAACGATTCCAAAGTTGGGATTTCCGAAAAAAGTTTTCTCAATTTCCAGCATACTTAAATTCATCTTTGGGCATATAGATGGACAAGTTGTAAAGAAAAATTCCAACACATATACTTTTCCTTTATAAGTTTCATTTGATATTTTAGCGTTGTCCTGATTCGTTAGTTCAAACTTAGGAGCCGGGCCTATAGTCAATAATTTACCATCTGATTTTGAAGATTTCAAACCTACGTTATCCAAACGATCTGCTTTTACAACTTCGCCATTTTTTATTCTGTCAACAATTTTTGGCACTGCGTAAATTCCGAAAATTAAAATGATAAACGAAATTCCGATATATGATTTGTTTTTAAACATATTTTAAAGATTAAAGTTCTTTTGTGGCATTATGATTCTTTTTAAGAGCAGCACGATATTCGTATAATATGATTTTAAAATCATCCAGCATTTCATTGCTTAACTCAGAAGGGTGAAAAGTATTATAACCTTCCTTGTACTCATCTTTTTTATCTTTTGAAGCGCCTTTTCTTCCTCTTAAATTTCGTTCTTTATCTACTATATAAACATTTGATGTTCCAAGATTTTGATCTAATTTCCCTTTTAAATGCAATTGATCATAGAAGGTTTTAATTTCCTCAGAGGAAGCAAAAACAAAATGCCAGCCTGAAACATCAGTAAAAGCACCGAGAGACTCAACAATTTTGTGTGCATCATTTTCTGTTCCTAAAGGACAAACCACTACAAACTGCAAATCTTTAAAGCCATTATAACGTTGATAGATTTTTTCATTCAGATTGAAAAAGTTTCCTCTGTTTTTTAAAATTTCAGAACCAGAAAAACCAAGAATAGTTATTTTATTATTTAAGGTTACTTTTTCGCCTTTTAGTGATTTCCAATTACCAAGGTCAGCAATTTTAGGAGTTATTGTTGGAAGTTTGGTAAAACTGTTTACTCCTGAAGCAAAAAACAAATAAGCTACAATTGGCAGAACAAAAAGTACAAAGAGAACTATATTTTTTTTCATTTTATTAGCGGAAGTTATTGAAGTACAAAAATAAAAAAAGCTCCGTTAAACGGAGCTTCTTTTCGAATTAATATCATGTTAAAAATTCCATTTAATAGTAGAATCTTTAAAAACCCCATAAATATAATGCCCTTCTGTCAATAGAATAAACAATAAATATAAAACTAGGAAAATAACTGGTGATACAACAGACCATCTAAGGCTGCTTTTTTCACCTTCCATGTGCATAAATGCCCATACTATATAATAAGCTTTGAAAATTGTAAGGATATAGAAAATCCAGTTCAACAAATTCAAACCTACAAAATGATTAAATTCTAATGCTTCTGGTTTTAAAATACCCAAAATAACTTCTACTGTAGTTACTACTGAAAGTAATGCAAAAACAAACCAGATTCTTCTTGTATTTGATACGTGTTCGTGTGACATAATAATTAAAATCTAAAATTAAACTAAGTAGAAAACTGTAAATACAAATACCCAAACTAAATCGACAAAGTGCCAGTATAAACCAACTTTCTCTACCATTTCATAGCTTCTTCTTTTCTCGTAAGTTCCCAATAATACATTAAAGAAAATAATGATATTGATGATAACTCCAGAAAACACGTGGAATCCGTGGAATCCAGTAATGAAGAAGAAGAAATCAGCAAATAATTTACTTCCGTATTCGTTTCTGGTTAAGTTAGCTCCTTCTACTACATATTTTGCAGTACTTAGACGAGACTCAGATTCTGCTCTTGTCAATACTGTTTTCTTCTTTTTATCAGTAAGCTGCTCCGTTCTTATCAATAACTCAGGATGTGCTTTAAAACCAGCCTGTACTTCAGCAACAGAATAGGTAGGTTGTGTTTCTGCATCTTCTACAAACCACGTACCTTCTGCTCTTGTAAGCGCTTGTCTTTGTTCTGGCAATTTCACAGCAAACTTTTCAAGAGCTACTCTGTTTCCTTGTGCATCAACAAACTGCAACAAACTTCCACCTGCTGTTTCTACTGCACCGTATTCTCCTTTAATGAAGTTCTTCCATTCCCAGGCTTGAGAACCAACGAAGATCAAACCTCCAATAATAGTTAAGAACATATAAATAGCAACCTTTGTCTTTTTCAATTGGTGACCTGCATCAACAGCCAAAACCATTGTTACTGATGAGAAAATCAAAATAAAAGTCATTAAGGCTACATAATACATAGGAGCCGAAACACCATGCATAAATGGGAAGTGAGTAAACACTTCATCAGCCAAAGGCCACGTTTCAATAAATTTAAATCTAGAAAAACCATAAGCAGCCAGGAATCCAGAGAATGTCAGGGCATCTGATACGATAAAAAACCACATCATCATTTTACCATAACTTGCTCCTAATGGCTCATTGCCGCCTCCCCAAGTTTTTTCTTCGTTATTTGCAGTAGTAACTGTCGCTTCCATAAAAGATATTCGTTAAAAAGTTCCCAAATTTACGTTTTTTTCTTATTTAAAGAAATATAAAAATAAAAATAAATATACCCATAATAAATCCAAAAAGTGCCAATACATCGCACCTAGTTCTATACCAAGAGTTTGAGTCGAATTGTATTTTTGTTTAAAATGATTATAAATTATAATTAAAAGTGAAATTAGCCCACCAGCCAAGTGTAATAAGTGTGTAACCGTTACTACGTAAAGGAAAGTTGTAGTAATTGAGCTACCTTCTCCTGTAAAATAATAACCACTTTCTACGATTTGTCCAAAACCAACAAATTGTAAAATCACAAATAAAATACCTAACGCTAATGTTCCTAAAAGCAATGCCGTTGTTACACTCCTGTTATCTTTCTGAATGGCTTTTTTAGCCAGATAAAAAGTAATACTACAACCAATAATAACTATTGTACTGTAATAAAACGCTGTTGGTAGTTCAAAATTCTTCAACCAGTCAGCTCTTGATTTACTTACTACAAATGCACTTGTAAGTCCGGCAAACATCATGGTCATACTTACCATGGCGAATAACAAAATCAGTTTAGCCGATTTTGATTTCTGTAATTGTTCCTCACCTGTTGTCATTGTCATTTCCATAACTATCTTAAAAATTTATCTACTATATATACTATTTGAAGCAACGATATATACGAAACACTTACCAGCATTAATGTTCTGGCTGCTTTTGCAGTTCGTAGTTGATACAGCTTTACAGCATAGAATAACATCCACAATCCTAATAAAAAAACTATAACTGCAGCAATCGGACTAATAAACAACTGTCCTGTATACCCTAAAACAGGTAACAAGGAAGCTATTATTAACCAAACTGTATATAAAATAACCTGTAACGCAGTGCCTTTATCCTTTTTACCAGTTGGAAGCATGAAGATTCCCGCTTTTTCATAGTCTTCATACAAAAACCATCCAATAGCCCAAAAATGAGGAAACTGCCAGAAAAATTGAATCAAAAACAAGGTCCCGGCTTCAATACCGAATTCTCCTGTAGCTGCTACCCAACCCAACATAAACGGAATTGCACCCGGAAAAGCACCAACAAAAACCGATAACGAAGTTACCGTTTTTAATGGCGTATAAATACTAGTGTATAAAAATATTGAAATCGCAGCAAACATTGCCGACTTTGCATTTATTGAATACAACAAACCAATACCTAAAATAGTCAGTACGCTTGCTACAAACAAAGCCATATTTGGAGACATTCTCCCAGATGGAACAGGACGGTTTTTTGTACGATCCATTAACGAATCGATATCTTTTTCAATTACCTGGTTAAAAGCATTCGATGCTCCAACCATACAATATCCACCAATTGACAAAATTGCCAAAACACTCCATTTAAAAGGATGTTCATCATTCACACCCAATAAATATCCCGCAATTGAAGAGAACAAAACACTAATAGCTAATCCTGCTTTAGTTATTTCTTTGAAATCCTGAAATATTGATTTTAATGAAAATGTATTTTTTGTAGTATTCAAACCGTTATTGTTTGTATGTTTTTTTTGAGTGGTGCAAATGTACAAATTAGATTGTACAATTCCTGACTATAAATTTAGATTTTTTTCAATAAAACCTTTATAAAATAAGGACTTGCAAATCTTTAACACAATTATTTCGAAAAATCTTATTAAATACTAGTAGTCAAAATACCAATTAAAGACATCAGTACGCAATCCGATTGTAAACCAGGTTGTACTTTGTTTGAATGTGGTAGCTGTTTCTTGTGTCGGATCAAAATTTCTATAAATAAAACTTCCAAATAATTTAAGGTTTGTCATCGGATTTATCAAATACCCACCTTGAATATCGGCAATAAAAACACTTGTTTTATTCCCCTGCCCCACTTCAACCCCCTTATCGTAAGGTCGTTTTTCATCGTAGCTCTTATAAATATTACTTCCATAATTGTAACTATCCTGAGCGGTATCAAAATCAAGACCTCTGGTTCCAATTGTAAATTTAGCATCACCGAAATAACGACCTTTATGATATCGGCCAATTACTAAAAGCTCATTAAAATTCCCTCCCCATTGGTGCCCAATACTTTGATTATTATGACCATAATTTGTAACAACAGCACTATGCGAATATACGTAAGGTCGTACATGATTGTATTCTAATTGCACTAATAAGTCTTTTACTTTAAAAGCATTGAAGTATTTTGCTCCCAATTGGTAGCCAAACTTATTTTTCCAACTTTGCTCTCCTGCCGCCATATCTCCAACCGAAAATTCATCCAGCAAAAACTGACCATATAAATTAACATTATTATTCCATTTATATTTAGCAGTAAATCCTAAAAGCGCATTACCACTTTTAGAAGACGATGCAAACTCAACGGTACGATAAAAAATAATTGGGTTTACAAAATTAACATCAAAACCTCTATTATTGCTATCAGTCCAAACTACAGATTCAAAAAAACCTAAATTTAATTTATTTGAAACATTCCAGCTTAAATAATGATTTGCCATGAATTTTGATGCGTATGTTTTCTCAACCGTAACATCAGGACGAACATCTTTTAACCACATATAGGTATTCGTATATTTTATTTTCCAAAAAGTCGTGTTGATTTTAAAATACGGATACGGACTGGCTCCATCACTTTCTAATAATGATCGATAACCATCTCCGATAAAATTCCTCCCGTAACCTAATTGTAAATCAAAAAATTTGCTTGGCACATAGGTAATATTAGCTTCCGCTAAAGGAAAATCGTATGCATCTGTTTTAAATCTTTTTGCAATACCAACTCCGGGAATAATCGCCGGGTTTCCTCCTGAAGGTTTTAATGTTTCAGCATAATCATTAAAATAACCCGCAAACCTTCCCTGGCTTTCAAAAACCGTGGTTGTAAAATTAATCTGTTTTCCTAAACCACCTCTAAAATTTAAAGCCCGTGTATTCACATAAGTATAGGATGCATCAAGATCTGATGCTTTACCCATTTGCAAATCGACAACAGGATTTAAAGTCAACCAATAATCTTCACCTTGAATCTGAACCAAATTTTCGTTCCACCATTTCCTTCCCAACCAGGTTGAAGCCTTTTTTTGAAGCGACTCGTTAACCGCTTTTAAATTATAATATTTTGAAACCTCAGCATATGTATACGGCTTTGAAGCAGTATGATTATTACTTCCAACCTGATTCATAGCACCGTCGAATTGTGCATAATAACTATGAGAAAACGGAATATTTAAATGACTTTCGAACTCAGGATTATTGTATTTTTTATACACTATACTATCAAGTTCTGTCATTGGCTTTTCGACTGGTTTTAAAATTTCCGCAGCTGCCAGCGCTTCAGAAGCAATTTGTTCTGCGCTTTTTAGAGGAATACCAATTGAAATCGTATATTTTGAATAAGTTGGTTTTCCATTATAAGTTGATGGTTTAATCTGAGGAAATTGACCAAAAACCCTCTTTGCTTCTTCAGACAGTGCATCATTGGCAGCATTTACATAAATCACCTTAAAGACACCAGTAGCATCAACTTCAAAAAGGACTTTTACTTCACCTTGATAATTGGTTTGTTTTAAATTTTCAGGAACCTGAAAATTCTGAAAGACGAAATCCTGAACTTCTTTGTAAAAACAATTTTCCAGTTTTTTAGATTCTAAATTTTCACAATTTGAAAAAACAGGAAACTGTTCTGTTGTAAAACCAGGCTTTACAGAAGAATTAGTGGTTTCTTGCGAAAAAACAAATAAAGTAGCTAGTGTAAAAATAAAGGCTAAAAAAATCTTATTCACGTAAATTTTGGTTTTCATTTAATATTCATTTGGGGCATTTTCACCATTTGCAATTTCTTTTGCTGCTGAAGTTCCGATTCGTTTAACACCTAAACGAATCATGTCGATTGCATCTTTATAAGATCTTACTCCACCAGCTGCTTTTACCGGCAAAGGTGACGCATTTTCCAGCATCATTATAATAGAAGAAACTGTTGCTCCGTTTGGCAAATCATTTTCAGTTTTATAAAATCCTGTTGATGACTTTACAAAAACAGAGGCATAATCGTCTTCTTTAAAATTTGATATAACAACATTTTTTATCAACGCAGAGATTTGGATAATCTCTTTATCGCTTAAAGCAGCAACTTCGATTATCCATTTTACTGTTTTATTATGGGCCAGCCCAATTTGTGTACCTATTACAATTTCTTCTTTTAATAAAGTAATTTCACCATTTTTAAAAGCTTCATAATTACATACAAAATCTAAATCATCAGCTCCATCTTCTATTGCCTGATTTGCTTCTTTAATTTTATCTTCAATTGACGATTTACCTTCAGGAAAATCTATAACAGTACCAACACTTAAATTTGAATTGGCTTTTAAAATCATTTCTTTAGCTAATACAACATGCTTAGGCCTTATCATAATTAGTTTAAAACCCTCAGCGATTGCTTCATTAATCGCCTTTTTAATAACGTCGATATTTTGCTCTTCCGAAAGTCCGGCCTGAGAAGCAGTTTTCAAATAGGTTGAATCTAAATATTGTTTAATATTCATGATCTTGATGTTACATCGAATTTCGACAAAAATACATTTAAAATTCGTAAAAAAACATTACTTAGTAAGCTTGATTTTTTGACAACAAAAAACCCACCGAAGTGGGTAATTATATTCCTATTATTTTATCTATTTGTTTCCTAAAAGCTATAGCAGAAAAAACAGCGGTGGTTGCACCAATTGTATTTGATAAAACATCTGTTACATCCGGCGTTCTTGTTGTCGTTAATACACCTTGCAAAATTTCGATTGTAATTCCAAAAAAAACTGAAAATATAAACGAAATAAGATAAGCCTTATAATCGTTAGCCTCTTTTCCTTTCAGTTCTTTTTTAAAAAATAAAATCCAGGAAACTGTAAATCCGAAATGAAAACAAAAATGAACAATTTTATCAATGCTTGGAAAATTTATCGCCGGAATATTACTTGAATTTGTCAGACAAAAATAAGTAATGATACCTGAACAAATAATTGCCCAAATTAAAAGAAGTTGTTTAGGCACCGATAAGTTGTTTATAAGCTTCATCAGATAATAAAGAATCTATTTCTGATGCATCAGCAATTTTAATTTTAATCATCCATCCAGCTCCGTAAGGATCAGAATTTACTGTTTCCGGCGCACTTTCTAAACTTTCATTAAAAGCAATAATTTCTCCTGTTAAAGGTAAAAACAAATCAGAAACTGTTTTTACAGCTTCAACTGTACCAAAAACTTCATCCTTATCAAGTGTTTGATCTAAAGTTTCTACTTCAACATATACGATATCTCCTAACTCTTTTTGAGCAAAATGAGTAATTCCTACAGTTGCAACATCTCCTTCGATGCTAACCCATTCGTGATCTTTTGTGTACTTTAAATTTGCTGGTATGCTCATAATACTATGTTTGAAATTGATAATTGAATTTTGAAGCCACAAATGTAACAATCTTCTAATTAAATCCCGTTTAGAAAACGAAAAAATTAATTTCCAAAATTATATCGAAGTGTAAAACCTGATCGAATGTTAGTTAACGGAAATGATGTTGATATTACAGCTTTTGAGAACGAGTGATCGTAATAAAATATTGCAGTCAGGTTTTTACTAAATGCGTAATCAGCTGTAAGTTTTAGTGACCAGATATTTTGCCCGGCTGCCAATTGGTTGTTATCATAATCTAAATAACGAACCAGAGTTTCATTGTTTCTATAAGAGAAATCAGCTTTTATATTGATATCACTTTTTATAATTCCGGTTGGGTTGTCTGCCAGTCTTGAAGAGAAAATAACATCTTTAAAACGATATCCTAACCCTACAACATATTCCAATCCTTTAACTTCAGTTAATAAATTATTATCAAAACTCATTGACAATGCTCTGTCCTTTTTAATTTCAGTCAATACTCTTAAAGAGCTTTTCAATTCAAAATCCATACGGATAAGCGGACTAAACTGCTCTACCAAATTGACATTAGACATAATGGTTTGGTTATAGAAATTGGTATTTACATCCTGTCCCCCTGGTTTTTCATTATAATCAAAATTAGATCTAAACTGATTTATGGTATATGATGCTCTGTAATTATGCTGTAATGAAAAACGTCTAAATTTATCTTTAAAAAATTTATATCGCATTAAGCCGTTGTATTTTACACTCCAGTTTGGAATTGGAAAACTTCTAAAGATATCAGTTGAAGTACTCGAAGCATTACCTCCAGAATAGGCAGCTAAAAATGAAGGCAATAAAACAGCCTGGTTACTTTTTGTAAAACCTATTGGATACCCTTGGTTAGCCACATAAATTGCATATTTCGGATCTGTTTCTGCCGGAATTGGATTATTTGAATCTCCATATCTCGGGATTGCAGTTCCTGCGCCATAATGTTCTTCGGCAAGACGATTTGCAATAATCAAACGGTTACTTCTAAATTCATCAAATGCAGCAGATTCAATTTCATTACTAGTCGAAAAAGATGTTTTTATCAATACAGTCGAAATAGAGAACATTCCATAAGTATAAGGCGATAAAGGTGCATATTCTCCGTTTACAACACTATATTGCTCTGATGAATTTTCAGAATAAGCACGATCCATCGCTAAATCAATCTTTAAATCAGGGAACAAATCAATATTGGCGGTTATTTTTAAAAGCTTATTAGTTACTTGTGTAAAGTTCTGGTTGAAATTATCATAATTGGTCAACCAGCCATTTTTCGCTGCTTCATAACGCACGTCATCCTGACTTCCAAAAACGAATCCAAGTGATGGTTTTGCTGTTCCGAAGAAACCAACACCAGGCGTATAACCCGGCAACACAGTTCCACTATTCTTAGTATAGTTAACCTGGATATTTTTTACACTCGTTAAAACTCCAATCATACCGTCATAAAATGGACTACTCTTAGCTACTGGTTTAGCCGTATTAACAATTTTCTCTCCCGGTTTTGGCGGTGCTGCTGGTTTAGGTTTTGCAGCAGATTTCGCACCTGGTGTTAAACCTAAATACTTGTACAACAGATTCATATTAAGGGTAGTTGTCAATGTATTTGAATTCGCATTTTGAATCGTATTCCCTAAATCATATTCAACACCACTAACCGGATCAACATATTCTGACAATGCAGTCGAAGATCGTTGCCAGCTATAATCAGCCGTGTATGAATAACTTGCTTTTACAAAACTTAATAGAGGAATTTTATTAATCGGAATATCGTAGTTCAACACTAATTGCTGTAAGTGTTGATTTGGCGTACCTACATCCCAATAGCTATCCCAGATATTAAAATCTTCTTTTGGAGAATTATCTTCATTCAAATAATTTTTTACAATATTATTTGAAGCCGCGTTATAATTAATTTTTAATGATTTTGTCAAATTATAACCAAAACCATATTGATAATTAAAGGCGAAATTTCGTCTGTAAAGTGGATCAAGACCAATTCCCTGCG
Organism: Flavobacterium sp. GQ95; assembly: GCF_059758655.1. Classification (NCBI taxonomy): domain Bacteria; kingdom Pseudomonadati; phylum Bacteroidota; class Flavobacteriia; order Flavobacteriales; family Flavobacteriaceae; genus Flavobacterium; species Flavobacterium sp. GQ95. Next base: position 425,071 of record NZ_JCAXEB010000001.1, read on the forward strand.
TCTCAACATCTCTATATTGCTGGCGATTACTTTGTCTTAAAACATTAGTATTAAAAGTAATATTTGATGGTAAATAATTAAAATTGAAGTCACTCAACATCTTCCAGTAATCACTTTTCTTCATGAACTTCGTATTCTTGAAAGGAACTACTTCTTTTGGCTGAAAAGTATAAGCATAATTCACCGCCGTATTTGACTGTTCATCTTCATAATCTTCGACCTCGTAATCATGACGTTCTACCTGATTATAGGATTGGGAGAATGTCAAATTTTCTACATCGTAAACATGTGGCTTCTGTTCTGGTGCACGATCTTTTCTTACTCCAATAAAGTTGATACTTTTTCTCTTTGTATAATCTACTGCACGAGTTCTGATATTGTCTTTTTCATCCGGATCAGTTGTTTCTTTTAGTAACTGGTCTAGTTTTATATCCTGATTAAAAGGATCGTACTCCGGTGTAATTACTTCTTCTCCAATCGCATAATTAAAAGGCAAATTTATTCCCCATCGTTGAGGCAATAATTTACCTAAATTAAGATTTGTTACAATATTATACTGCTGAATATCTTCACGATCTCTTTCATTGGCGCCTTGTTCCAAAGATCCAAAACCAATTGTGCTTTTTCTTCCAACAGCAGAAACTGTTGCAAAGTCAGCCATATTGGTATCAACATTTAATATTGCAGCCATACCTCCCTTGTTATCCAAATCTGACATACGAAGTTCATTAAACCAAACTTCTCCTGTAATATCCTTATGATCTGCCCTACTTTTTACACCAACCATTAAATTCCTTACCAAACCAAAATTAGGATTTCCCTTGATTCCTAATTTTAATCTGCCATCACCGTCACCACCGTTTAAACTCAAATCATCATCCGGGTAATAAACCCCATTTATATCTCTTTTTGTAGAATTAATATCGATACTCATGGCCTGAATTTTCATTTTAGTCAATAGATCCATTGCCAAATCAATATCATTATCTTCCAGCCACACCTGATCAGGACTTATCGAACACGAGCCTCCTGCCCTGGTAACTTTTAAAGGAATTTCGACCTGATAATAGTTCTGCGTAAAATCATTTCCAAAACGAATGAATCCAACCATTTCATCATCTAGCAACGTGTTTCCACTAGGTAATTGTTCAGCATGCAGGAACATTTTAAGTTTTTTGTATTGACGCATATCAACACTAACATTCTTAAATACTGCTCTTGAATCCTGATATTGCAAACCTGTCCCTCCAATTCTCAATGCCAATGATTGCTCATTTTGATTGATAATCGTATTGTTATTATATAATTGTTCTCTCTGAACTCCTGGAGGAATAACATAATTTACAGGACATTTGGTACTGTTTTCCTGAATATTAACAGCCGCCACATCAAATTCAGTACCATCATCATCAGGATTTGTATCATTAGCATCAAGTGTTCCTGTATATCTTCTCCACTCACCTCTTACTAAATCTAATGCTCCAAAACGCACAGTCATCTGGTTATTAAAACCAGTCATAAACATGCGCATGAAACGAATAGATCTAAAATCTGTTATGTTTCCAATTGTATTTTGAGGCTGAGAAACCGGAATTTTAAACTGAATCCATCGTGCATTCGTTGTTCCGCCATTTGGCAATTCAACATTTGTAACCTCACGAATATCTGTAATGTAATTTTGTCCCACCTGCATTCCTGGTCTTACATCAATGCTATATTCATAATAAGCATTAATCGTACTCATTGTATTGTCGCGATTGATATCCTCAACATCCGGTAATGTTGTTGCTCCACGATTAGGGTCATCAATACTTACAGCTGAATTTCCTTCAACGCCATTATATTTTTTATAGCGATCTAAAACTCCTCCATCTGTATTTAGATAATAAGTGTAGTTATCTGCTGCAGGATCTTCTTCTCCTGCATAATTAGTGTAAACACTTGCTTCTTTTGAATTTGGAAGACCATCTAAACCAACATCTTGATTTTGACGATTATTTGCATTGGTATCAAATGCATAAATTAACGATTGAGATGCAGGAACATCTCCCCAAATTGGCTGCGGGTTTACCACTACCTGATCTGGTCCCAATCCGTTTTCATATTGTTTTCTTCCGTCTTTTAAAACATCTTCAGAGATTTCACCTAAATTGAAATAAATTTTCCCTGTGTTATTGGGTTGCGCTTCTCCATTTCCAACATAAGGATCAAGTACCCAAAACTGGATGTACTCTACATTTCCCTGCTCAAAATTGGTAGAATTCAGTGAACGCATAATTCCTCCGAAATTAGATGTTGCCGGCGCAGCACTAAATCCTGGATTATTATTATACGGTCCACGCTCAGAAGGAAAATAAGTTAGATCTAATGTATTAATAACCTGTATCTGTCCCTGAGCAATATCTGTATTTGGATATAACTCTCTACTGTAAATTCTTCTTGTGGTATTTAAAGACAAATCGTCATTTGAAATTCCGGATGGTTTTGACGAATAAAAAATAGGATCAATAGTATACCATGCTAATTTTGAACGTTTGTATCCATATTCAAGTGTATTCGAATTGGCATTAAAAGTATTATCGTTTATAGAATTCAAATAAGGTGTTGATGCCAGACTCCATGCGTAAGCTGATCGCATATCAATTGTCGATTGCGAACCTTCAAAATCATCCACATAAATAGTCGCTTCTCCTTCAAAATCGCTTGCTTTTGGCGCATCAGGTTTTAAGAATGCGACTTCACCTCTAATGGAAAGATTCGAAGGAACATCTGTGTCTATATTGGGTAGTTTATTAACTAATCTGGTAAAGAAGGGAACTTCCGTTGCATAATTTCCGTTAAAACCAAAAATTGTATTGTTCACAGATTCCTGACCATAACTTGATTTTTGTGTAAAAGGTCGTTCCGTCATTTTAAGATAAGTTCCTCCAACAACAAAGTTATCTGAAATCTTATGCTCAACATTGAACCCCATAAATCGTCGGGTCTGTTGTCCGAAAATGGAATTATTTTCTAATGAAACCTCTATTGGTGTATTTGATGCCTGAAGAGAAGGATCAAGAATCTGAACTCTGCCTAACTGATAATCGACACTATAATCGATTCCTTCTACAAGTCTTCTTCCTGCCGCCATAACCACAACAGAACCTTGCGGCACATTAAATGCCCCAATCGGAATACCATTACTTCCGGATGATTTATATTTTCCTCTTAATAAGAATTTATTTTTATCACTATCCTGTAAAGCTCCTGACTGCGTGTTGCGATACATATTTCTAAATACATATTTCTGCTGATTCGCATTGTATGTATTTGGATCATTGTAGTTTTCACCAGAGCCTGAATTTTGTAATTTTTGGAATAACAATTCCCCAAAAGGCTCTTTTGTAGTAAAGATAATTCGGCCATTTTGAACATCAACCGTTATCCCCGGAAGATAATCAAAGAAACCGTCTCCACCTGTTTGCGGATCATTGTTGTAATTTAATCGATCCAGATTAAACACATTTAACAATGGCGTTTGATCTACCTTATTATCCGGTGTTGGATTTGCCGGAAAACTTGATCCCGGAACAGGAGTAATATAATTTATTGGGGAAGGATCTGTATAAAGAATATTTAATCTGAAATCATCTTGTTTTATTTGATATGCTTGTGGAATTTGATAGACGTTTTTCATCATCAAATTCCAAACCGGATTTTGAACGTTGGTCAAATTACTTTTCAGCATTTTTAAAACCAAACTTTGGGAAATAATAGCCTGATTCGAATTATTATTTCCTGTAACAACAGTTGCATCAACACCATCACTACCAAATTCTCCTACCTGATAAATTTTACCACCAACAGTATATTCAAAAGCAACTGCTAAAATCTCATCATTTGCCAAACGTTGTTGCAAGGAAATATATCCTAATTGTGGATTAAAAGTAAATTCATTTGCCGTTAATTTCCTGGCATTCTCTAATATAGAATAATCAGTTCCCTCGCTAACGTTGGTGTTATTAAATCCCGATTTTGCTGTTACAATTTCCCTAATATTGGAGTTCAAATAAGATCCAGCCTGACCAATAGTCTCAGGATCGTATTTATTATTGTTATTATCTGTTGGTGAATCAATTTGATTATTAAAAAATCCTGCTGACGAACTAATAACTACAACTTCATTATCAGGAATTCCTGTAATTTGCCCTTCACCTAAATCCTGAAGTGCAATAATGTTTCTTAAATTATTACTGGTTGTACTGACACGATTTTGTTTATTGGTAACCCAAACTTCTATTCTGGTGATCTGCACACGACTATCAATAAACGGATATCCTTTTAAGGAAGCATCATATTTGTTTCTAAAATATTGAGATAAGAAAAAGTGTCTGTCATTATCGTAATCCAAAGCATACAAATCAAAGTTTTGAACGGTACCACCTCCTTCGGCTACAATACTCTTTGTTTGCGATTTTTGTTCTGAGAAAACACCGGTAACAGTAGTTTTTCCAAATTGCAATTGTGTCTTAACCCCAAACAAACTTTGTGCACCACGAATTAAAGTACTGTTCAGCGGCATACTAACATTCCCGACTTCTACTTTTTGAATAATATCATCTTCTGATGGAGTGTAGGCTAGTTTAAATAGGTTTTGAAATGCAAATGTAGATTGGGTATCATAATTCGCATTTACTTCAAGACGCGTTCCAACCTTACCCATCAAACTCATACTGATTCGCTGATCAAAGTCGAATGTAAGACTTGATCTGTTTCTTGGTGAAAATGAAGGATTGTCTTGTTTGGTATAACGAAGTCCTAAGTCCATTTCGACAGAACCCGTAGGTTTTACATCAATGGTGTTACTACCAAAAATGCTTTCGAAAAGACTTGAATTAATATAATAGCGAGGCAACAGGTCTTTTTTAGCCGCTTCACTTCCTGTTTTTTTACCATCGATAGCGTCCATTTTTTTTCTGAAATAATCTCTTCTGGATTCTTTCAAAACTAAATCTTCGTATTCTTTAGGTGTTAAAATAATGGGATAATCAATCGAAAAACCATCGACAGAATTGGTATAAATATATCGATCGGTAACCGGATCGTATTTATAAGCGGATGAAATACTTGGTGGATTTTTAAGCTCTACTTTACCTACAGAAAACTGCGTTTTAGTTGTATCCTGAACTGACTGATTTACCTGCGCACGCAAAAAGTTACCGCAAAATAAAAACAGTACTAAAATACAAATTTTACGCATATAATTAGTTGGTCTTAATTGGATTTATAGACTTTTCAAGGCTTTTTTGATGATGGTTTCAACGGTTGCTTCAGGATCTTCTTTTACGATCTTTTCGACAACTTTTTCTGAAGTTTTTCGAATAAACCCTAAAACTTCCAAAGCAGATAACGCTTCATCTCGATTTGTATTGTTTTGAACTACTGAAACTTCATCTAAATCGTACAACTTTAACACTTTTTCTTTTAAATCAAGTATAACCCGCTGAGCAGTTTTATTTCCAATCCCTTTAATTGACTGAATAAGACCAACATCTCCGGAAGCAATTGCATTTATTATCTGTCTGGGCTCAATCGAAGACAACATTGTTCTCGCAATATTAGCACCTATACCTGAAACAGATAATAGCATTCTAAATATTTCACGTTCTGATTTTTCCACAAAACCAAATAATGTATGCGCATCTTCTTTGATTTGAAGATGCGTATACAATTTTATAAAATCTGCATTTGGAATTAATGAGAAGGTGTGTAAAGAAATATTTACATGGTATCCCACTCCACCACAATCAATTACAACTTCTGTGGGATTTTTTTCAACTAGCTTCCCCTGCAAATGTGCTATCATAATATAATTTATAGTACCAAATATAATAAAAATGCAATAAAAATAAGACAATATTATTTGATCCTTATTATATCGACTATTTAGCTAATTTATTTTTTTTATTCTCTTTTTCCTGAGCGTCAATAACTGCAATTGCAGCCATATTAACCATTTCTTCAACACTTGCTCCTAATTGAAAAATATGAACCGGTTTACCCATTCCCATCATAATTGGACCAATTGAATTTACTTTATATAATTCTTTCAATAGTTTATAAGTAATATTAGCTGATTCTAAGTTAGGAAAAATCAATGTATTTACTTTTTTACCTGCTAATTTAGAAAACGGAAATTTTTCTGCAAGCATTTCCTGATTCAAAGCAAAATCTGCCTGAATTTCTCCATCAACAATTAAGTCCGGATGATTTTTATGCAGATAAGCCACCGCCTCTCTAACTTTTGAAGCACTTTGACTTGTTGAAGATCCAAAATTAGAATAAGAAACCATTGCAATAACTGGTTCAACTCCAAACATTTTTGCAGTTTTTGCAGTCATAATTGCAATATTAACTAAATCTTCAGAAGATGGATTTATATTAATTGCGGTATCTGACAGGAACATTGGTCCACGAGAAGTCAACATCATATTTGCGGTTGCAACTAATGAAGCCCCATGTGCTTTTTCAATTAACTGTAGCATTGGTTTTACAACACTTGGATAACTTCTTGTATGCCCTGTTACCAATGCATCTGCTTCCCCTTCATTAACCATCATGGCAGCGAAATAATTTCTTTCGCGCATGAATTTTTGGGAATCCAGTAAAGAAACACCTCTTCGTTCTCTTGTCTCCCAATATGATTTTGCAAACCTATTTCTTCTTGCTTCTTCGTCGTTAGTTTTAGGATCTATAATTTCAAGTTCAGCATCAAAACCTAATTCTGCCTTAAGTTCTAAGATGACTTCTTTATTTCCTAATAAAATAGGGAAACCAATTCCGTCTTCGTGAACGATTTGTGCCGCTTTTAAAACATTTAATTGATCTGCTTCTGCAAAAACAATTCGTTTTGGATCCATTTTAGCACGGTTTGTCATTAAACGAACCATCTTATTATCATTCCCCATACGTTCGCGAAGCACATCTTCATATGCTGCCCAATCCGTAATAGGATTTTTTGCAACTCCGGATTCCATTGCTGCTTTTGCGACAGCTGGAGCTACAATTGTAATTAATCTTGGATCAAATGGTTTAGGAATAATATAATCCTGACCAAAACCCAATTTTGTCGCACCATACGCCACATTAACCTGTTCCGGAACTGGTTCTTTGGCCAAAATTGCCAATGCTTTTACGGCAGCCATTTTCATCGCTTCGTTAATTTTTGTAGCTCTGACATCTAGTGCTCCTCTAAAAATATACGGAAAACCTAAAACGTTATTTACCTGATTAGGAAAATCTGAACGGCCTGTAGCCATAATAACGTCTTTTCGTGTTTCTACAGCTAAATTATAGTCGATCTCCGGATTTGGATTTGCCATTGCAAAAACAATCGGATTATCTTTCATTGTCAATAACATTTCAGGCGATAGTATACCTCCTGAAGATAATCCTATGAAAACATCCGCACCTTTTACAGCTTCTGCCAGCTCAATTTTAGCACCATCAACAGCATATTTTAATTGCAGTTCTGATAGTGCAGGATTATCTTTTGTTAAAAGTCCTTTACTATTAAACATTTGTATATTTTCGACTTTTACGCCTAACAAAACATATAAATCAGTACAAGCGATCGCAGCCGAACCTGCTCCGGAAACTACCATTTTAACATCTTCTGCTTTTTTTCCCGCCAACTCAAGTGCATTGATTAATGCTGCCGAAGAGATAATTGCTGTTCCGTGCTGATCATCATGCATTACCGGAATATCCAATTCTTCAACCAATCTTCTTTCGATTTCAAAAGATTCCGGTGCTTTAATATCTTCCAGATTTATACCTCCAAAAGTTGGTGCAATATTTTTTACGGTCTGGATAAATTCTTCTATGTCTTTTGTCCCTATTTCAATATCAAAAACATCAATATCAGAGAATATTTTGAACAATAAACCTTTTCCTTCCATTACTGGCTTAGAAGCCTCAGGACCAATATCCCCAAGTCCTAAAACAGCTGTACCGTTAGAGATAACGGCAACTAAATTTCCTTTTGCTGTATATTTATAAACGTCTTCAACGTTTGCTGCAATTTCTAAACATGGCTCTGCAACACCTGGCGAATAAGCCAAAGAAAGATCTCTTTGGGTTGCATATTTTTTTGTTGGAACTACCTGAATTTTTCCTGGAGTTGGCTCTGAATGGTACAGTAACGCTTCTCTTCTTTTACTCTCTTTGTTCATTATTTTTAGCTTTTATTCTAGCTTACAAAGATATAAGTCTTGTTTTAAAATGGCGTCTTTTTATAGCTTTCTTTTCTTAAAATAACATTTTTCAAAGGTCAAAAAAAATAGTCCAATACAATTTGGACTATTTAATAAATTTTATTTTTGAACTTTAATTACTGTGAAATATAAGAGTTTAAATGATTAATTGTGTCTTTTTGAATTTCTATAATTGCTTTTACAACATCGCTAATTGAGATGATCCCAACAACAATTCCATCTTCCAGAACTGGTAAATGCCTGATTCTTTTTGTACTCATCAGTTCCATACAATCTTCGATATTATTTGAAAGGTCTACCGAAAAAACGTTGCTTTCCATGATTTCATGAACATAAGTCTCTTTTGAAGATTTGTCTTTTAAAACGATTTTTCGGGCATAATCTCTCTCAGACAATATTCCTTTTAAGTCGGTTCCATCAATTACAAGAATGGCTCCTATGTTTTTTTCTCCCATTACTTTCAGTGCTTCATACACGGTTGTTGTTGAACGTACGGAATAAACATTTTTCCCTTTTGCGTTTAGTATTTGATTTACAGTCATATCTGAAAAATTTTAGGACTATAAAGTTAAAAAAAAATGCAGATAAAAAACAATTTTTAAAAGCTAACACATTCATTTTAAACAAAATACACGAAATCATATGTTTTCAAATTTTTATCATAAATAAAAGAATGATTTTGGACGTTTTTTTGTGAAAAACACATGATAATTGATTTTCAACACTTTACAAAATTAAAAAACCTTCTCTAAATCGTAAAGAAGGTTCCTGTAATCTACGACGTTTTGAAATTGAGGTTCAGATGTCTTTTTAATTGTAGCTTTTCCCAAATTAAAAAAACTCATCTGAATGTGAAGTAATTTTGCTGAAAATCGTGAAAAGATGTAAACAGTCCAATTTTAACTGATAACCTTAATTATTTATTCTAAAAAGCTAACATTGCGCTTTAAGCCATCGAACTTGGTTCGTTTAATTGGAGAATTTTTAAAGACTGTTTTAAAAGTTTCTTCCGTTATTTCAATCCAATCTTTTTTTGAAAAAGCGAGCAATTCAGGATTCGGATTAAATAAAGGTTCTGAATGTGGTTTTGAGAAACGATTCCAGGGACAAACATCCTGACAAGTATCACAACCAAACATCCATTCATCGAACTTCCCTTTCATTTCATATGGAATATTCTCCTTTAACTCAATGGTATAATAGGAAATACATTTACTTCCATCAACAACATATGGAGCAACAATTGCCTGTGTAGGACAAGCATCAATACAAGCAGTACAGGAACCACAATGATCTGTGGTAGCGTGGTCATATTCTAAATCTAAATCAAGAATAAGCTCTGCGATAAAATAAAAAGAACCTACTTTTTGAGTTAGCAGGTTACTGTTTTTACCAATCCAGCCTAATCCGCTTTTAGCAGCCCACGCTTTATCTAACACAGGTGCAGAGTCAACAAAAGCCCGGCCTGAAACTTCCCCAATGTTCTCTTGAATAGAATGAAGAAATTCCTTTAATTTTTCTTTGATTACAAAATGATAATCCTGACCATAAGCATATTTAGAAATCTTGAAACTTTCCTTATTTTGTATTTCGGTAGGATAGTAATTTAGTAAAAGTGAAACTACACTTTTAGCATCATCAACTAATATGGTCGGATCTAATCGCTTATCAAAATGGTTTTCCATATAAGCCATTTGTCCATTTTGATTATTTTTTAACCATTTTTCAAGTCGGGGCGCTTCTTGCTCAAGAAATCCAGCTTTAGATATCCCACATGAAAGAAACCCAAGTCGTTTTGCTTCAGATTTTATAAATTTCGAATATGTTTCTTTAGAATTGATTGTCATCTTTTAGAGAATATAACTTCCACTCCAACAGGTTTCAATGTAATTAATGGATTGAGTTTAATATCTAAATTAACAGATTTAATTGTATATTTTTTTACAATATAAGAAATGGTCAGACACATCTCATAAATAGCAAATCCAGCACCAATACACATTCTTGGTCCGGCACCAAAAGGGTAAAAATACTGCATTGAACGTTTCTTTTGTTCTCCCAAAAATCTTTCAGGTATAAATTCATTTGGATTTTCCCAATATTGAGGATTTCTATGCAATTCATAAAAAGAAACTCCAATTAAAGTGCCTTTTTTCAAATAATATGATCCTATGAAATCATCTTCAACATTTTGTCTGTCTGTAATCCATGCTGGAGGATACAAACGCATAACTTCATTTAAAACCGCGTTTGTATAAGTCATTTTTTGAAGTTGTTCAACTACATTTTCAGTTATTGATTCAATTTCATTAATTTCATTAAAAACATTCTCTTGGATTTCAGGATTTCTTCCCAGGAGATGAAGCGTGAAAGTTAATGCATTTGCAGTTGTCTCATGTCCGGCAATAAAAAGTACTTTAATTTCATCTATTAATTGCTTTACAGACATTCCTTCACCTGTATCTTCATAACGGGTTTCTAAAAGCATATTGAGTAAATCATTAGTTTCTTTGTTTGAAGAAATTCTCTCTTCAATAATTTCTCTAATAATGCCATTATTTTCTTCTGCCAGTTTAAGATGTTTTTGAACCTGGCCAGTTGCAAAAAACCACCATGCTTTATGAGGAAGTCTTATTTCTTTGATTAAGAAATTCTGAACTTCTTCTATAATAACTTTTATACGATTTAATTTTTCTTCCGAAATTGAAAGCTCAAATAAAGATTTAGCCACAACATTAAATGCCAATTGGCTCATTACAGGAAAAAGATCAATTGATTTGTCTTCGACTAAAACATCTAATTCTGAAATAATAGTTTTATTCATGTTTTCAACCAGCTGATTCATCTTTTGCTTATGAAAAGCAGGTTGAATAAGTCTTCTTTGCTTCAGCCATAAATCGCCGTCAAGAGTCAAAAGTCCTTTTCCTAAATATTTAGAAAGATAAACGGACTGAAACTTTGATTTATAATAATTTTTCTGGTTTTTTTGTAAAATATATTGTGCAATTTCATTATCTCTTGACAAAATTAAATGCTTTGATAATCCAATTTTAAGTGAAAAAGAATCTCCAAATTTATCAAAGTACTTTTTATGAAACGGAATCGGATTTTTACGCACTCCTTCAGCATCCAAAAAAAATCTAAAAATTGGAAGCTTGTTTGGGTAACTATATTTTTTATTTTCAGACATTGAAAAAATATTAAAATAAGCCGCCCTGAATATTGGTGTTTATTTTTCCTAAATGTTTATAAGCTTTGTCCGTAACTTCTCGTCCACGCGGAGTTCGCATAATAAATCCTTCCTGAATTAAAAAGGGCTCGTAAACTTCCTCAATCGTCTCACTGCTCTCAGAGACAGCGGTTGCCAAAGTTGAAAGTCCTACCGGTCCTCCTTTAAATTTATTTATAATAGTCAACAAAATCTTATTATCCATTTCGTCAAGCCCATGCGCATCAACATGCAAAGCTTTAAGAGCATAACGAGCTATTTCAAGATCGATAGTTCCATTTCCTTTTATTTGTGCAAAATCGCGCACTCTGCGCAGTAATGCATTCGCAATACGAGGTGTACCACGGCTTCTACCGGCTATTTCTATAGCAGCATCTAATGAAATTGGCATTTTCAAAATTGAAGAACTTCTTTCGACAATAGTGGTCAAAAGTTCAGTCGTATAATATTGTAAACGTGATGAAATTCCGAAACGGGCCCGCATTGGAGCGGTTAACAATCCCGAACGAGTTGTAGCACCTATAAGAGTAAAAGGATTCAGATTGATTTGCACCGTTCTGGCATTTGGCCCCGATTCAATCATAATATCTATTTTAAAATCTTCCATAGCGGAATATAAATACTCTTCAACGATTGGACTTAAACGATGAATCTCATCTATAAACAAAACATCTCTTTCGTCTAGATTAGTAAGCAATCCAGCCAAGTCACCTGGCTTATCCAATACTGGTCCCGATGTGATTTTAATCCCCACTTCCAGCTCATTTGCCAGAATATTTGCCAAAGTAGTTTTTCCTAGTCCTGGAGGTCCATGAAAAAGAGTATGATCCAGTGCTTCACCACGTTGATTAGCAGCGGCAACAAAAACCTTTAAGTTTTCTAAAACCTGATCCTGTCCGGCAAAATCATCAAATGACAGCGGACGTAATTTTTTTTCAAGATCAAGTTCTTCCGGATTGTATCCTTTTGTGGTGGGATCTAAGTTTTCATTCATTTTACAAAGATAGACAAAGAAATCAGTTTGTAAAACAGTAAAATTTCAAATAAAAAATCCAAACCCCAACAATAATCATCATCTTATTGGAATTTGGATCCTCTTACTTCATCAATCCTTAAAGGTTCGTCTTCGAGTTTTTAAGTTTGTTTAGAAAAATATATTTGCAAAACAAAAAGTAAAAGCGAGGGATAATTTCCCTAAGAAATGTTTTTTAAGAAATCTAAAAGTTGGATTTCTCTTTTAATTATTCTGATCATCAATAATCCAAAAAACAGTAAAAAGCCAAATCCACTCGATACTATGTAAAGGAAAAAACCTTTCGAGAAGCTTTCCTTAAAAACGGGTAAAAGAATCACAAAACCGACAATATAGGTCAGGTAAACCACAGGTGTAATGCTATAGTGGATTTTTTTTCTCCATTGGTAAAATTGATGTGTTAATTTACTGTATTCCATTAATGAGATATCTGTTCTTAACTCCTTAAATCTTTTCATACTAAGCCATTCCAAGACCACACGGAATAGCAGCATTGCAATCATAATACTTAAACCCACACTAAACAGTGTTTGTCTATAAGCTCCTACCCAGATATAATAAGAGATTAATATTATTGAAGTCAGGCCTAAAATTATCCCGGTCCAAAAATGGTTGCGCTTAATTTTTCTGGTATACGCCTCTGCTTTTTTAATAATATCTATGGCAGCTGGTTTTGTATTGGATTCTGTTTGCTGATCCCAGATATTTTGTAATTCTTCAAATGTTTTCATTTTGTACGCATTGAGTTAAACTTTTTTTAATTCGATGGATTCTGACACGAAGTGTTTCTTCGGTTAACCCGATTACTTCAGCTATTTCGGGATATTCGATGCCATCTAAAGTCATCAGAATGATCATCTTGTTTGTTTCTTCAAGTTTTTGTATGCATTGGTACATCTGCTGAAGCTGTTCTTCTTTTTCTGCCGAATAAGTTTCTGAAATAACCTGAGGCAGAATATCCGTTCTAATTTCTTTTTTGGAAGATGATTTTCGCAAATAAAGAAGACAAGTGTTTACCGCTATTCTATAAATCCATGTACTAATACTCGATTCGTTTCGGAATGTATCTAAATTCTCCCATACTTTAATAAAAATTTCCTGAGTCGCATCAGAAGCTAATGCTATATCTCCACAAAAGTAACCTTTGCATAAACGAAACATCTTGGTGTAATGTTTGTCGTATATATTATTAAATTGTTCTTTTTTGATCACTTTATTGCATTTCTGATTTTACTTTTTCCATGAACCAATCCGGCTGATCGTACATTACAAAATGAGCCGAGTTTGCCGCATAATAAATTTTAGCAGACGACAGATTTTCATATTGAGTTTTATATGTTTTTTGCACGGTATTAAGATCCGGATTTGTTGCTGCTAAAATTACGACCGGAATTTTAATTTTGGCAATTTCTTTACGCAAATCTAAATTTAGCATATCAATATAACCATAAACATAGGTCTTTCTATCAGCAATTTTCATCCATTCACTAATTGTCTTTTGCTTTTCTTTGTTTAAACACATATAAGAGATAGACTGAGAATTCATTGCATCAAATGCATTTTGATTCATGGCCAGCATCATTTTACTTTGTGGATTATCATAAGGAATTACATCTCCTTTGTAATTTGGGATCATCAGAGCTGCGGCCGCAGGCAATGCATCAACTAAAATTACTTTTTTGAATAGATCCGTTTCTGTTGAAGCTAGCCACAAACTTAACGTTCCTCCTAAACTATGACCAATTAATGTTGCATTTTTTATTTTATTCGTTTTAACATAAGAGATAACTTCGTTTTTAATTGTAGAAAGCCAAGGATTTTCAATTGGCGGAACGTTGCCAAATCCTGCGAAAGTAAAAATGTGGCATTCATAATTTTTAGAAAGTTCAGCTACAGTTTCATTCCATATTTCACCTGGACAACCAAAACCCGGGAATAATAAAACCGGATCCCCTTTTCCTTTAACATTTACCTTAAATGCAGTTTGAGAAAAAACAGATTTTGAAATAAGAAGCATGAATACGATAATTAGAATTGATTTAGTTTTCATAATGTTTATATGATTAAAGTTTATCTTTTGATACAGCACTACACTATTTGTTACCTCATAAAAACACTTTTTTTTTAAAAATTTTTTAATCTCCTGAAAATACAATACGTTACAGTGCTTAAATCTCAATTTCTTTTAAGCTCCAATCCATTAAATACCGATTTATCTACACAGATTTCTTTCCCTGCCCAATTACACTCTTATCCTGCTTTATCACAAAGGGTAATCGACGTACTTACTTTATAACTAGTAGTAAATTATGAAAAGGTAAATTCGTCAGCTTTGTTTTTCCGACAAAAGAGAAATCCTTACGATAAGAGTAAAGCAAATCGAAGCCTCAATATCATTTTTCACTCCGATTTAAATTCTAGACAAAAAAATCCAAATTCCAATAGGTAAAGAACATACCTGGAATTCGGATTTTAAAACATTGAGATATCTTTTCTCACTGAACTATTAAAACAAAAAAGACTATCATTTCTGATAGTCTTTTTTAAATATTTTTAATGGTGTAAAACTTCTTCACCTTCTTTCATTGGTACATTTTGCGGTACAAAATCTACATCATGATTTGGGTTACTGTAGTCATATGGCCAACGGTATACATGAGGAATTTCGCCCGGCCAGTTACCGTGAATATGCTCTACTGGAGTTGTCCACTCTAATGTTGTAGATTTCCATGGATTCTGAACAGCTTTCTTACCGTAGAAAATACTACTAAAGAAGTTGTATAAGAATACTAATTGGAACGCACCACCCACAAGAGCAAATGTTGTAATTAAAACATTCACATTTTGCAAATCATCAAATAATGGGAAGTTTGTATTTGTATAATAACGTCTTGGTAAACCAGCTAATCCAATAAAGTGCATTGGAAAGAATACTCCGTAAGCACAAACTGCTGTTACCCAAAAGTGAATATAACCTAAATTTTTATTCAACATTCTTCCATACATTTTAGGGAACCAGTGGTAGATACCAGCAAACATTCCGTAAAGTGCAGAGATACCCATTACTAAGTGAAAGTGAGCAATTACAAAGTAAGTATCGTGAACGTTAATATCTAAAGTACTATCTCCTAAAATGATTCCGGTTAAACCTCCTGTGATGAAAGTAGAAACCATTCCAATAGAGAATAACATTGCAGGGTTAAATTGTAAGTTACCTTTCCATAAAGTTGTAATCCAGTTAAACGCTTTTACAGCAGATGGAATTGCAATCAATAATGTAGTAAAAGTAAATACAGATCCTAAGAAAGGATTCATACCAGAAATAAACATATGGTGACCCCAAACAATTGTTGATAAGAATGCAATTGCAAGAACTGACATAATCATCGCTCTGTATCCAAAGATTGGTTTACGAGAGTTTGTAGCCATAATTTCGGAAACAAGACCCATCGCTGGTAAGATTACAATATAAACCTCAGGGTGTCCTAAGAACCAGAACAAGTGTTCAAATAATACAGGAGAACCACCTTGGTAATGTAAAACCTCTCCGGCAATATAAATATCAGATAAGAAGAATGAAGTACCAAAACTTCTATCAAAAATCAATAATAATGCAGCAGACAATAAAACCGGGAACGAAATAACACCAATAATAGCTGTTACGAAAAATGTCCAGATTGTAAGGGGAAGTCTGGTCATAGACATTCCTTTAGTTCTTAAATTGATAACAGTTACAATGTAATTTAAAGATCCCATTAAAGAAGATGCAATAAAGATAGCCATTGAAACTAACCATAAAGTCATACCTGTTCCAGATCCTGGAATCGCTTGTGGTAAAGCACTTAATGGCGGATAAATTGTCCAACCAGCAGAAGCTGGTCCAGCTTCAACAAATAATGAACTTAACATTATCACAGCAGATAAGAAAAACAACCAGTATGAAATCATATTCATAAATCCAGATGCCATATCTCGGGCTCCAATTTGAAGAGGAATAAGTAAATTACTAAAAGTTCCACTTAAACCTGCAGTCAGTACAAAGAATACCATGATAGTACCGTGAATTGTAACCAAAGCCAAGTAGATATCATTTGCCATTACACCGTCAGGTGCAAATTTATCTCCTAATAAAACATTAAATATTTTGAAAGACTCCTCTGGCCATGCTAATTGCATTCTGAAAAGCAAAGACATTGCAATACCAATTATACCCATAATAATACCGGTAATTAAGTATTGCTTAGCAATCATTTTGTGATCAATACTAAAGATATACTTAGTGATGAACGTGTCTTTATGATGATGTTCGTGCTCGTGATCGTGTCCGTGATCGTGACCGTGCGCTTCTGCTGACATATATGTGTACTTTAAATTTTCTTAATAAATATTATCTCATAGCAACTTTAGCTACAACCGCTTTTACAGTATCAATAACCGCATTAACAGTATCTTTAGCAGTACTATCTGTAGTAGGCTCAACTCCTTCAGCTGGTTTTTCAGCAGCTGCTGCTGCTTTAATATCCTGAGCTAAAGTTGTTTTTTCGCTTAACCATTTTTTATAATCTTCAGGAGTATCAACAACTACTTTCATTTGCATGTTATAGTGAGAAGCTCCACAAATTTTATTACATAGTAATAAATAATCAAATGTATAAGGATCTAAAGCTGTGCCGCCTTTAGCAACTAACTCAGCGCTTTTTTCAGCTCTAAGTTTATTGATATTTGACACTTTTTCAACCATAAATGGCAATTCTCTGTATTCAGAAGTAGTGTAAGTTGGAATAAAAGCAAATTCAGTAACCATTCCAGGAACACAGTTCATTTGCGCTCTAAAGTGAGGCATGTAAGCTGAGTGTAAAACATCCTGAGAACGCATTTTGAAATGTATTTTTTTACCTTTAGGGATGTGCAATTCACTAACAATAATATCATCTTGAGCATTAGGGTCTGACATATCAACCCCTAATGTATTTATACCTTCAATTAAACGAACATTAGCTTTACCCAAAACATTATCTTGTCCAGCATATCTTGCAGTCCATTTAAATTGTTGAGCATATAATTCGATTTCAATTACATCTTCATCCTTATCAACAAACATAATATTGTTCCATGCATATAATCCGTAAAGAATTAAACAAGCTAAAACTACAGATGGAATAATACTCCAAATTGCTTCTAATTTATTGCTATCAGCAAAGAATAATGCTTTCTTATCTTTATTTCCTCTATTTTTAAAAGAAAACCAGTATAATAAACCTTGTGTAATAAATTGAACAACAAAAATTAAAACCCAAGTAATATTCATTAAACTATCTACTAAAACTCCATGCTCTGAAGCAGGAGTATGAAGCGCTAAACCACCCCATTTAAGTAAACCGTAAATCGTAAATATATAGATGAATGCCAAAAATCCAAACATAATATATCCCTGAATATTATTATCATTATCTGATGCAACCTGAGAATCGTCCGAAGAAGATCCTACCTGAGTAAGATCAAATATCTTGGTCAATTGCCATAATGCAACTGCTAATAAAACTAAAACTATAATTACCAACAAACTTGTCATCTGTTTACTTCTTTAAATATTAATAATGAAAATGTTTACTTTCTTCAATGAAAGGATTTCTTTTTGCTAACAGAGGAGCTTTTGTTAATGCAGTAAATACAACAAAAATAAACAAACCTAAGAAGAAAAGTATAGACGCAATTTCAGGAATTCCAATAAACCATCTATCTCCAACTGTACCCGGCATAATCATATTAAAGAAATCAACATAGTGACCCAATAAGATAACAATACCAGCCATTACAATAACCCAGTTAAGACGTTTGAAATCAGTATTAACTAAAATCAATAATGGGAACACAAAGTTCATAACTACAGCACCAAAGAAAGGTAAGTTGTATAGTTGAATTCTTGTTATGAAATAGGTAACCTCTTCAGGAATGTTTGCGTACCATATCAACATAAATTGAGAAAACCATAAATAGGTCCAGAAAATACTAAACCCAAACATGAATTTAGCTAAATCGTGAATGTGACTTGTATTTACATATTCTAAATATCCTTTAGATTTTAAATATATTGTAACTAATGCAATAGTAGTAACACCACTTACAACGAAAGAAGCAAATACATACCATCCAAATAAAGTACTAAACCAGTGAGGATCAAATGACATAATCCAATCCCAAGACATAATAGACTCAGATACGATAAAGAATACTAAGAATCCGGCAGATAACTTAAAGTTCTTTTTGTAATTTAAATCGTCATTAGCTTCGTCTTGTGCTAAACAATTTTTTCTTGAATAGTGACGGTATAAATTCCATCCTAATAAAAAGATAAAAGCTCTTGCGATCCAAAATGGAAAGTTTAAATAACCCGCTTTACCAGCAATAATTTCATCGTAATCAGCATGAGTCGGATCTGTAACATGTTCGCCTAACCACACAAATATGTGATTGAAATGCAATCCACAAAGAATCAAAATTATAAAGAAAATTACAGAAACTACAGGTAAATAAGCTGTAATACCTTGCATAACTCTAAACAAAACCGGAGACCAACCTGCCTGAGCAACTTGTTGAATAGCATAAAATGCTAAAACTCCCATAGAAAGCAGTAAAAAGAAAATACAGGCAACATATAAAGCAGACCAAGGTTTGTTTTGCAATTGATGTAAAACGTGTTCTGCATGTGCTTTAGGATCGTGCTCATGAGAAACTTCAGCGTGTTTATCAGCTTTTACTTCATGAGTAACTGCAGCTTCACCTTCGTGTGCTTCTTCAGCTTTTACTTCATGAGTAATCTCTTCATTAGCAACAACTGAATCTTTACTTACAGCTTCTTCAACATTTGCATCTTTTGCTTCCTCATGATGAACTGCTTCCACTGTTTCTGTGTGTTGCGTTGCTTCAGCCTTTTCTTCATGATGTGCCGCAGCGGCCTCACCATGTCCTCCACCGTGCTCTGATGCTTCTTTTGCAAGAAGAGTTTCTACCTCTTCAATATTTTTAGGAGCAGTTAAAAAACCATATCCAATTCCTAATATACCAAGAGCCATTAGGATGATAGAAAAAGTTTTTAATTTACTTGAAAATGTATACATATCTATTACGATCAGTTTGTTCAACAATTATAATTGGCTTTTTAGTTTTAGAACATAGTCAGCAACTAACCAACGTTCGTGGGCACTTAATTGATTTGCATGTGAACCCATTGCGTTTAAACCATAAGTTTCTACATGAAAGATACTTCCTTCAGTAATTACCCTGTCTTTATAACTAGGCACTCCAAGAAATTTTTCTCTCTCCACCAATTTACCTTTACCGTTTCCAGTTGCACCATGACAACTGATACAATAAATCTCGAAAAGTTCTTTTCCTTTTCCAGAATTTCTCTCTTCTTCACTCAAAGGTGATTTTAAATTAGCTTTAGCTAATTCGTAACCAGCGGTTGAATTTTCATATTCATAAGGTTCAAAACCTCTATTAATAGTTCCTTCTACAGGAAGCTGTCCTTCTTTTCCACCTTTAAATATCTTTGCTTCTGAGTAAGTTTCATAACCTACAGATTCATACATATTAGGGAAATACTGATAGTTTGGTGCCGAATTATTGTGGCAAGATGAAACTAAAATAGTTATACCAACTAAAAGTGTTATTTTATATATCCTTTTCATAGCTACAATTAATTCTTTTCAATTACTTTAACTTCAACAGCTCCTGTACCTTCGAAAAAAGAAACTAGTTCTGCTTCGTTATTGTTTACAGCAACTTCCATTAGAAAATGGTCGTCTGTTGTTCTTACATCAGGATTCTCAGCTTGTTTAAATGGCCATAACCTACTTCTCATATAAAAAGTAATAACCATTAAGTGGGCAGCAAAAAATACAGTCATCTCAAACATAATTGGCACAAAAGATGGCATATTTTGAATGAAACTGAAACTTGGCTTACCACCAATATCTTGCGGCCAGTCATGAATCATAATGTAACTCATCATGAAAGTCGCGAAAGAAATACCAACGCATCCGTATAAAAAAGAACAAATTGCTAATCGTGTTGGCGCTAAACCCATAGCTTTATCCAATCCGTGAACTGGGAATGGAGTAAAAACCTCTTCAATATGATGATGAGCAGCTCTGGTTTTCTTAACTGCGTCCATCAAAATATCATCGTCATTATAAATGGCGTATATTACTTTATTACTCATGATGTGAATCTTTATTTGCTCTTTCTCTAATGTAATTATCTCCTGTTCCTTTCAAAATTGTTTTTACCTCTGCCTGAGCAATTACAGGGAATGTTCTAGAGTATAATAAAAACAACACAAAGAAGAAACCAATTGTTCCAATGAAAATTCCAATATCAACAAATGTTGGTGAGAACATTGTCCAAGAAGATGGAAGGTAATCTCTATGTAAAGAAGTAACAATAATTACGAATCTTTCAAACCACATTCCGATGTTTACAACAATCGAAATAATAAATGAGAACATGATACTTGTTCTTAGTTTTTTGAACCACATAAATTGTGGAGAGAAAACGTTACAAGTCATCATTGACCAATATGCCCACCAGTAAGGTCCGGTAGCTCTATTTAAGAAAGCATATTGCTCATATTCCACTCCTGAATACCAAGCTACAAATAACTCAGTAATATAAGCTACACCAACAATAGAACCAGTAATCATGATAATGATATTCATTAATTCTATATGCTGTAATGTAATATATGCTTCAAGATTAGAAACTTTTCTCATAACAATCAACAATGTGTTTACCATTGCAAATCCAGAGAAAACCGCTCCAGCAACGAAGTATGGAGGAAAAATTGTTGTATGCCATCCTGGTATTACAGAAGTAGCAAAGTCCATAGATACAATCGTGTGTACAGAAAGGACAAGAGGAGTAGCCAAACCAGCTAATACCAAAGATACTTCTTCAAAACGTTGCCAATCTTTTGCTCTTCCACTCCATCCAAAACTTAGGATAGAATATACTCTTTTATTAAAAGGTGTTATTGCTCTATCACGTAGCATTGCAAAGTCAGGTAATAAACCAGTCCACCAGAAAACTAATGATACTGAAAGATAAGTTGAAATTGCGAACACGTCCCAAAGCAATGGTGAGTTAAAGTTTACCCATAAAGATCCAAATTGATTTGGAATAGGTAAAACCCAGTATGCTAACCATGGACGTCCCATGTGAATAATTGGAAATAAACCTGCCTGAACTACTGAGAAGATAGTCATCGCTTCAGCAGAACGGTTAATAGCCATTCTCCAACGTTGACGGAAAAGTAATAATACCGCAGAAATTAATGTTCCAGCGTGACCAATACCAACCCACCAAACGAAGTTCGTGATATCCCAAGCCCAACCAACTGTTTTATTTAATCCCCATGTTCCGATACCGGTAGATACGGTGTAAATTATACAACCTAACCCCCAAAGGAAGGCTATTAATGCGATTGAAAATACAATCCACCATTGTTTGTTTGCAGGCCCCTCAACAGGTGCAGCTACATCTACTGTTACGTCGTGATAAGATTTATCACCTATAACTAAAGGTTTTCTAATGGGTGCTTCGTAGTGAGACGACATAATCCTTTATATTGTTTCTAATTAATAATTTACTAAGTATTTCTAACTTTAACATGGTAAACCACATTAGGTTTTGTTCCTACATGCTCTAACAAGTGATATGATCTTTCATCAGCTGCTAATTTAGCAACTTTACTATCAGCATCATTAACATCACCAAATATCATTGCTCCAGAAGAACAAGCATTAGAACAAGCTGTTTGGAATTCGCCATCAGCAACTGGGCGACCTTCATTTTTAGCTTTTAACTTAGTTGCTTGTGTCATTTGAATACACATAGAACATTTTTCCATAACTCCACGAGAACGAACATTTACGTCTGGATTTAATACCATACGCCCTAAATCGTCATTCATATGGTAATCGAATTCTGTGTTTTTGTTATACAAAAACCAGTTGAAACGACGTACTTTATATGGACAGTTATTTGCACAATAACGAGTACCAACACATCTGTTGTACGCCATGTGGTTTTGACCTTCACGACCGTGAGATGTAGCAGCTACAGGACAAACTGTCTCACATGGTGCGTGATTACAGTGCTGACACATAACTGGTTGGAATGAAACTTGTGGATTATCTCCAGCCTTTTCCATTTCATTAAATGTAGATAATGAACTAGATAAACCAGCAATATTTTCTTTTCTTTCATTATCACCCTCAAAAGTACTTTCAGAAGAATAATACCTGTCAATACGCAACCAGTGCATATCACGGCTTCTTCTTACCTCTGCTTTACCAACAACCGGAACGTTGTTTTCAGCATGACAAGCAATAACACACGCACCACATCCAGTACAAGCATTTAAATCAATTGAAAGATTAAAGTGATGCCCGGTAGTACGATCAAATGATTCCCATAAATCGACAGTTGTAGCCTCTACTTCCTGGTGATCTAAAGATACCATTGGTTTTTCATTCCAATGTTCAGCATCTTTAGTATTGAAGATTTCAAGGGTAGTTTCTTTAATAATATCTCCTCTACCCATTAATGTTTTCTGTCCCTGAACACAAGCAAACTCATGAACTCCATTTGCTTTCGCAATAGAAACAGATTGAACACTATTGAAGTTTTTATATAAAGTGTAAGCATTTAAACCTACTTGCATTTCATCTTTTAAAGCCGCTTTACGACCATATCCTACAGCTAAACCAACTGTACCAATAGCTTGTCCTGGCTGAACAATTACAGGAACATTTTCTAATTTAGCTCCGTCTGCAGTTGTAATTGTAGCATAACTACCATTCAAACCTCCATTAGCAACAATTTCATTTGTTAAACCAAGCTTTTTAGCATCAGCATTAGAAATAGTTACATAGTTATCCCAAGAAACTCTTGTGATTGGATCTGGAAACTCTTGCAACCATGGATTGTTTGCCTGTTGTCCATCACCCATACCCGTTTTAGTATACAATACTAACTCGAAATCTCCAGCGGTTCTTGATTTAGAAACTGCACTTGCAGCAGCAGTATAATCAAAAGAACCTGCAGATAAAGCAGTAGAACCAATTACAAAAACACCATCATGTAAAACTTTATTCCAAGAAGAACCTGCAATAATCCCAGCTGAACTAGCCTTAAGATAATCATAGAAATTTCCAGGAACTCCATTTAATGATAATAAAACGTCTTGAAATTGTTTTGTATTAAATATAGGACGAATAGTTGGCTGAGTTAAACTATAAGTTCCTTTAGTAAGTACAACGTCACCCCATGATTCTAAGTAATGAGGAGCAGGAGCAGCAATTGTAGTAATCGATGCAGTTTCATCTTCTTTTAAAGAGAAAGCAACTGAAGTTTTTACTTTTTTCAATCCAGAAACAAAAGAAGCTGAATCAGCTAATGTATAAACCGGATTAATACCACTCATGATTAAAGTATGAACACTTCCAGCATTCATATCTTTTATTAATTGAGATACAAGCGCATTAGAACCTTTTCTAATTTGTCTTGTCCCTGCAGTATTAAAAGCTTCACTAGCCAATACCTGATTGATAGCTAAAACTAGTAATTGTGCATTTTTATCTTCAATTCCAGACACTAAAACTCCTTTAGAACCAGCAGCTTTTAACTGTTGAGCAGCTTTAACAACTTCTGCTTTAAATTTACCATCTAAAGTAACAGCAACAGAAGCACCTGCAACTATATTATATATTTGAACTAATGCTTGTTTTTGATCAGCAATAGTCATTGGAACACGCTTATCAGCAGCAGCTCCGGATAATGTCATATTTGATTCAAACTGAAAGTGACGAGACATTTTTCCGTTTTGAGGAATACGACCTTTTGCATATCCAGAATCATATCCACCACCTTGCCAATCTCCTAAGAAATCAGCCCCAACAGAAACGATTAAGGAAGCTTTTGAAAAATCATAATCAACTAAAGCTCTTTCACCATAAACTGTTTCAAATGCATCTAATGCGTCTGATGAAGAAACTGCATCATAAACAACATGTTTTGCATTTGGGTTTTTAGCGATAAATTCACCTATTAACTTTTCAGTAGATGGGCTCGCTAAAGTATTTGTCAACAATACCACTTGTCCACCTTTTGCTTTTGCATCAGCAAGACTTGATTTAATTTTTAAATCAACAGCAGACCAGCTGCTATTTTTCCCTTCCAATTTAGGTTCTTTCAAACGCATACTATCATACAATGATAATATAGACGCATGAATTCTAGCATTGGCTGAAAATTTAGCTCCAGAAATAGTGTTGTTATCAATTTTAATTGGACGACCCTCACGAGTTTTTACTAATAAGTTAGCAAAATCAAAACCATCAAAAACAGTAGTTGCATAATAATCTGCAACACCAGGAATGATTTGTTCCGGTTGTAACACATAAGGTATAGACTTGTGAACAGGACCTTCGCAAGCAGCAAGTGTAACAGCTGCAGTACTAAACCCTACGTACTTTAAAAAGTCACGACGTGAAGTTCCAGATTGAGCTAAAGCATCTGCATTCCCTAAGAATTCTTCTGTAGGAATTTCTTCAACAAATTCGTTATTTCTAAGCGCCTCAACAATAGAACTATTTTCTAGTTCCTCAACACTTTTCCAGTATTTTTTGTTTGATGACATTGTATATAAATATTAAAATCTTAATAATTCGATTAATAGTGGCATTTACCGCATTCTAAACCTCCCATTTGCGCTGCAGTTAATTTCTCTACACCGTATTTTTTAGAAAGTTCAGCATGAATTTTATCATAGTATGCATTTCCTTCCATCTTAACATCAGTTTTTCTATGGCAATCAATACACCATCCCATTGTTAATTTAGAATATTGCTTCATGATTTCAAATTCCTGTACCGGACCGTGACATGTTTGACATTCAACCCCAGCAACATTTACGTGTTGAGAGTGATTGAAGTACACAAAATCAGGTAAATTATGAATACGAACCCATTTAACAGGCTGTGTTTTTCCAGTATAAGCCTGTTTAGTCTTATCCCATCCAACAGCATCATATAATTTTTGAATTTGAGCATCATAAAATGCTTTGCTGTACTCTGGAGTAGCAGTAGATTCGGCAACCTCAGAAATATTTTTATGACAATTCATACAAACATTCAAAGAAGGAATACCAGCAGTTTTACTAACACGAGCTGCAGAGTGACAATATTTACAATTGATCTCGTTATCTCCCGCGTGAATTTTATGAGAATAATGAATCGGCTGAATCGGCTCATAATTTTGATCAACACCAACTTGCATTAAGAAAGCATAAACAAAATAACCACTCGCCAAAAGAAGAAATATAGACGTAACTAATACTAAAAATTGGTTTTTAGCAAAAGCTTTCCAAATTGGAGTTCTAGCCTCTCTAGTAGGAATCTCAATACCATTTTTGCTGGCAACTTTTGTCAATACCTTATTTACCATCACTAACATGATAACCAAAATAGCCATCACAAGAGCAAGAGCACCTAAAATGATATTATTTGAAATGCCATCTCCACCTTTTTGAGGACCTGTTGGTAACTCACCAACAACCTTTGGAGGATCAGCTTTTACTTCAGAAGTATAAGCAATAATATTATCAATATCAGCTTCTGCTAATTGAGGAAAAGAAGTCATTACTGACTTATTGTTTTCTTCAAAAAGTTTTACAGCTACAGGATCGCCTGACTTAATCATGTCAGAACTGTTGTGCACCCACTTGTAAATCCAAGCCATATCATGCTTTGAAGCAACACCTCTTAAAGCAGGACCTGTTGATTTAGCATCTAATTTGTGACATGCAGCGCAATTTGCATTAAAAAGTTCCTTCCCTTTTACTGGATCACCACCTGCAGTTGCGGCCGGAGCAGCAGCATCTTGAGCAAATGAAGTTAGGGAGAAAATCAGCGTTAGCGATAAGCTAAGCAGCAATTTTCTTGAGATCGAATTATGGTTACCCACCTTTTTCATATAGTATAATAATTATCTACTAATTTTTGGTATGATTTTTAATGTATTAAAACAATAAAAAACGAATACCCTCTTTTAAAACTTGCACAAAAATACGACTTATGAACTATTCTCAAAACCTTAAAATAGTCTTAAATATCAATTTATATCAATTCTAAATAATATTAAAATTTTCCATACAAACTTTAAATACTATTTTTGCATAAAAACCATCACATTATGAGAATTTTAACCCCTTCAAAACAAGTTTTCTTAACACTAACAATGTTAACATTAGCCTATAACATTAATGCTCAAGACCAAAATTTAACAGTAAATCAGGATCCTAAATTTGACCAGTTATTGAATGACAAACGCAAAATTAACACGTCAATAAGCACAAACGATACTTATAAAATTCAAATTTTTAGCGGAAAAAGTGACGAGGCTAAAAAAACCTTATCCGATTTCAAAAGAGAAAATAGCACCATCGATGGCACCATCATTTTCAACACACCAAACTATAAAGTAATTGTTGGAAATTTTAAAACCAGGATCGAAGCAGAACGAAATTTAATCGAAATTAAAAAGAGATACAAACTTGTCTTTTTAATCAAACCCAGCAAATAATTATTACTCCTATACTGATAACAAAAAAGCAACTCAATTGAGTTGCTTTTTTTACATATATCTAAATCCATTAAGCTTTCTTATTTTCAATATTAGGCAAAAAACCTGCAATTACACCAATTAACGGTAAAAAGGCACAAATTTTAAACACATATTCAATACTTGTTAAATCGGCGAGCTTACCTAAAATGGCAGATCCCAAACCTCCCATTCCAAAAGCAAATCCAAAAAACAAACCTGCCACCAAACCAACTTTACCCGGCAACAACTCTGTAGCATAGACCAGGATTGCCGAAAAAGCAGAGGAAAGAATTAACCCTATCAACACAGATAACACACCAACCCAAAATAAAGAAACATAAGGAAACATAAGCGTAAAAGGCGCAACTCCCAAAATAGAAATCCATATTACATATTTTCTACCAAACTTATCCCCTACCATCCCTCCAATAAGAGTTCCTGCAGCGACTGAACCCAAAAAAACAAATAAATAAATTTGAGACTCTTGTATCGATACATGAAATTTATCTATTAAGAAAAAAGTGTAATAACTAGTGATACTAGCCATATAAAAATATTTAGAAAAAATTAAAACCAGTAAAATCACTAAAGATGACCAAACTCTTCCTTTAGATAAATGATGAACAACAGCCTCTTTTGTAACTGTATTATTTATTCGTTTTAGCTCTAAATGTTCACTGTACCAAATCGCAATTTTATACAAAGCAAAAATACCAATTAAAGCAATTAAGCAAAACCAAATTATATAAGATTGTCCATGTGGAATAATAATTAATGCAGCTAATAAAGGCCCAACAGCGCTGCCCGCATTTCCTCCTAATTGAAAAATAGATTGTGCTAGCCCTTTTTTTCCTCCTGATGCTAAGTGAGCCACTCGCGACGATTCCGGATGAAATATAGAAGACCCAATACCAATTAAGCTAACAGCAACCAACAAATAGATAAAACTACTGGCAATAGAAACAAAAAATAAACCAAGTAGTGTAAAACTCATTCCAACCATTAATGAATATGGTTTAGATTTTTTATCTGTATACATACCAACAAAAGGCTGAAGAATAGACGCAGTTAGTTGATAAGTAAAAGTAATCATACCGATCTGAGCAAAACTCAAATTAAATTTTTCTTTAAATAATGGATAAACGGAAGGTATCACAGCTTGCAATAAATCATTTATAAAGTGAGAAAAACTAATAATAAAAAGAATTGAATAAATCGTTTTCTGAACTACTTCCGGCTGTGCTTTAACATTTGTCATGTACTAATTTTTATATTTTTAAACATTAATAAATAGCAATCTATTTATTTTACAAAGATGCTAATTAATCACATTGTCTGAATTACTATATTTGGACAATGAATAATGAAAATCAGACATATCTTATTGTTGACTATGGATTTCAAATAAATCCATCGTTACCCGTTTTAGGTTATACCGAAATAATCACAAATGCCGTTTGTGCATCACATTCGCACCCTAGAGCACAACTTCTTTATGCCACAAGTGGCGTCATGAATGTAGTAGTAGAAAATCAGATTTGGGTAGTGAACCCTTTACAAGGCCTATGGATTCCGGGAGGAATTGAACATCAGGTATCTTTTCAGAAGAATGTAAAACTATACAGTGTTTTTGTTGATCCTTCAATTATACATAATCTCCCTTCAACAAGTTTCTCTTTTGATATTTCAGTATTCTTAAAACAACTAATGTTTAAAATCATCTCATTTGAAAATAATGAAAATCCAACACTTTCACAAAAGAGAATTATGGATGTATTCTTAGATGAACTGGCATTAATTGAACCAAGCTCCACTTTTTTACCAACGAGTAATCATACAAAACTTCAAAACATTATCTCACTTTTGATGGATGATATAACCAGCAAATACACCATAGATCATTATGCCAATATATCATTCATGAGTACCAGAACATTATCCAGATTATTCATTAAAGAGTTAGGTATGAATTTTAGCGATTGGAGAATCCGATTAAAGCTCTTGGAGGCTATAAAAAGATTAGGAGAAAAACAATCTATAAAAGAAATCGCTTTTGATTTAGGATATGAAACAACCAGCGCCTTTATTTTTATGTTCAAAAAAAATCTAGGCAAAACCCCATCAAACTACATTCTGGAAAATAAAATAAATGAAATTTTTTAATCAATTTTAAAATCAACATCACAGAAAATCAGAATCATATTCAAAAGAAAAGGCCTCATTGAAAATTGAGACCTTTTACTTTGAATATAATGATTGTATAATATCCTTTCGATAAATTTACTGCTGTATAAAACTTAGCTATCTGTTATTCCACCACCTTAATTCCAGCTGCTAAAAATCGTATTTCTTCTTTGGGTGTAATAATAGCGTCAATTTCTGCTTTTGTTTTTTTAGCATCTTTAGCATAATGTTTTAACTCCTCTACCGATGTGATCATTTTTTCTGCACTACCTTCCAAAACAATATTTTTCCCCTTTAATGCGGTAGGGACAAAAAATGCATAATCTTTCATCTTTACAAAAAAGGGAGAACCATCTTCTGTTTTAATAGTCAGCCAACATCCTCTTTTCTCACAGACATCTGTCACCAATCCTTTTACAGCAACGTTTTCTGATTTTTTTGTATTCTTTAATTCATTTTCTAATTTCTCTACAGAAATGGCTTTGCTTTCGGAAATTTCAGAAACATCAGTACCATAATAATCTCCTATTATAGCATTACCTGCTGGCGGAGATTTTTTTTCTACTGCTTCCTGTGAAAAAGAGAGCGTAGAAAAACATATGGATAATAGGATCGAGCATATTACTAGTTTCATAATCAAATAATTTTACCAAAAATAATACTAAAATTTGAAATAAATAAACTGTTTTTTTTGGTTCAAATCAGAATAAATACCTCACCACGAGGTATCAACAAAAAAGCCCCAATTTTCATTGAGGCTTTAAAATATAATTATTGAATATTATTTCAATTTCTTTTTAATTGCAACTTCATGGTATGCTTCAATAACATCTCTTTCTTCGATGTCGTTGTAACCTTTAATCTGAATACCACAATCGTAACCTTTAGAAACTTCCTTAACATCGTCCTTGAAACGTTTCAATGCTACAAGTTCACCTGTATGTACCACTACTCCATCTCTGATAACTCTAATTTTAGAAGTTCTCATGATTTTACCATCCATTACCATACATCCTGCAATAGAACCTACTTTAGAAATTTTGAAAATCTCACGAATTTCAGCAGTTCCTAAAATTTCTTCTTTCATCTCAGGAGCTAACATTCCTTCCATCGCATCTTTCAAGTCATCAATAGCTGCGTAGATAATAGAATAGTAACGAATATCGATTTCTTCTTTATCTGCAAGTTGTCTCGCATTTCCAGCAGGACGAACGTTAAATCCTATAATGATTGCATCAGAAGCAGAAGCTAACATAACGTCAGTCTCCGTAATTGCTCCAACACCTTTATGGATAATATTAATTTGAATTTCTTCAGTAGAAAGTTTAGAGAACGAATCTGATAATGCTTCAACAGATCCATCAACGTCTCCTTTAAGAATAACGTTAAGTTCTTTAAACTGACCAAGAGCAATACGACGACCAATTTCGTCAAGCGTAATATGCCTTTGTGTACGTACAGATTGTTCACGCATTAATTGAGAACGTTTAGACGCAATTTGTTTTGCTTCTTTTTCGTCTTCAAAAACATTGAATTTATCACCCGCAGTTGCAGCACCATCAAGACCTAAAACAGATACAGGAGTAGAAGGACCAGCTTCTAAAACAATATGCCCTCTTTCATCATGCATAGCTTTAATTTTACCATGATGTTTTCCAGCTAACATATAATCTCCAATTTTCAAAGTTCCATGTTGAACTAAAATTGTAGAAACATATCCTTTTCCTTTATCTAAGAAAGCCTCAACTACAGTTCCCTGAGCTGCTTTGTTTGGATTCGATTTTAAATCTAAAATCTCAGCTTCCAATAAAACTTTTTCTAACAATTCTTTTACTCCTGTTCCAACTTTTGCAGAAATATCATGTGACTGAATTTTTCCACCCCAATCTTCAACAAGTAAATTCATACCAGCCAAACGCTCTTTGATTTTCTCAACATTAGCATTTGGTTTATCAATTTTATTGATTGCAAATATAATTGGCACTCCCGCAGCTTGTGCGTGAGAAATTGCTTCTTTTGTTTGTGGCATGATATCATCATCCGCAGCAACAACAATAATAGCGATATCCGTAACCTGAGCTCCACGTGCACGCATCGCGGTAAACGCCTCGTGACCTGGTGTATCTAAGAATGCGATTTTTTGACCATTATCTAAAGTCACTCCGTAAGCTCCAATATGCTGTGTAATACCTCCAGACTCCCCAGCAATAACATTTTCTTTACGAATATAATCCAGTAAAGATGTTTTACCGTGATCGACGTGACCCATTACAGTAACAATAGGCGCTCTAACAACTAAATCTTCTTCTCTATCAGCAACGACTTCAATAGCTTCTTCGATATCAACTGTGATAAACTCAACTTCGTAACCAAACTCATCAGCTACAATAGTTAAAGTTTCAGCATCTAAACGCTGGTTCATGGTTACCATGATACCAAGCGACATACAAGTTCCAATTACTTTAGTAATCGGCACATCCATCATGATTGCAATTTCACCTACAGTAACAAATTCCGTAACTTTTATAGTTTTACTTCCTTCGTCGATAGCTCTTTGCTCCTCATCAGATTTCTGACGGTGTGTATCTCTTTTATCTCTTCTGTATTTAGCAGCTTTAGATTTTCCACCTTTCCCCTGAAGTTTTTCAAGAGTTTCTCTAATTTGGTTTTTTACTTCCTCTTCAGTAGGCTCAACTTTAGCTACAATCGCAGGACGGTTTCCTTTTACAAAACCTGGTCTTGCACTTCTGTTAGCATTAAAGCCTCCTCCACCAGTATTTGGCGTAATTTTATTTGGGTTTGGAGTTCCCGGCGCATTTCCTGTAGCAGGTTTTGGTGCACCTGGCGCTCCCGGTTTAGGAGCAATTCTTTTACGCTTATTTTTATTAGCGTTATTATTTGCACCTGGAGCTCCTGGTTTATTAGGAGTTATTTTTGGATCTTCTTTCTTTTTCTTAGGCTTATTAAATTGAGATAAATCAATTGTTTGCCCAGTTAAAGTTGTTCCGGATAATTTTTGATATTGAGTAGTGATAGTCTCTTCAGCAGTTGCAGGATCTGTTGAAACAACAGGCTCTTGAGTTACTTTTGGTGCTGAAACTTCCGGACTAGCTTTTACTTCTTTTTTCTCTGTAATAATAGGCTTTTCTACCTTTTTCTCTTCAGAAACGACAGGAGCAACTGGCTCAGGCTGTACAATTTCTTTTTGAACAGGTTTTTCTGGTTGAGCTGGAGTAACAACTGCTTTTGGTTCTTCTGCTTTAGCAGGTTCCTCAGCAGGAGCAGAAACAATTGCAGGTTTCTTTGGATTTAAATCAATTTTACCAACTTGAACAGGTCCGGTTACAACAGCTCTCGCTTTTATAATCTCTTGCTGTTTTTGGCGCTCTTCGTCTTGTCTGCGTTTGTCCTCAATTTCTTTCTCACGTTCAACACGTAAAGCCTCTTTTTCTTTTCTTTTCTCTTCTCCTACTTCTTTAGAAGCTTCCTTATTCCCCTTATCGCCCGCAAATTGGCTTTGTAGGATATTAAATTCGCTATCAGAAATTTTAGCATTCGGATTTGCATCAATAGCAATTCCCTTATCTTTTAGATAATCAACAGCTCTTTCTAACGAAATATTTAATTCCCTTAAAACCTTGTTTATTCTTATTACTCTCTCTTCAGACATATAACCTTTTTATTATTACCTTTTTCGTTGTGTTGTTAGAGTAGATAATTAGTTATCAAACTCTTCTTTTAGTATTTTCATAACGTCAAGAATAGTTTCCTCTTCTAAATCCGTTCTTCTTACTAAATCTTCTACTTCTTGTTTTAAAATACTTTTTGCAGTATCCAAACCTATTTTAGCAAATTCTTCAATTACCCAGTCTTCGATTTCGTCTGAAAACTCTGTTAATTCAACATCGTCTTCATCAGCCGTTGCTCCTGCAACATCTCCCTCACGAATAACATCTAATTCGTAACCTGTTAGCTGACCCGCTAATTTAATATTGTGACCTCCTCTACCAATTGCTTTAGAAACTTCTTCTAATTTCAAGAAAACTTCAGCTCTTTTGTTTTCTTCATCAATTTTGATAGAAGAAACCTTCGCAGGGCTTAATGCTCTTGTAATAAACAATTGAATATTACTTGTATAATTGATTACGTCAATATTTTCGTTTCCTAATTCACGAACAATTCCGTGAATACGAGATCCTTTCATACCTACACAAGCTCCAACAGGATCGATTCTGTCATCATAAGAATCTACCGCTACTTTTGCTTTTTCACCAGGAATACGAACTACATTTTTAACTGTAATTAATCCGTCGAATACTTCAGGGATTTCTTGCTCAAATAATTTCTCCAAAAACTTCTCAGAAGTTCTTGACATAATAATTTGAGGTTTATTTCCTTTTAATTCAACGCTTTCAATAATTCCACGAACGTTATCTCCTTTACGGAAAAAGTCAGATGGAATTTGTTTTTCTTTCGGAAGTACAATTTCGTTTCCTTCATCATCAACTAAGATAACTACTCTTGGACGTACGTGATGTACTTCGGCAGTATAAATATCACCGATAATATCTTTAAATTGCTTGTAAAGATTTGTATTATCGTGTTCGTGAATTTTAGATATTAAGTTTTGACGCAAAGCCAAAATAGCTCTTCTTCCTAAGTCAATTAATTTAACCTCTTCAGAAACTTCCTCACCAATTTCAAAATCCGCTTCAATCATTCTTGCTTCAGTCAAGGTAATTTCTTCGTTCTCAAAATCAAGATCTTCGTCAGCAACGATTACTCTTCTTCTCCAAATCTCCATATCTCCTTTATCAGGATTTATAATAATGTCGAAGTTATCATCAGAACCGTATTTTTTCTTCAATGCATTTCTAAACACGTCCTCTAAAATTGCCATAAGCGTTACACGATCAATAAGTTTATTATCTTTAAACTCTGAGAATGAATCGATTAATGCTAAATTTTCCATGCGAATTCTTTAATTAAAATGTTACTGTAACAATTGCCTCTTTAATTTCTGTATAAGGTATTTGTTGCTCTTTTTGAACTGTTTCTTTTCCTTTTCCTACTTTTTTCGGTTCTCTTGCTTCCCAAGACAAAATTATAAAAACATCGTTAGCTTCCACTAATTCTGCTTCAATTTTTTCAGTATTTGTAGTAACAATCAACGTTCTACCAATATTTTTCTTGTATTGCCTTGTCATTTTCAAAGGTGATCCTACTCCAACCGATGCTACTTCAAGCGAAAAATCCTGCTCTTCACGATCCAGATTATTCTCGATTGCACGACTAACGTCAATACAATCCTGCAGCGCCACTCCATTATCTCCGTCTAAACCAACGCTAATTTTAAAAGAATCCGAAATAGACAAATCAATCAAAAAGATTGAAGGCTTTTCCAGAAGAGCTTCTGCGATTAATCCGTTTACTTTTTCTTTAAATGTCATAATTTTATAAAAAGAGGGGACACTTAGTCCCCTCATTATTTAGTTTTTAATAAATAACGGTGCAAATATAGTGTTTTTTTTATAAATCAAAATAAATTGATTGCTCTAAAAATATTTCTTATCTTTATGGAAGCATTAAAATCACGGATTATTCAAATAATTTAACCTCAAAAAATTATGAAACGAATTTTAGTCCCTACTGACTTTTCAGAACACGCAGAAGACGCCCTAAAAGTTGCCGCTCAAATCGCTAAAAAAAACGATTCAGAAATCATCGTTTTACACATGCTTGAACTACCACATCAAATGAATGATGCCATACTAGGCGGCGCGAGCATTCCCGAAACCATGCTTTTCATGAAAAAAGCGAATGAAATGCTTGACGAGATTTCATCAAGACCCTATCTAGATGGGATTCCTGTGACTGAAATTGTAAAAATGGACAAACCCATTCACGGAATCACACAAGTTAGCAAGGATTATGATGTTGACTTAATCATCATGGGATCACATGGTTCTTCTGGCGTTGAAGAATTATTAATTGGCTCTAACACTGAAAAAGTTGTTCGGAATTCAGAAATCCCTGTTTTGGTTATCAAAAAAGACATTTCTAATTTTAATGTATCTAATATTGTTTTTGCTTCCGATTTTTCTGCAGAAACAAAAAAACCATTTGAAAAACTCCTAAACTTCACCAAATTCTTTGAATCAAAAATACATTTAGTTACAATCTGCACACCAAACAGCTTCAAACCGACACACGTTATCGAAAAAGCGATGAAAGATTTCATAACCAAATTCAACATTACCAATTATAGCACTCAAATTTACAACGACACTAATATTGAAAAAGGAATTATCAATTTCGCAAATAGCATAAACGCAGACATCATAGGAATGTGTACTCACGGAAGAACCGGTTTTGCACACTTTTTTAACGGAAGTATTAGTGAGGGCTTAGTAAATCATGCCGTTCGGCCTGTTATTACTTTAAAAATTTAAAGGTAAAATCAGATTTACGAGGGTTCACTTAAATAATTTATTCCATAAAAATAGCCTCTCAATTGAGAGGCTTTTTATGTTGGTCTACTAGGACTCGAACCTAGAAAGACTGCACCAAAAACAGTTGTGTTACCATTACACCATAGACCAGCAATGCTGTTAAGCGAGTGCAAATTTAAAGCTTTTTTTAGTTTGCGCAAGCTTTTTCAACAGAAGCATCAATAAAGATTAATAAATCATTGCTTCTCAGACCCTTCTTACTTTATTTTTTTATCATAAACCAAACAGTTTTTAAAAAGCTGATCTTGATTCTTCAAAATTTTGTGATTACCAGAAAATTAGCACATAAAAAAAGCCTCTCGACCGAGAGGCTTTTATGTTGGTCTACTAGGACTCGAACCTAGAAAGACTGCACCAAAAACAGTTGTGTTACCATTACACCATAGACCAGCAATGCTGTTAAGCGAGTGCAAATTTAAAGCTTTTTTTAGTTTACGCAAACTTTTTTGCGAAAAAAAATCTTTTTTCCACGTTTTTTTGCATCCAAAACTTGTAATACTTTCACAAGTATTTCACAAACAATACGTTACTTTAATCAAATAGTTTTGTAGAATTTTTTGTTAATGCTCGTTTCTTTACACAAAAAAACATTTTCTTTGTAGAATAGAAAACATACAAAATTTTAACATCTAAATATGGCACAATTCAATTTCAATAAATGGAATACAATTATTGGTTGGTTTGCATTTGCAATCGCTTTAACTACTTATACACTGACTGTTGAACCTACTATGAGCTTCTGGGATTGTGGCGAATATATTGCTACAGCCGCCAAACTAGAAGTTGGTCACCCACCAGGGGCACCTTTATTCCAGATGATGGGAGCTTTTTTTGCCATGTTTGCTATAGACAATCAACATATAGCGGTAATGGTAAATATGATGTCTGTTTTTTCTAGCGCCTTTACTATTTTATTTATGTTTTGGTCATCGTCTATGATTTTGAAAAAAATTGTAGCTCGTTTTACAGAAATTGATCAAAACAATTCAATTGTTATTTTAGGAAGTTCATTTGTTGGCGCATTAGCCTATACTTTCTCTGATAGTTTTTGGTTTAATGCTGTTGAAGCCGAAGTTTATGCAATGGCATCCTTATTAATTGCATTGCTTTTTTGGCTTGGCCTTCGTTGGGAACAGGATATGGATCAACCAAAAGGAAATAAATGGCTGTTAATCATTTCACTTGTTATTGGACTTTCTTTTGGAGTTCACTTTATGGCTTTATTGACAATTCCTGCAATTGGTTTTCTATATTATTTTAAACATTACGAAAAAGTCACTGTTAAGAATTTCATTATTGCGAACGCTGTTGTAATTGCTATTTTATTATTCATTTTCAAATTACTTTTGCCTTTAACCATGGCTTTCTTTGGAAAAACAGAAGTTTTCATGGTAAACAGTATGGGACTCCCTTTTAATTCAGGATCCATTTTCGTTGCTTTACTTTTTATTGCTTTCTTTTATTTTGGATTAAAATATACAAAGCAAAAAGGCTTAGTTTTCTACAACACTATTATTCTTTGTGTTTTATTTATCCTGATTGGTTTCTCAACCTGGATAATGCTGCCTGTTCGTGCAAATGCCAATACAGTTATCAATGAAAACAAACCATCAGATGCTACCGAGGTTTTAGCCTATTACAACCGTGAACAATATGGTGTAAATCCATTATTTTATGGTCCTCAATACACTGAAGTTTTTTCCGGACTTGACGAAAAAACTCCTTATTTAGATAAAAAACCTAACTACGAAAGAGATTATAAAACTGGTAAATACGTCATTACCAATAATTATAAAAATGCAGATCAAAATTCTGATGATAATCAAAAAACGATTTTGCCAAGAATGTGGAGCACCGAAACCGGACACATTCAAAATTACATCAGCTTTACTAATCCTCCTGCCTTTAAAATAAATCCAAATTATCCTTATGAAGATGATTTAGCTAAATACGGTATTGATGCGAGTCAGTTAAGCGAAGAGGAATACAACAAAGCTACAGCTCAACTACGAAACGAGGTTGAAAAAACCGTTTCTGAATTCAGAAAAGCTTACTCGCAAAAACAAATTGACAATGAAGGCTATGTCAAATTCCTAAATAGCTATAAAGATTATTTAATCATAGAAAAACCATCAACTGCAGATAACTTCAGTTTTATGTTCGAATATCAATTTGGATATATGTATTGGAGATATTTAATGTGGAATTTTGTTGGGCGTCAAAGTGACGAACAAGGAAAATACGATAATTTAGACGGAAACTGGATTAGCGGGATTAAAGCTCTTGATTCATTGCATCTTGGATCTCAGGACAACTTACCTTCTGATGTTTTAAACAACAAAGGAAGAAATGTTTACTTTTTCCTTCCATTTATCTTAGGAGTTATAGGAATAATGTATCATGCTAATAAAGACCTTAAAAGCTTTTATGTGCTTTTGGCATTGTTTCTATTTACCGGTATTGCATTGAAAATTTATTTAAATGAAAGACCTTTTGAACCTCGCGAAAGAGATTATGCTCTTGTAGGGTCCTTTTATGTATTTGCGATTTGGATAGGTTTTGGAGTTTATTCCCTATACGAAACCCTTCAAAATTATATTACTCCTAGAATTGCCGGACCCATTATTATTGCCGGAAGTTTATTAGCAGCACCTATTTTAATGGCTTCTCAAAACTGGGATGATCACGACAGATCAAACAAATATACTGCAGTTGCAATGGCTAAAGCATATTTAACTTCATGCGATAAAGATGCAATCCTATTCACTATTGGGGATAATGATACTTTCCCGCTGTGGTACGCCCAGGAAATCGAAGGCATTCGAACAGACGTGAAAATCGTGAATACTAGTCTATTTATGACAGATTGGTATATTGATCAAATGAAGGCAAAATCATATGAATCTGATCCATTACCAATATCATTCACGCATGATGAATATGTGGGTGACAAATTAGACTACGTGGCTTACATTCAGAAAATTGACACACGTTGGAACATCAATGACTTTATTAGTTTCATTAAAAATCCAAAATCGACTGTAGGTTTACAAAACGGACAAACGATTCATTTTTATCCAACTAATAAAATCAGAGTTCCGGTAGATAAAAATCTAATTATCAAGAACAAAGTTGTTAATGCTAAGTATAACGATTCTATCGTTCCATATATGGATATCGACATCAAAGGAAGTGCAATCTACAAGAACCGCTTGATGATGCTTGATATTTTAGCCAATAATAACTGGAAAAGACCGATCTACTTTAGTGGTGGTGCTTTTGACGATGAAGATTATTTATGGTTAAAAGATTATTTACAATTAGATGGAATGGTATACAAGTTAGTTCCTATTAGAAATGTTCCTTCAAAAGAAGGCGGACCAATGGATATGGGACAAATTGATGCAGATAAAATGTATGATATTGTAATGAAATGGGACTGGGGTAACAGTGATAGTGATAAAATTTACCACGACCCTGAAACCAGAAGAAACAGCATTACATACCGCACTAATTTATCTCGTTTAAGTGATCAATTAATTGCAGAAGGTAAAATAGACAAAGCTAAAAATGTGATTAATTTGGCAATGACAAAATTACCTGTGGATAAGTTTGGATATTATTCATTAGTAGAACCTTTTGCAAATGGGTATTACAAAGTTGGTGAAACTGCGAAAGCACATGACCTGCTAAATAAATTAGTTCAGAAATATAAAGAGAACTTAAATTATTACGCAACATTAACTCCCGGCGATCAAACCGATTTGGCTATGGATATTATCACTGATATTGAGCGTTACAGAAGTCTGCTACAGGTTATGGAACACAACAAGGATAAAGCATTCTACGAAAAACACAAAGTTACTTTTAATACGTATGTAAATGTTTTTGAACGTTTTGGACGCGAAAAAGAATAATAAGATACGAAAAATATACTGATTAAAAAAATGCAGCGCTACTAGTTAAATAGCGCTGCATTTTTTATTTTTACATATCTCTAAATCATTTCACAATGAGCTTTTATTGGGTAAAAACAAATTCATTTATAAAAAGGGTGTTTTCTAAGTATTGTTGGGATATTCCAAATCAAGAAAAGAAAATATACCTCACTTTTGATGATGGCCCAACTCCTGAAGTTACAGACTGGGTTTTATCTGAATTAAAGAAATTTGATGCAAAAGCCACTTTCTTTTGTATTGGAAAAAACATTAACGCCAATTCATCTTTATTTGAAAGATTAATTACAGAAGGGCATTCTATTGGAAATCATACCATGAACCATATCAATGGATGGAAAAGTCAAACAAATGATTATATTGAGAATGTAAAAACTTGTGCTTCTATTTTATCAAATGAAAAAAGGCCGAATGGCTTACTATTTCGCCCCCCTTATGGGAAAATAAAAAAAGCCCAATCTAAAATTTTACGAAGTTTAGGCTACAAAATAGTAATGTGGGATGTTTTAAGTGCCGATTTCGACCAGAGTATTACACCTGAAAAATGTCTTGAAAACGTAACTAAAAATGTAACATCGGGAAGTGTAATCGTTTTTCATGACAGTATTAAAGCATCGCAGAATTTAAAATTTGCGTTACCTAAAACTTTACACTTTTTAAAAGAAAATGGATATACGTTTGATATCATTCATTAACAATACCAACTTGAGAAGGAGTTTTAAATACTGAATTGATCCTGGACAATTCCTATAATCGTATTTGCATCAAGTTCT
Source organism: Flavobacterium sp. GQ95 (assembly GCF_059758655.1). Taxonomy (NCBI): domain Bacteria; kingdom Pseudomonadati; phylum Bacteroidota; class Flavobacteriia; order Flavobacteriales; family Flavobacteriaceae; genus Flavobacterium; species Flavobacterium sp. GQ95. The sequence goes on from NZ_JCAXEB010000001.1 coordinate 465,683, forward strand.
CCTGATTGCCTCCATATCATTTGTCCTTCTTTATAAATCATTAAAGTAGGAAGTCCTTTTATACGCAAGGCTTCAGCAAGTTCCTGATTTTTATCTACATCAATTTTAATTACTTTGGCTTTATCGCCTAGTGCAGCAGCTACATCCTTAATAACAGGATGCATTGATACAGATGATTCGTTCCAATCTGTGTAAAAATCTATTAACACTGGAACCTGAGCATTTATAAGTTCTCCAAATTTTGACATAAACCAAAAATTTAATTCTTTTAATCTATTAAAAAGAGATAATTAATACAAATGTAGCATTTTTAACGAATTAAGCCACATTGTTGCCTTTTTTTAGTTCGATGACTGTTATTTCCGGCATGATACCAACTCGTCCAGGATACGCATGAAAACCAAATCCGCGATTCACGTAAACATATCTTCCAACATTTTCATACAGACCAGCCCATTGTTTGTAAATATATTGCGCCAAACTCCATTTAAAATAGCCCGGAATTTCTATTCCAAACTGCATACCATGCGTGTGGCCTGACAATGTTAAATGGAAGTTTTTGGGATGTTCTTTAATTTCAGCTTCCCAATGACTAGGATCATGGCTCATTAAGACCTTAAAATCATCCTGATGAACATTTTCTGATGCTTTATTTAAATCACCTGCCTTTTTAAAATTAACTCCCCAATTCTCCACTCCAATTAAGGCAATTTTATCGTCCCCTTTTTGAATATAAGTATGTTCATTTAGCAAAAGTTGAAACCCTATTTTTCCATAAAGACTCTTAATCTCCTGAAAATTTTCGTTTTTTTGTTTTTCAGATGGCCAGGTAACATATTCCCCATAATCATGATTTCCTAAAACAGAAAACTTACCATATTTATACTCTTTAATACGATTAAAAGTCTCCAGCCAGGGATGCATTTCTTTTGCATGTGTATTTACAATGTCTCCCGTAAACAAAATCATATCAGCTTCTTGTTCATTGATCAAATCAATCGCGTAATTTATCTTTTCAGGATTATCAAAACTTCCACTATGAACATCTGAAATCTGAGTTATTCTAAAACCATCAAAAGCATCTGGTAAATCAGGAAAAAAGACGGTTTGCTTAAATACCTTGAAATTATATTTTCCTTCGAAGATTCCGTAAATAAGCGACAAAAAAGGAACTGCCGCCAAACCTAATGCTATCTGACTGATAAACTTTCGCCTGTCTGGCATCATTTCTTTTCTTGGAGCATTATACATAAAATAATTTAATAGACTTGCCCCTATTCTAAATATGTCTTCTCCAAACATTACAAGTGTCAGTACAATTTTAGGCACATATACCAGTAACATCAAACCCATTGTAAACATGGTTTGTTTGGTTTGCCCAACTGAACGATCAAACTGCGTAAATGAATAAATAATAAAAACCAGAAGAAGTAAACTTATAACCTGATAACTAATCAAAGCCCATCTTAACTTGATTAAAGTTCGGAAAGCCTGATAAGAATAAAACTCAATAAATAAAAATAGAGCACATAGAATTACAAAACGAAGGATCATGTAGTTGTAGTTTTAAGCAAAGTAACAAAGAATGAAAATCTTATCACTTTTTATTATCAAAAATTTAACTCAAAATAACAACAAAAAAAGCTGGCAAATTTCTCCACCAGCTTTTTCTCTACCAAATTTTTTAAAACCTTTTAATCCACAATAAAGTTTATAAATAAACTTATGCTTTCTTATTTTTGAGCTTTTGCCGCTTCTGGCTTAGCTTCTGCTTTTTTAGTTTTTTTATCTGCTTTTTTATCTTTTTTAGAAACTTTAGCTTCTTTTGCCGGAGCTGTTTGAGCTGGAGTTGTTTGAGCGTTTACCATTGCAGTTGTTCCTAAAACAGCTACTGCTAACATTACTAATTTTTTCATGATTTAAGTTTTTATTGATTATTATCTTATTATTTATAGCTCAAAGATATAATCGGAAAATGAAGACAAAATGAAGATTGAAGCAGTTCTCAAAATTTAACTTTTAATTGTGTAAATGTGCTTCAGGAAACAAAAGTGTGAAGTTTGTTCCTTCATTTATTTCAGAAATAACTTTAATCTCAATATGATGAAAAAGAGCAATACTTTCAGCAATAGCAAGTCCTAAACCCTGCCCGTCCTGATCAGAATTTATTCGGGCAAATCTGTTGAATATCTTTTCGATTTGTGTGACGTTCATTCCAATACCGGAATCTTTTATGGCAATAAAATATTGATTGTTATAAAACCCATCTTCAACTATAATACTGCCTTTTGGTTTATTATATTTTATAGCATTCGTAACTAAATTATAAATCAATATGTGAATCAACGTTTTATTTCCGGTGAAGACAAAATTCTGGTTTATATTGCTTGAAAACTGAATTTCTCTGTCCTCAATTCTATCTTGTAAATCTTCTTCTAAATCTTTTAAAATATCTTTGAAATTGATTTTTTCATTAGCCTCGTACTGATTGTTTTCGATTCTGGAAATCAGCAATAAATTATTGATGATTTTTTTCAGCATATCTAATGTTCTTAGTGCTCCTGCGATTTTATCAAAAGCATTGTCGTCTAAAGATTCATTCTGCAATAAATTTTCAAACTTATTTTTTAGTAAAGCAATTGGGGTTAACAATTCATGGGAAACATTCGAAATAAATTGTTTTTCTTTTTTGAAGAGCTCCGTAATTCTGTCCATCATTTGATTTAAAACCAAATCTAGTTCGCGAAAATCTCTTGATCTCGCATTAATTGGAGTATGATCAAAGGCTTCCGGTTCGTTAACACGCCTGATTTTAGTATCAATAATTTTATAGAAAGGCTTAAGCAGGTATTCGATATAAACCGTATCTGCCAAAAAAGTCACTAAAAGAATAACGACCAAAACGATAATAATGAAGAACCGAATTATGAAAGTAAGATCGTTTACTTCACTTAAACTACTTCCTATTTCCAACTGATAACCTTGATTCTCATAGGTAAAATGATATTGCAAAATTCGATATTCATTTTCTTCGCCTTCAATCACCCGATAATCATTGCTGAAAGTTGTTTTCTTCTGATTTGGCTTTAAAGGAATTTTAGAAAGTACCAAAAATTCGCTGTGCAAGGTCGAAAATTGCGAATACGTTTCAGTAGAATCATCTGAGTTTTCGATAAAATCATTGATTTCATTTTGATTCAAATGATCAATAAATTTTTTCTTTTTCTCCACCAATCCATTATTAATATGTCTGTAAACCACATTTTCAACTAAAATGGGCAACATCAGCCATAAAATCAAAATCACCAACAATCTTGTCAGCGCATTAAAAATAGCTAATTGGTGTTTTATTTTCACAGAAATCTATTTACTCGTTTATACGATAACCCACATTTCGTACGGTTTCGAACCAATTTATTGTAGTGTGTTTGTCCAACTTTTTTCGAAGATTTCGAACATGAACGTCAATAAAATTTGAATCGGAATTAACCTCTAAAATATCGCCCCAAATATGCTCTGTAAGCTGTAGTCTGGTTATGACACGGTTTTTATTCAAAACCAAATATTGAAAAATATCAAACTCTTTTTTAGTTAAATTAATTGGAATTTCATCATAACTCACTTTATAATCCTGCAACTGCAATAAGAAACCATGTACTTCTAAATTGTTCAAAGTAAACCCATGAATTCTGCGAATAACCGCAAATAATCTTGCGCTTAATTCGGTCAAAGCAAATGGTTTTGTCAGGTAATCATCAGCGCCTAAATGTAATCCGTTTATCCTGTCATCTAATTCTCCGCGCGCCGTCAGGACAATTACAGCTATTTTAGATTTTGTTTTACGAATGGTTTTCAGGACTTCAAAACCATCTCCGTCAGGCAAACCAAGATCAAGTAACATCGCATCATAATCATTACTTCCCACTTCTTCAAGAGCATCACTGCAACTATTTGCTATCTTACATATATAACCCACGTTACACAAAAAATCGTAGACTTCTACGGCAAGCTCCTTATTATCTTCAACAATTAAAATATTCATAAAAACAGCATTTAAGCGCAACTAAATTTAAGCAATTAAAAAAAGCTCCGTTGTGCATTATTAAAAAATTAACGAATCAAAAAAAGCTGACAAATTTCTTCATCAGCTTTCTCATCCACATTCCATAACCATTATTCCTGTTTTGTCTTCTTTTACCATGATTTGAAAACAAAACAAAAGCAATACTTATTTTTTCACTTTTGCTGTTTCTGATTTAGAAGTTTCACTTTTCTCAGTTTTCGCTTTTTTTTCAGATTTGTGTTTAGGATGTTTTGTAGATTTAACTTCTTTTGCAGGAAGTGCTTTTACTTCTTTTACAGGGCCTACTTTTACAGCAGGAGGAAATGCATGTACCATTGCACTTGTTCCTAAAACGGCTACTAGTAACATCAATAAATTTCTCATGATTTCTAAATTTTAAATTAATACCTTTTATTTTACAGATCAAATGTACTCTCGTAAAATGAAGGCAAAATGAAGAATCACATCAATATAAATACTTTAACTTGACATTAACTTTTTAAATATTTTCCACCATATAAGTTATATAAGTTCATTTAATTTCATCAACATAATCTCAGATTTACCGTTGTGTGCCAACTAAAACCATAGACGCACTGTTGTGCGACTCTACTAAATGAACTTATATAACTTATATGGTGGAAAAAAAATCTTTTAAGTTTATTTTTGAGAACCCAATTGTTTATTTTTACAGACTAATATTTTTTTTATGTCAACTCAAAAACGTCTTTTTCTTCTCGATGCTTATGCATTAATTTTCCGTGGTTATTATGCCTTTATAAAAAATCCGAGAATTAACTCTAAAGGAATGGATACATCAGCGATCATGGGCTTCATGAATTCGCTTTTGGATGTTATTAAACGTGAAAAACCAGATCATTTGGCTGTTGCTTTTGACAAAGGCGGAAGTCACGTAAGAACCGAAATGTTTGTCGAATACAAAGCTAATCGTGATGCTACTCCGGAAGCGATTAAAATTGCTGTACCGTATATTCAGGAACTGTTAAGAGCAATGCATATTCCGATTATTGAAATAGAAGGTTGTGAAGCCGATGATTTAATTGGAACAATTGCCAAACAAGCAGAAAAAGAAAACTACAAAGTCTTTATGGTAACTCCAGATAAGGATTTTGCACAATTGGTTTCTGAGAATATATTTATGTACAAACCAGCCCGTATGGGTAACGGAATAGAAATTTGGGGCGTTCCTGAAGTTTTGGCAAAATTTGAAATTGAAAGACCGGATCAGGTTATCGATTTTCTTGGAATGATGGGAGACGCTGTTGATAATATTCCCGGATTACCAGGTGTTGGTGAAGTTACTGCCAAAAAGTTCCTGAAGGAATTTGGTACAATGGAAAATCTTCTGGAAAACACGCATTTACTGAAAGGTAAAATGAAAGAAAACATCGAAGCCAATAAAGACAAAGGAATTTTATCTAAAAAACTAGCGACCATTATCTGCGATTGTGATGTTGTTTTTAATGAAAACGACTACGAACTTTCACGTCCGGATATCGAAAAAACAGATGCTATTTTTCAGGAATTAGAATTCAGAAGAATGGCAGAACAATTTGACAATTTATTTAAAGTGGGTGGAGGAAATGAATTAGCTACTTCAGCAGCTCCTGCTTCTGATGCTAAATTATACAAAAAACCACAACCTAAGAATGAAGATCAATTTGATCTTTTTGGAGGCGGAGGAACTTCTGATGAAGATATTGAAGCTTCCAGAAATTCATTTTACAATACTTTAGAAAACACACCGCATTCGTATCAGGCAATTGAAGGCGATTTAGGAGTTAAATTACTTTTGCAAAATTTACAAAAACAAACTTCTGTTTGCTTTGATACCGAAACTACTGGATTAGATGCTTTAAATGCGGAATTAGTGGGAATGTCATTCTCTTATGAAAAAGGAAAGGCATATTACGTTCCGTTTCCGGAAAGTCAGGAAGAAGCTCAGGTTTTAATTGAAAAATTCAGACCATTTTTCGAGAATGAAAGCATCGAAAAAATTGGTCAGAACTTAAAATACGATTTAAAAATCCTTTCTAATTATGGTATTACTGTGAAAGGAAAACTTTTTGATACAATGATTGCGCATTATCTGATTAATCCGGATATGCGTCATAATATGGATATTTTAGCTGAAACGTATTTGAAATATTCTCCAAAATCAATTGAAACTTTAATTGGAAAAAAAGGAAAAAATCAAATTACGATGCGCGATGTTGCTCTTGAAGACATTAAGGAATATGCTGCTGAAGATGCTGATGTAACTTTTCAATTAAAAGAACTTTTTACTGCAGAATTAGATAAAACGGAAACCAAAAAGTTATTTGATGAAATTGAGATTCCATTAGTAAGTGTTTTAGCAGCTATGGAAACTGAAGGAATTCGTTTGGATGTTGATTTTCTAAAACAAATGTCGACTGAAATGGAGGTTGAGATTAAATCTTTGGAACAAAAAATCTACGAAACTGCCGGCGAGAAATTCAATTTGGCTTCACCGAAACAATTGGGAGATATTTTATTTGATAAAATGAAAATTGGCGGTGCCAAACAAAAGAAAACCAAAACCGGTCAATATGCGACTGGCGAAGACGTTTTAACGTATTTAGCCAATGACAATCCGATTATAAAAGAAATTTTGGATTGGCGTCAAATGGTGAAATTACAAAGCACTTATATTTTGGCTTTGCCAGAACAAGTAGACAAAAAAACGTTACGCGTTCATACGGATTATATGCAAACAGTTGCCGCAACAGGACGTTTGAGCTCTAATAACCCGAACTTGCAAAACATTCCGATTCGTACAGAAAGAGGTCGCCAGATTCGTAAAGCTTTTGTTGCTCGCGATGAAAATCACACTTTAATCTCTGCGGATTACTCTCAGATAGAATTAAGAATTATTGCCGCTTTAAGTGGTGAAGAAAATATGATTGCTGCTTTTCAAAATGGAGAAGACATCCATAAAGCAACAGCTTCAAAAGTTTTTGCCGTGCCTTTGGAGGAAGTAACACGTGAACAAAGAAGTAATGCTAAAACCGTAAACTTCGGAATTATCTACGGAGTTTCTGCTTTCGGATTGAGTAATCAGACTTCATTATCAAGAAGCGAAAGTGCTGCTTTGATTGAAGCCTATTACAAAACGTATCCGAGATTAAGATCCTATATTAATGAACAAATAGAATTTGCGCGCGAAAAAGGTTACGTACAAACTATTTTAGGTCGTCGTCGTTATTTAAAAGATATCAACTCGGCAAATGCTGTAGTAAGAAGTGCTGCAGAACGAAATGCAGTAAACGCACCAATTCAGGGAAGCGCTGCCGATGTGATTAAAATCGCAATGATCAACATTCATAAAAAATTGACAGAAGAAAACTGGAAATCTAAAATGTTGCTTCAGGTTCATGATGAGCTTGTGTTTGATGTACACAACGACGAATTAGAAAAAATCCAACCGATGATCAAACACGAAATGGAAAATGCTTTTATGATGAGTGTTCCTTTGGATGTTGAATTAGGTTTGGGTGCAGATTGGCTGGCAGCGCATTAAAGGATTTTAGATTTTAGAGTGTTGATTTAGATTTTCTTATAACCACTACGCGATAAACGAATAATGAAGAAAACTTTTTTTCTATTTTTTGTATTTTATTCAACAATTACTTTTTGTCAGGAAACCTTTTATTTGGAAGGAACTTTGGCAAAAAGTAAAATCTATATGAAAATTGAGATTTATAAAGATGGGAAAGAAACAAACTTAAGTGCCACTTATTTTTATCAGAATTCGCTAAAAGACATTAAGTTAGAAGCTGCTTTAAAAAACGACACTTATACTTTCTTCTTTAAGCCGGACAATGTAATAACTGAAAAATTTTATTTGAAGAAAGTGGCTAATAACCACTTTGAAGGATCCTGGTATAATGCTGATGGAAAACAACTTCAGGTTCAATTACAACCTATCAACTTTTCAAATTACAAATCAAACCTGGACCCATATTATGCAGATGAGAAATTAAATCTTGTGAAATGTAAATTTTTGGAATTCAAAAAAGAAAAAACTACTCTCTACAATCACAAAGAATTTATCTGGTATTCTGAGAAACATTGTAATTCGGTTTTTTTTAGATTAGGAAATAATTTCTCAGAGAAAAACAAAGTTCTCATTAATCCTATTTTAGAAAACATACACATTGAAAATACATTAGCACAACTTAATTGTGCTTCTGGTTTTGAATATAGCGAAGGAAAAGGAATTGAAGGAAATTCGACCATAAACTTTTTAAATGAAAATTTATTAGGGTTTGAAATTTCAAGATTCTGGGACTGTGGAGGTGCTCATCCCGATTTTGGAAGTAATGGTTTTCTAATTGATCTGAACAACGGAAGAAACTATGAAATCGATGATATCATTGCTTTTGACAAAAGTGCAACAACAGAGAAACAAAGTGATTTTTCAAGCTTTTCAAAATATCGATCGACTTATTTTGCACCAAATTTACTTGCCGTTATCACTTCAATTGAGCATTTTGTAAAACCAAAAGACGGAGATGATTCCTGCGATTATACCAATACAGAATATTGGGATTTTATTTCCTGGAACTATACTGAAAAAGGCATCGAATTTACGCCTTACTTTCCCAGAGTAGACAGATCTTGTGAAGAATCTTTTTTAGTACCTTTTGAAAAATTAAAAAAGTATAAAAATTCTAAATTCCCCTATTCATTATAACAAAAAACCATTCGCCGCGGCGAATGGTTTTTTGTTATAATTTAAGCCTTTCTTGTAGACTCTCGTTCTTTCAATTTTGTTTTAATTACGATTGTTTCGTAATCTGAGGTTTCTCCTTCAGCTTCTTCCAGTCTTTCGATTAGTTTTTTGGCAGCAACTTCTCCAATTTCAATTCCGTGCTGACTAACCGTTGTTAAACTTGGCGATAAACGTCTTGAAGCTAAAATCCCGTCGGCAAAACCAATTATCGAAATATCTTCAGGAACTTTATAACCTTTTTTCAGACTCACTCTCAAAGCGGCAACTGAATCATTTTCATCCAAAGCAAAAATGGCGTCAATCTTATTGTCAAAAATGGCATCAATTTTACTCTTCATATCATCTTCCGAATCGGTACGAAGAATAATTTTTTCGTTTACCGGAATATTATTATCTGCTAAAGCTTTCAAATATCCATCAGCTCTTAATTTTCCAACACTTAAATTATCTACCGAAGAAATTAAGGCGATATTTTTACATCCCAAATTGATTAAATGTTGTGTTGAATTTAAAGCTGAATCAAAATCATCAACTACAACTTTGTCACATTCTACTTCATCTGCAATTCGGTCAAACATTACAATTGGAGTTCCGTCATTAATAATAGCAGAAAAATGACTGTAATCTTGTAATTTCTGAGCTTCTTGAGAAACCGATAGAATAAATCCGTCAATTGTACCGTTGCTCAACATTTCAAGCGTATGAATTTCTTTCTCTAAAGATTCGTTCGAAATACAGGTAATTACATTGTATCCTTTTTTATCGGCTACTTTTTCGATACCACTAAAAACCTTTGCAAAAAAGGAGTTTAATATATTAGGTATAATTACACCTATTGTTTTGGTTTTACGATTCTTCAGATTCAGACCAATAACATTTGGCTTATAATTTTTGAGTTTGGCATACTCCTTAATCTTCACCTTGGTTTGCTCACTAATTTCCGGACTATCATTTAATGCCTTAGACACCGTAGATACAGAAACACCAAGTTCTTTCGCAATTTGTTTTAGAGTTGCTTTAGCTTTCATCTATTAAAATTTTATGTAATTAATACAAATATAGTAGAATTACCTAAAATAAAACAAAAAACACCTACCAGTATTTAAAATTATAAGGCTTTTTAGAATAAATTTAAAAATACGTCCGTTTTTCAAAACCGGCGGTCATTAAATCTCGTTAATACCTTAATATATGTTATTAACCTTTAAAAGACCTTGATTATGAAAAACGAAGTTAAAATTCATGAAGTTGACCCTTCACTGAATAACAGAAGAAGCTTTCTAAAGCTAAGCGGCTTAACATTAGTTGGCGCAGGTTTGGTTTTAGCTGGCTGCAGCGATAATGATAATGAAGATAATATGCAGGACAATACCCTGCCCGGAATAAAAAATGGTGTGTTTGATTTAGGCTCCGGTGATTTTGGAGTATTGACTTATGCTTATGCCCTGGAACAATTAGAAGCTGATTTTTATACCAAAGTTGTAAATGCCTCAAATTTTAATTCGACTTTTAATACTATTGAAAAACAAGTTCTAACTGATTTATATCATCATGAAGTAATTCACAGAGATTTTTTCAAAGCTGCTTTAACCGGAGCGCTTCCTGATCCGAGCTCACAATTACTTCCTTCTTTGGCATTTAATTACGGTTCTCTAAACTTCAACAGCCGTACCGAAGTTCTTGCAACTGCAAAAGCTTTAGAAGATACCGGAGTTGCCGCCTACAACGGAGCGGGAAAACTGATTAAAAGTGCAGACTATTTATTATTGGCCGGAAAAATTGTTTCGGTAGAAGCCAGACATGCTTCAGCAATAAGAAGTTTGATTAACCCAAATTCTAGTGACTTTGCCGGAGATGATATTGTAAATACATCTACAGGTTTAGATGTTGCCAGCGATCCTTCTAAAATTTTACCCATTGCCGGAGGTTTTATTACCACAAAATTTACTGCCAAATATTTACCTTAATCCTAACCAACTAAAACTTAGAAATTATGAATATTTTAAAATTTATAGAAACCTTTACTGATGATAGTTTAATGAGAAGTACTGGTTCCAGAAGAGACAGTTTTAATCAGTTTGGAAATATTGGAAAAAATCTAGCGATGGCTTCTATCCCCTTCGGATTATCGGCTTTGGCCAATAAAGCATTAGCAAAAGACATCACAGCAACTCCTGCAACTCCTATTGGAGCTTTGCAATTTGCATTGACCTTAGAATATCTTGAAAATGAATTTTATGCTATGGCGTTAGATTCGGGAGTAATACCGGCATCTGAAAACGGTGGACGTGATAGAAAAGTTTTTCAACAAATTGCTGCTCACGAATCAGACCACGTAAAATTTTTAATTGCAGGACTGGGCGGAACGATGAGTGCTAATTTTGTTCCAAAACCTACTTTTGATTTTACTGTGGGAGGTGCATTTAATCCTTTTGGAGATTATCCGACCTTTCTGGCATTGGCACAAGCTTTTGAAGATACAGGAGTGAGAGCTTATAAAGGACAGGCTGCTAATTTAATTTCAACTCCGGATTTATTAACTGCAGCATTGCAAATTCATTCTGTTGAAGCGAGACACGCCTCAGAAGTACGAAGATTACGAGGATTAAAAGGCTGGATCTCAAACGCCGAAAGAGGCGCCGGAATGCCAGCAGCCACACAAGCAGTTTATGATGGCGAAGGCGTTACCATGCAGGCAGGTTATAATACGGCCAGCTTATTTGGGGCAGCTGCGGGATCAGAAGCTTATGATGAGCCACTTACAACACAACAAGTTGTAGATATCGCAAATATATTTATTGTATAGTAAAAAATATTTCAAGAAAAAGGAACCACCCTCGCGTAATTGTTAAGGTGGTTTTTTTTATTCTTTTAAATAAAAAACTGAAGGCCTGATTTTCAACAGATAAAATATTCTTTTCAGGTATTTGGTTTTAAAATAATTAATTGTACTTTTGCATCCCCTTTATTGGGGATGGAATGTTTAATTAAAATAATATTATGGACGCATTAAGCTACAAGACAATTTCAGCTAGCAAAGCCACTGTAACGAAAGAGTGGATCGTTGTAGACGCTGAGGGTCATAACTTAGGTCGTCTTGCTTCAAAGGTTGCGATGATCTTAAGAGGTAAGTACAAACCAAGTTACACACCACACGTTGACTGTGGAGATAACGTAATTGTTATCAACTCAGAAAAAATTAACCTTACAGGTACAAAAATGAATGACAAAATTTACATGCGTCATACAGGTTACCCAGGAGGACAAAGAACTTTAACTGCTAAAGTATTGCAATCTAAAAATCCTGCATTATTAGTAGAAAAAGCTGTAAAAGGAATGTTACCTAAAAACAAATTAGGAGCTGAACTTTTTAGAAATCTAAATGTTGTTGTAGGTGCTGAGCATACTCACGGAGCTCAAAAACCTAGAACTGTTAACCTAAACGATCTTAAGTAATGGGAGTTATTCACAAAATCGGTAGAAGAAAAACCGCTGTTGCACGTGTTTATGTTTCTGAAGGAACAGGAAAAATCACTGTAAACAAAAAAGAATTCGCAACTTACTTTCCAACTGCAACTTTACAATACAAAGTTTTACAACCAATGTCTATGACAGAAAATGTAAACAACTTTGACGTTAAAGTAAACGTTTACGGAGGTGGTTCAACTGGTCAGGCAGAAGCTGTAAGAATGGCATTAGCACGCGTTATGTGTGAAGTAAATGCTGAAAACAGAGCTATCTTAAAACCAGAAGGTTTATTAACAAGAGATCCAAGAATGGTTGAGCGTAAGAAATTCGGTCAGAAGAAAGCTCGTAAGAGATTCCAATTCTCTAAACGTTAATATTACCTGTCTTGTGCATATGGTACAAGACATGATCAATTTATTGAAATTAAAAAACACAGTTGTTGTTGCTCTCCTATCGAGGTAGGAAATAGTTTAGCATCTAAATGTATAAAGCCTGGGAAACCGCCATTTATACATTGCTAATCAACAGAACGTAAACTAGTACAAAAATGGCAAACAAAATAGAAGTAAAAGACTTACTAGAAGCAGGTGTTCACTTTGGACACATGACTAGAAAATGGGATCCAAACATGGCCCCTTACATTTATATGGAGCGTAATGGTATTCACATTATCAATCTATATAAAACTGCAGCAAAAATTGAAGAAGCTAATGAAGCTTTGAAAAAAATCGCTGCATCAGGTAGAAAAATCTTATTCGTAGCTACCAAAAAACAAGCTAAAGACATCGTTGCTGAAAAAGCAAAGGCTGCAAACATGCCTTACATCACTGAAAGATGGCCTGGTGGAATGCTAACTAACTTCGTAACTATCAGAAAGGCAGTGAAAAAAATGTCTTCTATTGATAAAATGAAGAAAGATGGTACTTTCATGACGTTATCTAAAAAAGAGCGTTTGCAAGTTGATCGTCTACGTGCTAAATTAGAGAAAAACTTAGGTTCAATCGCTGACATGTCTAGACTACCAGCTGCATTGTTCGTAGTAGATATCAAAGCTGAACACATCGCAATAAAAGAAGCACAAAAATTAAACATTCCAGTTTTCGCAATGGTTGATACGAATTCTGACCCAAGAGAGGTTGATTACGTTATTCCTGCAAATGATGATGCTTCTAAATCAATTGACAAAATTTTATCTTTAGTTACTGCTGCTGTAATCGACGGTCTTTCTGACAGAGGTTCTGACAAAGAAACTGAAGTTTTCACAGAAGAAGCTCCAGCTACTGAAGTTGCTGCTCCGGCTGTTGAAGCTGCTCCAGCTGTTGAGGCTGCCGCACCTGCAACTGAAGAATAAATAAACATTTAAATTCCAAATTTTAAATTCCAAAATCCAAGAATAATTAAAAACGTTATGTTGATAATTTATTAAAATTGGAGTTTGGGATTTAAAAGATGGAATTTTTACTTTTAACATTAAAATTCAAAATATTATGGCAACAATTACTGCTGCAGACGTAAATAAATTAAGACAAACTACAGGTGCCGGAATGATGGACTGTAAAAAAGCTTTAGTTGAGGCTGACGGAGATTTCGATAAAGCTATACAAGTCCTTAGAGAAAAAGGACAAAAAGTTGCTGCTAACCGTTCTGACCGTGAGTCTTCTGAAGGAGCTGCTGTTTCTTTTATCAATGCTGACAATACTAGAGGAGCTATCATCACTTTAAACTGCGAAACTGATTTCGTAGGTAAAAATGAGGCTTTCGTAACTTTGGCTAAAGAATTAGTAGAAAGAGCTATTAACTTCTCTAGTAAAGAAGAATTCTTAGCTTCAGATTTCAACGGAATTACTGTTGCTGAAAAATTAATCGAGCAAACTGGAGTTATCGGAGAAAAAATCGAAATCGGTGGTTTCGAAATTTTAGAAGGTGCTTTTGTTGGATCTTATGTTCACGTTAACAAAATTGCTGCATTAACTGCAATTTCTGCTGCAATTCCTAACGCTGACGTTTTAACTAAGGATGTTTCTATGCAAGTTGCTTCTATGGGAGCTGATACATTATCTTACAAAGATTTTGATCCTGCTTTCGTTGAATCTGAACTTGCTGCTCGTATTGCTGTAATCGAAAAGGATAATGAAGAGGCAAAACGTTTAGGAAAAACTTTAAAAAATGTTCCTAAATATATTTCTTACTCTCAATTAACTGAAGAAGTTATCAAACAAGCTGAAGAAGATGCTAAAGCTGAATTAAAAGCTGAAGGTAAACCAGAGCAAATTTGGGATAAAATTATTCCAGGAAAAGTACAACGTTTCATTTCTGACAACACTACTTTAGATCAGGAAAAAGCTTTACTAGATCAAAACTTCATTAAAGATGATAGTAAAAAAGTTGGTGATTATGTTAAAGGATACAACGTTGAAATCACAGGTTTCAAAAGAGTTACTTTAGGTTAATATATTATTTCAATATAAAAAGCCCGAATATTTATTTATTCGGGCTTTTTTTATGTCTCATCTCAAATATTATAGACGCACCGAAATGCGTCTATAATTTATTGAAGATTTCTTATTTTTTCTTCGCTACAATTGGAAAATCTCTCGCACGCATTAAAGCATCAGATTTAGGAGCTCTTCCTCTAAAGTTTTCATATGCTTTTTCCTGATCAATCGTATTTCCAACACTGAAAACATTGTCATATAGTTTTTTTGCAACTGCTTTATCATAAGGTCCTTTTCCTTCTGTAAAAGCTTCCCAGGCATCTGCATTGATTACATCAGCCCATAAATAACTGTAATATCCGGCAGCGTATCCATCACTTGAGAAAATATGTCCAAACTGTGGAATACGGTGACGCATTACAATTTCTGATGGCATATGAAGCGCGTCTAACGTTTCTTTTTCGAATTTATGAGGATCAATAGGTGTTGTTGTTAAATGCAGTTTCATATCAATTAAAGAACTTGAAATGGTTTCTACAGTAGAAAATCCTTCATTAAAGTTACCCGCTTTTTTAATTCGGTCTACTAAAGACTGTGGCAACGGCTGATTTGTTTTATAATGCAAAGCAAATTTGTTCAATACTTCAGGAGTAGGCAACCAGTGCTCTAACAATTGAGAAGGGAACTCAACATAATCTCTGGCTACAGCTGTTCCTGCTAAACTTGGATAAGTAACATTTGAACACAATCCGTGAAGTGCATGTCCAAATTCATGGAATAAAGTTGTTGCATCTGTCCATGAGATTAAAACCGGCTCGTTTGCAGTTCCTTTAATAAAATTACAGTTGTTAGATACGATAGTAAGCACATCTCCACCTAACTTTTGTTGATCACGATAAGCATTCATCCATGCTCCGGAACGTTTTCCTGTACGAGCATAAGGATCAAAATACCATAATCCAACTACTTTTCCGGTAACTTTATTACTTACTTCCCAAACACGAACATCCGGATGATATACTGGTACATTTGTAATTTGTTTGAAACTTAAGTTAAATAATTCTCCTGCAACCCAAAACATACCTTCACGTAAGTTTTCTAATTGCAAATAAGGCTTAACCTCATTTTGATCTAAATCATATTTTGCTTTTCTAACTTTTTCAGCATAAAAACGGTAATCCCAAGGTTGAATTTTGAAATTTCCGCCTTCAGCATCCACAATTTTTTGCATTTCAGCTACATCCTGATGAACTTTTTCTACAGCTGGTTCCCAAACTGACATCATTAAATCTAATGTCTTCTGAGGATCTTTTGCCATTTTATTAGATAAACTCCAATGAGCAAAAGTTGGATATCCAAGTAATTTAGCCTTTTGAGTACGCAATTCTAAAATAGAAACTAGTGTCGAGTTGTTATCATTTGCATTTCCGTTATCTCCTCGTTTCACAAAAATATCAAATGCCTTTTCTCTTAAATCTCTGCGAGTTGAGAAAGTCAAAAATGGTTCAATAGAGGAACGAGTATTGGCAATACATCCCATAACATCCAATTTTCTGTCTTTTGCTTCTGCAATGGCAGCATTTTTTACTTCTAATGGTAAACCATCAAAGTCACTTTCTGTTTTTAAAGCCAGGTATTGATTGTGTTCTTCTGCTAATAAATTCTGACTGAAACGAGTAAAAAGCGTTGCCAGTTCCTGATTAATCTTAGTCACTTTTTCTTTGTCTGCATCATTTAGCTTAGCACCCTGACGAACAAAATTAGTATAATACAACCAAATTAAACGCTGTTGCTCACCGGTAAGCTTTTTACTTTCCTTCGAATTATAAAGCGTTTCTATTCTGGTAAATAACTTTTTGTTTTGATTGATTTTATCAGAAAACGCAGAAAATTTTGGTGACATCTCTCTGTCAATAGCATTAAATTCCGGGGTACTTAAAGTAGATCTGTAAATTCCGTAAGATGTCGAAATTCTGGACATTGTTTTACCAGAAAGCTCTAAAGCTACAATCGTATTATCAAAAGTTGGCGCTTTTGGATTATTGGCAATAGCATCGACTTCATTTAATTTTTCCTGAATAGCAAATTCGATTGCCGGTTTAAAATCTGACACCTTATACTCATTAAAAGCAGGAACCCCTCCATAAGGACCAGTCCATGGTTTAAGCAACGGGTTATCAGAATTGTTTTGTGCGGTAGCTGCAAAAAAGGTTGTACCCATGATAAAAATTGACATTAATTTTTTCATTCTCATTAATTTGATTTTAAATAATAGAACTTGTTCTTATTCCAAAAGTACCTAAAAATTACCAATCAAAAGCAAATTGAATTGCCTTAAAAAAGATTGACTGCATAAACCATCACACATCACAAAAGTCATTTTTGGTTTTTAAGAAAATCCCTGATAAAAAACAAAGAAAAAGCCATATTCATAAACGAAAAGACCACAATCTATTTTATATTTGTTTAGCAAAACCACTAAACCAACCCTCTTGAAAAAACTACTTTATATCTCATTACTAATAACTTCTGTCCTTCAGGCACAAAACAAAAGTTTATTTTGGGAAATCTCCGGCAACGGTTTAACCAAAAACTCTTACTTGTACGGCACGATGCATGTCAATGATAAAATTTCTTTTCATCTGTCAGATTCGTTCTTTAAAAACCTTTTAGGTTCAGATATTGTGGCCAACGAAAGTAATCCTGAAACATGGGGAGATTTGAATGATTTGATGAAGAACAATGATTTTAATTCCTATAAAAAGTTCTATACTGAATTCTATCTCTTCCCAACAACAAAAGAGAATATTCAGACCATTTTTATTAATGACAATTCCAAATATTTCAGAAACATGTTATCCGGAGCAGAAGGAGATCAGGCAGATTTTCAAGAAGATACGGTTTTGGACATGTTTATTTTTCAAACCGGGAAAAAATACAAAAAGAAAATTGTTGGTCTGGAAGATGCCAAAGAATCCATGCTATCGATATTGCAAATTATTGATGAGGACGCAAAACCAAAGGAAGAGAACAAACTTGCTTTAGTAAAAATCTTAAAAAACAGAAATCCTCAGGAGGTTCTAAAAGAATATTACAGAGAGAAGGATATTATTATGCTTGACTCAGTTTATAAACTACTATTTTCTAAAAAAGCGCACAATGCCCTTATTGTTAATCGCAACAAAATCATGACCAAAAGCATTGATTCTATTGCTAAAACAGGAAGTTTGTTTTCAGCAGTTGGAGCAGCGCATTTAGCAGGTAACGATGGTATAATCGAACTTTTAAGAAAAAAAGGATATACCGTAAAGCCTATAATTGACACTTTTACTGAAAACGGAAAAAATCAGAAGAAAACTATTGAAGCTTATTTTCCAAATCCTAATTTTACTGTTTCGCAGACCAAAGATAAAATGGTACAATTGCCATTATACAAAACCACTATCGAAGAAAACGAAAGCATGGGCTCGCCGGATTTCACGAATGGAGGTGCAATTACCATAAAAAGAATTCCGCTAAATTATTTTCTTAAAGCCGTCAATAATACTTATAATCCAAAATCATTAGATAGTTTGTTTTTTGAAAAAATCCCCGGAGATATTATTGAAAAAAAATATTCTGAACAAGCGAATTATGCCAGTTATGACATAAAAAACATTACAAAAACAGGAAACGCCCAGCATTCTAAATTTTATATTACACCTTTAGAAATCATTTCTATTTCGATGACAGGACCTGCGAATTATGTTCGACAATATGAAAATGAAGTTTTTGAAAATATTAAAATAAAACCTTTTAAAAACGAATGGGAAAAGATCAAACCTTTGAAAGGTGGTTTTGAAGCAGAAGTTCCTTCGTATAATTTTGTTTTTGGAAACAGTGCCGAAAAAGGAACGAATATTGACATTCAGGCCTATGATAATCAGGAAAAAGCATATTATTTTTTAAGAGAAAAAACGTTGAATGATACGAGTTTCCTTGAAAATTCTCAATACGAACAAAAACAAATTCACTATCAATTTTATCTGCAACAAAATCAGGATTCGACTGCTACCCAATATAACAAAATCGAAAATTCTTTTGTTTCATCCTCTAAAATTGGTGACCGAAATATCAAATTAAAAACTGTTATTTCCGGAAACAAATATTATATGTTGGGTTCTGTAAATGCGTCGGAAGCAAACACCAATCGCTTTTTTAATTCATTTTTATTAACTCCGTTTG
The DNA here is from genome assembly GCF_059758655.1 of Flavobacterium sp. GQ95. Classification (NCBI taxonomy): domain Bacteria; kingdom Pseudomonadati; phylum Bacteroidota; class Flavobacteriia; order Flavobacteriales; family Flavobacteriaceae; genus Flavobacterium; species Flavobacterium sp. GQ95. The sequence continues at coordinate 484,650 of NZ_JCAXEB010000001.1, forward strand.
ATTATAAATCTAAATCAAAAATTTTAATAGACTCAATCGCAAACTATAAAATAGAAATTCCGGAAAAGGAAAACGAAAATCTATTTTTAAAATTAAACAAAAACCAACGCGAGGCAAAAAATGCTTTTAAAGTTGTAAATCAGTATCAGGCATTTAATTCTGAAACGGGCAGGAAAATTAAATTGACTTATCATAAATTCCCAAAATACGAGCGAACATTATCTATTGATTCTGTTCAACGTATGCTTAAAAAAGATTTTTTAAACCAATACGATGAAGATCCTCAACAAAATTATTTTGAAGCCGAAGATGAAAGTTATGAAACTGCAACTTCTTTATTAAGTTCGGAATTGTTCCTTAAAAAAGGATTTTCAAGATCACTTTGGGATGAAATTCTTGCTGACAAAAAAGATAATTATGAGTTTTTATCCGAAAGCACCACTTTTGACAAAGAACAAAATAGTTATACAATTAATGCACTCATTTCTAAACCAAACGCTACCCAGTCCATTAAATACAAAGTTCTTTACAAAAACAATGCTTATTATTTACTGAATACTCTGGTTGAGAAAAACTACAAAAATGACGATCCTTTTATAGAGAAAGCCTTTAACTCATTAGATCTTGTTGAGAACATCAAAACGGATACAGCTGAAGACAAAGTCAAACTTTTTATAGAAGATGCAAAAAGCGAAAAAGACACCATTCGTTATTCGGCTTTAAACACAATTGACAATCTGGATATTACGAAAAATGATTTTGAAGCCATTACCAATTTCATCAATACTTTTAATTTTAAAGAAAGTGAAACCGATGCTGTAACTTCATTACTGGAAAAAATTGGTAAAATTGATGATCAACGAGTAATTCCGTATCTGGAGAATTATTATAAAAAAGAATCGACTAAAACAGATGTACAAATTAGTATCTTAAAAAGTATTTCGTACCAAAAATCAAAAGCAGCGTACAAAAAAATCAATGAGTTATTAGAGTACGATTTACCAATTTCAGATTTACAATATGAAATTGGAAGCCTGTTTTATACGTTTGAAAGAGATCCGGAAAACAGTAAAGAACTGTTTCCTGAAATTTTTCAATATTACAGTATCAAAGAATACAACAAACCAATCATCAGCTTTTGTAATTCATTATTAGAGCAAAAATTGATTTCGGTTAAAAAACTAAAAGCATTTAAAAAAATAATCCTTACCAACACAAAACTTGAATACAAAAGAGTAGCAAGCTGGAATGAAAAAAACAAAGCTACACAAGAAGCTGCAACAACAGAAGACGAAATAACTTTTTATTCTGAATCATCTAGATCATTGACAGATTTGATAAATTACACCAATTTAATCTATAATTATACCGATGACAATGCTGTAAAGGAAGTATTAAAAAAAATAAAAAGCCTCGATATTCCGGAATTAAATATAGAATTAGCCCGATTAGGAGTTACACATAACATGCTAAATACATCTGAAATTGAAAGTTTTTTAAACGATCCTAAAACTCAATTTGTAACAATCAATTTGTTATTGAATCAAAACAAAAAAGACCTGATCCATTTTACAGATGATGAGATTGCAAAATCGGCAGCCTTAAATTTTCAAAATCTGGCTAAAAAGGATTCTATAACTTTATTAAAAAAACAAATTGTAGAAAAGGACAATCATGAAATTTCATTTTACTTTTACCAAATTCAAAGAAAAAATGACGAAACAAAATCGGTCAAAAAACAATTATATACCATTGCTTTTTTAAACGAAAACAAAAAAATAAATCCTTTGGCCTACACTATCGCTCCAATAAAAACAATAAGTATTGAAGAGGATCCGGAGAAAACATATGCTCTTATTATCAATGAGACTTTGAATGGAGATCATATCAGAGCGAGTTTTGAAAAAGAAAAGGAAGAAGACGAGTTATCACTTGGTGTAGAATATTAAATCAATTTTCAGCATAAAAATAGTTAACTTTGAATTATCAGATTTTATAGTACGTATTTATGTTCAAAACCAAAAAAGAAATTGTCTTTGTAATTCTGGCGGGAATTTTTATAACAAATGCAGTTGTCGCAGAGCTTATTGGAGGAAAGTTAATTCAGATTGGACCGTTTGTAATGAGTATTGGTATTTTACCATGGCCAGTGGTTTTCCTGACAACCGATTTAATAAATGAATATTTTGGAGAAAAAGGAGTTAAAAAACTCTCTTTTATCACGGCTTGTTTAATTGCATATGCCTTTTTAATTTTATTTATGGCCATTGTAATTCCGGCAGCAAAAGGAATAAGTCCCGTAAATGACGAACAATTTCAGGCAGTTTTTGGACAAAGTATGTGGATTATTGTGGGTAGTTTAATTGCTTTTATGGTATCTCAATTAATTGATGTATGGATATTTTGGTTTTTTAAAAGACGAACAGGCGAAAGAAAAATATGGTTACGAACAACAGGGTCAACCGTTGTTTCGCAATTATTTGATTCGTTTATTGTACTTGGAATAGCGTTTTGGCTACCGGGGAAAATCGACTTCGACACGTTTCTTTCCTCAGCTTTGATTGGATACACGTTTAAATTGTGTACCGCTATTGTATTGACACCATTAATTTACGCAGGACATCATTTGATTAAAAAATATTTGGAAGAAGATATTTCTTCTCATAAGGATTAAGATTTATTGTTATGAAAAAAACTAATGTTATATTACTATTTTCAATAAGCTGTTTCTTTTATAGCTGTGGCAACGATGAAAAAAAGCAACCAAATAAAAAAGTATATCCTGTTAGTTCTTTAAAACCTGTTCCTCAAAAATCACTCGACCCCATTTCTTCTAAAATAGTAGTTGCGAAAGATAGTGACACCAATTCACCCATTACTAAAAAAACGGTTTTTACTGTTAGTAAATCCATTGTTACAGCAGAAACTCCAATTGCAAAAACCACAGCAGAAAAACCTGAAACTACTACAAAAAAGGAAAAAAGCGAAAACTTTATGAATTTCGTTAACCTACGGAAAATCCTGTCCGGGACTAAAATTGGCCAAACCATGAGTCAAAAAGATCTGACACAAAATTTTAAAATTCCTGAGGAAGCCGTTAAACTGGTCAAAAGTGTTACCAGAACCGCACATGACGAATTAGCTGTAAAATGGCGTTCAACCTGGCTTGTAGAAAAAGTATCCGATGCCGAACTTGAAGATGGTAAAATGAAAATTAGATTTCAGGCCAATAAAATGTTTATGTCTGGCAAAGCAATTGGCATTAAATACAATAGAAAAGTTTATAATGATTTAATAATTATAGGCCACTCCGCTTATATACCAAGCGTAAAAGGGTATCATTGGCAAATTGGTAAATAATGGAAAACGAAAATTTAATTCGATGCAGCTGGTGCACTTCCAGTGATTTATATAAAAAGTACCACGACGAAGAATGGGGCGTTCCTGTTTATGATGACCCTACTTTATTCGAATTTTTGATTTTGGAAACCTTTCAGGCCGGTTTAAGCTGGATTACTATTTTAAACAAAAGAGAGAATTTTAGAAACGCTTTTGATCATTTCGATTATAAAAAAATAGCGCATTATTCTGACGATAAAATCGAAGAATTAATGCAAAATACCGGAATCATCCGTAATAAACTGAAAATTAAGGCGGCCGTTTCTAACGCACAGGCTTTTATGAAAGTACAGAAAGAGTTTGGCAGTTTTTCTGATTTTATTTGGAAATATACCAATGGAAAACCAATCATAAACAATCTCAAAACGTCAAAAGATGCTCCGGCCACTACTCCCCTTTCTGACGAAATCAGTAAAGATTTAAAAAAAAGAGGTTTTAAATTTGTTGGTTCAACCGTAATTTACGCACACATGCAAGCCACCGGAATGGTCAATGATCACGCCGAAGATTGCTGGAAAAGAGCTAAGTAAACAGTCGCAGTTTTCACTCTCAGTTTTCAGATTTTCACAACCTGAAACCTGAAACTTGAAACTTTTAAACAAAAATTACATATATTTGCTTCACACTTTAGGGGTGTCTGCTAATAAGCAGGCTGAGATTTTACCCTCTGAACCTGATCTAGTTCATACTAGCGTAGGGAAAAGTAAGATGACTTCTGCGCGCATTTTTATGCGTTTTTGTAGCCATTCCTAAAGTATAACTATACTAATTCAAAAAGGAATGGAACTAAAAATCAACCAACAAATCAAAAAATTCAATGCTGAATCGCTAAGCGTTCAATCATTGCTCGATCTCGAAATTCCCAACAAACAAAACGGAATTGCCGTTGCCATTAACAACACCGTTGTTCCAAGAATCAATTGGAACCAACATCTCGTACAAGAAACTGACGAAATTCTGATTATTTCTGCTACTCAGGGAGGATAGTCCCGATAGCTATCGGGATAAATTCCAAAAAATAAATTCCAATTTCCAATTTCTTATAGGACGTAGACGCACTGCTGTGCGCCTCTACAATAACTCATAACTTATAACTCATAACTTCTTTCCTTATGACAACAGAAGAACAAATTTCCAGAACACCTTTTCCGAATTCAAAAAAAGTTTATGTCAATGGCGAAATTCATCCCATAAAAGTGGCGATGCGCGAAGTCATTTTAAGCGACACCAAACTTTCAAATGGCAGAATTGAGAAAAATCCACCTGTAACGGTTTATGATACATCAGGTGCTTATACAGATCCGAACATCGAAATAGACATTAGGAAAGGGCTTCCACGCTTACGGGAGAGCTGGATTCTGGATCGAAATGATGTTGAAATTTTAAATGAAATAACTTCTGATTACGGACAAACCCGTTTGAAAGACGAAAGCTTAAATCATCTTCGATTTGAATATTTACATCAGCCAAAACGTGCCAAAAAAGGTGCAAACGTAACGCAATTGTATTACGCCAAACAAGGAATCATAACTCCTGAAATGGAATATATTGCGATTCGTGAAAACCAACGTATCGAACTTTTAAACGAGCAAACCAAAGCAATGCAATGTCAACATGCCGGGCATAGTTTTGGGGCAAATACGCCAAAAAGCAAAATCACTCCTGAATTCGTTCGATCTGAAGTTGCCTGCGGAAGAGCCATTATTCCAAACAACATTAATCACCCTGAAAGCGAACCAATGATCGTTGGTCGTAATTTTTTAGTCAAAATAAACGCCAATATTGGTAATAGCGCTGTGACTTCGAGTATTGAGGAAGAAGTTGAAAAAGCAGTTTGGGCTTGTCGCTGGGGAGCTGACACCATTATGGATTTGTCAACAGGAAAAAATATTCACGAAACCAGAGAATGGATTATTCGTAATTCACCGGTTCCGATTGGTACGGTTCCTATTTATCAGGCTTTGGAAAAAGTAAAAGGAATTGCCGAAGATTTAACCTGGGAAGTTTTCCGCGATACTTTAATCGAACAGGCAGAACAAGGCGTTTCGTATTTCACAATTCACGCCGGAGTTTTGCTTCGCTACATTCATTTAACGGCTGATCGTGTTACCGGAATCGTTTCGCGTGGCGGATCGATCATGGCAAAATGGTGTTTGTTTCATCATAAAGAAAACTTCTTATACACCCATTTTGAGGAAATCTGCGAAATCATGAAACAATATGATGTCGCCTTTTCTTTAGGAGATGGTTTACGTCCGGGTTCGATTGCTGACGCTAACGACGCTGCACAATTCGCCGAATTAGAAACGCTTGGAGAATTAACCAAAATCGCATGGAAACATGATGTTCAGGTTTTTATTGAAGGCCCGGGTCACGTGCCAATGCACATGATTAAAGAAAACATGGACAAGCAATTGGAACATTGCAACGAAGCTCCTTTTTACACTCTTGGACCTCTAACAACTGATATTGCACCGGGTTACGACCATATTACTTCAGCAATTGGGGCTGCCATGATTGGCTGGTACGGCTGTGCAATGCTGTGTTATGTAACTCCAAAAGAACATCTTGGTTTACCGAACAAAAAAGATGTAAAAGATGGTGTAATCACTTATAAAATTTCAGCACACGCTGCAGATTTGGCCAAAGGTCATCCGGGAGCACAATATCGTGATAATGCCTTGAGTAAAGCCCGTTTTGAATTCCGTTGGGAAGATCAATTTAATTTATCTCTTGATCCTGATACTGCCAGAGAATTCCATGATGAAACGCTTCCTGCTGATGGCGCTAAAGTGGCTCATTTCTGCTCGATGTGTGGCCCAAAATTCTGCTCTATGAAAATATCTCAAGAAATTAGAGATGTCGCTGCAGCAGAAAAAGGAATGCAGGAGAAATCAGAGGAGTTTATTGAACAAGGGAAAGAGATTTACATCTAGTAGAAAATAGAGTCAAGAATAAAGAGAATAGAATCAAGAGTAAAGATATGATTGTGATTACTAATCCTTCTGCAATTTCTGGCGAAATCAGTATTATTGATTCTTTATTTGAGGAAGGATTGTCTTTGCTTCATATTCGCAAACCTGATTTTTCTGAACCTGAAATGAGGCAATTTATTAATCAGATAAAAGTAGAATTCAGATCTAATTTGATTTTACACAGTCATCATCAATTGGCAGAAGGCTTTGGAATTAACCGAATTCATTTTTCTGAAAAAGATAGAAAAGATAGAACATTAAGAACTATTCCCGGAAAGATTTGTTCGACATCAACGCATTCCATTGAAGATTTTAATTCTTTAGAAAAAGACTTCGACTATTCTTTTTTAAGCCCTGTCTTTAAAAGTATTTCAAAGGAAAATTACAAGCCCGAAAAAGATCTTTTTGAAGCTTTAAAATCAAGAACAAATTTTAAGACAAAAGTTATCGCTTTAGGCGGAATTGATCGCGAAAACATCAAAAAAACACTTGAAAAAGGTTTTGATGATGTCGCGCTTTTAGGCAGCATCTGGAATAGTGAAAACCCGGTAAAACAATTTAAATTATGTCAGCAAATCGCCCATTCGTACTTAGCATAGCAGGATTTGATCCTTCTGGTGGCGCGGGTGTTTTGGCAGATGTTAAAACATTCGAACAACATCAGGTGACAGGTTTTGCTGTTGTAACGGCAAATACAATTCAGACAGAAAACGGCTTTTATGAAATTCAATGGATCAACTTGAGTTTCGTAATCCGTTCGATCGAAACGCTATTTCTAAGTTATAAAATCAAAACGGTAAAAATCGGTATTATGCCAAGTCTGCACTATTTAAACCGAATTCTTTCGACGATAAAATTGTTGTCTCCAGCAACTAAAATTGTTTGGGACCCGGTTTTAAAATCCACGACCAAATTCGAATTTTTGAACATTGAAGAAGATTCCGATCTTAATAAAGTGCTCTCAAAAATTGATTTAATTACGCCTAATTACAACGAAATTGAAATTTTATTTTCTGGTTTTGTCCCAAACAAACTTTGGCTCCAAAATGAAATCCCAACCAACATTTTACTAAAAGGAGGACATAACGAATCAGCAATTGGTACTGATCGTTTGTTCTTAAAAAATGAAATTATTGAGTTAGCTCCATCAGAAAAAAAATGCTTTGAAAAACATGGTTCAGGCTGTGTTTTATCAGCAGCAATCGCCGCAAATCTGGCATTAGATCAAACTTTGCAAGAAGCTTGTAAAAATGCTAAAACCTACATAGAAAAATACCTGAATTCAACATCAACTTTAATTGGATATCACTATGTACAATAAACTACAATACATTTCGCAAGGAAAAATAATCGAAGAGCAATTGTATAATATTCATCACGCCTTAGATGCAGGATGCGATTGGATACAAATGCGCTTCAAAAATCAAACGGCCAAAGACACTTTTGCTTTAGCGGAAGCGGTAAAATTTTTATGCGAAGAATATCTCGCCAATTTTATTGTAAATGACAATTTATATCTGGCACAGCAAATCGCTGCAGATGGTGTGCATTTAGGTTTAACCGATATGAATATTGCCGAGGCAAGAGCGATTCTGGGAAATACCAAAATTATTGGAGGAACAGCCAACACCTTTGAAGATATTGAGAATCATGTGAAAAATGGTTGTGATTACATCGGATTAGGGCCTTTTCGTTTTACCGATACAAAAGAAAAACTAAGCCCAATTTTAGGTTTGTCTGGCTACCATACTATTCTTCAAAAAATGAAAAATAGCAAAATAGAAACTCCTGTTTATGCTATTGGCGGAATCACATTCAACGATATAGGTCTGTTAATGGAAACCGGAATTCACGGAATAGCTGTTTCTGGAATGATTACGAAAAGTGATCAAAAAGAAAAATTAATTCAACAACTCAATGAAAAATTATATGCAAATGTCAGTGTTTAATATTGGTGATAAAAGCTTTAGATCCCGTTTGTTTTTGGGAACAGGAAAGTTTGGTTCTAATATCCAAATGGAAGAAGCGATCTTGGCATCAGAAAGTGAATTGGTAACAGTGGCCTTAAAACGTATCGATCTTGAGACTGATACCGATGTTATTTTGTCACATTTAAAACATCCAAATATCAATTTATTGCCCAATACTTCAGGAGCCAGAAATGCTAAAGAAGCTGTTTTTGCAGCTCAATTAGCAAGAGAAGCACTCGAAACAAATTGGGTAAAACTTGAAATTCATCCCGATCCAAAATATTTAATGCCCGACCCGATTGAGACTTTAAAAGCAACAGAGGAATTGGCCAAACTTGGATTTTTTGTGTTACCGTACATTCATGCAGATCCTGTTTTGTGTAAACATCTGGAAAATGCAGGAACGACGGCAGTAATGCCGTTAGGTTCTCCAATTGGAAGTAACAAAGGCTTAAAGACTATTGATTTTTTAGAGATTATTATCGAACAAAGTAATGTGCCTGTAATTATTGATGCCGGAATTGGCGCTCCATCTGACGCTGCAAAAGCAATGGAAATTGGGGCCGATGCTGTTTTGGTTAATACTGCCATTGCCGTAGCCGGAAATCCAAAATTAATGGCCCAAGCTTTTAGAGAAGCCGTTATTGCAGGCCGAAAAGCTTTTGAAGCTAAAATTGCAAATCAGCAAAATTATGCTGTTGCTTCTAGTCCTTTGACATCATTTTTATATGAGTAAAATTATTTAACCGCAAAGGACGCTAAGATTTACGCAAGGTTTGCAATGGTTTTGTGTTTATTGGAAACAGTCGTAAAGCTTTGCGAACCTTGCGTAAAAACCTCGCGAACTTTGCGGTTAAGAAAAACACAATCCAATGAAAACATTTAAATCCGTTTTTGACAATTACAATTGGGATTCCATTCAATCTAAAATATACCAGACAACTTCTCAGGAGGTCGAACGTGCGCTGGCAAAAACAAAAAGAACTCTCGATGATTTTTTAGTTTTGATTTCTCCTGTTGCCCAAAACTATCTGGAGCAAATGGCACAGCAATGTCATGAAATCACCAAGAAACGTTTCGGAAAAACAATTCAAATGTATGCACCGCTATATTTAAGCAACGAATGCCAGAACATTTGCACCTATTGCGGTTTCAGTTTAGATAATAAAATCAAACGAAAAACACTTACAGATGCTGAGATTAAACTCGAAGTTCAAGCATTAAAAAAAGTTGGCTTTGACCATGTTTTATTGGTTACCGGAGAAGCAAATTACACCGTAAACATTAATTATTTCCTGAATGCCATTGCTTTAATAAGAGAACAGTTTTCGATTATTTCTGTCGAAGTGCAGCCCCTTTCTACTGAAGATTATGGACGTCTGCATGAAGCTGGTGTTTATTCCGTTTTGGTGTATCAGGAAACCTATCATCAGGAAGTTTACAAAAAGTATCATACGAAAGGGAAAAAGTCAAATTTTGATTATCGACTGGAAACTCCCGATCGAATTGGAACTGCCGGAATTCATAAAATTGGTTTAGGCGTTTTATTAGGTTTGGAAGATTGGAGAACCGACAGTTTTTTCAACGCGCTGCATTTAGATTATTTGCAAAAGAAATATTGGCAGACGAAATATTCTGTTTCCTTTCCGAGATTGCGTCCGGCTGAAGGCATTATCGAACCCAATTTTATTATGGATGATAAAGATCTAACACAACTTATTTGTGCTTATCGTTTATGGAACGAAGATCTGGAAATCTCCATTTCGACTCGTGAAAATGAAAGATTCAGAAACAATATTATTCCGATTGGTGTAACCAGCATGAGTGCCGGTTCTAAAACTAATCCGGGAGGCTATGTCGTTGATCCACAATCTTTGGAACAATTCGAAATCAGCGACGAAAGATCTGCAAAAGAAATAGCAGAAATCATAAAAAAATCAGGTTACGAACCGGTCTGGAAGGATTGGGACAGGAGTTATCATTAAAAAATTCCAAACTTTAAATTCCAAATTCCAACCTCGATCTAAAATCGACAATCAGATGTTTCGACTCTACTCAACCAGACAACTTCTAACACATAACATTTAACTCTCAAATGAGCATTATACAAGAATTTCTACGTTATAACCGACAAACCATTCTTCCTGAAATTGGCGATGAAGGTCAGGAAAAACTAAAAAAAGCAAAAGTATTGGTAATAGGTGCTGGTGGCTTGGGCTGTCCTATTTTACAATATATTGCAACGGCCGGAGTTGGTTTTATTGGAATTATGGATTTTGATACCATTGAGATTCACAACTTACATCGACAGATTTTATATACTGAAAATGAAATTGGGAAAGAAAAGGCACTTGTCGCCAAAGAAGTCGTTTCTAAATTGAATCCGTTAATTGAGGTTGAAGCTATTAATATGAAATTGACAACTGAAAACGCAGCAACAATCCTTCAGCAATATGATGTTATTGTTGATGGGTCTGATAATTTTACCACACGTTATTTGGTAAACGATACTTGTGTTCAATTTCAAAAACCTTTGGTCTATGGAAGTATCTTAAAATTTGAAGGTCAGGTTGCTGTTTTTAATCATAATGGTAGTAAAAACCTGCGCGATTTATTTCCTGTGATGCCAGATCCAAAAGAGGTTCCAAATTGTAATTTGAATGGCGTTTTAGGAACTTTGCCAGGAATTATCGGAACGATGATGGCGCACGAAACCCTCAAATTAATTTTAGAATTACCAACTTTAAAAAATGAACTGGTACTTTTTAATACCTTGAATTGGAGTTTTACAAAGCTGAATTTTTAAAAAACAATTTTATCACCTACGCTGATAACTCCTGAATTCAAACTAACAATATTAGTTCCGAATAAAACGGAGTTATTTACATTTCTATACTTGCTTAAAGTTTTCAAAGGTTCTTTTTTAACGATACCTTTTTGCGGATCATTATTTACCATAATACATCTTCCACAAGGCTTTACATTTTTAAATTGAACTTCTCCAATTTTGAAGGTATCAAGATTGTCTTCTTCATGTTCTTTTTGAGTACTGATTACAATGTTCGGACGAAATCTTTTTATGGTAATTTTTTCTGCTAATTTATCATTCAAAAAATCCAGACTTTCTGTGCCGATTAACAAATACGGGTATCCATCAGCAAGACTTACATTGAAAGTTTCTTTTAGTCGGGAACTTTCATGTTTGCGATCTCCATTTTTAATTATTTTAACCAATTTGCATTCAAAACCCAATTGTTCGCTGAACCATTTTGAAGTTGTCTGATTTACCTCAACAACTTCGCTTTTATCATCCCAGACATTTACTTGGATTGGATTATCTAAATGTTCCGTTGTAGAAAATTCATGTTTTTGATCCTGAAAAGTAATGCTGATTTTTCCATCTGAAATTTGCGGATAAAACTGACTCATGATAGGATATTCTCTTTGCGTTATCATTTGATTTTCGGCATCCATCAACATCCAACGACGATCATTTTCAAAGCCCATTTCTTCAGCTTTAGCATTTTGACAGCTAATTCCAGCTAAACTTTTTATCGGATAGATATAAATTTCTTTTACAACGTGAATTGCACTCATTTTACTTACTTTTTAAAATAGATATAAATTCATCACGATCAATTTCGCGACAGCCTAAACTCTCTAAATGTGGATTATAAACCTGACAATCCAATAGCTTATAATTTTCTTTTTCTAATTTATTTACCAAAGCGATAAAAGCAACTTTTGAAGCATTAGAAATTTTTGAAAACATACTTTCTCCACAAAAAATATCGCCCAAATCAATTCCGTACAACCCCCCAACCAAAACCTCACTCTGCCAAACCTCAACCGATTTTGCAATTCCCTGAGCGTGAAGTTTACAATAGGCTTCGATCATTTCGTTTGAAATCCAGGTTCCGTCCTGACCGTCTCGTTTTATCTTTTGACAATTCGAAATTACATCTTCAAAATTTTGATTAAAGGTAACTTTAAACTGATTTCTATTCAAGATATTACGCATGCTTTTGGACACAATTAATTCATCCAAAAACAAAACCATTCTGGGATCCGGTGACCACCATAAAATAGGTTCTCCTTCATTAAACCAAGGGAAAATTCCGCTTTTGTAAGCCAGCTTTAATCTTTCTGGATTTAAATCACCGCCAATTGCCAGAATGCCTTCTTCATCAGCTTCTGAAACGGGAGGAAAAACTATATCATCAAATAAATAATACATCTTTTAAAATAATCAATTTTTAAATTCCAAATTCCAAACGCTTAGAAAATCTTGTCAAAGTTTAAAACTTTGACAAAGATCTAATAGGATATAAAAAATTCCAAATCCCAATACACAGAATGATTTGGAATTTGGAATTTAAATTTTTTGGAATTTAAACTTATTAGAAAGGCAAATCGTCTGGTTCGTCTTCGTTTAAGTTTGTTGCCGGAGCAAAAGTTTCTGCAGCAGGCATTGGTGGCGTTTGACCAGGCCCTTCCGGAGCTAATCTTTCGATTCTCCAACCTTGAATACTATTAAAATATCTAGTTTCTCCTTGTGGATTAACCCATTCTCTTCCTCTTAAATTGATAGAAACTTTTACAGCTTCACCTTGTTTGTAGCTGCTTAACAAATCGCATTTATCCTGAGTAAATTCAATCAAAATATGTTGAGGATATTGCTCATCTGTAGTAACAACCAACTCTCTTTTTTTGAATGCAGCACTAACTTGTTGCTCTGGATTAACCACTTTTACTTTTCCTGTAACTTCCATCTTCGTCTATATTAATTATTGTTTCTATTCTTATTTTTTGGCTAAAAGCACTTTCCAAGCCGATGAAATATCATCATTATTCAGGTATTTTTTGGCTTCTAAATGAATTTTTTCCTGATCATCTGAGCTTAAAACTCCTTTCACTGAAAAATTTTCTTTCACAAATATACTAACTTCTTCTGTTGTAGGCAAGGCTTCTATATTACCTAATTTTCCAAGATCATTTCCGTTGAAAACTGAGCTTTCTTTGATGAAATTCGGAATTACATCTACTCCAACTCCTAAAGTCGTTAATGGTTTTGGCACTTCAAAAAGTCCCTGGTTTGATCTTGAGTACCAATTATTTCCCAATCTTGAAACCAGATCAATTTTATGTTGATCGATAGCTCCATTTTCATCTAAAACAGCTTCATGAATATGCATTTTCACCACTTCACAAAGAATCAGATTTCCTGCTCCGCCTTCTGTTCCTAATGGAATAATCTGCGTGACTTTGCACTCAAACTGCACCGGCGACTCTTTTACACGATAGGGTTTTACCAGATCTGACGGAATTTGTGTTAATCCTGCTTTGATAAATTCGTTTACGCCTTCTGCATATTCTGTACTTGCCAATGATGTTTGCTGCACTAAATCATAATTAACAACATTGATAACAACTTCTCGTGTTGCTTCAACATTAATCAGTGTATGTTTGACCGTATTATCACGTACGCGCCGTGCCGGCGAAAAAACCAAAATGGGCGGATTGGCACTAAATACATTAAAGAAACTAAAAGGTGACAAATTCGGAATTCCCTTTGTGCTGATTGTACTGGCAAAAGCAATTGGCCTTGGCCCTACAGCGCTTTGCAGATAACCGTGTAATTTTACCGTTGGTATTTCTTTTGGATCAATGCTAATCATATTTTTTCTTTTTAACCGAACCTCATTTCGGTATCTGCAAAAGTAGAGAAATCGTTTAATCCAAAGAAATACTTTAGGACATAAAAACAAAAATCTTTAGTAAATAACAAAATATAAAATGTGTTTATTTCGTTATATTTATACCTCAAAAAAATACCTATGTCTTTTTCCGAAAGAAGAAATACTACCCGCTGGATTATCATTTCCATCTCCTTTTTAATCATTTCTCTGATTCTTTGGAATACCTATATCTTTTTTCAGGTTTTCAAAAACGAGGAAAGGTTAAAAATGAATCTTTTAGCGAATGCACAGAAGGCGTTGGTCAATGCAGATGAAAACACGGACTTAGACTTACCGCTTGAAATTTTAAATAACAACCACTCCGTTCCGGTAATGCTAACAATGTATGGCGATAAAATTATCAGTTCTGTCAATGTGCCGGAAAAAATAATGGAAGACGAGAAAAAATCGCTGTCTTATTTAAAAAATCTAAAGCGGGAAAATGATCCGATTGTTATTGAATACGCTCCGGGAAAATTTCAGAAATTATATTATGGAAACTCTGAGTTAATCAATAAACTCAAATATTATCCGATTGCTTTACTACTGATTATCTTTTTATTTGGTGCCTTAATTTACAATTTTTACAAAAGCACCAAAATGGCTACGCAAAATAAGCTATGGGCGGGTATGGCAAAAGAGACGGCTCATCAAATTGGTACGCCTCTTTCTTCCTTAATCGGCTGGGTTGAAATTTTAAGAACGGAAGAAATTGATCCATCCATAACGGTGGAAATTGAAAAAGATATTGACCGATTGCAAACCATTACAGATCGTTTTTCTAAAATTGGTTCGGTTCCCGCTTTAGAAATCCATGATATTATTTCTGAAACTTTAAGTAGTTACGAATATCTGCAATCCCGATTTTCAAAACAAGTCACGTTTTCTTATGATGCTCCGAAAGAACCCATTTTCGCCATGATAAATCCAACGCTCCATAGCTGGACTATTGAAAATCTTGTTAAAAATGCCATTGATGCTATGAAAGGAAAAGGAACTTTAGATCTTCATATTGAACAAGATGCACATCATATCAAAATAAACATCAAAGATTCAGGAACCGGGATTTTAAAAAAACAATTCAAAACCATTTTTGAACCTGGTTTTACAACCAAAAAACGTGGTTGGGGATTAGGACTTTCTTTAACCAAAAGAATTGTAGAAGAATATCACCGTGGCAAAATAAAAGTTTTGCATTCTGAAATTGGAAAAGGAACTACATTTCAGATTTTACTAAATAAAAAAGAGCAGTAAATAATTTTACTACTCTTTTTTATTTTTGCCAGACTGAGCGAAGTCGAAGTCCGATATTTTTTTTACAAATTCACCTGAATACTTTTAGCCAAAGCTTCAAATTCTTCTTTAGAAAGTGATACTTTATTTTGAAAACGCATTTCATCCATATGATTTAAAGGAATCAAATGAACGTGTGCATGGGGAACTTCTAAACCAACAACTGCCATGCCCACTCTTTTACAAGGAACGGTTTTTTCTAAAGCAATTGCTACTTTCTTAGAAAACTTCATTAATCCTAAATACAATTCATCATCCATATCAAAAATCTTATCGATTTCTTGTTTTGGAATACAAAGTGTATGCCCTTTCGCATTTGGATTTACATCTAAAAAAGCCAAATAATTATCATCTTCAGCAATTTTATATGAGGGAATTTCTCCATTTACTATTTTCGTGAATATGCTCATTGTGTAATTTTTAAAAATCTAATAGTGAGATTAGCTTACGCTCCGTTCGCTTCGCTCGGGTGCTTCGTTCCTCGCATGACTTAGTCTCTTGAAATTTCAAGAATTTCAAATTTCAGAACTCCGTTTGGAACTGTAATTTCGGCAACTTCCCCAACTGATTTTCCAAGTAAACCTTTTCCAATAGGAGATGTTACTGAGATTTTTCCAGTTTTTAGGTCGGCTTCACTTTCAGCAACAAGCGTATATTTCATTTCCATTCCGTTGCTTTGGTTCTTAATTTTTACATTAGAAAGCACCAATGCTTTTGAAACATCTAATTGTGATTCGTCTATTAATCTGGCGTTCGAATACACTTCTTCCAGTTTAGCAATTCTCATTTCTAATAAACCCTGCGCTTCTTTTGCTGCATCATATTCGGCGTTTTCAGACAAATCACCTTTATCTCTTGCTTCTGCTATATCTTGAGATGCCTTCGGACGCATTACACTTTTTAAATGCTCCAACTCATCTTTCAACTTTTTTAATCCTTCTGCGGTATAATAAGATACTTTACTCATAACTTCATCGTTTATATAAATACAAAAAATCCCATCGGGACGGGATTTCTTATTACAAATATACTATTATTTTTAATAGTACATAATTATATGTTAATCATATAAAATTCAAAACTAAATAATTTATTTTTGTTTCACCAATTCTTATTAAAATCAATGAAAAAATTCTGGCTCTTAATCGTATTTGTTTCCATACTTTTCTCTTGTGGTGATAGTGAACGAAGCAATAATAATCCTAATATACCTAATTATTCCGTTAACTTATCTGTAGACATGAATCTGCCTGCGTATTCAAATCTTAAATTTGTAAGCAACGGGGTTATTGTTCCGAATTTTGGAGCAAAAGGGGTTATCATTTTTAACGCTGGAAGCGGATACAATGCATTTGATGCTGCGTGCCCAAATCAGGCTTTAAATTCGTGCACAGCAATGACCATTGATGGTATTAATGCCGTTTGCTCTTGCGATAAAACTGCATACAGTTTATTTACCGGACTTGGAGGTAAGGAATATCCGCTGAAACAATATCGCGTTGAAGTTATAGGAACCACAATTCACGTATACAACTAAAAACAAAAAGCCTGAAAATTTAAAACTTTCAGGCTTTTTTATTTTTGTATTAGTCTAGAATTTCAAAGTTAGTCCAGCTAAGAAATTGATTCCCGCTTGTGGATAATAGTATGGATAGATATCCCACATTGCCCCATTAGAAACATATTTTTTATCTAAAATATTATTTACCAATCCTGTAATCATTATCGATTTAAAAACAGATTTTGGCTTAATTTCATAAGACACATTCAAATCGTTCACAAAATAATCAGCCAGTTTTGCTGATGGCAATTCGATATTATTCATGTATTGCTCACCAACATATTTCTGTAATAACGAAATATGTAAATTTTCAAGCGGGCTATAAACAATTATATTTCCTGCAATTACTTCTGGTGAATAGGCGATTTTAGTTGTTCCATAATTCTGACCTTCAACAGCCAAATCAACATTTTTATTGCTGCTTAAAGTGAAGTTAGGACGAAATATAAATTTATCTGAAAGTTTAATTGTTGCATCAACTTCAAATCCTAAACGATAACTTTTATCTGTATTTGAACGAATTGGCGCTCCAACATCGTCTAATGTTCCGGTTAAGATCAACTGATCTTTGTAAGCCATATAATAGAAATTCGAATTTAGTTGAAATTTCTCCGAATTAAATCTCCAACCTAATTCGAAATCATTTAGTTTTTCCGGCTTTACATTTCCGCCTTCGTAATCCGTTCTGTTTGGTTCACGATTGGCTCTTGCGTATGAAAAATAAAGGGTGTTTTTTTGATTGATTTCGTAGTTCAAACCCGCTTTCGGATTAAAGAAATTGAAATTATCATCAATCAAACCTGTTTCTGCACTATTGGCTTTGTATTTTACATTTCTATATTGTAAATCACCATAAAAACTTAATTTGTCAGTGAATTGATAATTGGCTTTCGCGAAAATATTCCCATCCGTTTTAGTTGAAAAATCATCGTAATAATGATCTCCCAATTCCGATTGAGAGGCATATCTTGCCCAAATCACTTTCCCAAAATGATCACCTTCGTATTTGTTCCAGCCTCCGCCAAAAATAACATCCAGCTTTTCATCTTTATATTTCACAGAGAATGTTGTTCCATAAAAATCATTATCCAACCATTTTTGACGCACTAAATCGGTTGTTGTTATTGCTCCAACCGGCAGTAAACTATAGTCGGACATATCAGCATCTTCCTTGTAGTTTTCGTAATATCCTTTTCCTTTAGTATAATGAACCGCCAGGTTTGAGCTCCATTTATCAGACAATGCCTCACTCCAATGCAATTGATAATGATCTTGTTGATAATTATCAGTCTCATTATCATAAAAACGAATATTACCAGCTTCGTCTGTATACATCCCGGCAGAATTGAAAGTACGGTTTGAATTTAGGGTTTCAGCATCAATTCCGTTCCAGGATTGGTATGTTTTCTCTGTTCCGCCAAATACTAATGCTTTAATTAAAGTCGTTTTACCTACATAAGTTCCCTGTAAAAAATAAGATTTCAAATCAGAACTCGCTCTGTCTACATAACCATCAGATTTAATTCTGGACAAACGTCCGGCCAATTCAAAATGATCATTTAATAAACCTGTACTAAATTTTACTGTATTTTTTTGAGAATTGAAACTTCCGTAAGAACTTGAAATTTCGCCATTTGCTTTAGAGGCATAATTATCGGTCAGCATATTTAAACTGGCACCAAATGCTGCAGAACCGTTTGTAGAAGTTCCAACACCACGTTGTAATTGAAGACTTTCTACCGAAGAAGCAAAATCAGGCATATTAACCCAAAATGTTCCCTGACTTTCAGCATCATTGTATGGAATTCCATTAATAGTAACGTTAACACGTGTTGCATCGCTTCCACGAACACGAATTCCGGTATAACCCATTCCGTTACCAGCGTCAGAAGTTGTAACAACAGAAGGTAAATAATTCATAAGAATTGGAATATCCTGACCCAGATTTCTGTATTTGATGTCTTTTTTATCCAAATTACTAAATGTAACTGGTGTTTTTGTAGTAACACGAACTGCTGAAACCAAAACCTCATCAAGAGAGTTTACCTTGACAGAATCTTTTTCCTGAGCAATAGAGAATAGAGTAAAGGAGAAAGAGAATAGAAGAAAGAGAATAGATTTGGTTCTTCTCGTTTCAGTAAACTTAGAACCTTTGTAACTTAGCACCTTAGTACCTTTGTAAAATGTTTTCATCCGTAAAAAAATTACGAATAAAAGGGGGAATTATTCTTTTTTGTTAAATTAATAAATGTGTTTCTTACGACAAGATATAGTGTGCACGCTAACCATTGTCGTTTTTTCCCTTAGCGACATTACTCGCTCAGGTTCTTTGGGTATGATCTCAGCTCGTTATTTAGAGCACCCCTTTGAGACAGTGCAAATGTAGTGTTAAAAAACAAATTCCAAAAAATTAAATTCCAAATTCTAAAAAACTCATAAATTAAATTCCAAATTCCAAAAACTCACAGATTAAATAAAATTCCAAAAACTAAAATCCCAAATTCCAATTGAAAACTACATGAAGTAGGCTTTGTTTGGAATTTGGAATTTATCCCGAAACTTCGGGATTGGGATTTAATCTATGTTTGGTTTTCTCCGGGATTGTTTTATTTCAGAAATATTCTTTTTGTCTTTAATTCGCTTTTTGATAACTGATTTTGGAATCTTGGTTGCTTTCCGAATTTTAGGGACATGCAATCCTTTTTTGATGATTTCTAAAAAACGTTTTACTACAATATCTTTGTTTTTAAGCTGGCTTCGGTCTTCATCGCAATTTAAAATCAGAATGTTTTCAGTTGTTAACCTTGATTCAATATTCGTCAGTAAAAGCACTTTTTCTTCTTCCGATAAGGCTTGCGATGTATTCAAATCAAAAGTCAGCACCACTTTTGATGATACTTTATTTACGTTTTGTCCGCCGGCGCCACTGCTCCGAACGGCTTTAAAACTTAATTCTGATATGATTTTTTCGGTATCCATTATTGTGGCTGATGTGCCGCTTTTAATAAATCATTTACTGTTTTCACCGGATTAAAGGTTATCAACGGAACCGCTACAAAAATGGTAAGCCAATTGGCCATTGCACCATTCCATAATCCAGGTAATTCATAACTTTTAACTGTTTTTCCTTCAAAGTTTTTTTCTACAATAAACCCTGCATTTTGATCTGTAAATTGCATTAAATCAAACTTATTGTTTTTATAATTTCTAATTCCGCACACTAAATCTACCGGATTAAAATGTGTCGCCTCCTTTAAAATTTTATGTTGTTTTTTATTACCCGTATCTACTTGAGAAGCTTCTACAATTTGCAAAGAAACTACACCTTTAGTATTCATCACCCAAAATGGCCCGCCTCCGGGTTCTCCTTCATTCTTAACCATTCCACAAACACGAATTGGCCGATCAAGCAATTCTTTTATCTTAGAAATTTTATTTTCAAAAGTAAATTTATTAAAATCATTGGTCATCTCAACATTGAGCTTATCCGATAAAAAACGAATGATTTCATCAATATTATCTTCTTTAATTTCTTGTTTGTCGATAGCTTTAAGATAACTAAAGACTTTTTGTTGAATTTCAATTAAAACACCTGCCAAGGCCTTTTTATATAAGGTAATTTTCTCAATATGATTTTGAATTACATTGTCAATATTTTTGATAAATATAATATCTGATTCAAGCTCATTTAAATTCTCAATTAAAGCACCGTGTCCACCTGGCCTAAAAACCAATGCGTTATGTTTATTATCCCTCACAGGATTATTTTCAAGATCAACGGCAATTGAATCAGTAGCTTTATTTTGATATGAATAATTAATATTGATTCGAATTCCTGAATCCTTTTCTACTTTTTCTTTAACGAGCTCAACTGCTTGTTCAAATAAATTTTGATGCGCTTCGGTAACTGTAAAATGAAGATTAGAAAGCTGATTTGATGAAGCATAATGCGCGCATTCGTTCAAATGTTCTTCTATAGGATTTGCAATATGTGTTTTATATTTATGAAAAGGTAAAACAGCCTTTGGCTTATTGGCAAAGTCAAAATGATCAGCAGACAGCAATAATTTTATAAAGTAATAATTTTTATAATCTCTGTCTAAAGTATCAAAATCAGTATAAATTTCTTTTAGTTTTGAATATACAGCTTCAAAAAAAGGAAGCTTTTCCATTGCTACAATAAAAATAGGCAATTCTTTATCTTTTTTCCTATTGATATAAGCATTTATAGTTTCTTTTTCAATATTAAAATCGTTCAGAAAAGTTCGTAAAAACTTAAACATTCTTGTTGCCGCTCCTGAAGCCGGGACAAATTTCTTTATTTTCAGCTTTTTCTTTTGAGAATCAAAAAAAACAGCTTTTTCTTCGAATTCGTCCTGAGATAAGCTTAAAATCCCATTATTAATTGTACCGGGACTTACTAAATTACTTTTTGTAATTCCGTTTTTTAAAATATCCAATTGTTTTAAGATAGTAGCAAAAGGAATTCCTTTATTGTATATGTAAACAAAATCAGCTGAAGAAAAGCCCCGATCTTTAGCTATAGCCAAATTATCGATAATTGAAGATGCCTTTATCAGACGACTTTCTTTATCACCAGAAAGGGTGATAAACGGTTTGTTAGTATCTATGAGACTTTGTTTGAAAACGGAAAAGACCGTTTCCCGACCATTAGGCGTATCTCTAATATCATCTTTTTCCCAAGGAACATCAATATCCGTCAGAAAAAACAAATCGTATTCATGTTCCACCGCTGCTTGATTTAACATGGGATCACAAAAACCATAATACATTTCAGAAAAAACTTTGGTAACCATTAAATTGGTATCGCAAAACAAATATTTCTTCGCTGTTGAAAGTTTTTCATTTTCTAATGCCGTCTGGCCATATGCAATAGGAAGCATATCATCAGCAATACAAATGTGCTGATTCTCTTCCCATTTTTCTTGTAAATAGTCACGTGCAAACTCAGGAACCCAGTCGGTTTCATAATAATCTGCAAGCTGTTTTGCTAAAGTGGTTTTCCCTGTGCTCTCAGGGCCAAATAAAGCAATTTTTATGATATTTGTTTTTTGCTGTCTAAGATTTTTCTCCATTCTAAATAAGCTGAAATAGCTAAAATTGTAAAAATTAAATACTGAAGTGACAACATCCCTAAGCCACGATAAGCATAAAGAGGCACTACAATAATATCACCTATAATCCAAAGTGTCCAGTTTTCGATTTTTTTTCTGGCCATGTACCACATTCCTGCAAAAAATATTCCTGACGAAATCATATCGACATAATTGTCATTTTTAATTTCATAATCGAAATATTTATAAATCCCGAAAACTACAAAAACAGTAATAATAAACAGGGCGATCCCTATTATTTTTTCATTACTATTTGTCCGGGTAATGGGCATATTATCCTCTTTTGTTCCACCTTTTGCCCACACATACCAGCCATAAATACTCATTACTGAGAAATATCCGTTTATAATCATATCACCAATATAACCTGCAATATATAAAAGATATACTGAAATTACAGTAGCGATTAACCCTGTCGGATAAACCCAGATATTCTCCTTTTTAGCAAACCAAACACTTAATATTCCACATACAAAAACTAAAAACTCTAAAGCAATGTGCCATAAAGGAGCATTTTTGTAACTGTCAAGAAAAAAATCAATCATTTGAGTTGGTGGTTTGGTTATGTTTTATAATTCAAAAAAATGGCTGTCGTTTTCAAAAGCAGTTCCAATAACTACTAAATCGGCGCCAGCTTTGTAGGCATTTTGAATTCCGTGCAAATCTACAATTCCTCCTCCAACAATGATAGGAATTTCGATATTTTGCGCTATTAACTGTATCATTTTCAATGGCACTGCATTCTTGGCCCCGCTCCCGGCTTCTAAATACATCAATTTATTCCCTAGCATTTCTCCAGCCTGCGCAGTTGCCAAAACCAAATCCAGATTTTCACGATTAAGCGGTTTTGTTTTGCTCACACGTGCAACAGCCGTTTCATTGCCGCTTTCTATCAAAATATAACCAGTCGAAATTACTTCTAAATTAGTCTTTTTAAGAATTGGCGCCGCCTGGACCTGATATTCAATCAGATAATCCGGGTTTCTTCCTGACAATAAAGACAAAAACAAAATAGCATCGGCCTGAGCCGAAATTTGCGAGGGATCACCCGGAAATATAACAACGGGCAAGTTTGTATTTTGTTTTAATTGCTCAATTAAATCTTCTAAAATTGTAGCCTGCACAATGCTTCCTCCCACAAAAAGATGTGTTGCAGGTGATTGATTTATTTTATGTAATAAATGATCTAAATTTTTCCATATAATTTTATCCGGATCTAAAAGTATGGCCAGTAATTTTTGACCATTCTTTTTAGCTTCTAAAATCTGCTGGTGTATATTGGCTATTTTTTGTTTCATAACGGCCGTAAAAGTAAAAGTTTTTTAATGCAGAAGAACTATTTTGAATGAATTATATTTGTACAATCGCTTTTGGTAAATAAAGAAATGAATGTATGATTACTTCTGAATTATTAGAAAAATATGGTGCCGTAAAGAAGTCTTTCGATAAAAATGAAATTATTTTTGAAGAAGGAAATTTGCCAACCCATTACTATCAAATTATTTCGGGAGAAGTAAAAATGAGCAATTACAATGATGATGGTCGCGAATTCATTCAGGGAATTTTTTATAAAGAACAATCTTTTGGAGAACCTCCCCTATTTTTGAATCAAAACTATCCGGCAAATGCCATTGCGGTAGATAATTCAGACATTTTTCTTCTTCCCAAAAATAATTTCCTGAAATTACTGGAAGAAAACCCGACCATAAGTCTTAAAATAATCGAAAATTTAGCACAGCGATTGTATTATAAATCGGTTATGGCGGCTGAAATGTCTACTCAGGAGCCAGAACACAGAGTTTTAAAATTAATCGATCACGGAATCGTTTATTTTAATTTTAAGAAAGATGCAAACGGCTACCTCATTAATTTTACCAGACAACAAATTGGAGACTTAACCGGTCTGCGCGTCGAAACCGTAATAAGAACGATAAAATCTTTGGAGAAAAAAGGTCTTTTGAAGATTATAAACAGGAAAGTATACAGATAAAATAATTCTTGTTTTATGATTAAAGTCATAAAATAGAGTTGCATAGTGCATGTACCTTTGTAGTGTAAAAATCTCAATATCATGACACTATATCAAACAACATTCGAAAATTTCAATAAAAATTACATGGGTTCTGCAGCAATGGCTGTAATTGGTCAAAGCTGTTTAGGTGGTGCGGCTGCAATGTACATTCTTTCACACGGAACCTCTATTGGGCAAATGATTCAACTGGCCATTATTGTATTGGCTTGTGTTTTTGCCAACACTTCAATTTTAGCACAAATGAAACATAAAATAGTTTTTAACCTTATTATTTTAAGCGCTATATTAAGTGTTTTACTAATATTTCTGAATAGTTTTGTACTATGAGAAAACAGATAGAAAATAGAACTGATGTCGAATTTTTAGTACATCAATTCTATACTAAAATAAGGGCCGATGAAGAAATCGGCTTTTATTTTAATACTATAATAAAAGATTGGGAGGCACATCTCGAAAAACTGACTGATTTTTGGGAAACCAATTTATTCGCCGTAAAAAAATACAAAGGCAATCCCCATGAAGTGCACAACGAAGTTGATGCCCATTTTGATGGCAAAATTACTTCAAACGAATTCGGAATATGGCTGAATCATTGGTTCCAAACTATCGATGAACATTTTGAAGGAGAAAACGCAGACACGCTTAAAAGACGCGCCCGAAAAATGAGCACTTTTTTGTTTGTGAGTATGTTTGAGCATCGTAAAAAAACAAGTGATAATGTTAACTTTTTTGTCTCTTCCTTTGTTGAGCCTCCTTGTTCGTAGAATGGCAAGATTTATATAATCCTTGGAATTTGAGTTTTCTAAATTGGAATTTGTTCTAAAAACTATTTCTCAAAAGCATAAACCAAAGTAAAATTTTGCTCTGACTTATCTGATTTGATTTCTTCATAATGCACATTAAAATCTTTAATCAAATCATCAAAATGCAGACTAGCCTGGGTTTGCTTTTTATCCAAAGAAAAATCTCCAACCCTAATATGATCTTTAAAACTGATTCCTTTTTCGTTTCTAATTTTAAAAATCGCTTCTTTGGCGCCCCAGATTACGGTAAGTTTCTTGATATATTCCTCTGAGAAGTTCGGATTTAAGTATTCAAATTCGGTGTCGACAAATTTATCTGCAATTTTGAGGATTTTTTCACGCTGTAATTCCATATCGATTCCCACAGTTTCATGACTGATGATAATGGCTGCATAATGGTACGAATGTGTAATCGAAATGTAATTATGACAATCGAAATAAGGTTTTCCGAATTCATCATAATGCAAGTCTTTATCTGTAAAACCCATTTCCTGAATCAACATACGAACGCTCAAAAAAGCACGCTGATGCATCTGGGATTTCATTCCCTCTAGCCTGCGTTGCGTTTTTTCTTTTAAAACTACTTTGCTCAACAACTCCTCAAAAGATTCTGTTATTTCCCAAATTAAAAGTTTGGTCGTTTCGTTACACTGTATGGTTTTAAATAAAGGCATTACTTCTTTTAATTATGAATTATGAGTTTTGAGTTATGAATTATTTCTTTTAAAACTAAACTTGTAATTTAATGTCTTGTCTTTTAGCCCTGATGGGAACGGCATCCTTTTGTGTCCGCCGCGGCGGACACAAAAAATATAGTGGACAGCAGGATTAGCTTCTTATTTCGACTACGCTCAATATGATATTTATACTAATGAACTAATATTCTAAAGATTAAGAAATTAAACATTTCACAAATCTTACAGAAATAGTAAAAATTCCAAAGGTATTCCGTAAATTTGCAAAAATTTTACAATATACAAATATACTATAAATGAGTACTACAACTACGCCTTTTGTGGCTTTCAAAGTAAAAGACATTTCTCTAGCGGCTTGGGGAAGAAAAGAAATTGAACTAGCTGAAGCTGAAATGCCAGGTTTAATGGCACTTCGTGCTGAATATAAAGACGAACAACCTCTTGCAGGTGCTCGTATCGCTGGATGTTTGCACATGACGATTCAAACTGCTGTTTTGATCGAAACTTTAATCGCTCTTGGTGCTGAAGTTACTTGGTCTTCTTGTAATATTTTCTCTACTCAGGATCAGGCTGCTGCTGCTATTGCTGCTGCCGGAATTCAGGTTTATGCATGGAAAGGTCTTGATGAGCAATCATTTGACTGGTGTATTGAGCAAACTTTATTTTTTGGTGAAGACAGAAAACCATTGAACATGATTTTGGATGATGGTGGAGATTTAACAAATATGGTTATTGACCGTTTCCCGGAATTGGTTCCTGGAATCAAAGGTTTATCTGAAGAAACTACAACTGGAGTTCACAGACTTTACGAAAGAGTAAAAGCCGGAACTTTACCAATGCCTGCAATCAATATTAACGATTCTGTTACTAAATCTAAATTTGATAACAAATACGGTTGTAAAGAATCTGCTGTAGATGCTGTACGTCGTGCAACTGACTTAATGTTAGCTGGAAAAAGAGTTATCGTTTGTGGATACGGTGATGTTGGAAAAGGAACTGCTGCTTCTTTCAGAGGTGCGGGATCTATTGTAACAGTTACTGAAATTGACCCAATTTGTGCTTTACAAGCTGCAATGGACGGTTATGAAGTTAAAAAACTAAACACTGTAATTGCTAATGCTGACATCATCATTACAACTACTGGAAATAAAGATATCGTTCTTGGAAGTCATTTCGAGCAAATGAAAGACAAAACTGTTGTTTGTAACATTGGACATTTTGATAACGAAATTGATATGGCCTGGTTAAACAAAAACCACGGTGCATCTAAAATCGAAATCAAACCTCAGGTTGACAAATATACTATTGCTGGAAAAGATATCATCATTTTAGCTGAAGGTCGTTTAGTAAACCTTGGTTGTGCTACAGGTCACCCAAGTTTTGTAATGAGTAACTCATTTACAAACCAAACTTTAGCACAAATCGAATTATGGAAAAACAGTGCTGCTTACAACAATGACGTTTACATGTTACCTAAACATTTAGATGAAAAAGTTGCTGCTTTACACTTAGCTAAATTAGGAGTTGAATTGGAAACTTTACGTGATGATCAGGCTGCTTATATTGGCGTTCCGGTTGAAGGTCCATTCAAACCAGAGTACTACAGATACTAAATAATTTAAGATTATAGATCTTAGATTTATAATTCATATTTCAAACCCGACAGACTTTAAAAATCTGTCGGGTTTTGTTTTTAATCTAAAGTCAGAAATCCATAATCTAAAATAGTTAGGGCGTGCCACCATCCCGGTAAGAGGGCAAAATTACTTTGCGCGTATTCGCCCTCTTATCGGCATGCTGTCGGGCTATCCGGACTACTTCGGTAGCTTCCTTCTATCCCTCACGCAAATGGTAATCAAGAAACAATAAATTATTATTTTTATTTTAATGCATTTTAAAATATAAGTCTATTTTTGAAAACCAAAAACCAAATTATGAGAACCTTACTGATTACATTAAAAATCATAATATTACCACTCTTCGTAAACGCACAAACATTTAATCCGCCTACAAGACAATTTAATCAAAATCTCCTATTTGGGGTTCGAGATGAGAAGCCACCTAAGTTAGTAGAACTACCAACCATGAAACCAATCTCTACTTTAACACAAATAGAAAAGGCACAAGCTAAATTAGAAAGAGAAGAACAAAAACTAATAAAATTAGCAAGAAAAGCTTGGGGTCTAGAAGATGATTTGAAAAAGGAGCAAGGGCTATTAAAAAATCTTGAAAATACCCCCGAAAAGAGCAATAATCCTGAATATCAAAAAAATAAAGAAAATTTAAAAAAGCAAATAGCAAAATCTCAGGATAAAGTAAATAAAGTAAAGGAGGAAGTAGAATTAGAATCAAAAAAAGTTGAAGAATTAGAGAAGGCAATAGAAACAGCTAAATTCACAAGACACGACTAAAACTAAAATAAGATTTCAAACCCGGCAGATTAACATCTGTCGGGTTTTATATTTAAGGAAACTTAGAAATATGAAATTTTATTATCTTAAACAGTAATAAGACATAAAAATTAATCAGATATTTTTGAATAACCTTTAAGTTATACTATACATTTGAATTCCAAAACAAACCTAAACTCAAATTATGAGAACACGCTTTATTATAATGGTATTAATAATGTTACCATTTTTTGCTTCTGCACAATTCAACAACCAAGCCAGAGCCATGCATCAACAAATGAACAATCAGAATCAAAAATGGGCAAGTGAGCGCAGAACATCGGATCAGCAATGGCAAATGAGAAATATGATGTCTCAACACACCAATAAAATTCAGGCTGTAGAAAATAAACTCGCCAAAGAAGAAAAAAACAAAAAGAAACTCGAAGAGAAAGCAGAGAAATTAAATGCTGATTTAAAAATAAATCAAGATGAATTATCGGCTCTTAAAAACAACTCCGAAAACAATAACAATCCTGATCTTCAAAAAAACATCGAAAAATCTGAACAGAAAGTAGCGAAGTCTGAAGAAAAATTAAACAAAGCCAAAACAAAATTAGAAACGAGTTCTAAAAAGGTAGACGATTTCAAAAAACAAGTAGAAACATCTAAGTCAGAAAAAGAAGAACTGGAGAAAAAACAAGAAGAAGAAAAGAAAGCAAAAGAAGAAGAAAAGGAAAAAGAAAAAAAAGAAAAAGCAGAGAAAAAAGAGGTCAAAGATTAACCCTCATTATTAAAACAACATACTGAACCTTTGCTAAACTGAATTTATTTCAGTTTAGAAAGGTTTTTCTTTTTCAAAAGCTTGCCTTATATTTACTAGAAATACTTTTCATGAAGCGCCTTATTCTTTTAGTTCTTTTTGTAAACTGCCCGTTATTGGCACAAAAAAATGATACCTGGTTTTCATTTTGGGATAAAGACACTACACATATTGGTTTTAAAGATAAAAACGGTAATATCAAAATAGAACCTAAATTTATGGGGATGACTATTGCTAATAGATTCCAAAACATAATTGCTGTAACCGAAGAAGAAAAAGACAGTTGGAAAAGCTATTATTTAATCAAAAATGGAAATATAGTTGGCCGCGACAGCTTATATATTTTTGACAATGGTCCAGATTGTGAAAATGAAGGTTTTATTCGTTTTAGAGATCCTAAAACAGATAAAATGGGTTTCTTTAATTGTAACGGAGAAATTATAATTCCGACTGAATATAGCGATTTAACAAGAGTTCGAAACGGAATGATTATAGCTTTAAAAGATGCCACCAAAAAACAAGATGGTGAACATTTTTTTTGGAGTGGAGGAAAAAAATTTCTACTAGATATCAACAACAAAATTCTTATAGAAAATTTTAGTTACAATGATGAATTAAATTTTTATTCGTTACAAAAATCAAAAGAAAAAAATCAAAATCCTTTAAGAGATAATTTCATTGGCGTCGACGGGCACTATTATTCGTTCATTAATTTTGACAAAGAATTTAAAGCGTGGCTTAAAAATGATTTCCTTACTGATGTATCAAAAGAAAATTTACTCAGACATTCTTACGATAAAATTACATATTGGAAAACAAAAGAAGATAGCAATTGGATCAGTAGACCTAAAGCTGAATTTATAAAACAAAACTACAAACACTTAAAATCCAAATTATTAGAACTAAAAATGGCTAATTCTAAATATGATATCGCTTCCGGAAGTTTAAATCAATTTATCTATGTAGCCGATGAATATGATCAATATTTTGATAATTGTCGTCAAGCCAAAGACTGGATTAATCCTGTAAAAATCATTATTATTTCTCCTCAAAATAAAAATGATTCCGAACAAGATCATTTTGAGTTTTTAAGAACCGAAAATGGATATAAACTAATAAGTGTTTCATTCAGAAAAGAAGAATTAAAATGAAATTATAGCTGAATTTGTTTTAAGTTTCAGATTGTCGCTGAACTTGAAACCTGAAACAAAACTAAAACTTCGCAAGTTTCGGATTTTATACCCGCAAAAACCGTTCGATATTTGCATTATAAAATTGAAAGAAATGAACACACAGGAAAACATCAATTATAATCGGATTGCAGATGCGATCGATTATATCAAAGCAAATTTTAAAGCGCAACCCAATCTTGATGAAGTTGCCGAAAAAGTGCATTTAAGTCCGTTTCATTTTCAGCGTTTGTTTACCGAATGGGCCGGCACAAGTCCGAAGAAGTTTTTGCAATATATCAGTGTCGAACACGCTAAAAAAATTCTGAAAGAAGACAATCAGGCAACTTTATTTGATGCTGCTTTTGATACCGGACTTTCCGGAACGAGCCGTCTGCATGATTTATTCGTCAACATTGAAGGAATGACGCCAGCCGAATATAAAAATGGCGGAAAGAATTTAGAAATAAATTTCAGTTTTGCCGAAAGTCCGTTTGGGAATATCATTGTGGCTTCGACTCAAAAAGGCATTTGCTTTATGGCTTTCGCCGAAAATGAAGAAATTGGCTTTGCAGATTTAAAAAGTAAATTTCAAAATGCCACATTCTCCCGAAAACTGGATTTAATACAACAAAATGCCTTGTTTATTTTCCAAAACGACTGGAGTAAATTATCTGAAATAAAACTGCATTTAAAAGGAACCGATTTCCAATTGAAGGTTTGGGAAACGTTGCTTAAAATTCCGATGGGACAATTGTCAACTTACGGCTCCATTGCGCATCAAATCGAAAAACCAAATGCTTCCCGAGCTGTCGGAACGGCTATTGGAAGCAATCCGGTAGCTTTTTTAATTCCGTGTCATCGTGTTATTCAATCCACAGGAACCTTTGGCGGCTATATGTGGGGAAACACTCGTAAAACGGCTATAATTGGCTGGGAAGGCGCGCAATCTGACTCAGAAATTTAAAAATTACAGAACTAAGATGCACGGCAGTGCGCCTCTACAAAAAAAAATTCCATGCAAAATATACAATCAAAAATTGCTTCTCAAAATTGGGAAAGCATCACCGAATCTATGCAAGAAAATGGATTTGCAGTCATTCCAAATTTGCTTAATAACGAACAATGTGAAGATTTAAAATTCGATTATGATAATCCAAATTTATATCGAAAAACAGTTGTTATGGAACGGTATCGATTTGGTTTGGGAGAATATAAATACTTTAATTATCCGCTTCCGAATTTGATTCAAAACATTCGTTCAGCCATTTATCCAAAGCTGGCTCCAATTGCAAATGCCTGGATGAAAGTATTAAACATCAATACAATTTTTCCGGAAACACATGAAAAATTACTCGAACAATGTCACGCTAATAATCAACTAAAAGCAACTGTCTTAATTTTAAAATATGGTAAAAGTGGTTTTAATACTTTGCATCAGGATTTATACGGCGATATTTATTTTCCTATTCAAATCGTAATCTTCCTAAACGAACCCGATGAAGATTTTACTGGCGGAGAATTTGTCTTAACGCAACAAACACCGAGAGCACAATCGAAAGCGATTGTTTTGAAACCTAAAAAAGGAGATGTTTTAGTTTTTACGACGAATTTCAGACCAATAAAAGGCACAAAAGGCTATTATCGTGTGAATATGAAACATGGCGTGAGCGAGATTCATTCAGGAGAACGACATACGTTAGGGATTATTTTTCATGATGCACTCTCGTAATAAATTTAATCTCGTAAGTCGCAGAGTCGCAAATTTTTTATTTCACGCAGATTTTAAAAAGATTTAAGCAGATGTGCGCAGTTTGTTATTTGCAACTATTTTTTAATTAAATCTGCTTTAATCTGCGTGAAAAATTAATTTAAATCCTTAATCTGTGGCAAAAAATCAATCGTTGCGTAGACGCACTGCTGTGCGTCTTTACGTGTAAAATATGGCAGAAAAACAAAAAAATATTATGATAGAACATTCTAAAATTCTTGATTCTGATCTTCGAAATAAAATTAAAAATGCGGAAATTTGCTTCGGTGGAAACCGAAAACTAAAAATATACGGAACATTAAAATGCAGTTCGGGAAAAAGAATGAAACGTGAAAATCGGGTTTTCTTTTTATCCCAAAATGAGGCCAGACAAAATGGTTTCAGACCTTGCGGGCATTGCATGAAAACCGAATACCAAAACTGGAAAAATGGACTTATTTAATCCCCATACAAACGAAACGACCAATTTGCTTCCGAAAGATGGAACCGTGAATTATTACGGAAAATTATTTTCTCGTGAAGATTCAAACCATTATTTAGAAGTGCTTTTGAATACTATCGAATGGAAAAATGACGAAGCCATAATCTTCGGGAAATTAATTTTAACCAAACGAAAAGTAGCCTGGTACGGCGATTCTGGTTTTGAATATACGTATTCGAATACCACCAAAAAAGCACTTCCGTGGACAAAGGAACTTTTAGAATTAAAAGCGATTATAGAAGAAAAAACAGGAGAAACTTTCAACTCCTGTTTGCTTAATTTATATCATTCCGGAGAGGAAGGAATGGCGTGGCATAGTGATGCCGAAAAAGATTTAAAGAAAAATGGTGCAATTGGTTCGGTTAGTTTTGGGGCGGAACGCAAGTTTGGATTCAAACATAAAGAAACCAAAGAAGTTGTTTCATTAATTTTGGAACATGGTAGTTTATTAGTGATGAAAGATGAAACACAAACGCATTGGTTACATCGTTTACCACCGACCAAAACGACCTCAAAACCCAGAGTGAATTTGACTTTTAGAACTATTGTCAGATAGAAAATTATTTCTTTTTTGAAATTACATTTTCATAAGATCGGATCAGGGCGTCTTCAAACATTTCGGGTCTTACTTTTGAAAGTTCGACAATTGTCCAGCCTTGTTTTCCCCATTTATTTGGAATTGGATAAAAAATCATTTCGCTTGAAGCACAAAAAACAGATTGATCGATTTCATTTAATTTTAAAACTGCCCGATTATTTTTTTCATCAAAAGTGGCGAAGATTTTCTTGTTGACACGAAAAGAAGTTTTCTCGAAATGAGGCTCTTCTGTTGCATTCGGAAATGACAGGGCTAATTTTCTAAATGTTTCGATGGAGACCATAATCCCTAATTTTAAATTAATCCTAATTTTTTACCAGCCTTGATTCAGTCCATTTTTAAGGACTTCTTCGTATTTATCTTTATCAAAAATATACAAATTTGGGGCTTTGTGTGCGACGTTACTTTTCTTTTCGTCGAGTTTTGTCAGGATTCCGATGTTGGTTATTTTTCGGAGAAAATTTCTTCTGTCCAGTTTTTTATCCAATATCGTTTCATACAATTTTTGAAGTTCCGGAATGGTGAATTTCTCTGGGAGTAAATTATATCCAACTGGCATTAAATTTAATTCTAATCTTAAAGTACCTAAAGCTTTATCGAGAATTTCTTTGTGATCTAAAATAAGTTCGGGAACTTCTTTGTGATCAATCCATTCAATCACTTCGTCTCTATTGGCTGGCTTCGGAATGGTTTTTAAGAAATCAACCAATGCATAATAACCAATCGTCACAAAACGTCGCATGAGCCATTTCCCTTTTTCTTCTTCAATTTGTAAATACTCCAACACCTTTTTATCAAAGTGCTGATCGTTTCGTTTCACTTTTCCGAAGGTGGCAAATTGCCTTAAAAAAATACCCTCTACACCTGTTCTTTCATTTAAAACGGTTACCGCTGCCACATCAATATCCTGATCTACCGGAATAAATCCGCCAGGCAAAGACCACGTTTCACGATGCGGAATTTTAATCAAAAGAACCTTAAGCTGATTGTCATGAAATCCAAAAATCACACAGTCGATCGACAGTCCGGGTTGGTAATTTTGATTATTTTCTATAATGTCTTTTAACATTCAATGTCAATTAAATACAATTTTTTGCTACGAATAACTCTGCAATTTAATTCATTTTACAGAACCAAACCATTTTTCGGAATCCAAAATAATAAATCAATAAAAAACCGGTGCTTAATAAAGAAGTGTTGGGATTACAATTTTAACTTAAAATTAAAATCAAATTTAAAAAAAATAAGTACATTGCGTCATAATAACACATTAATTAAAACATTTGTTATTATTGAAACCAAAAAGTAAGAATATTTTTATTTTTTTTAGTTTCATCACAAATAAGAAAGTCAATGCAAGAGATATGAATACCAATCCGTTAAAAAATATAAATCAAAAAATCAGAACCAAAATCTGGACTTCTTTCGGATTTGTTTCTAAAACTTATCTTTTAGAAGAATCAATTAAATACAGTCAACAGCAGGAAAAAATTTTCAACCAAATGATTGTTGAAAATGATGCAAAAGATAAAAAAGCAAAACGCGAAGCTTTTGATAAAGCGTTATACGCAACTTATAAAGGAATTGGCGCTATGGATTTTATAAATACAGTTTTGAAATAATTCAAAACCTTTATAAAATCCATAACGCCAATTTTTAATTGACATTCTATATTATTGTACTAACTCAAAATCTGATTTTAGTTTAATATCTGCTGATGAAGCTCCAATCATTACTTCGAAATCTCCTGGTTCAGCAACCCATTCTAATTTATTATTGTAAAAAGAAAGTTTCTCTTTGTCAATTGTAAATTCAATTATTTTAGATTCTCCTGCATTCAATTTTACTTTTTGAAAATCTCTCAATTCTAAAACTGGTCTAACAACAGATCCGAATTTATCTTTCAAATACAATTGCACAACTTCTTCTCCGGTAACTTTGCCAACATTTGATAATTGAAAAGAAACTTTAATTGTTTCGTTACTTTTAATTTTTGCTGAGGATAATTTCAAATCAGTATAATTGAATTTAGTATAACTCAAGCCATATCCAAAAGGAAATTTAGGAGAGTTTTTCAAATCGATATAAGCTGAAACATAATTTTTTGAATCCTCATCTTTAGCTGGTCTTCCTGTGCTGAAATGATTATAATAAATTGGCACCTGCCCCACTTCTCTTGGAAAAGTCATAGGCAATTTTCCAGACGGATTGTAATCTCCAAATAAAACATTAGCAATTGCGGTTCCTGCTTCAGTTCCTAACCACCACGTATAAACGATTGCCGGCACATTATCTGCAGTCCAGTTAAAAATAAGTGGTCTTCCTGCATTTACCAAAACCACAACCGGTTTTCCTGTCGCCTGAATTGCTTTTACTAAATCTTCCTGAACACCTGGTAAATGAAGATCGCTTCGACTTTTTGCCTCACCACTCATGTCGCGTCTTTCACCAATACTCAAAATAACAACATCAGCTTGTTGTGCAGTGGCTACAGCTTCGGCAAAACCATCTTTGTTATCTCCGTCAACTTCACAACCTTTTGCATACAATAATTTAGTATTTTTACCCACTTTATTTTGTAAACCATCCCATTGCGAAACAACCCATTTATCATAATTTACCTCTGGCAATTCAACTGACCAAAATCCCATATTGGCTTTGTATTCTTTTACCATTGGACCAATAAAAGCGATTGTTTTTACACTTTTAGAAAGTGGTAAAGTTTGGTTTTCATTCTTTAACAAAACAATACTTTTTTCAGCTACTTCAAGTGCAGCTTTTCTGTTTTCAGGATTACTTAGTGCTTTTTCAGCTCTTTTATCATCTGAATATCGGTAAGGATCATCAAATAAACCTAATTCATATTTTTTACGTAAAATACGTTTCACAGCGTCGTCGATTAAATCGATAGAAACTCTACCTTCTTTAACCAATTCGGCCAAATTATATCGGTAAGCATTGCTTTCCATATCCATGTCGCTTCCTGCAGTAATTGCTGAATAGGCAGCTTCTTTAAGATTTTTTGAATAACCGTGTGCGACCATTTCTCCAATTGAACCCCAGTCAGAAACTACGAATCCCTGAAAGTTCCATTTTCCTTTTAAAATATCGCGTTGTAAATGTGCATTTCCAGTTGCCGGAATTCCGTTTAGATCATTAAATGAATTCATAAACGTTGCTGCACCCGCATCTAAAGCTGCTTTAAATGGAGGTAAATAGGTTTCAAGCAACATTCTTTCACTCATATCAACAGAGTTGTAATCTCTTCCACCGACACCTGCACCGTAAGCCGCAAAGTGTTTTACACAGGCCATAACCGAGTTTAAATCGCCCAATTTATTTCCCTGAAAACCTTTTACTCTTGCATAAGCAATTTTAGAACCCAGATAAGTGTCTTCTCCGGCACCTTCCATCACTCTTCCCCATCTTGGGTCACGTCCAATATCTACCATTGGAGCAAATGTCCAGTGAATACCGCTTGCCGAAGCTTCTGTAGCAGCAACTCTTGCAGCCAATTCAATTGCTTGTAAATCCCAACTTGCAGCCTCTGCTAACGGAATTGGGAATGTTGTTTTATAACCGTGAATAACATCTTGTCCAAACAACAATGGGATTTTAAGACGTGATTGCATCGCTAATTCCTGATATTGCCTGGTATATTTTGTTCCGATGATATTTAACATCGAACCTACTAAACCTGCTTTAATTTCGGCCTGTTTATTTGGATTTATGGTGATTGGCCCTGTTGCTGAATTATCTCCGGTATACTGATTAAGCTGACCTATTTTTTCTTCAATAGTCATTTTTTTCAGCAAGGCATTTACTTTCTGATCGATTGTTTCCTGTTGTGCGGCCGCAAAAAACGAGACCATCAACAAGGCAAATGTGGTTAATTTCTTCATGAATTTAATTTTGATTACCAAACGTAAGTAGCAACAGCACCTGCATTTAAAGTAGTTGAAATTTGTTTTTGATTGTATTTAATATTGAATGTTTCTGCTGTAGTTCCATCATTTTCTACAATTAGAACAATTTGTCCTGATGGCGTTTTGAAAGCAACATTATAAAGATTTCCGCTGATATTACTTCCGATTCTTACGGATCCTTCCGGAACAAATTTTGAAGCGTGTCCGATAATATAATACCCAACTTCTCTTTTGATATTTTGATTTTGATCGATCATTAAAGCGCCCTTACAAGTGGAACATCCACCTGGTGTAAAAGGTTTGTAGAATTCGTCATTTGCCAATCCCCATGAAAGTGCATTCACACTCCAGTTTCGCATCGAACCAATCACAACATTTTTTACACTCCATTTTAAATCTGATTCAAAACTGCTTTTTGATCCTGTATATTGTTCCGTAAAATATAAATCTTTGTTTGGAAATGCATCGTGAACTGTTGAAAGAGCGCTAATATCTCCTTCATATAAATGGAAAGCAGAACCAGCTACAAAAGGCAATGCTTTTGGGTCATTTAAAATTGTCAAAGGATATTCCGGTTTGTTGCAATTGTGATCGTAAACCACGATTTTAGTTTTAATATTTGCTTTTGCGAAAGCGGGACCTAAATGATTTCCAATGAAATCTGCCTGTTGTTCTGCAAGCATCAATAAACTTGGATTATTTCCCGGATGCAATGGTTCATTTTGCGGTGTAATAGCGTCAATAATAATTCCCTGAGCTTTCATTGCCTGAATATATTTTACAAAATACTCGGCATAAACCTGATAATATTTAGACTGTAAACTTCCTCCTTTTGAACTTCCGTTGTCTTTCATCCAAACTGGCGGAGACCATGGAGAACCCATAATTTTTATCTTCGGATTTATAGCTAAAATCTCTTTTAAAACGGGCACTACATCTTTTAAATCCGGACCAAGATTAAAGTGTTCCAGTTTTAAATCGGTTTGGCCTTCCGGCATATCATCATACGAAAAAACAGTTTCATTCAAATCAGAAGCACCAATACTGATTCTTAAATAACTCAAACCGATGGCATCCTCTTTTCTCGAAAAAAGCTCCTGAAGCAATGCTTCTTTTTTCGCTTTATCCAATTTCAAAATTGTCTGAGCACTTCCTCCTGTTAAGGAAAATCCGAAACCTTCGATAGTTTGAAATTTTTGAGAGGCATCAACTGAAATGGTTTGATTTGAATTCGTTTCTGAATTGAAAACCAAATCATTCTGTTTTTGCAATTTTGATGATTCATCTGTAGTTGTGATCCAGGATTCAGCTTTACCAGAATTGGCAGCTGCATTTTTTGAAGATCCACATTTTATCTGAACTGCAATAAGAGGCAGTAAAAGTAAAATCTGAAGTTTTTTGATGCTATTTTTCATATTTAATCTATTTCTATTAAGACAGGCAAATGATCTGAAGGATATTTTAAATCCTTAGAATCACTTAGAACTGCGTATTTTTCAATTTTTAATCCACTATTTTTAGATACAAAAATATAATCTATCAATAATGTTACTGGCTTATCATGTTTAAAACCGTTGAAAGTTCCTGATGGCCCAAAAGGTTTTTCTTTAGAAACATCTCTGGTATCATCCATTACTTTTCTAATCTCTGCAATTTGTTTGGTATCAGGTTCTGAATTAAAATCTCCCATTAAAAAAACAGGATATTTTTTGCTGTTAATCGCTGCAATTTTCGAAAGCACCAACTGCACTCCCTTTACTCTTGCTTCTTCACCCATATGATCCAGATGCAGGTTAAAAACCCAAAATATTTTTTTTGTTTTCACATCTGTAAAAAGTCCATACGTACAAACTCTGTTACAAGCGGCATCCCATCCTCTGGAAACTACATTCGGAGTTTCTGATAACCAAAATGTATTAGAATCCTGAACTTTAAAGCGATCTTTTTTATAATAAATCGTACATGCTTCTCCAGTTCCTTCATCTTCTCTTCCTATTCCAAACTTGTTGTATTTTGGAAAAGCTGAGGCGATATCAATAACCTGGTTTGGCAGTGCTTCCTGAACTCCAAAAATATCCGGACTGTAAAATTGTATTTGAGAAGTAAAATAATCCTTTCGGTTTGGCCATGCATTTTCTTCATCAGAAGCTACATCTAAACGAATGTTATAGGTCATTAACTTTAAACTTTGACCATAAAATGAACCGCTTATCAAAAGCATCATTACCACAAAAACAATTTTATTTATCTTTTTCATCTTTAAAAAATTTTAATCTCGTAAAGCTAGGGTTTCCGACGCCTTACTGAAAAAAATTAGTTTGAAATTTATGTTAATTATATACCCTTACATAATCGACTTCGAAGGTTGCAGTGGTGAAATTTGGATCAACTGTTCCTCCAAAATTCCCGCCCATTGCCAAATTCAAAATCAGAAAGAAGTTTTGATTAAAAGGTGTTGTGGCACTATTTGCATAGGTGTAAAACAATTTATCATCTACATAAAACTTTATACTTTCTGCAGACCAATCAGCGGCATAAACATGAAATTCTGTTGCTGAATTTGGTACGGTAGTAATGGCAGTATCTGGCGTATTTCCTGAGCGTCCAGGGGAATGCAATGAAGAATGATTTACGTTTGGATTATTCCCAACAGATTCTAAAATATCTACTTCACCACATAATGGCCAACCAGCAGTATCGATATTGGCACCCAGCATCCAGAATGCAGGCCATGTTCCACCGCCAACAGGTAGTTTTGCACGAACTTCGGCTCTTCCGTATTTAAATGAAAACTTACCTTTTGTAAGCATTCTTGCTGAAGTGTAATGACTGCCCATATACTCTTCTTTAATGGCTTTAATTTTTAAAGTACCATTTGAAATAATTACATTTTCCGGTCGGGTTGTGTAATATTCTAATTCGTTATTCCCCCAGCCATCGCCAGTTCCTGTATTGTATCCCCATTTCGCAGTATTTGGCGCACCATCTACATCAAATTCATCTGCCCAAAGTGTTTTTCTGGCCACAAAAACGTTAACAGAAGTTGTCGTACTCACAAATTGACCTGCGGCATTGTACGCTGAAACAATTATGGGATAATTTTTAGTTCCCGACGCTGTAAATTCATACGTTAAATCGCCAGTTGTCAGGTCTTTTGTCTGCCCATCAATCAAAACTTTATACGAAATTGCATTTGCTGCATTAATCGTAAAATGTACTTTTCCGCTTCCATCTCCATCAGGATTTGCCACGGTTTTACCTATTACATCAATCTGAACCGAAAGATTTGAAGGAGCCGCAATAGCCGGTGTTTCATCACCAGAATCATTACCGCCGCTGCAGGATTGAGAGACAAATGATAAAACAATTGCTAAAAAGCCTAACTTCTTAATATGACTATTAATTTTCATTTGTTTTGATTTGAGTTAATTATTTTGAAGCACTTTTTTTACCTTCTGAAAAATCAAGATAATTCAGATTAAAACCTCCTTTTTCGAAAACCACTTTGATTTTGGTTACACCTGCATTCAGGTTTATTCCGGATAAAACAACCGTTTTCCATTTGTTATTATCACCCGTTGGAGCAAGTGTAATAGTTTCAGATTTATTTCCGTTTTCTGTTTCTAAATGAAGTTTACCTTCTGAACTTTCACTTGAGTAACGAATAGCAACCTTGTATGTATTTTGTTTTTTAACTTCTGAAGTAAATTGTAACCATTCTCCATCCTCAATAAAAGATACCTGATAACCGTTTGATCCTGAATCTTTACATGGCAAAACATCAACACCATCATTTCTCATGATGTTTCCTTTGTTCCATTGATCAAAATTTCCTGTCGCCACTCTGTAATTCACAAAATCTTTATCAGAATAGGCATATCCGTTTGTTCCCAAATCATATTGTGTTGCAATAACTTTTCCAGGAATTATATGTTTTTTATAGGGTTTGGTATCATTAGTCTGAACTTGTCTGAACATTGCATCAATAACATCTGGCTTAACCGTTATATTTGCCATTTTGTAATTATTTGCCATTTTCATCAAAGTTTTTTTAGCAAAATCCTCTGATGGTTTTTGTCCTCCATCTTTCCAATATTTCAATAAAATATCATATTCCGGAATTTTTGTAACCGAAGTCACTCCCGCAATATTTTCTATTTTTTTCATCGGCCAAAACGCCCATCCAATATTGTTGGTTTCCATTAATGTAAGTACATCTTTAAACCAAACATTTGAATTTTCTCCACTTTCCCCTAACCAAATCGGAACGTTATATTGCGTTCTGTAATCCAACATTTTTTGGATTGATTCTTTATCATTGTAATTCCAGTATTTATGGAAACTCAATGCCATATTTTCATCCCATAAAGGAAAAATTCCGTTGTAATTATTTCCCCAGCAATTTCCTTCAATGATGACCATGTGGTTCGTGTCAACTTCACGAATTGCTTTTGTTACAGCCACCATTAAATCTCTTAATGGACCGTTTGAATTTTCGTCACAACCGTTTTTATTAGTTCCGGTAAAGTTCCAGTTTGGTTCATTAATAATATCGTAAGCTCCAATCCAGGGATTATCTCTGTAACGGGAAGCTAATTTTTTCCATAAGGCAATCATTTTTTTCTGATTGGCTTCACTTTGCCACAATGCTGGTTTTGTAGTATCATAATCCGAAATTGCAGCATCGTTTCCTTGCCCTCCCGGGGCTGCATGCAAATCTAAAATCAGGTACATTTTATTTTCTGCGCACCATTTCAGTAAATTATCTGTCATGGTAAAACCTTCTTCAATCCAGGTAATTTCACCATTTTTTTCTTCCTGAATTGATGGTGTATACAAGTTATAATGCATTGGCAAACGAACCGAATTGAAACCCCATGCTGCCAACGAATCAATATCACGTTTTGTGATTCCGTTTGCTTTATAAGCTGCATAAAATTCTTTGGTTCCCTTTTCTCCGGCAACTTCCTGAATCTTTTGTTTAATCTGATATTGTGGACTCGCAAAAGATTGTGTCTGTAACATATATCCTTCCTGAACCATCCACCCGCCTAAACCAAGACCTCTTAATATTACATTTTTACCGTTTCCATCAACAATATTTTGCCCGTCCCTATGCAAAAAACCTTGCCCGAAAGCCGTAATAGAAAGCAAAAGTTGTACTGCTATAATTTTTTTTTTCATCTGGAAAATGATTATTTTTCGTTATAATTTATATGACTATTTCCAGGTATAAGTACCAACAGCTCCAGCATCTAAAGACGTTGTTACCCATTTATCATTAAATTTGATATTGAAGATTTGGCTTGCTGTTCCGTCATTTTCAACAATTAAAACTTTTGATCCTGATGGTGTAATAAAAGCAACATTTTGAAGATCTCCACTCGAATTACTTCCAATTCTAACAGAGCCCATCGGAACAAATTTTGAAGCATGTGCAATGATGTAATAAGCAACATTACGCTGAAAAGTTTCACTTGTAGTTATTGTTAAAGCACCTTTACACATAGTACAGCCACCTGTTGTGTGAGGTTCGAATGCGCCGTTGTTGGCCAAATTCCATTCTAATGCATTTTTACTATAATTTCTCATCGAACCAATAATTACATTTCGGACATGCCATTTTAAATCACCTCCAAATTCACCTGCAGAAGAAGTCCATTGTTCTGTGAAATACACATTTTTACTCGGATAAGAATTGTAAACATTTGTAAGAGCACTGATGTCTCCAGCATAAAGGTGAAATGCAGATCCGTCTACAAAAGGATTGGCATCGACATCAGCCAAAATTGCTTTAGGATAATTTGGATTGTCACAATTATGATCGTAAGCAATGATTTTTACCTTAAGGTTTGCTGCTTTAAGAGCCGGACCTAAATTATTTTTAATAAAATTGGCTTGTTCTCCTGCAGACATGTACATACTTGGATTGTTTCCATCATGCAAGGGTTCATTTTGAGGTGTTACGGCATCAATTGTAATTCCTTCAGCCTTCATTTGCTGAATGTATTTTACAAAATATTTTGCGTAAACATCATAATATTTTGTCTGTAATTTTCCTCCAATAAAACTGTCTTTGTCTTTCATCCAAATTGGAGCTGACCATGGTGTTGCCATAATCAAAATCTTTGGATTGATTGCCAGAATTTCTTTCAAAAGGGCAATTACACCAGCCTTATCTTTATCTAAACTAAATTTTGCTAAATCTAAATCAGTATCTCCACTAGGAAGATCATTATAGGTAAATGGAGTTGCATTTAAATCTGAAGCCCCAATACTAATTCTAAGATAACTTATGCCAATTGAATTTTCGCCTGAACCAAATAATTCCTGCAATAAGGCACTCTTTTTTGCAGCGTTTAATTGGTTAATCATTTCAGCACTTCCACCTGTTAAAGTGTAACCGAAACCATCAACAGTCTGATATTTTTGAGATTCACTTACTTCGATATTGTTATAAGTATTAGGAGCAGTTC
Organism: Flavobacterium sp. GQ95; assembly: GCF_059758655.1. Taxonomy (NCBI): domain Bacteria; kingdom Pseudomonadati; phylum Bacteroidota; class Flavobacteriia; order Flavobacteriales; family Flavobacteriaceae; genus Flavobacterium; species Flavobacterium sp. GQ95. Next base: position 527,885 of record NZ_JCAXEB010000001.1, read on the forward strand.
CAAATCCTAAAGTTCCGGTCTGTTTTGCCAATAAAACACTTTGATCACCTTTAGTCAACCAGAAATCCACATCATTTGTTACTACAACTGGCGGTACTACCGGAGGAATAACGGGTGGCGGTGCCGGATCTGTTGCATCGTTTGATGAAGAGCATTTTACCTGTGCGAATATTGCTATCGCAAAAAACAATGCTTTTATAGTAGTTTTAAAATTTAGTTTCATTTTTTTAGTTTTTAGTTAGTAGTGCCATTAGTATACAATGGTTTGTATAGCATGTGGCGGAATAGTTATAGTGGTTTTTATAGTATTATTTATTAAACTATAAACAACATTTTTATCAGATTGGTTCATAACGACAGTGGCCATTTTTCCGTCAGGATTTTTAAACGACGTACTTAAAAGGGTTTGATCACTAATTGTTTGATTTATTCTTTTAGCATTTAGCTGAATAAATTTTGAGAGATGTCCAATATAATAATACATTGGCGTAAAGATCAATTCGTCTTTTGATGTGTCAGCATGAATTGGCGCGAAACAAAAATTCCCGACATGATTAGGTCCTCCATTTTGGTCTAAGAGAATATTCCAATCTGTCCAGCCAACAGTTCCATTATTAAAATCATTAATCATGTTCAGTCCATAACGCTCTGCATTTCCCCAAAATTGAAATTTTGTGGCGTCAAATTTTTCAACGCAGCCTTCTGTAAAAATTAAATTTTTGTTTGGAAAATCCTTGTGTACGTTCGCCACAGATTGGAATTGTGGAAGTCCGCCTCTCCAGGTTTCATACCAGTGAAATCCAATTCCCCAGGCGTATTTTGAAACTTCAGGATCTGAAAAAACAAGGTTAGCTCTGGTTTCTAACTGATCACCGCGATTGTGATCCCAAATGATAATATTTTTAGAACCTAATCCTTCTTTTTCTAAAGTTGGTCCGAGGAAATTTTTCAGAAAATCCCTTTCAGCTTCTGGCGTATATATGCAAGATTCCCATCTCTGTTTGGCCATTGGTTCATTCTGAATGGTTAATCCCCAAATGGGAATACCTTCTTTTTCATATTCCTTAATAAATTTAGCATAATAATTTGCCCATGATTGTGCAAACTCAGGCAATAGAACGCCGCCGTGCAAAATATCATTATTGTCTTTCATGAAAGCTGGGGGACTCCACGGACTAACAAATAAGGTTAATTTCCCGCCGGCCGTTTCAATTGCTTTTTTGAGTAATGGAATTCGATATTTTCTATCGTGATCAATATTGAAGGTTTTTAATTCTTTGTCACCTTCAGAAACATAAGTGTAACTTTCACTGCTAAAATCGCAGCTATGAATGTTGGTTCTGGCTAATGAATAACCAATTCCTTTGTCTTTATCGTAATAGGCAGTCAGGAATTCCTGTTGTTTTTTAGGAGATAATTTGGCAAAAACTTCTGCACTTGCATCTGTAATGGCGCCACCAATTCCTAAAAAAGTCTGATCTGTTTTTGCACCATCTATAACAATAGATACTGTTGAATTTGTTTGTTGTGTATTTGAAATTAAATTATTAGATAATGATAATCTCAAATTAGTGTTTTGGGCAGTAGTATATACCTGAACTTTTTTGTTTGATTTAGAGGTAGAAACAGTAGTTTCATCCACAACCTTTGAAGAAGAGCAACTTAATTGCAGAATTAGTATTGGAGCTATTAAAATTCTATTTATGGCTTTCATTGTTACTTTTCAAAAAAAGGATTTAATTTAAAATTCAAGTAATCGAGGGTTAAAATGGATGATTCAATTAACTCTCTTACTCTTTATAAAATATTAATATACAAGTGTCTGTATAGCATGCGCAGGAATTTTAACTACTGTTTTTTCAGCAGCTATGATTAGATTATAAGTAACCTCTTTATCGGTTTGGTTCATAACAATTGTTGCCATAGTTCCGTCAGTATTCAAAAATGAAGTACTTAATAAAGCGCTTCTGCTAACCGCAGAACTCACTCTTACAGCATTCAGTCGAATGAATTTTGAAAAATGCCCGATATAATAATAAGAAGGCGTATAAATTAACTCTCCCGTTGTAGTGTCAGCATGAATTGGTGAAAAACAAAAATTTCCAACATGGTTAGGACCACCATTTTGATCTAAAAGAATATTCCAGTCTGTCCAACCAGCAGTTCCATTATTAAAATCATTAATCATAGAGATACCGTATCTTTCGCCGTTACCCCAAAATTGATATTTTTTGGCATCAAACTTTTCAACACAACCTTCAGTAAACATTAAACCTTTATCAGGATAAGCCTCTTTTACTTTGGCAACATTATCAAACATTGAAGCGCCTCCTGACCAGTTTTCATACCAGTGAAAACCCATTCCCCAAACATATTTTGAAGCTTCAGGATCAGAGTAAATAACATTGGCTCTGTAATTCATTAAATCACGGTTATGATCCCAGGCTATGATTTTTACGTCCCCAAGTTTTTCTTTTTTCAATGTTGGCCCAAGGAAATTTTTAATGAAATCTCTTTCTGCTTCAGCAGTATAAATACAAGATTCCCATGTTTGTACCGCCATTGGTTCATTTTGAGTAGAAGTTCCCCAAATTGGAATTCCTTCTTTCTCATACGCTTTTATAAATTTGACATAAAAATTTGCCCAGGTCTGATAATATTCCGGCAATAATGTTCCGCCTTTCAACACATCTTTATTACTTTTCATGAAAGCATTTGGTGACCATGGAGCAACATAAGTTAACAGTTTTCCTCCGGCAGTCTGAATCGCCTGTTTTAGTAACGGAATGCGATATTGTCTATCGTGATCAATAGAAAACGTTTTTAAATCTTTGTCACCTTCTTCAATATAAGAATAGCTTCCACTGCTAAAATCAGAACTTTGTATCGTTGTTCTTAGCAAAGAATAGCCAATACCTTTGTTTTTATCGTAATAGGCATTTAAGAATTCTGTTTGTTTTTCTTTTGAAAGTTTAGCGAAAATTTCGGCACTTGCGTCAGTAATAGCACCACCAATTCCCATGAAAGTCTGGAATTTTTTTGATGGCTCTACAAAAACTGATGTTTCAATTTCAAGAGGTTGTTTTGATGCTGAAAAGGTTAAATTATCTGTAGAAGTAATTCTTAAATTTGAATTTTCAGCAGTAGTATAAACCGTTATTTTTTTTCCATTGGTTGTAAACTCTTTTTTTGTTTTTGGTTGTTGGGCAAAAGCAGTCAACGAAAACAAAAAACATAGAATTTTAAAACTATTTTTTTTCATTCTTTTCTTATTATTAAATTCTAATTGAAGTTTTTAGAGAAATTGCTTTTCAAAAAACAATTTTTCATTGCTTAAGGATTTAAAAAATAGCCCATACTCATAATGATTATGGGCTATTTACAACCAAACTTAAACTTAACTTAAACTTATTATTTTCCGCGTAATTCTACACTTTTGATAGTAATACCACCTGGAGCAATTCCTCCTCCGCATCTAATCATTAAATAAATTTTTCCCGTAATATCAAATTTAACTACGTTACTAATTTTATCTAATTTTGCGTTCTTAGTACATCCAATAGCCGATAATTTACCTGAAACTACAGCATTACCACAACCGTCCCAAGTGTTCAGTCCCATTACTTTTCCTCCGTCACTATAATCACCACTAGTTACAGCCGGATCAGCTTTACCTGCGTAAACTTCAAACCACATATTAGTCGATGCACCAGCAGTAACAGTCATATCAATTGTATATTCTTTATCTTTTACAACATCAATAGCCTGATAAATACCGGCATGTCCCCCGGCAACTGTCGCCCCTTTAGAACTGTACGTCCAGTCACCACCTGCTTCATATGCTACTTTTTTCCAGTTTGCCTGGTCAGAAGCAGTCAGAAATGAGCCTCCTTTTACTAAGTTTCCTTTTACAGGATCAGAAGTAGCAACAACAATCTGTGAAGTAGTTATTCCTGTCGCTCCTCCGGCTCCAATAGCTGTATGTGTTATTGTATAAGTTCCTGCATCTGGCAATACGATAGTTTCATTCATTTTACCAGCATATTCACCGTCGCCTGTATTCCATTTTGATGAAATAACACCTTTTGGTTGTGCTGTTAAAAGATAAGTATTTACAGCGCCAGTAACTGGAGTTACAGTAAATGAAGCATCAACATTAGTAGCGGTTAAGCCATTACCATTTCCAACTTCATCTTCGCAACTTATTAGTGTACCTAATGCTAAAGCCAGCATTAGGAATACACTTTTTTTCAAATTTATATTTAGGTTCATTTTTTTTGGTTTTTGGTTATTGGTTATTCGTAATTAGGATTTTGTTTCAATTTAGTACCAGTCAATTCAACAAATGGAATTGGAAAAATCTCATCAGTACCAGCATTAAAACCTCTATCAGCTAAAGCAGTTGCAGCATCACCCCAACGTACTAAATCAAAGAATCTGTGACCTTCACCTGCAAGTTCCATTCTTCTTTCATTTTTAATAGCAGCCAATGTTACAGGAACAGGTGCCAATCCAACTCTTGCTCTAACAGCATCTAATAATGCCTGAGCTCTTGCTCCAGAACCTAATGCTTCAGCTTCCATTAAGTAAGTATCAGCAAGTCTGATGATATACGAATTTTGTTTGTAGTTTAACTCCGCAGCACCTCCACCAGTACGAACATCAGATTTTCTTGGTAAAAATTTGTTCAGAAAATATCCTGTGTCCTGATATCCACCAATATAATCTGCTTTTCCAGCTGCTTTTAATGCTTTTACATCTAAAATTGTAGCCTCGAATCTTGGATCATCTTTCATGGCATCATACAATTTTTGTGTAGGTATACTAAAACTCCATCCTGAAGGAAGATCGGGAGCTGTAGAATTTGCAGGTCTTGAATAACCTCTTGGCCCTACCATAACATTTAATGAGTTTCCTTCGTCTCTACCAGATCCCCAGAATCCCCAATCAGAGTTACCAGCACTTGTGTGTGATACTTCAAGAAGTGATTCAGCATTGAACTTGTTAGATGTTACCCATAAATCGCTAAAGCTGACAAGCAATTTATTTCCGTATTGATTTGTTGCTCCAGGAGTTCCGTTTACCTGTGCCAAAATAGCTGCAGCTTCAGGTTTTTTCCCTTCAAATAAATAAACTTTTCCTAATAATGCCTGAGCAGCACCTCTGGTCAAACGTCCTGATCCTGTTGTAGCATCAACACTTGTTGGTAAACCAGGAATTGCCTCTAATAAATCTTTTTCAATTTGAGCATAAACAGCTTCAGGAGTTGCCTGTTCTACATCTAAGATGCTAGCTGTCGTTAATGGCTCCAGAATTAAAGGAACATTTTTAAACAATCTTACTAAGTTAAAATAGTAAAATCCTCTCAATGCTTTTGATTCTGCTGTGAATCTAACCTTTAATGCATCTGACATATCAACACCAGACATTTTTGATAACAAGACATTAGCTCTGTAAATACCTTGGTAATGATCATTCCAGAAACTTCCCGGGATAAGTAAGGAACTTAATGAGTGCGTAGAAAAATTCTGAATTCCAGTACCATCGGAAGCACCACCACCACCAGCATAAAAATCATCAGAACCGGCATTCAGCATTGCTACTAAATTTTCAAATCCGCCAGTATTTTTTCTCAAAGGATCATAAACCCCAACAAGCGCGGCTGTTGCTTGTTGCTCATTAGAATAATAACTTGTTGAAAGGAAAGATCCTTTTGGTTCAATGGTGACAAAGTCTTCAGAGCAAGCACCTGCCAAAGCAGCCATTGCCACAGCAATGTATATATATTTAAATTTTATATTTTTCATGATTCTTTATGTATTAAAATTGTAAGTTAGCTCCAAGCATAAATGATTTTGCTTGTGGATAAATACCTCTGTCTATACCTAATACCTGACCTCCAATTTCTGGATCGTATCCAGTATATTTAGTAAACGTTATTAAATTCTCACCTGTAACATAGAAGCGAATCTTATCTGCGCCGATTTTAGAAGACAAATTAAGAGGAAGTGTGTATCCAAATTGAACAATTTTCAAACGTACGTAATCTCCTTTTTCAAGATAGAAATCAGACATTTTACTAAAGTTTCCATTTCCGTCATTGTTTGCAAGTCTAGGATAATCGTTTGATGTTCCTTCACCTGTCCAACGCCCTAAAGCTTCTGTTTGATAGTTAGCGTTTAAGATATCTAATCTGCGTAATCCCTGAAAAATTTTGTTTCCTGAAGCTCCTTGAGCAAATGCCATGAAATCGAAGTTTTTATAATCTAAGTTTACAGTTAAACCGAAAGTTAATTTTGGTAAACTTGTTCCTAAGAATTGTTTGTCGTCATCAGAAATAGAACCATCTCCATTATTATCAACCCAACGGAAATCTCCTGGTTTAGCACCTGGTTGAATTAATCCGCCAGCAGCATTTGTATAAGCAGCAATTTCAGCTTCGTTTTGAAAAATACCTGCTGTTTTGTATCCAAAAAATTCATTGTATGAATGACCAACCTGAGTTCTTGTAACAGGCCCCATAGATTGGAAAGAAGCATCTCCAATGATAAATTGAGTATCAGGTCCTACATAAGTAACTTCATTTTTCAAAGTTGCAACGTTTCCGTTTACTCCTAAGTTAAACTCACCTAATCTTTTCTTGTAGCCAAGTTCAAACTCAAGACCACTATTGTTCATATCAGCAACGTTAGCCCATGGTTGCTCTGCAACACCTACATATCCAGGAATAACTACTGGTCTTAAGATACCTGTTGTTTTTTTCTTGTAATAGTCAAAAGTGAAGTTGAAATCATTAAACAATCTTGCATCTATACCAAATCCTACCTGAGAAGTTTCTTCCCATTTCAAATCAGGGTTATCAAGAGTTACATTAGCATAACCAGTTGTTATAGATCCGGTATTTCCAAAAGAATAGTTATATCCACCAGATACTAAAGAGATATATCTGAAATCAGCTACCTGGTCATTACCTACAACTCCATAACCTCCACGGAATTTTAATGTATTAACTACATTATTTTCTTTCCAGAAATCTTCTTTAGAAGCTACCCATCCTAAAGAGAATGAAGGAAAAACTCCAAATTTATTATTTTCTCCAAAACGAGTTGATCCATCACGACGAACTACTCCCATGAAAAGGTATTTCTCCTTATAATCATAGTTAAGACGGCTAAATAAAGACGTTACTTTATGCTGAATATAATCATCTGTCGAACTGCTTCTGTCTGATTGTGGAATATCAAAATCAAATGATGCATCTTTATAACTAGTAATCGGTAAACCAAACATTGTAGCTCCTACTTCACCACCTATGTTTTCAACATACGTTCCCTGTCCCAATAAAACGCTTACATTATGATCTCCAAATTTCTTTGCATAAGTAAGAACGTTTTCAATGTTCCATGCAAATGATTTTCTGTTTATTTGATAGTAACTGTTTTTAAGTGTATTTACGTTTGCGCTTAAGAAGTTTACAGGTGTAAAACCTTGTTCTCCCCAGTAGGCCATTTTACCACCAAGTGTAGTTCTAAATTTTAAGCCATCTATAATGTTTGCTTCAAGATAAGCGTTTCCAACAAAATCATCAGACCAATTGTATCTTCCTAATCTAGTTTGAACATATCCTAAAGGGTTTGTCATTTCCTGACCAACAACAGTAGAAATACCATAAGGATTTCCATTCTCGTCACGCATTACAGGATTTGTAGAATATGGAGCTGCGTTAGCAACAACCGGATCAGTAACTACTAATGGTGTAGTTGGATCAAGGTTGATAGCTGAACTTAAAGGTCCACCAAATTCACTGTTTTTATTCCCTACATCTAAAGTCTTTTGTTTCGTGTATCCAAAAGTTTGCCCGAAAGTAAAATACTTAGATATTTTGTGCGTAGAGTTTAAACGAAAACTCTTTTTTGTGTAATTAGAGATTTCGCTTGTTACGATACCTTGTTGATCCTGAACTCCAAAAGAAGCATAAAAAGTTGAAGATTCTCCTCCTCCACTAATGCTTAATTCGTGAGAATATCTGTAAGCCTGATCATTAAAGATCGCATCTTGCCAATTTGTACCATTTCCTAAAGCATTAGGATTTGCGTATCTAATTGCTCCACCATCTGCTAATGATTTTTCATTCATTATAGTAGCATATTGTGTAGCATTCAATAGATCAAGTTTTTTTGCTGCAGAAGAAACTCCAGAGAAACCAGTATAGTTTACTGATATTTTACCTGATTTTCCTTTTTTGGTAGTAACTAAGATTACCCCTGTTGCAGCACGTGTTCCATAAATTGCAGCAGAAGCAGCATCTTTAAGAACCTCAATAGATTCAATATCTGATTGATTTAAATAACCAATTCCTCCCGCATCAACAACGTTACCGTCAACTACCCACAGAGGATTGTTTCCACCATCTCCAAAAGTAGTTATACCACGAATACGAATTGTAGAAGCCGAACCCGGTTGCCCTGAACTTGATGCAATTGTAACACCTGCAACTCTACCTTGTAAAGCCTGCTCAACTCTTCCGTTTGGTACTTTTTCAAGATCAGCCGCTTTTACACTAGAGATAGCTCCAGTTACTACTGCTTTCTTCTGAGTACCGTATCCTACAACCACAACTTCATTTAATGATTGTGATTCTGGTTTTAATTGAATTGTAATTTTTGTTCTTCCATTTACAGCCTCATTAACTGCAGCATATCCAATAAAAGTAACTACCAAAACACCGCTTGAAGGTACTTGAATTTGGAATTTTCCATCAAAATCTGATGCCGTTGATTTTGTTGTTCCTTTTAATACAACTGTTGCACCTGGAACTGGCATTCCACTTTCATCGTTTATCATCCCATTTACCGTGACATCCTGAGCCACAGCTATAACCGAGAATAACAAAGATGAAACACAAAAAATAAGTAATTTTGTTAATTTCATTTTTCTAAAAATTTTGGTTAATTAATTAGTAATTTGATGCAATAATAATGTTATTTTTTTACTATCAACAATTAAAATTCATTACAAAAACACATCAAAGTAAAATTTATCACATTACAAAAACACATCATTTTTTTTATAATTTATTGATTTTTAATATTTTAAAAATAAAATTCAAGATGTTATCAAAATGTTAATTGTAAAAATAAACACTACACTTGTATTAGATTGCTTATTTTTATCAATAAAACGCCGTACTATCTCGATATAGTAATTACAAAAACACATCAAAATATTGAAAAACAATCAGTTACACAATAAAAACCGAAATAAATTAAAAAATTTATGAAATTGATTAAATCATATTTTATTATTACTTTTTTTACATTATTCTCAATATCATTTTTTGGACAAGTTAAAAGCATTGGTTTGCCTGATGTAAGAAATTACAAGCGAAACGAATACAAAGGAGGAACACAAAACTGGAATATTGGACAGGATAAAAATGGAAACTTATATTTTGCTAATAATAACGGGCTGTTACAATTTGATGGCTCTTCATGGAGGAAATATCCGCTACCTAATTTAACTTCTGTACGATGTCTAAAAATTGATGATTCAGGCAAGATTTTCGTAGGTGGTTATAATGAATTCGGTTATTTTCAACCAAATGAAAAAGGAAAACTTAAATATACATCGTTAGCAAAGAGCGTAGACAAAAACAAAATCAAAATAATTGACTTCATTTGGAAGATTCACACCTTAAACAATGAAACTATTTTTCAGTCTTTTGCCAGAGCCTATATTTTTAAGAACAATAAATTAACCATTTTAGAAGCCCCAAAGCGATTTCAATTTTCATTTGTAGTTGAAAACAAACTTTATTTTCAGGATGAAGGAAAAGGAATCTTAGAATACAAAAATGGTAAGCTATATTCCTTACCAAATACCACCAGTTTTAACAACACTGAAATCTGGGCAATGTATGCACTTGATAAAAACAAAATCTTAATTATAACGCTTGAAAAAGGACTTTTTATATACGAGAACAATACAGTAAAACCATGGAATACTGAAGCCAATAATTTTGTCAAAAAAAACAATTCATTAGGTGGAGTAACAATTAAAAATAACTTTATTGTTTTAAACTCCGTATTAGATGGTATTGCAATTTGTGATTTTAATGGTAAAATAATCCAACATCTTAATCGCAAAAAAGGTTTGCAGAATAATACTGTCCTAACATCCTTTATTGACAATAAAAACAACCTATGGCTGGGCCTTGACAACGGTATTGCTTTTGTAAATGAAGGATCACCTTTTACTTACTTTGGTTTCAGTTACGACATTAGTACTGTTTATGCTTCTGTAATTCATGAAGGTAATCTATATGTAGCAACAAACCAAGGTGTTTTTTATCATGCCTGGAACAACAGCTTTAAAGCGGATACCTTTAAGCTTGTAGAAGGAACTACCGCGCAATCATGGAACGTACAAGTCATAGACAATGAACTAATTTGCTCAAACAACAGAGGTGCTTTAGTTATAAAAGGCGGAAGGGTAACCAATATGATAGATTCTAAAGGTTACTTCGGTTTTAAAAGTATTCCAAACCGACCTGGTTTTTTTATAGGATCAAATTATGACGGATTTGCAGTCTTCCAAAAAACACCTGGAGGATTAATATACAAGAATCAGGTTATTGGTTTTGACAAATCATCAAACAGTTTTGAACTTGATGAATCTTATTTATGGCTTAAGAAAGACGAATCAATCTATAGAATGTCTCTGAGTAATGATTTAACAAGATTTTCATCCATCAAAAAAATAGACCGACTAACTCCTAAATATAAAAATATTGGAAGTATTCAGAAAATCGACAACCAATTATACTTCCAAACCAATAATCATTTCTACAAATATTCGCAGGAACAGGATTTGTTCTATGAAGATAAAAACTTATCTAAATTATTTAAAAACATTCCTCTCATAAATGCTCTAAGCGAAGATTCCCAATCTAACTTATGGTATGCCTTTGATGAATCTTTAGGTGTATTAATGAAGCGAAATAAATATTACACTAATATTGTTGCTCCATTTTCAAATTTAACAGGGAATTTAGTTAGTAACTACTTATCTGTAAACACAATTGATTCTAAGAACATTTTTATAGGATTAACCGACGGATTAGCACATTATGACTCTGAGTTATTGAACAATTTTGTAACGAAACCGAAAGCCTTTATCCGAAGTTTTTCTTTTCCGGGTGATACAATTGTTTTAGGGAATAATCAGAATAAAATTGAAAATATTCGAATTCCGTATTCTTCAAATCATGTCCGTTTTACATTTTCATCCCCAACTTATGAAAATCTGGAAAATGTCGAATTCTCTTATCAATTAGAGCCTTTTGACGATAAATGGAGCAATTGGTCAACTATTTCAATTAAAGAATATACAAATCTTCGTGAAGGAGATTATAAAATGAATGTGAAAGTTAGAAACAGTTACGGAATTCAATCCGAACCGTCTACGCTTTTATTCACGGTTTCCCCTCCTTGGTACAGGCATTTTTTAGCCCTTATCATTTATTTTGTTTTGATTATAGTCGGAATTTATGTTATTTCTAACCGAATTAAAATGAAGATTAGAAAGAACAAATATTACGAAACTATAGAACAAAGAAGATTGTATCTTGAAAAAGAATCAAGAATTAGACAAGAACAATATGATCTTGAAAAAGAAATTGAAAAACTGAAAAATGATAAGCTTCAAATTAAAATCTTAGCAAAAGATAAAGAACTAGTAAACAATTCTCTACAAGTTGTAAAGAAGAATAAAATATTAAATGGAATTATTCATAAACTAAAAGAAATTGATGTTGAAGCCCTTGATGATTCGACGAAGTTTCAAGTTAGTAAACTAAATAAGAGCATTGTAAAAGAAGTTAATACCGACAAAAGCTGGAAAGATCTGGAAAAACATATCAAGAACGTTCATTTTGAATTTTTGAAGCGTTTAAAAGAAAAATATCCAACTATCTCACCGCGTGAACTTGACTTATCAACTTATTTATTGATGAACATGTCAACTAAAGAAATTGCCGAAATCATGAATATTTCGACTGGAGGGGTTGAGCTGGCTCGTTACCGTTTAAGAAAAAAATTAGGCCTGAATAAAAAAGAAAACCTAATAGGTTTTCTAATGAGTATCTAAGAAACAAAAAGCCATTCGTTGTCGCGAATGGCTTTTTTGTTGTTTATGAAATATATTCTAAAGTTCGTTCCAAAGCCATACCTCTGGAGCCTTTTATTAAAATAGTATTATTTTCAAAATGCGTGGTTTTCAGATGATTTGAAAAATCTTCAAAAGTGTCAAAAAAATGAATGTTTTCATTTGAGGTCTTATTTTCGTAAAACGCCTTTCCGATCAAATAACAAATTGATTTATTTTGGTTTAATAAGGAATCAACAACGATTTTGTGTTCTTGCTGACTTTCTCTTCCCAATTCAAACATATCACCTAAAACCATTACTTTATTCTCGCTATCCAATTGAAGGAAATTGGTAATAGCAACAGCCATACTACTCGGATTAGCATTATAAGCATCCAGAATAATTTGGTTTGATCCCTTTTTTAATAATTGAGACCTGTTGTTTTCCGGAATATAACTTTCAATTGCTTCTTTTATAGCTTCGTCATCCACTTTAAAATAACGCCCGATAGAAACTGCTGCATTAATATTGTTTGCATTGTACAATCCAATTAAATGGGACTGAACACTAAATTCATCATAATCTATAACAACGAAAGGATTTGCGGTAATATTTTTGATTTTGACATTAGCCCTATCATTATCAATACCAAACGTAAAAGATTTTGTACCAACAGATTTTGAAATCTGAATTGGATCTTCAAGATTTACAAAAGCCAATTTATCATTTTTAACCAAATATTGATACATCTCGCTCTTTCCTTCAATTACACCTTCAACACCACCAAAGCCTTCTAAATGTGCTTTCCCAAAATTCGTTATATATCCAAAATCTGGCTGAGCAATTTCACATAAAAATTCAATTTCTTTTTTATGATTTGCCCCCATTTCCACGATTCCAAATTCAGTTTCAACATTAAAACTCAACAATGTTAACGGAACACCAATATGGTTATTTAGATTTCCAACTGTAGCTTTTGTTTTGTATTTTTTAGACAAAACAACATTAATAAGCTCTTTAGTTGTAGTTTTTCCATTACTACCTGTCAGGGCAATAATTGGTAATTTTAGATAAGCCCGGTGAAATTTTGCCAGTTCCTGTAGCGTTTCTAAAGTATTCTCTACAAGAATAGTTCTTTCATCTATAAAATAAGACCCATTGTCTATAACAACAAATAACGCTCCTAATTCAAGTGCTTGCTTCGCAAAAGTATTTGCGTCAAAATTTTCGCCTTTGATAGCAAAAAAAATAGAATCTTTTTCAATTTTTCTTGTGTCAATTGAAAGAGATTTACATTGTAAAAATAGGTTATGAATTTCTTGAATATTCATTTATAAAATTTTTATATAGACCGTAAAAGTAGAAAAAAATAAACACAAAAAATTCCAAATTCCATACTGAAATGTTCAGCTTTTGGAATTTGGAATTTTTGTTATTAAAATTTCTAAGACTTAGTTTCTAGGCGATTTTCTTTTTTCAGCTTTTGAACCTACTCTAGACATAGCGCATCTAAATCCGATGTAATCTGTTGCCATATCCTGAGGGAAATATCTTCTTTGAGCCGGATCTAACCAATATGCTCTGTCTCTCCATGAACCTCCTTTGTAAACTCTTACTTTATCATCGATTAAAGTAGTACGTTTGCTAGAGTTGTCATATTTTCTAGTCATCTTACCTAAACTATCAGTAGTGATATTATGTTTAGGAGAATTATACATTGCCTGATCTGTTTTTGGTCCTGATTCAGAATCTCCAAAATCAAAATATCTGGAAGATTGTTTATCACCATCTCTATAATTGATATTATCGCTTGTACTGAAATTTGTTCTCAAATATGTTTCTTGTTCGTCAACAGGAACCTGAGCAATTTCTCCCGGAAGATTTCTTGCTACAACTTTACCATTGCTTAAAGTATCGTATTTTATATTTGCTGTAGAAACGATTTCAATTTTACCGTCCTTACCAATTTTGTTTTTAGCATATTGATTTCCTCTATAATAGTTAAAATCATTTGCTTCATTATCAATAATAGGTCTGTAAACATCAGCAACCCATTCTGCAACGTTACCAGCCATATCGTATAATCCGAAATCATTTGGCGCATAACTTTTTACAGAGTTTGTAATATCAGCTCCATCATCAGACCAACCTGCAATTCCACCGTAATCACCGTTTCCTTGTTTAAAGTTAGCCAATTGATCTCCTTTGTTTTTACGTTTAGATGAACGTGTATAATCTCCAGACCAAGGGTATTTCTTTTGTCCTTTATATATATTGTATTCTCTTTGTCCAACATCAGCTGCTGCAGCATATTCCCACTCTGCCTCTGTAGGAAGTCTGTATTCTGGTAAGATAACTCCGGAAGAACGTTGTGCGTAAACATTTTTTTCTTCTACAACACCATCTTTATTAGCTTTTGGTCTTCTTCCGTTTGGATTTTTCTTTAATACCAGTTCTTCGTTACCACCGTAAGTAGTAGAAGGTGAAGCAAGGTAAGCTTCAGTATTAAATAAACTTTCAGCACTTACGTCTGTAGTTTTAGCACCTTTTTTAAGATATCCGTCTTTTTCTAAAACAGCTTCGTTTACACGGTCTGTTCTCCATTTACTAAATTCAACTGCCTGAATCCAGTTTACACCAACTACAGGGTAGTTTGCATAAGAAGGGTGTCTTAAGTAGTTATTAGTCATCGTTTCGTTATATCCTAAACGATTTCTCCATACTAAAGTATCTGGCGATGCTCCTTCGTAAATATTCTTGTAATTTTCTTCTGTTGGAGGAAAAACTTTCTTCAACCACTCCAGGTATTCTAAGTACATACCGTTCGTAACTTCGGTTTCATCCATGTAGAATGACTGAACATGTTGTTGAGTTGGCGTGTTATTCCAATCGTGCATAACATCATCCTGTACTTTACCCATAGTAAATGTACCTCCTTCAACAAAAACTAAACCAGGACCAGCCTGTTGTTTTTTCCCTGCATTTCTGGCAGAAGTTCCATTCTGACTATCTACGTCCCAACCTGTTGCTCGAGAAGCGTGACTGGAACTCGATTTTTTGCTACAACTAGCCGTGCCTAACATCAATACCATTGACATCATTAATTGCAGGGCTACAATTTTGTTTACTTTCATACTCATTCTTAGGTGATAAATTTAGGTGCTGCAATATAATAATTAACATTTAATTAGCAACATCTGTTCTAATAATTTTATTTCACTGTTTTTTACCAGAAAATAACCTATAGTTACGAACGCAAAAATATACTTTTTATTATTTACTATAACATGAAATACTATATTTTTACTTAGTAAAATAATTTAAAAATAATTTCTACTTTTCAACTTATGAAACAAGCCTTAATCTTATATTTTTTTCTGCTTCCAATTTTGGCATTTTCTCAGATAAATGGGGACTTTACAGTAGATTGGCAAACTAAAAAAGAAATGAGTTTTGGCGATTTCAAAACGATCATACCTTACTTTTCAGGGAATAGTTTCAGATATGATATTTCAAAAAAAAGCATAACAGTATTGCTTAATTTGAACCAATCTAACTATTCTAACAGTTCTTCTGTTCAAATTTCCAACATAATTTATGAATCAGTCACAATCTCTGATTTAGGTGATTTATCTCTCGGGAACATCCCCGAAAAACCAAATGAAACGTTAAAAATTGCCTCTTCAAGAGATAAAAAACAAATTTTCATCTCACTTTCACCTATTATTAAAGAAGGAAACAGTTTTAAAAGAATTCGATCATTTTCTTATAATTTAAACAATAACACATCCAAAAGCAACACTACTTCTCTCACACAAAAATCAAATATCATTCAAAATTCAGTGTTAGCGAGTGGAGATTGGTATCGCTTTTACATCGAAAAATCAGGCGTTTATAAAATTTCAAGAGCGTTTTTGCAAAGTTTAGGGTTTGATCCTTCTAAAACAGATCCTAAAAGAATTAAAATTTATGGTAATGGAGGAAGAATGCTTCCTTTAATGAATAGCACTTATTACCCCGATGACTTAATTGAAAACACCATTCAGATTATTGGTGAATCCGATGGTGTTTTTAACAATGAAGACTATATCCTTTTTTATGCTGAGGGAACGGACAACTGGAATACTGAGAATCAGACAAACCTAAATTTATTTGACACTAAATCATATTATTACATAACAGTAATTGGTGGAGATGGAAAGCGAATCCCAAACCTGAATCAGCCTTCTGCAAACACCACTGTGGAGTTAAACACGTTTGATGACTATCAATCTCACGAAATTGACCAGACCAATATTGCTCACTTGGGCCGTCAATGGTTTGGAGAATCATTTGATATTAATCAGGAACAGGAATTCTCATTTACCTTCCCTAATATTGATGTTTCCGTACCTGTGAAAATTGACGTTAGTGCCGCATCGGCTGCCTTTACTCCTACTTCATTTGCAATTGCCGCTAATGGTCAAAGTATTGGTAATATTAATTTCAATGCATTAGTTTCAAGTTCAGACATAAAGTTTTACACCGGAAAACTACCTGTTAATAGCATTTTTACAGGAACCGAAAACGTAAAAATAAAACTTACCTATAATAATAACGGAGTTCCTGGATCGAAAGGATATCTGGATTACATCAATTTAATTGCCAAACGAAAATTATTAGGTACCGGAAAACAATTTAAATTTCAATATGATTTAGCCGGTTCAACTACCGGAATTGTAAATTACACGATTGGAAACGCCTCAGGCATTTCTCAAATTTGGGACATCACAGACCTATATAATGTATCAAAAATTGAAAACCCAAATCAGGCAACATTCAGCTTCAAAGCTTCTTTAGGAGAAGTTCGAAAATATATTGCCATTGATCCGTCAGATTATTTTACTCCTTTAAAAGAGAGCCAATCAAAAATCACTAATCAGAATCTAAAAGGAACCATTTTTAAAAATGCCCAAAATAGTTTTCAGGACATCGATTATGTAATTATAGCTCCAAAGTTTTTAATTTCTCAAGCTGAAAAATTAGCCAATTTTCATCGCACTTATTCTAATTTGAACACCAAAGTAATTGCCTTAGAAAATATCTATCAGGAATTCTCTTCAGGAAAACAAGACATTGCAGCCATCCGAAATTTCATTAAATACATTTATGAAAATGCTTCTTCACCAGAAAAAAGAATAAAATATGTAAATCTGTTTGGAGATGCTTCATTTGACTACAAAGACCGAATTTCGAACAACACTAATATTGTACCTATATATCATTCCTTAAATAGTAACACAATTGGAGAATCATCATTTGCTTCTGATGATTTTTACGGACTCATGGATCCGGATGAAGGAAATATCATTTCATTTTTTGGTGGAATTGATATAGCCGTAGGAAGGATGTTGGTTTCAGACAATGCTCAGGCCGGAGAAATGGTTAATAAAGTATTGGAATATCATGATACAAAATCGTACGGCAACTGGAGAAATAACGTTGTTTTAGTCAGTGATGATTCAGACCAAAGTTCTGATGCTTCTTTACAGTCACGCCAAAATAGTTTAGCAGATGTTATTGCAACTGAAAAACCGTTTTTTAATATTGACAAAATTATTTTAGATTCTTATACGCAAGAAACTTCAGCAGGAGGATCAAGATATCCAAAAGCAAGAACTGATCTTTTTAATGCTTTTGAAAAAGGAGCTTTAGTTTTTAATTATTTAGGACATGGTGGTGAAGATGGTTTGGCAAGTGAGCGAATTTGGGAAAAATCAGACGGCCAAAACTTAAACAACCAATATAAATATCCTTTATTCATCACTATTACATGCGAATTTTCAAGATTTGATGATCCGACAAGACCAACGGCCGGTGAATATACTTTTTGGAATCCAAAAGGAGGTGCTATTTCGATGCTGACTACGATCAGGGCAATTGGCCAGTTTAATGCTGAAAACTTCAATGATAATTTAAGCAAAAACCTGCTTTCTTACGACTCAAATCAATATACCACTATTGCAGAAGCACTTCGAATTTCAAAAAATGAAAACCCGAGTTATTCCAGTAATGTTATTTTTTACATTGGAGATCCCGCTTTGATGTTAGCGATTCCGAAACCACGAATAAATTTAACAAAAGTAAACGATGTTGTGATTTCACAACCGATTCCAGACCTTAAATCGCTTTCAAAAATTAAAATCACAGGTGAAATTACAGATGAGAACAACACATTATTAAGTAATTACAACGGTGAATTAGCTACAGCTATTTTTGATAAATTAATTACGACTTCGACCTTAAATAATGATGGATATAGTCCTGCAATGTCATTCAAAACTCTTGGAGAAACTATATTTAGAGGAAATGCCACTGTAACCAATGGTCAGTTTGAATTTAGTTTTGTTGTTCCGAGAGACATCCGAATTCCTGTTGACTATGGAAAAATCAGTTTTTATTCGAAAAAAAATCAGCTATTAGAAAATCAATCGGGCTATAGTAACATTATTAAAATTGGGGGAATAAATGAAAATGCACCTCAGGACAATATAAGTCCAAAAGTTAAGTTATATATGAACGACGAAACGTTTGTTTCAGGTGGTATTACGAATAGCTCCCCGTTTCTTTTGGCGCTATTAGAAGATGAAAATGGTATAAATACCGCTAGTGGAATTGGTCACGATATTGTTGCAATTTTAGATGGCGACGTAAGCAATCCGTATATTTTGAATGATTATTATCAAACAAAATTAGATGATTATACGAATGGAAATTTACGTTTTCCATTACGAAATTTGTCGGCGGGTATACATACAATAAGTTTTACAGCCTGGGATGTTTACAACAATCCCGTTACAAGTGAAATACAATTTGTTGTAGTTGGAGATGAATCATTGACATTAACCCATGTTCTTAATTATCCGAATCCATTTTCAACTTATACCCAATTCTGGTTTTCACACAACAGACCTTATGAGCCCCTGGATGTGCAGGTTCAGGTAATGACTATTACCGGAAAAGTCGTCTGGACAAAAAATCAAATTGTCACAACAGAAGGCTTTTTATCAAGAGACATAACCTGGGACGGAAAAGACGATTTTGGGGACCGAATTGGAAAAGGAGTTTACATTTACAAACTCACTGTCAAATCAAACTTAACAAATAAAAAAGCAGAAAAGTACGAAAAGCTTGTCATATTATAATAATATATATATTTGTATCATAAATACCATTAGCCCTATAAATGAAAAAAATATCACTTTTATTACTTTGTTTTTTAATTGTTGCATACGTTAAAGCCCAAGATCGACCTATTACAACTGGAGTTCCATTTTTATTAGTAGCCGCTGATGCGAGAGCAGCAGGTTTGGCAGATCAGGGTGTAGCAACTTCCGCTGACGCTTATTCTCAACAATGGAATCCTGCAAAATATGCTTTTGCAATAGACAAACAGGGTCTCTCAATTAGTTACACACCTTATTTAACAGATTTAGCCAATGATATTTCACTTGGTCAATTAACCTATTATAATAGGATTAACGAAAAAAGTGCCTTTGCAGGAAGCTTTCGTTATTTTGGCTTTGGAGATATCGAACTAAGAACAACAGGAGATCCTAATGAAGCTGCCAGAATAGTTTCACCAAACGAATTTGCTTTAGATGGTTCTTACTCTCTAAAACTTAGCGAAAAATTTTCTATGGCTGTTGCAGGAAGATATATTCGTTCCAATCTAAAAATCGCTTCAGAAGATATCGATGCTTCTCCCGCTAGTTCTTTTGCTGTCGATGTTGCCGGATTTTATCAATCGGAAGAAATTGCCTATTCGGATTTCAACGGTAGATGGAGAGCGGGTTTCAATGTTCAAAATTTAGGTCCTAAAATCAGCTATGATAATGATGATTTGAGTGCTAACTTTTTGCCTGCCAATTTACGTTTAGGTGGAGGTTTCGATTTTATTTTAGATGATTATAATAAAGTTGGCGTTAGTGTTGAATTTGCTAAACTTTTAGTACCTACTCCTCCGGGACCTGGAACACCAGTCGATGCAAATGGAGATGGAGATTTTACAGATCCGGGAGATATCTCACAGGAACAAGCAAATACTATCAATTACAACAACTACAATGATATAGGTTGGGTTGAAGGAATTTTTAAATCATTTGGAGATGCTCCGGATGGCTTTAGTGAAGAATTAAAAGAAATCACCTATAGTGTAGCCGGAGAATATATGTATCAGGATTCATTTGCTGTAAGAGCAGGTTATTTCCATGAAAGTCCGCAAAAAGGAGCAAGACAATTTTTCTCTTTAGGCGCTGGTTTCAAATATAATATCGTAAAAATCGATGTCTCTTATTTATTCTCCACTTCAAAAGTTAAAAATCCGTTAGAAAATACACTTCGTTTTTCTTTAACGTTTAACTTTGGCGACAAATACGAAGAATATTAAAAAGACAAAATAAAAAACAATAACAATCCAAATTTCTATTTTTTAGGAATTTGGATTTTTTTTCCCATAAAAATAATGAAAGAAATAAGCGTTACATCATCATTTATAGTATATGACAATTTAAAAGAACTTTCAGCTGAAATTCAGGATTTAATGAATCAGGCTGTTGAAATTCGCAAAAAAGCATACGCGCCTTATTCTCAATTTAGAGTTGGCGCGGCATTACTTTTAGATAATGGTAAAATAGTTTTAGGATCAAATCAGGAAAATGCAGCTTATCCTTCAGGTTTATGTGCAGAACGTGTGGCTATCTTTTACGCCGGCAGTGTTTATCCTGAAGCTAAAATCTTAAAAATGGCCATTACAGCAGCTTCGGATACGAATAAAACTACAGCTCCAATTCCGCCTTGCGGTTCTTGTCGACAATCAATTGCAGAATATGAAATCAGGCAAGACACCCCTATAGAAATCTATTTTATGGGCGAAATAGGTGAAGTTTACCAATCAGCATCCCTAAAAAATCTGCTTCCTTTTATGTTTGATAAAAAGTTCTTGTAAAAAAAAGCCAAAAAGTAGCGTTTAAATTTTAGTTCTTAAATGTAATGTCTTATTTTTGCATCCCGACCTTTCGGGCGCAAATTTGTGGGAGGAAACTATTTTGCGTTATAGGCAACAATTGATAACACAAACAACTTTAGCAAAAGAAAGAATTCAGATGAAAGAAGTTACAAAAGAAGTATATTTAAAGTGGTACGAAGACATGCTGCTTTGGAGAAAGTTTGAAGACAAACTTGCAGCATTATACATTCAACAAAAAGTTAGAGGTTTTCTACACTTATATAATGGTCAGGAAGCTGTATTAGCGGGTGCTTTGCACGCTATGGACCTGACCAAAGATAAAATGATTACTGCTTACAGAAACCACGTGCAGCCAATTGGTATGGGCGTTGATCCTCGACGTGTAATGGCTGAGCTTTTAGGAAAAGCAACAGGAACTTCTAAAGGTATGGGAGGTTCTATGCACATTTTCTCTAAAGAACACCGTTTTTACGGAGGTCACGGAATCGTAGGCGGACAAATCCCAGTAGGAGCTGGTTTAGCTTTTGCTGATAAATATTTTGAAACTGGCGGTGTTACCATGACTTACTTTGGTGATGGAGCTGCGAGACAAGGTTCACTACACGAAGCTTTCAATATGGCAATGCTATGGAAACTTCCGGTTGTATTTATCGTTGAAAACAACGGTTATGCAATGGGAACTTCTGTTGAAAGAACTGCAAATCACACTGACATCTGGAAACTTGGTTTAGGATACGAAATGCCTTGCGGACCAGTTGACGGAATGAATCCTGTAAAAGTTGCGGAAGCAATGACTGAAGCAATTGAAAGAGCTCGTCGTGGAGACGGACCAACTTTCCTTGAAATGAAAACGTACCGTTACAGAGGACACTCTATGTCTGATGCACAATTATACCGTTCTAAAGAAGAGGTTGAAGAGTACAAAAAAATTGACCCTATTACACAAGTTTTAGATGTAATTATGGATCAAAAATATGCTACAGAAGAAGAAATTGAAGTAATTGACCAAAGAGTTAAAGACCTGGTTGAAGAGTGTGTGAAATTCGCTGAAGAATCTCCATATCCTGAATTACAACAATTATACGATGTAGTATACGCACAAGAAGACTATCCATTTACACCTCATAAACTATAACATATTATGGCGATAAAAGTAACAATGCCTCGTTTGAGCGATACTATGACGGAAGGAACGGTAGCGACTTGGCTTAAAAAAGTAGGCGACAAAATTAGCGAAGGAGATATTCTTGCTGAAATTGAAACAGACAAAGCAACAATGGAGTTCGAATCTTTTAACGAAGGAACTCTTTTACATATTGGAATTCAGGCTGGAGAAACTGCTCCTGTTGATTCCTTATTAGCAATTATCGGAAACGAAGGAGAAGACATTTCAGCTTTATTGGCTGGTGGAGATGCTCCTGCTGCTGAAGCTCCAAAGGCTGAAACAAAAGAAGCTCCTGCTGCTGAAACAAAAACAGAAACTGCCGCTCCTGCAAAAGCTGCTGCTGCATTACCTAAAGGTGTTGTGGTCGTAACTATGCCTCGTTTGAGTGATACAATGACGGAAGGAACAGTAGCAACCTGGTTGAAAAAAGTAGGTGATGCTGTTGCTGAAGGAGATATCTTAGCAGAAATTGAAACGGACAAAGCGACTATGGAGTTTGAGTCTTTCAATGAAGGTACATTATTATACATCGGAATTCAGGAAGGAAATACAGCTCCTGTTGATAGCTTATTAGCAATCATTGGGCCTGCCGGAACTGACATTTCCGGAATTGCTGAAAATTATACTGCCGGAGGTACTGCAACTGCAAGTGCTCCTGCAACTGAAGAAAAAGCTGCTCCAACTGCTGAAAAAGCTACTGAAGCTGTTGCTGAAACTTCATCAAATGGAGGAAGAATTTTAGCTTCACCTTTAGCGAAGAAAATCGCTTCTGATAAAGGAATCCAATTAACTCAGGTTAAAGGTTCCGGAGAAAACGGACGTATCGTAAAAAGCGATATCGAAAACTTTACTCCATCTGCGCAAGCTCAGCCTGCTGCAACTTCTGCTGCTAAGCCACAAGAAGCTACTGCTCCTGCTGCTCCAAAAGTATTTGTTCCTGCCGGAGAAGTTTTCACAGAAGAGATCAAAAATTCTCAAATGCGTAAAATTATCGCAAAACGTCTTGCAGAATCATTATTTACAGCTCCTCACTACAACTTAGTGATCGAAGTAAGTATGGACGAAGCAATGGGCGCAAGAGCGACAATCAATACTGTTCCTGATACAAAAGTATCTTTCAACGATATGATAATTAAAGCTTGTGCTTTAGCCTTGAAAAAACACCCAAAAATTAACTCTCAGTGGAAAGAAGATGCTATCATCATCAACCACCACGTTAATATTGGAGTTGCTGTTGCTGTTGAAGACGGATTAGTAGTTCCTGTATTGAAATTTACAGACGCTATGAGTTTATCTCAAATTGGTGCGTCAGTAAGAGATCTTGCCGGAAGAGCTAAAAACAAAAAATTAGGACCACAAGAAATGGAAGGAAGTACTTTTACAGTATCTAACCTTGGAATGTTTGGTATTACTGAATTCAATTCAATTATCAACCAACCAAACTCTGCTATCCTTTCTGTAGGTGCAATTGTTGAGAAACCCGTAGTTAAAAACGGTCAGATTGTAGTTGGAAACACAATGATGCTATCATTAGCTTGTGACCACAGAACAATTGACGGTGCAACTGGTGCTCAGTTCTTACAAACATTAAAACAATACATCGAAAGCCCAGTTACAATGTTGGCGTAATCGCTGTTAATTTTATATTTAAATCCCGTTTTGTTTACGCAAAACGGGATTTTTTATTTAATTTCATCCTCAAAATTCAATACTTCATAAAATGAAAAAACTAATCCTTGTAACTTTATTCCTGACAGCAATTGCCTGCCAGAAAAAAGATCAAACCGAAAAACCAGCAGTTGTTACAGACGAACACAGTTTCTCTAAACCAGAACTTGCTGTAGTAAAACATTTGGATCTCGACATCAAAGTTGATTTTGAAACACAGACTATCTCAGGAAAAGCTTCCTGGAAAATTGATAATGTTAGTAAAGGAAATGAAATTATCTTCGATGAAAACACTCTTAACATTACAAAAGTAACTTTAGGAGACGAAGAAAAAGAAACCAAATTTGAATTAGGTACAGCCGTAGAATTTCACGGAAAACCACTTCATGTTACTATTGAACCAAATACTACTAAAGTAAACATTTACTACAGCACAACAAAAGATGCAGTAGCCTTACAATGGTTAAATCCGCAACAAACTGCAGATAAAAAGAGTCCTTTCGTTTTCTCTCAAGGTGAAAGTATTTGGTCACGTACCTGGATTCCATGTCAGGATTCGCCGGGAATTCGTTTTACTTACAATGCAAAAGTTACGGTTCCTAAAGATTTAATGGCCGTAATGAGTGCTGCAGTAAATCCTCAGAAAAAAAATAATACCGGAGTTTATACTTTTAAACAAGACAAAGCAATACCTTCTTATTTGATGGCTATTGCCGTTGGAGATATCGAATTTCAAGCTATCGATAATAGAACCGGTGTTTATGCAGAACCTTCGTTACTAAAAAAAGCAGCATGGGAATTTGCTGAATTAGGAAAAATGGTTGGTGCTGCCGAAAAACTATACGGTCCATACCGCTGGGGACGTTACGATGTTTTAGTTTTACCTCCAAGTTTCCCTTATGGCGGAATGGAGAATCCAAACTTAACTTTTTTAACTCCTGGCGTTATTGCAGGCGATCGTTCATTAACCAGTTTATTAGCTCACGAATTAGGCCACAGCTGGAGCGGAAATTTAGTTACCAATGCAACCTGGGATGACATTTGGCTAAATGAAGGATTTACAACTTATGTTGAACACAGAATTGGAGAAGAAATTTTCGGCAAAAAAGAAGCTGAAATGCAAGATGTTTTAACCCGTAAAGATTTAGACGATAATATTGCAGAATATGGCGCAACAAATCCGGACACGAGATTAAAAGTAAGTCTTACTAACAGAAATCCGGATGATGGAATTAGTCAAATTCCTTATGTAAAAGGATACAACTTCCTGAAAGTAATCGAAGCAGCTGTTGGTCGTGAAAAATTCGACCCGTTTATTAAAAACTATTTTGATGCACATGCTTTTCAATCTATCACAACAGAAGATTTTGTAAAATATTTAAAAGAAAATCTCATCAAAGATGATAAAGCACTAGCTGATAAAATCAAATTAGACGATTGGATTTACAAACCAGGAGTACCATCAAATATTACTGCTGTTTCTTCTCAAGATTTTACAGCAATAGATAATATTCAGAAAAACTGGAGAACAACTGGCGTTAAAGGATTGAGCGAGAAGATAAAATCAACTACCGAAAAACAGCATTTTATCGATTACTTGCCTGCTGACATTACTGCTGATGAAATGACTGCAATTGATAATGAATTCAGTTTTACCAAAAACGGAAACTTCGTTATTAAACGCCAATGGTTTATTCAGGCGATTCGCCATCAGTACAAAACGGCTTATCCTGCAATCGAACAATTTATGATTGCAACAAGCAGAACTGGGTCATTGATGTCGCTTTATAAAGAATTAGTAAAAACTCCGGAAGGAAAAATTTGGGCAAAACAGATTTTTGAAAAAGCAAAATCTGGCTATCATGCAACGACTGTTCAGGCTGTTGGAGATTTATTGAAATAGTTTTCAGTCGCAGTTTTCAGTCTCAGTCGCAGTCTCAGTCGCAGTTTTCAGATTACAGCTTAACGCTATCCCAACTGAGACTGAGACTGAGACTGAGACCAAAAAAAATCCCTAATTACAATGTGTAATCGGGGATTTTTTTTATTCCAAAACTCCAAGGGAAAATTGTCCATCACATAGCGTTAATTCTCCATGTTCTAAAATCTGTAATGGTCGCACCTTTGTAATGTCAAAAGACAACAAATAAATAACAACATAAAAATTAAATAAGATGACACGATTAACAGCATTAAACCCCGAAGAAGTAACAGGAAAAACAAAAGATTTATTCAATGCCGTACAAACTAAATTAGGCGTTGTTCCAAACATGATGAGAACAATGGGGAATTCTCCAGCAGTATTAGAAGGATACTTAAATTTAAGCGGTGCTTTGAGCCATGGAAAATTAACTTCAAAAACAGGAGAATTAATCGCTTTAGCAGTTTCAGAAAGTAATTCATGTGATTACTGCGTTGCCGCTCATACTTTCATTGGAGGAAAACTATTAAAAACTGACGAACAAGTTTTACAGGCTGCAAGAACAGGAAATTCTGCCGATGCAAAAACAGCTGCAATTTTAAAATTCGCTAAAACATTAGTAAGTAAAAATGGTTTAGTTAACAACGAAGATGTAGATGCAGTAAAAAATGCAGGAATTTCAGATGCCGAAATTGCAGAAACTGTTGCTCACGTTGCCTTAAATGTTTTAACCAACTATTTCAATAATACAGCAAATACTGAAATCGATTTTCCTGCAGTTCCAAGTTTAGAATTACAAAACTAATAATACAAAAAACAGTTTATAAAGATAGTTGTGAATTCATTCATGACTATCTTTATATTTTTAAAAACGCTATAGATGATGAGCAATCAGAATGTTTTTACACTTATAAATCCGCAAACGGGTAATCTGGCTTTCAAACTCCTTCCTTTTGGCGATAATAGCCATTTTGATCATTTGCAACGTAATAATTTTTTCTCTTTAATTTGGGTGACTAAAGGAAAAGGAAAGGTAAAAGCAGATTTTGCCGAGCATCATTTTGAAGAAAACTCGCTCCTTGCCTTCTCGCCTTATCAGCCTTTTATGCTTTGCGTAAACGAACCAATTGAAGGAATTGCAATTCATTTTCATCCTGATTTTTATTGCATTCACATGCATCAAAAAGAGGTTTCCTGCAGCGGCGTTTTATTTAATAATGTTTACCAACCTCCATTTGTCAAAATTACTGATGAAGCTTCTGCTACTTTTAAAATGGTTTTGGATCAGATGAAAACTGAAATTCAAAACACTGACCTGGCTCAATATGAATCTCTGGTTTCTTATTTAAAAATCTTTTTGATCACCGCTTCAAGATTAAAAAATCAGCAATTAGAAGAAATGAAATCAATTCCGAATTCTAAAGAACCTTTTATTCTTCAGAACCTAAAAGATGCCATCGAAGACAATTTCAAAACTAAACATTCTGCTGGGAATTATGCTGACATGCTAAATATTTCGGCGAAAGCCTTAGCCAAATTATCCAAAAATTATTTCAATAAAACGCTGACCGATTTAATTGCCGAGAGAATCATCATTGAAGCTAAAAGAGAATTGTACATGACCAATAAAACGGTAAAAGAAATCGCTTATGAATTAGGTTATGATGACGAACATTATTTTAGCCGATTCTTTAAAACCAATGCCGATGTGTCGCCTCAATTGTACCGGGAAACAGTAGGATTTGGAAAAATGGCAGGCTAATTTTTATTCTTAGCTTCGATCCATTTGGCCATATATTTGGTGCTTTTTAGAGTGTGATGCTGCAACAGACTTCCCATAAAATTTTGAAGACGATGGCTTTCAGAATCATTCAACAACGAATTGATTTTTGCTATTAAAACAGTCGAGTATTTGCTTAACTGATAACATTCATTCACGATTGCAACGCCATTTTTTTGAGATTGTTTCCACAAATTTTCATCATGATATAATGCAACTGCTTTTTTTGCAAATGTTTCAATATCATCTGTAATAAAACCATTCCAGGGTAAATTAGCATACATCGCCTCAGAACCAATTGTTGTGGTCATACTTGGCGTACCGCATTGCATGGCTTCCAATAATTTTCCTTTTAAACCTGCTCCAAAACGAATTGGCGCCAAAACCACTCTGGCATTTTTCACCACTTCATTTGCATCTACTGCCCTTCCCTTAATAAAAAAACTACTTTTTGATTGATGTAATTGCAATACTTTTTGCGATGGATAAGCGCCATAAACTTCTAAAACAGCTTCTGGAAATTGATTTTTAATTAAAGGCCAGATGGATTCTTTTAAATATTGAACGGTATTCCAGTTGGGTTCATGAAGAAAATTTCCGACAAAAACAAAATTTTTGCGTTCCTCAAATAAAGGCAATTTCAAAAGATCCAAATCAGACATCTCGTACACCAAAAATGGCAAATAATACAATACATCCGAATCAATTTTAAAAACCTCTTTCAAAACATTCATTTCAAATCCAGAAATAATAAAGGACAAATCGCATCTTAAAATACTGGCAATTTCACGTTTTGCTACTTCTTCTGATAATAAATCATTTAACTCAAAGGTTCTGTTTTCTCTAAATGCTTTTTGCCTTGCAACGCGCAAACAATGTAAATCTTCAGTGTCTAATAATCGAATCGCTCGTGGGCAATTTTCAGCCACACGCCAGCCAAACTGCTCCTCAATCATAAAACGATCAAACAAAACAACATCCGGATTGAGTTCCTTTATAAAATCATCAAAACTCGAATTATTCAATTCAATTGATTTTTTTTCCACTCCAAATTCAGATAAATCAGCCATAAAATCGCTATCTAAAGCGGGACTTGCAAATGTAATTTCAAATCCATTTTCCTTAAAAATAGAAATCAATTGCATCATTCTGCCACCAGCCGCAGACGAATTTGGTTCGGGCCATACAAAACCAATAATTAAAAGTTTTTTTGTCTGATTCATTTTAATTGTTTCAAGTTACAAAATAATACTAATTTACGCTGATTTGCACCATATTTACTGACTTTCGGTCATAAAAAAACACTAATTTTGCAAAATACTTTTTTCTATAAAATTATGCTAGGATTAAAATTAGCCACAGACCCTCGTTGGGTAAATATAGTCGAATCAAATATCGAAGAAATTTTGACGGATCATGCCTGGTGTGAGCAAAAAGCGGCCTCAAACGCCATCAGTTTAGTTACTTATAACTCTGAGCTAGAGGAATTAGTAACCGAAATGCTTGTTATTGCCAGAGAAGAACTTGAACATTTGCAAATGGTTCATGATCTTATCAAAAAAAGAGGACTCACTCTGGGACGTGAAAGAAAAGATCATTATGTAAATGAACTTTTTAAATTCATGAAAAAAGACGGAAGCCGGAAAGACGCACTTTGCGATCGTTTATTATTTTCAGCCATGATTGAAGCCCGAAGCTGCGAGCGTTTTAAAGTACTTTCTGAAAATATAAACGATGAAGAATTAGCCAAATTCTATCGCGATTTGATGATTTCTGAAGCCGGACATTATACTACTTTTTTAGGATTTGCAAGAAAGTATGCTGATAATGTTGATGTTGACAAGCGTTGGAAAGAATGGATTGAATATGAAGGTTCGATTATTACGAATTACGGAAAAAACGAAACTGTTCACGGGTAAATTATTTTCTTATCCGAATATTATCTATCTCTAAATACTACAATTTGTTATGTCTGCAAGTAAAACGAAGTCCATTTTATTAAAAATCGCTAAATATTTTGGAATAACTTTTGTCGTTATTTTAGGATTACTTTTCTTGATACCTATCATTTTTGCTGATACAATTAAGGAACAAATTAAAAAAACAGCGAACGAAAAACTAAGTGCCGAATTAAATTATTCTGATGTTTCGCTTTCTTTTTTTCATCACTTTCCGTCGTTGACTTTAACTTTAAGCGACCTAAATCTTAACGGATCTGCGCCATACAAAAACGAGAAATTCATAACTGCAAAAGAGGTTTCTTTCGGAATAAATGTAGCCAGTTTGGTTTTTAGTAAAACAGTAAAAATTGACCAGATATACTTATCTGATTCTTTCATTAATGTAAAAGTCAATGCAAAAGGTGAAGCCAATTATAACGTTTACAAATCCAGTAAACCTTCAAATCCAAAAGACAGCACCGAGACAGCTTTAAAACTGGAGCAAATTGAAATTCTAAATAGTAAAATAATTTATGATGACCAATCTACCAAAGTTCACTTTGACGCCTTTGGATTTAATTATAAAGGAAAAGGAAATCTAGACAAAGCCGTTTTTGATTTATATTCTGTTGCTAAAATTGAAAAACTAAATATCATTTACGAAGGTGAACCTTATTTAATGAATAAAAAGATTGACGCTGATTTAATTACCAAAGTAAATGTCAATTCCTTATCCTTTTTCTTCCAGCAAAACAACCTTAAAATCAATCAGTTGTTAGTTGATTTCAAAGGGAATTTTGACTTTTTAAAAGATGGCTACAACATGGATTTTGTTATAAAATCGACTAATAGCAATTTGAAAGATGTTTTTACAGCTTTCCCACCAAAATATGTAACCTGGCTTTCTAAAACCGAAATAAAAGGAAACACAAACTTGCTTTTTACTCTAAAAGGAGATTATATTGCTTCTCAAAAAATAGCTCCAGATCTTAATTTAGATATTAAAATAGACAGTGGATTCGTGAATTATAACAAAAGTGTTTTTCCGGTTTCTAACCTGAACCTCGATATAAAAACTAAAGTTCCATCCTTAAATCCGGATCTTTTAATTGTCGATGCCAAAAATTTATCGTTAAACATTAATAAAGATTATTTAAAATCTAAATTTTACATAAAAGGTGCCAATACACCAAATATTAATGGTGAATTTAAGGCTAAAATTGATCTTGAAAAATTGACAAAAGCACTTGGAATTCCTGACATTGAACTAAAAGGAAGTTTAATTGGGGACGTAAAAGCAAATGGGAAATTTGATCAAAAAAACAAGCTTTTTCCAGTTACAAAAGGAATTATTGATTTGGAAAATGGGTATTTAAAAACTAAATATTATCCAAATCCAATCACCAATATTATAATTAAATCTAAAATTGAAAACAACAAAGGAACTTTTGATGACTTGAAAGTTAATCTTAAACCTGCTCAATTTACCTTTGAAGGAAAACCAGTTTTTATTGAAGCCGATTTAAGCAACTTTGATGATTTAACTTATGACATCAAGGCAAAAGGAGAATTGGATGTCAACAAAGTCTATAAAGTTTTCTCTCAAAAAGGACTTGATTTGGATGGTTTCGTAAAAGCCGATTTAGTTTTGAAAGGCAAACAAAGCGATGCCGAAAAAGGAAATTACAGCAAATTACACAACAAAGGAACACTTGAACTGAGAAATATTGGTATTGCATCAGAATACCTTCCGAAGAAATTCATCATTAAGGAGGGTATTTTCAAAATCAATCAGGATAAAATGTCGTTCAATAATTTTTTAGCTGCTTACGGCCAATCTGATTTTAGAATGAATGGTTATTTACAAAATGTTTTCAATTATGCAACCACAAATACAGGCGTTTTAAGAGGCTCGTTTACTGTCGCTGCGCATTATATCAATGTTGATGAATTCATGTCAAGTACAACGGCAAACACATCAGTAACGGAAAATAAAAAAGAAACTTCGGCGCCACAAAAAGGAGTCGAACAAACCGGGGTTATTATAATTCCAAGCAATTTGAATTTGCAGTTAACAGCAAATGCCCAAAAAGTATATTTTGATAAATTAAATCTACAAAATGCTACCGGAAATTTAAAAATGAACAAAGGCAAATTGACTATGCAGAATACCGGTTTTAATTTAATTGGCTGCAATGTCGTTATGAATGCTAATTATCAAGCTGTAACTACTCAAAAAGCAAATTTCGACTATAACATCAAAGCTTCTGATTTTGATATTAAACGAGCCTATAACGAAATTGAAGTCTTCAGAAAAATGGCCAGCGCTGCAGAAAAAGCACAAGGAATTGTTTCTTTAGATTATCAATTAAAAGGTCGTTTAAACGGAAACATGGAACCTGTTTATCCATCATTAACTGGAGGCGGAACATTGTCTGTAAAAGATGTAAAAGTAAGAGGATTAAAAATGTTTAATGCCGTGAGCAAGGAAACAAGCTCTGATGCCATGAAAAATCCTGACCTTTCGAAAGTGGATATTAAAACCACTATCAAAAACAACATCATGACAGTAGAGCGTTTTAAATTTAAGTTTGCAGGCTTCAGACCAAGAATTGAAGGCACAACAAGTTTAGACGGAAAACTGAACTTAAAAATGCGTCTTGGCTTGCCTCCTCTTGGCATTTTTGGAATTCCGCTGATGGTTACAGGAACGCAGGATAACCCAAAAATAAAAGTGGGACGAAAATCTCAGGATTTGGAAGAAACGAAAGATACTGAATAATAAAATTCAATATTTTAAATTGCTTCGCCTGTTCGCTGGCGCTCGGGTCCAAATTCCAATTCTTTACTTGTCTGACTTTTTGGAATAAGAAAGTTATACAAATTAAAATACCATAAACCTGTTCATTATGAGCAGGTTTTTCTTTTATTGCAAATTCTATTCATAATTTTCATTTACAGTCAGATCAACAAAAGAATTTGCTCGATTGAATGACATCGAGTGCACAACAAGCCCTACGAACATGCGCAAGCAGATAAAATTGTATTGGATTATATACTGCCCTCTATAATAAAAGAATAAATTTTACCGTTTATTCTATTATATGCGCCGATAATCAAATTCAAATTCTATAGAAAACAAAAAACCCGTTCGCCAAGGCGAACGGGTTTTGTAATAATAAGTAATCTAATGATTATGCTTCGAATGGAAGGATAGATACATAAGATTTGTTATCTTTTTTCTTTTGGAACTTAACAACTCCAGCTACTCTTGCGTGTAGTGTGTGATCTTTACTGATGTAAACGTTCTCACCTGGATTATGTTTTGAACCTCTTTGTCTAACGATGATGTTCCCAGCAATAGCAGCTTGTCCACCAAAAATCTTAACGCCTAAACGTTTTGATTCTGATTCTCTACCATTCTTCGAACTACCGACACCTTTCTTGTGAGCCATGACGTATGAGTTTAAATATTGTTATTATTCTTTAGTAGCTTCTTTTTTTGCTTTTGGAGCTGCTTTTTTAGCTTTAGGAGCTTCTACTTCTTCAGTAGCTACTTCTTCTGCCACAACCGCTTTTTTAGCTGCTGCTTTTTTAGTTCCTCCTGCTGCAGTAATACCTTCAATTACAATTTGAGTAAGATATTGTCTGTGACCATTTCTCTTTTTGTATCCTTTTCTTCTTTTCTTTTTGAAAACGATAACTTTATCTCCTTTTAAGTGTTGTAACACTTTAGCTTCTACTGAAGCACCTTCTATAGCTGGGGCGCCTAAAGTTACGTTTCCGTTATCGTCTAATAAAAGAACTTTGTCAAAAGAAACTTTTGAACCTTCTTCGTTAGTCAAACGGTTAACATAAACCTTTAAGTCTTTGCTTACTTTAAATTGTTGCCCTGCTATCTCTACGATTGCATACATACCAAATTGATTTATTGATTTTTAAGGTTGCAAATATACAATTAATAATTTACTGTGCAATCTCTTATTTCAAAAATATTTATTTCGTCTTAAAGTCTGTTTTTCAAGGTGTTTTAGCCGCATAAAAAATCATTTTTAAAGTAAATGACTGTTAAAGTATCATGAAAATGGATATGGATTCCCAATAGATAACTAAAAAAACTTATTTTTGATGTAACTATAATCAACTCTTGGCTACCTATTTATTTAGGTAAATATAAATTATTAATCTCTATGAAAAATTCAATAATGATGTTAAGTGCTGCACTAATGCTTGGCGGAGTTGCTCATGCTCAAAAAGTAGCTTTTGAAGAATACAATTTAGATAATGGTATGCATGTGATTTTGCATAACGATCCTTCTGCTCCGGTTGTCATTACATCGGTAATGTATCATGTTGGATCAAAAGATGAGCGTCCTGACCGAACAGGTTTTGCGCATTTCTTTGAACATTTATTATTTGAAGGAACTCAAAATATAAAACGAGGTGAATGGATGAAAATTGTTACTGCAAATGGAGGAGTTAACAATGCCAACACATCAGATGACCGAACTTACTATTATGAAGTTTTCCCATCAAACAGTTTAGAGTTGGGTTTGTGGATGGAATCTGAAAGATTAATGCATCCCATCATTAACAAAATTGGTGTTGATACACAAAATGAAGTTGTAAAAGAAGAAAAAAGAATGCGCTATGACAATCAGCCTTATGGAAACATTCTACCTGTTGTTAAGGAAAATATGTTTAAGAATCATCCGTATCGCTGGACCACTATCGGTTCTATGAAAGATTTGGATGCTGCAACTTTAGAAGAATTTCAGGCTTTCAATAAAAAATTCTACACGCCAAATAATGCTGTTTTGGTAGTTGCCGGAGATTTTGACAAAACCAAAACCAAAGAATGGATTCAGAAATATTTTGGTCCAATTCCGAAAGGTGAAGTGGTTAAAAAACAAACTTTTGTCGAAGAACCCATTAATAAAACAATAAAAGCAACTTACGAGGATCCAAATATTCAGATTCCGATGGTAATTGCATCGTACAGAACTCCATCAATGAAAACCAGAGATGCCAGGGTTTTAGATTTGATCTCTTCTTATTTAAGTGACGGAAAAAGTTCAAAATTGTACAAAAAAATAGTTGATGACAAAAAAATGGCGCTTCAAATTGGCGCTGTAGGTTTTAGTCAGGAAGATTACGGAATGTATATTTTATACGGTTTACCAATGGGAACTTACACCATGGCTGATATCTTAAAAGAAATGGATGAAGAAATTGTAAAAATCCAAACCGATTTGATTTCTGAAAAAGACTATGAAAAATTGCAAAATAAGTTCGATAATAACTTTGTAAACGCAAACGCAACCGTTGAAGGAATTGCTGAAAATCTTGCCTCTTATTACTTACTTTATGGAGATGTAAATCTTATCAATACAGAAATTGATTTGTATCACTCTATCACAAGAGAAGAGATAAGAGAAGTTGCTAAAAAGTATCTAAATCCGAATCAACGTTTAGTTTTAGAATATGTTCCATCAACAAAAGTTCAAAATTAAGAGCCTCGAATCATGAAAAAAATACATACAGTTTTAATCCTTTTATTCCTAACTGGAATTATGCAAGCACAAGATCGTCCACAACCAAAACCAGGCAATTCACCAGTAGTCAACATCAAAAAACCGCAAACTTTTGTTTTGGCAAACGGCATGAAAGTTCTGGTGGTTGAAAATCATAAATTACCCAGAGTAAGTTTCAATCTTACTTTAGACAATGCTCCTTTTACTGAAGGAAGCAAAAAAGGTGTTGATGAATTAACAAGCAGTTTGATTGGAAATGGAACTAAAAAAACCACTAAAGAAGCTTTTAATGAGGAAATTGATTTTTACGGTGCTAACATCAATTTTACTTCGCAAGGCGCATACGCAAGTGCACTTTCAAAATATTCAGGACGCGTTTTAGAACTTTTGGCCGAAGGTGCTTTACAGCCAAATTTTACCCAAGTAGAATTTGACAAAGAAAAAGCAAAATTAATCGAAGGGCTTAAAGCCGATGAAAAAAGCGTTCCGGCGATTGCAAACCGTGTAGTTGATGTTCTAGCTTTTGGAAAAAATCATCCAGCGGGAGAATATCTTTCTGAAGAAACGGTTAAAAACGTAACCCTGGCCGATGTTCAGACGAATTACACCACTTATTTCGTTCCTGAAAACGCTTATTTGGTAATTATTGGAGACATAAAATTTAAAGAAACTAAAGAAGCAGTTGAAAAACTTTTTGGTGGATGGAAAAAACAAAACGCTCCAAAAAACACTTATCCGGATCCGCAAAATGTTTCTAAACTTCAAATTGATTTTGTAGATGTTCCGAATGCAGTTCAATCTGAAATTTCATTAGTAAATACAGTAAATTTAAGAATGAGCGATCCTGATTTTTTCCCCGCTGTAATTGCAAATCAAATTTTGGGTGGCGATTTCAACAGTTATTTAAACATGAATTTACGTGAAAAACACGCATGGACATACGGCGCAAGTTCAAGCATTGGAAGCGGAAAATATGTAACCAAATTCAAAGCTTCATCTGCTGTTAGAAATACTGTAACCGATAGTGCAGTTGTACAATTTGTGGAAGAAATAAAACGAATCAAAACGCAAAAGGTATCTGAAGATGTATTAAAAAATGTAAAAGCAGGTTACATTGGACGTTTTGTAATGCAGGTTGAAAAACCACAAGCCGTTGCACGTTATGCACTGAACATCGAAACTGAAAAACTTCCAGCCGATTTCTACGAAAAATACATTCAAACTATCAATAATGTTACGGCCGATGATATTTACCGCGTAGCTAACAAATATTTCCTTTTGGACAATATGCGAATTGTAATTGCCGGAAAAGGTTCTGACGTAATTCCTGGTTTAGAAAAACTTCAAATTCCAATTTTCTATTTTGATAAATACGGAAATTCAATTGAAAAACCAGTTACTAAAAAAGAAGCTCCAACAGGAATTACTGCAAAAACAGTTTTTGAAAATTACCTTAAGGCTATTGGTGGAGAAAAAGCAGTTTCAGCCGTAAAAACATTAGCAATGAACGGAACAACTACTGTTCCCCAAGCTCCCGGGCCTTTGACTTTTACTTCTAAATTAGATTCAAAAGGTAAAATGATGGTTTCACTAGCCATGGGAACTATGAATTTAATGAAGCAAGTGGTAAATGAAAAAGGTGCTTATATCGAACAACAAGGGCAACGCAAAAACCTTGAAGGCACTGATCTTGCTGAAATGAAAGCCAATGCTGCTCCTTTTGAAGAATTACAACTAAGCAAAAGAACTGATCTAAAAGTAGACTCAATCGAACCAATTAACGGCAGCGATGCGTATGCCATAAAAGACGGAAAAACTACTTATTTCTACGATGTAAAATCTGGTTTAAAAGTAGCTGAATCTAAAGTTCGTGAACAAGCCGGTCAATCTTCAACCCAAATCACCAACTTCAATGATTACAAAGAAGTAAAGGGCGTTAAAGTTCCGTTCAACTTAATTCAGAATGTAGGTTTTGAATTAGATATCAAAATGACTGATATCAAGATTAACGAAGGAGTTTCTGATGCAGATTTTCTTTAGAAAAAGGTTCTGAGCGACTAAGATACTATCCCGAAGCCTCGGGACTAAGATTTTTATAAGCTTTGCCACAGTTTGAAACTTTGGCAAAGCTTTTTTTATATGCTTTTTTTGTCAGGCTGAGCGGAGTCGAAGCCATGTTTCAATTGGTGTGCCCTTCGACTTCGCTCAGGGCGACATATCGTTACCAGGTAAATTGCCTTTACTTTTTAGCAGACAAATAAACTCCAATCAAAATAATAAATGCACCAAAAAACTGAATTGGCGTCAGCATTTCATTATCTAATAATCCCCAGAAAAAAGCGACTATCGGAATTAAATAGGTTACCGATGTTGCAAATACCGGCGAAGACATTTGGATCAATTTAAAGAACAATACATTCGCGATTCCGGTTCCTAAAACACCCAAAATCATTACGAAGAATATCGAATGCTGAGTAGCTTCAAAATTTATTCTCTGTGAAATATCAGTTGTACTTAAAATGATTAGTGCAGGTATTAGCAAAACCGCGAAGTTCCCAGTTGTAATACTCACCGAATTCAAATCAGACAAATACTTTTTAATCAAATTCACATTTATAGCATAACAAATGGTCGCAATCACCACCAAAACAACATAATAATAATTTTGTCCAGGATGTGCAGATGCACCGCTTAAAACCAATAACAAGCAACCAACTAAACCAACGAAAACACCTAAAACCTGACGTTTTTGAAACTGAATTCCGAAGATAAGAATTCCTAAAACTAGAGTATTTAAAGGCGTTAGCGAATTTAAAATCGCTACAATGGAGCTATCAACCTCAGTTTCGGCAATTGCAAAAAGATATGCCGGAGTAAAAGTTCCGAAAAGCGACGTTATGGCAACAAATTTCCATTGACGACGTGAAATTTTCTTCAAACTTTTAAAACCAACAATCAATAAAAATAGGGCTGCAAAAATAATTCGGAACGAACCAACCTGAACTGCCGTTAATCCAACCAATCCTCTTTTAATTAAAATAAAAGAACTTCCCCAGATTAATGAAAGAACCAATAAATAAGCCCACTTTAATTGTTTTGCATCCATAAATAGTATTTTACTGCAAATTTGTAATAATTTTACGAACCGACCGCTTCATTTTTATTAATTTTGCAACGAACTTATTGACAAATTAAAATCTATATAGAATGAAATTCACAAAAACAATAGCAACGTTAGCCATCGCAGGTTTAGTATTGGTAAGCTGTAAAAAAGAAGAAGATAAAAATTTAGCGAATATAAAAGCCGTAGAAACAGCTCCAAAAGAACACAAAGCAATTGCCACTGAAAATGTACAAACTGCAAGTTTCGAAATCGAAGGAATGACTTGTGCTATGGGATGTGCAAAAACAATCGAAAAAGAACTTACTAATCTTGACGGAGTAGAAAAAGCAACTGTTGATTTTGATAAAAAAACAGCTACTGTTGTATTTGACAAAACGATTCAAAATCAGGAAAATTTAACTAAAGTTGTTCAGTCAACCGGAGACGGAAAAACTTATAAAGTTTCGAATACTAAATCGTAAATTCTAAATTCAATAATTACAAAAGGCACTCTATCTGGGTGCCTTTTTATTTATATTTGTTAGAAAATAAAAGAAATGAAGAAGTTCGAATTGTACTGGAAAGATCTCAATATCGGATCGATTGTTGAAACCAACTGGGATATGAGAAGTTTTGGATGTCTTTTGTCTAAGTTTGATTATTTGGCTGAGCCATCTAAAAATAAACATTTGGCAGACTATATAAAATTCTCTATAAAATATAGCATCTTATTAGACGAAGGAGTTGAAGAAACTGATATGAATTTAGCTGAAGAAGAAACAAAATTTCTTGATTTAATAATCGATACCACTGATTGGTATATCATTAATGAGAAAGGTGAAAAAAAGATAATTCTTTGTCCAATATTTCATGAAGATGATGGAGTGACTTGGATGACAGATCCAAAATACTTTTGATATTGCTTTACAAAAAATATTCATGAAAAATAAAATTTATTAATGCTTCGCGAATTCAGTGCCATAGGAAGTCTCCTCACTTTTACTCTATCCTTTTTAATAGTTTTATTTTCTTTGTGGATCATTGACGTGCGTAAGGAGTCAGGAGACTTAGCAAAGCTAGTTGTTTTCCTAGATTCCAAATTAGGTATTTCGCTTAAATTAAAATCTATTCTTAAGATATAAAAAAAAGGCGTTTATAAACTAAACGCCTTTTTTTATGTTCTGATTTTCTATTTCCACTTTAAGGTTTCCATAAGCCTTTGCATATCATTTTTGATATAACTTGCGGCCGGCATAACCGAATCAAAATTAGGTTTAGCATAAAAATAAACCGATCCAGTTATAAAGTGTTTTGTACTGTCGGTCACATAAAATTGTGAGTTTGTCGCAGCATTCCCATCAACCTGATAAAACATTCCATATACCTTTTTGTGGGGGTTTAAATACGGTTGTTCTAAAATATCATCAGCCTTAATTACATGCTCATAGGTTAATTTTTGAGCATCTTTCAGCAATTTTACTATGTCCCCATTTACAGGTTTATAAGTCAGGTAAATTGTAGCCTTCATTTTTGGATAGGTAATCGCAAAACCACAATCTTTTTCACCTTTAATAATAGCCCCCTCATTCATCTCAAAAGTAAACGGACAGTTATTTTCAAAATTAACATATTTAGCTTCCGGATAATCCAAGCGCAGAAAACTTGCCGGCTTAGGCAAAACATCATCCTTGCAGCTTACAATTGTTAATGTCAGCAAAATTAAAGTTATTGAAATTATTCTTTTAAGCATTTTATTCTATTGTTACTTTTATTTGTTTTACTCGCTTTTTATCTACTGTTTCTATCGTAAAAACACAGTTTTCAAAAGCAATTTTTTGATCTTTTTTCGGGAAATTGCCTAAGATTTCTAAAATAAAACCAGCTAATGTTTCCGCTTCGCCTTTGTGAGATTCAAAAATATCTTCATTAACATCAACAATTCTATAGAAATCCTTCATGTTAATTTTCCCTTCAAAAAGAAAATTCTTTTCATCGATTTGCGAGAAGTTCAAATTCTCATCATCAAACTCATCACTAATATCCCCTACAATCTCCTCAATAACATCTTCTAAAGAAACCAATCCCGATGTTCCGCCATATTCATCCACCACAATCGCCAAATGACTTTTAAGGCTCTGAAAATCCTTTAGCAGATTGTCCAGTTTTTTATTCTCCGGAACAAAAAAAGCTTCTCTCATTAAAGTCGTCCAGTCAAATTCTTTCTTATCAATATGTGGTAATAAATCTTTAACGAATAAAACACCTTCAATCTGGTCAATATTATCGCGATAAATCGGAATTCTTGAAAATCCTTTTTCGATTATCTTCGGACAAATGGCTTCAAATGATTCCGATATTTCTAAACCAAAAATATCAATTCTCGGACTCATAACCTGTTTTGTATCCGTATTCCCAAAGGAAACAATTCCTTCTAATATTTTTTGTTCATCCTTTGATGTTCCTTCAGAATCTGTAAGTTCAAGAGCCTGAGAAAGCTGATTTATTGAAAAGCTGTTCTTCTGTTTACCTAATTTACGCTGCAAATATAATGTAACACTACGCATTGGCAAACTTATAGGCGAGAGTAATGTATCTAAAAGTGAAATTGGATACGCTACCCATTTAGCGAATTTTATATTATTTCTGCTTGCATAAACTTTAGGCAAAACTTCTGCAAATAACAAAATCAAAAACGTAACCAGAATTACTTCTAAAATGAATTTTAAAACTGGAGAACTGATATCGTCAAAAATATTTTGTCCTATAAAGGAGAACAGAATTACGACACCAATGTTTAAAAAGTTATTGGCTACTAATAAGGTCGCTAAAAGTTTTTTGGGTTTATCTAAAAGATTAGAAATGATTCTACCTTTTGGGTGATTGTCTTGT
The DNA here is from genome assembly GCF_059758655.1 of Flavobacterium sp. GQ95. Lineage (NCBI taxonomy): Bacteria > Pseudomonadati > Bacteroidota > Flavobacteriia > Flavobacteriales > Flavobacteriaceae > Flavobacterium > Flavobacterium sp. GQ95. The sequence continues at coordinate 569,038 of NZ_JCAXEB010000001.1, forward strand.
AAAGTCTCATTAATATCTTTTTGAGATAAAGAAAAAAGTGCTACTTCGGCACCAGAAACAATTGCCGATAGAAACAGCAAAATAAATATTCCGACAAAACCAATTATTAAATTGATGTCTAAAGTTGTAGTAAAAAATAAACTGGGCTCCGGGTCCAAATTAAAAAAGATTAGTTAAACAATCAGAAAGGCAAGTCGTTTATAGGCAAGCTTTCGTTTGACGCATCAAAGTTAGTGTTTTTTGCGGATTCCTGATCCTGATGTGGCTTATGATTTCCTGTTTCTTTTTTGGTAGTCAGGAAAGTAAACTCAGTAACCTGAATTTCGGTTGTGTATTTTGTTGTACCGTCTTCAGCCTGCCACTGGCGCGATTTTATACGCCCTTCAACATATATTTTATCACCTTTCGATAAATATTTCTCGCAAATTTCAGCTGCTTTATTGCGTACAACTAAATTATGCCATTCTGTTGAAGTTATTTTTTCATTAGTCGTTTTATTGATATATACTTCATTTGTAGCCAACTGAAAACGACCGATGCAGTTTCCTCCATCAAAATAATGCATTTTCACGTCGTCGCCCAAATGGCCAATCAGCATCACCTTATTTAAAGTTCCGTTCATAGTTTTTAGTGGTATTTACCCCAAAGATACATTTTTTTAGCAATTTATTTCCTGCTTTTCTATAAAATTATAAATCACAATTGGAAAAGGAAAAGTCTTTAAATCACTGGAATTCACACCGTTCCCTATTTTTTCATTGATTTTCACTTTCCAAAACTGAATATGAAGATGTTGATGCGAAAGTTTATGAATAACAGTCGTTTCCGCACATTCTTCTATACCTATAATACTATAGGAAGGAAAAATATCAAATTGAACTGCTTTTGAGACAACGTCAAAATCAACAATTCCATCTGTTTCTAAAAGAGGAAATTCATATAAATTATGCCAAATTCCTTTTGCAGTTCTTTTTTGGATTAAAGTGTTTCCTAAAGCGTCTTCCAAAACCAAATAATTAAAGAAGCGATTTGTGACTTTTACTTTTTTTGATTTTACCGGCAAAGCATCCACTTTCTTTTTTTGCAAAGCCGCACAACTTTCGTTAAAAACACAAATCATACAATTCGGATTTTTAGGCACGCACTGCAAAGCGCCAAATTCCATTATCGCCTGATTAAAGATTGCAGGGTTATTTTTTGGCATTAATTCAAAAGCCAGTTCTGTAAATTCTTTTTTTGTTGCAGGCAGACCAATATCCGATTCAATATCAAAATAACGGGAAAGCACTCTAAAAACATTTCCATCAACAACCGGAACAGCTTCATTATAAGAAAAAGAAGCAATCGCAGCGGCAGTATATTCACCAACACCTTTTAATTTTAATAACGCTGTATAATTTTCAGGAAAAACTCCATTTAACTCATTTGCTACATATTGAGCTGTTTTATGCAAATTTCTGGCTCGGGAATAATACCCCAGACCCTGCCAAAGTTTCAAAACCTGTTCTTCTGATGCATTTGCCAAATCAAACACTGTAGGAAATTCTTGCGTAAAATTGAAAAAGTAAGGCATTCCCTGCGCGACTCTTGTCTGCTGCAGCATAATTTCTGAGAGCCAAATTAGGTACGGATCGACCGTATTTCGCCATGGCAAATCACGCTTGTTCTGTAAATACCAACTTATCAATATGTTATGAAAATCCATTGTAAAATCCTTTGAAAACAAAAGTAAATGTTTATGTAATTAAAATTTAACGAATTAGCTTGATTAATTATTTTTTTAATTCCTATATTTGCAAACTCAAAAAAATAGTACATCATTTATAAAATAAAATAGGAAAGAAAATGACGAAAGCAGATATCGTAGCGAAAATTTCAGAGAAACTAGGTCTTGAAAAAGGAGATGTTCAAGCAACAGTAGAAACTTTTATGGAAGAAGTTAAAACTTCTTTAGAAACTGGTGACAATGTTTACCTAAGAGGTTTCGGAAGTTTTATCGTAAAAACCAGAGCTGAAAAGACAGGAAGAAACATTTCAAAAAACACCACAATCAAAATTCCTGCACACAACATTCCTGCTTTTAAACCTGCAAAAGTATTTGTAGAGGGAGTTAAAACGAACAACGAAGCAAAATAATACTATTAATTAATCATAAAATCGACACGATATGCCAAGTGGTAAAAAAAGAAAGAGACATAAGGTAGCTACTCACAAAAGAAAAAAAAGAGCGAGAGCTAACCGTCACAAAAAGAAAAAGTAGTTTTAAACTACTTTTTTCTTTTTAAACGTTCATTGAAATTGAAAAAAGATGAAAGAGTAAAGAAAATAGAATATAGATGTAAAAGTCTATGCTCTTTGTTCTATTCCCTATTAATCTTCTTTTCCCCGGGTTCAATACCTGTTAAAAATATTGTTTAATCCATCTGTAGATAAGATTTTAGACTTTAGACTTAAGATTTTAGATTTTTACAATCTATACTCTTCTCTCTTTTTTCTATTTTCTGAAAAAACAGATAAAAATTTACAGTGTGAATAAAGAATTAATCATTAGATCTAGTTCTGAAGCCGTAGATTTTGCCTTATTAAAAGATGGAAAACTAATTGAATTACACAAAGAAGAAGAGAAAAGCAACTTTCAGGTTGGTGATATTTTTATTGCCAAAATACGAAAACCAGTTGCCGGACTTAATGCTGCTTTTGTAAATGTAGGCTTCGAAAAAGATGCCTTTTTACATTATCACGATTTAGGACCTAACTTAGCTTCCCAACTGAAATTCATAAAACTTGTAAGCGCAGGTAAAATAAAAGATTTCTCCCTAAAAACCTTTCAGTTTGAAAAAGAGATTGACAAAGATGGCATCATTACTGATATTTTAAGTGCCAATCAATCTGTTTTAGTTCAAGTTGTAAAAGAACCTATATCGACCAAAGGTCCAAGGATAAGCGCTGAGCTTTCATTGGCAGGAAGATTTATTGTTCTCGTTCCGTTTTCTGACCGTGTTTCTATTTCTCAAAAAATAGAAGACAAAAAGGAAAAGGATCGTCTAAAAAAACTTGTTCTATCGATCAAACCTAAAGGATTTGGTGTTATTGTTCGCACAGTAGCCGAAGGCAAAAACGTAGCCGAATTAGAAAAAGATTTGCAGAACCTGCTTGGCAGATGGACTGCAATGTGTAAAAAATTACCAACTGCTCATCATCCATCAAAAGTATTAGGAGAGCTTAACAGAGCTTCTTCAATATTAAGAGATGTATTCAATGATACCTTCAGCGGTATTCAGATAGATGACGAAGAGTTGTTCCACCAAACGAAGGAATATCTGCAAGAAATTGCACCTTCAAAACAATCGATTGTAAAGTTTTATCAATCAAATGACACTCCAATTTTCGAGAAATACAATATAGAGAGACAAATCAAAACTTCATTTGGACGTACCGTTTCCATGAGTAAAGGCGCCTATCTTATTATCGAACACACTGAAGCTCTTCACGTTATTGACGTAAATAGCGGAAACCGTTCTAATAAGGCGACTAACCAGGAAGACACTGCCATGGAAGTGAATATGATTGCAGCTGCTGAAATTGCCAGACAACTTCGTTTGCGTGATATGGGCGGAATAATTGTAGTTGATTTTATCGATATGTCTAATCCTGAAAACAGGAAAGTCTTGTTCGACTTCTTGCGAGAAGAAATGAGCGACGATAAAGCTAAACATAAAATCTTACCACCTAGTAAATTTGGTTTAGTTCAAATTACCAGACAACGCGTAAGACCAGAAGTTAATATTAAAACCAGAGAAGAAGATCCAAACAATGAGCATGGCGAAATTGAAGCGCCAATTTTAATCATTGATAAAATCGCACTGGATTTAGACAGACTTTTAAAAACCCACAAAAATGTTGTGCTTAATGTACATCCTTTTGTGGCTGCTTACCTCAGTAAAGGTTTTCCATCCTTACGTTCAAAATGGTTTTTTGAACATAAGAAATGGGTGAAAATCATACCTCGTGACGCTTACACGTACTTAGAATACCATTTCTATGATAAAAAAGGAAATGCTATTTCAGAATAAAATAAAAACCGCCTCTCGAAAGATTGGCGGTTTTTTTATGCGTCATTGCGAGGAACGAAGCAATCTCATTTTGCACTTCAATTTCAACTTTGGATTTGGGATTTTAAACTTGAAATTTGTTTTTTAGGAGCAATTTCCAGCTATCCGTTCCAATCTTTTATTTTTTAAAGAAAAAAATAAAAGGATTTCCACTTCTATCTGGGCTAGGCACTCATTTTCATAACAACAATCACTTCTAAGATATTTTTTAAGTTTTTGGAATTTGGGATTTCTAAATTGGAATTTATTTTCCCTTTTATTCCCTCACAATTTCAATTTTCCTTCTAATTTCATTTCCAAAAGCATCAACAACCGTAATATAATGAGTTCCCGAAGTTGGCGTAATTGGCAATTCATGAAATGTTTTAGTTGTCGCTTTATAAACATCATCTACATACCAAAAAAGCTCTTTATCCCTTTCAGAATAAGCCACTTTCAAGATCACAGGCTGCACTTCACTATTAAAATTCTTCGTCAAATAAATTTTGCTGTTCGTTTTCGGATAAATAAAATCCATTGTGGTGGTTTGTGTTCCCTGACAATCTTCCTTAAATGGTGGTAAAGGCAAATATTCAATATGCTGGCTTTTATAATACCACGCCATCACTGGAGGCAAAATAAACCAGCTTTTAGTCACAATATTATCGACACTTTCACAACTGCTATTGACCTGAAGTCGCTCCGATTTATCTAAATGAACCTTTTTATGATACGGACAAACAGCCGTAGATTTACCTCTTTTAGAAACCCATTGTTTGATTTTCGGACAATCTTCTTTCGCCAGATAACCGCTCAAACGACAAACCTCAACTTCTTCTAAATCTTTATAAGGCGTTTCAAACCACTTTTGTCTCGGCAATAAATTAAAAACATCAAATAAAATAGGTGCTGCACTCGTCACTCCGGTTAAAGTTGGTCTTCCTTCGCCTGTTGCATTTCCAACCCAGATTCCAACTACATATTTTGAATTGGTACCAATTGCCCAGGCATCTCTATTTCCAAAACTGGTTCCTGTTTTCCAGGCAATTTTCAACGAGCTGTCATAAAATTTCCAGGCTTCATCTCCTTCTGGCCTGTTTACTTCTTCCATTGCGTTATAGGTCAGCCAAATTGCTCCCGCGCCGATTATATTCTTCTGATCGGTTTCTGAACCAAAATCGGGCTCAAAATCATTTTTGTAATTCAGCTCTGCAAATTCCTTAGTTCGATATTTTGCCTGGTTTTTTGTATAATAATTTACTGTTGAAGATAAACCTGCATACGTTCGGCATAAATCCCATAAATTACTTTCGGCACCGCCCAAAATAAGCGACAATCCATAATGATCCGGCGTTTTATTGATATCTCTTAATTTGAATTTTTGTAACTCTTCATAAAACTTATTTACGCCAAAATCCTGAAGCATCAAAACTGCTGGAATATTTAAGGAACGTGATAACGCACGATGTGCCGGAACGGCTCCATCAAATGTGAGATTAAAATTTTGCGGTGTATAGCCAGCAATCTGCGTTGGTACATCAGCTACTAAAGTATTCGGCAGTAATTCGCCGTCATCGAGCATTCCTGCGTATAAAAGCGGTTTTAAAATACTTCCCGTACTCCTTGGAGCATCAATAATATCAACATCTTTCTGATGATTATTATCTGTTGGAGCATTTCCAACATAACTCATTACATTCCGATTCGAAACATCAATAACTAAAATTGCCAGATTGTTTACTTCATTCTGCTTGTACTGATTGTAATAATACTTCGCAATTTGATTGACTCTATTTTGTAAAGCGTAATCAATCGTAGTTTTTACGCGAGTGCCTTCTTCATTCTTAGCCACACGCTGTAATAAATGAGGTGCAATTTGAGGTAAATCATATGGCCTTTGTGGTAAAGGTTCATCAATTGACAATTCGTAAGTCTGTTTGTCAATTATGCCTTCCTGATGCAATTTCAACAAAAGTCGGTTGCGTTTATTCAATAATTTGATCTGATTCTTTCCCGGATAAATTAAACTTGGAGCATTTGGCAAAACGGCTAAAGTCGCATTCTCCGCCCAGGATAATTGATTAGACTGAACCCCAAAATATCTCCATGAAGCCATTTCTAAACCAACGACATTTCCGCCAAAAGGAGCATGAGCCGCATACATTTCTAAAATTGTATTTTTAGAATATCCCAATTCTAATCGGGTTGCCAGAATAATTTCGATAAACTTTTCAAAGTAAGTTCTTCCTTTTCCTTTTCGGGATAACCGAATAACTTGTTGTGTCAATGTACTTCCGCCTCTAACTACTTTTCCTGCCTTATTGTTTTGCTTAATGGCATTTACCATCGCCACGGGATTAAATCCGGGATGTTTGTAGAAGTATTCGTCTTCAAAATAGACTATGCATTTTTTGAATTTATCAGGCACACTGTCTTGCGCAGGAAAACGCCATTGTCCGTCATCGGCTATCTTCGCACCAAGCAATTCTCCTTCTTTACTTTCAATTACCGTAGAATAAGGTTCTTGGAATAAGGTTCGCGGTAAGGAAAAATAATAAATCAGCAAGAGTATAAATACAATTGCTGATTTTATTTTATTCTTTTTTATCCAATTTATAATGCGTTGTGAGAACGCTATTAATTTATTTTTCAACTGAGTAGTTATTTAACCGCAAAGAGCGCAAAGGTTTACGCAAAGTTCGCAAAGTTTCTTTTTGCCACAGATTACACAGATTAACACAGATTTAAAAATCCTTTTAATCCCTGTAATCTGTGGCTAATTATTTTATTTAACCACTTCCACCCAGAATCCCTTTGTTCTGGCTAAGAAAGTATTATCATACATCGCCTCGCATTGTAAACCTGGCAAATAATAATTTCCAAGATAAGAAGCATTCAGCAAAATTCTGAAGACTTTTGTTTCTCCTGCTTTCATTCCAAAATAGAAATTAGTTCGGTCATCGCGAATATCAATATAGTCTGCGATGTTGTTTGTTGCGTCTCCATAATCGGTAAAACGGGTATTTACGATTTCAAAACCTGAAGGCAGAATTTGCGATAATGCTACATTTTCTACATGCTCATTTCTTTGATTTCTTATCGTTACTTCAGCAACAAATTCTGTTCCCTGACTAATTTTAGAAACATTAATAACACTTCCTTTTCTGTTTTTGAAAACAATAGACGCCGAAACATCACTCTCAATTGCTTTCTCTTGTCCGATTGGTAATATTCCAGTATTCAAAACACGAACGTAAACCGTATTATTTTTAATGTTTTTCAGCGTTACGCTGTTAGATCCCGTTTGAACAACCAAACTCCTGTCTGCGATTGTTTTTTGCGTGTTTATCGTTTCACCTTTTCCGTTTTTGCTAAACTGAATATTAATTCCTTTGGGACCGTTGCTCACAGCGAATTTAGACATTGCATACAAACAATAAGCCGTGGTCTGCGTACTCATCCATTGGTTATTTGACATTTGTTTTGCCAATTTTGAAGCCATATTAAATGCTTTTTGTTTTTGTCCTAACAGCAACATAGTTTCCAAAGCCATTGCCCTGTTTCTTTCGCTTGAGCCATAATAGTAATAATTATAATTACTCGATTCGTCTTCAATTTTACTATGTAAAAACAAATTCAATCCTGCCGATTTTTGACCTGCCAAAACATATGCCGCAGCTAAGCGCAGCTTACTTTCGTTTGAAATTCCTTTGGTTTCTCTCAATCTGTTCATTGAAGATAAGTCAGCATTTCCGCCTAAAGCCAAAGTGTACAATCTGTATGCCTGAGCCAAATCATTTCCGTATTTCGCTTCAAAACGCCATTGCTTGGCTTCGCGTTGTTGGTACGAAATCCATTTTGATTTGAAATTAATTGGCAAAACGTATCCTTTTTTCTCTGCTTCAATTAAGAAATGTCCTGCGTATGAAGTTCCCCAATCATCTGCTATTGTATTGCCTTGCCAGTACGCCACTCCTCCATTTGACAATTGAAAACTTCCTAATCTTGTAATTCCGGCAGTAATATTCTTTTGAATAATTCCTTTTCGAGTTGCATCTAAATCAACAACATCATTCAAATACAACTGTGGAAAAACAGAAGAAGTGGTTTGCTCCACACAGCCATGAGGATACTGAATAAGATATTGCAATCTTCCATTCAAATTCATGGTTGGCATTGATGAAACTTCTAATCTTGCTTTATTACTTCCTGCCACACCAAAAGTTTTCCATGAAATCGTTTTGGTACTCTTTGGAGGCAGAATAACATCTGTAAAAGTATTCGTAACCGGATTCGGATTTGTCATATCAATTTCGACATCATACACTGATTTCTCTTTTCCAGAAGTGGCAATAACCTGCACTTTTGCAATTCCGGTAGCAGAACCCACAACCAAATTGAAATACGCCATTTTTTCATCAGGTGAAGCAAAAGTTAAGGATTGCGCTGCGCTTCCCATAACTTTTAAACCATTGCTCGTTTTAATCTGAATCGAAACGTTTTTGATAGTATTCTCCGTTGCAAAAACCGTAACCGGAATCGTTACTTTTTCTGAAGGAGAAATTTTTCTCGGCAGTGAAGCCAAAACCATCAACGGACTTTTAACCGGAGTTGCTTTTTCTACACTTCCGTATGCGCTTGTGTTTGCATCGCCCGCAACCACCATGGTTCGAACAGAACCAATATATTTCGGCAGTTTTAATTGATGTGATTTCGTTTGACCCTTTTCTAATTTAAACGGGCCATAATACAATACAACAGGTTTAAAACGATTTGCTTTTTTAGCTTTTCCGCCCCCTAAATCCTGATCTCCACCAATACTGAAAATCTGATTTATTTTCCCGCCATACGCTCCTATTACATCATCATAAATATCCCAGGTTTTAACGCCCAGAGCTTCACGAACATAAAAACTATCCCAGGCATTTGGTGTTTTAAAACGGGTTAAATCCAATAAACCTTCATCAACAACCGCGATTGTGTAAGTCATTTCTTTTCCAGTTTTCTCTCCCACTTTTACCGTAAAGGTTTGCTCTGGTTTTAATACATCCGGCATTGATAATGTTGGCGCTAAAATGGTATTCTTATCCACCACTTCAATCGGAACAATGCCGTACATACGAATTGGCGAATCGTTTTTCGTTGAAGCATGAGGTTGCAATAAGGTAATATTAAAATACACATTTGGAGCCATTGCTGAAGTTATTGGAACCTCAACTTTTGTTTCTCCTTTTTGTGTTTTAGCCCATATGGTCTGTACTACTTTTGATCCATTTTCGATAGAAATTAAAGCGCGTCCGCCTTCACTTGAAGGGAAAGAGATTTGTGCTTTTTCGCCAACCGCATAATTCTTTTTATCTGTAGAAAAAACCAACATATTGGCTGTAGAAGCATCTCTGTTACGTGTTTTTCCAGACCAAATTGGCCAGTCAATATTTACCGTTAAAGCTGTTGCATGACCGTCTGCAGTATCCGAAACACGAATCAAATAACGTCCCCATTCTTCATCGGTTAATGAAAACTGAACACTTCCTTTTCCACTGGAATCGGTATTGATTACAAATGTTTTATATGAAGTTGTTGCGTTCGAAGAATTATAATTGGATAAATTATCACTTGAAGCATCCCACCACCAGCGCCATTCTACCTTATATACTTTTACTTCAAGATTTCTAACCGATTTTGGTCTTCCATTTTCATCAACTGTCATAATATCAAAACGGTTATTGGTTCTGGTTTCCAGCATTCCGTATTTGTTAGGTTCCGGCGCTTTAATTCCGACATAGGTTTTGTATGGCGAATAAGTCGTCGAAATTACATCGGTACTAAAATCTCCGCCTTCTTCATACACTTTTGTGATAAACGAAGCACGAAGCATTCCCGGGGCCTGACCTTGTAATTTTGGCTGAATATTTACTGACGCTTTTCCGTTTTCATTCAATTTTCCTGAGAAAACATTTATTTCTTCTGTGCTGAATTGACGTACTAAATCATCAAAACTAAATTTCTCATATCCTTTGAAAGTGGTTGTTTGCTGAGAAAACTTCGCCTGCATTTCTACATTTAAATTTTTAGCAATGGCACCGTGAAGCCAGGTTACTTCGAGATTATCAGTATTTGGATAAGAAGACGAAAGTGTTTTTCTGGAGAAATTATTTTTGATTTTTAAACGATTGGGTTTGATCGTTTCAATTTTAATGCTTTTGTAAAATTTAGCACCACCAACACTTACCATTGCTTCCCAATTTCCTGTTGGTGCATCCTGGCTTGTTGGAACCGTAAAAGCATAATGATTTAGTTCATTCGTTTTTTGAACGGTCTGATAAACGGTTTTACCATTCGGATCATTCAGTCTAAATTTGATTGGATGTGATTTCGGAAGTTTATTTGATGCGTCATTCAAGATGAAAGACAAATACAGATTATCGCCCGGACGCCACACGCCACGTTCTCCATAAATAAAGCCTTTTAATCCTTTTTGCAAGGTTTCGCCAGCAACATCAAAATTACTGACAGACAACGAAAGTCCGTCATCCAGCTTAACGTAAGTGGATTGATTTCCTAAGGAAACAATAGCGAAATAGGCAAATTTATTCAACTGAAAAGAAGCAATCCCTTCACTGCTTGTAGCTACGGTTGCGATTTTTTGTTGTTGATACGTATACAAATCCACTCTTGCATTCGAAACTGGCTCTGTTGTTACAATATTGTTTACGGCAAATAAATACGATTTATTTTCGCCTCTTTTTGCAATTACACCTAAATCTGTTGCCAGAATATTAGTTGCGATTTTAGCATTATAATAATAAGAGCTGGTACAAGGATCCTGGCTTTCTCTCCATTCGTAATCGTCATAATAGTAATCATCGTAAGAGTTCTCGCTATAGTTTACATCATTTTCATCAACTTCCTCCTCCTCTTCTTCATTTGAATCTGCTTCTGAAGTTTCACATTTGTATAAGGAATATTTCTTTTTATAAACAAATTCTACTCGATAAATTGCTCCCGGTTCCGGCGTGATTATTTTAGACAAATCCAACGCAAAAGTATTCCACTTACCTGGGTTTATCAATTTACTTTCAATTAAATTCAGCGTTGTCTTGGCGACGGGCTGAGCCACTTTCTTGAGATTTTGAGCTCCGTTTAATTCATTGTACTGCAAAAACTGCAGAATATTATTCTTGTAAATTTTATAGACTTTTACATCTACAGCACTCAAATTTACTGCTTCGAAATTCAGTTTTAAATTATTAGAACTTGGTAAAATAGTTCCGTTTTTAATGAATTTGATACTTGGTTTGATTTGATCAAAAGAGATTTTCTCAGTATAATTTGAGTCCATCTTTTTACCGTACTGACTTTCGATTCCCTGAAAAACTTCAATCAATAAATCTCCGGCCAATATTTGTTCAGGTTCGGCTGTGGTTTCTTCTTCCTGAACCACTTCTACAGCATCATCAACAACCGCCGCAGCACTATCAACCACAACTGTTGATGAGTCAACCAATGAAACTGCCGTTTCTTCTACCGGAACAGAAACAGTAACTTCTTTTTGAACGGGCGCTTTTTCATTATTGAAATACACTTTCAGCAAATTCCCCTGAGTTGAAAATTTCAGGTTATTCGTGTTCTGAATTGAAACCAAACCTGCAAAATCCTGTCCTTTTTCTAAAGGCTCAGAAAAGTTAATCAAGACCGATTGATTACTTCCGTCCGGCACCTCAACTTTGACGATTTTAAATTCGTTTATATTTGTAATCGGAACATCGATTTGACCTTTTTGATCAATATCGAAATCACTTCCGTCGTAAATAATCTCCAAATTTGTTGCTTCAGAATAACGCTGAATACTATCAATTATAAAATGGAATTCTTTTCCGGAACCGGAGTTTTTCTCAAATTTAATTTTAAGATTATTCCCTTTTTGTTTGGCTTCAACTAGCTTTTTAGCGGTTTCAATATCAATATTATCTGCTGTTTTAAGAACGCAGTTGAGGTATTGGTATTCTTTGCTGTACGATTGAATATCTGCCGTATTTATGGTAAAATCCTGCTTGATGGTTTTGACGGTAAAATTAAAATCTGAAAGTTCCTTTTCTTTCTCTTTTGGAAGCGTGATGATTTTATCTAAGTTTAAAGTAACCTGATATTCTGTTCCCGGTTTCAGCTTTTTTTCCGGAATAAAAGCAATTGTATTAGGCGAAAGTGCCACGACTTTTCCGTCGACACCTGGAGAAATATCAAACAAATCACTGTCTAAAACCTGGCCGGCTTTCCAATCTTTTTTATCGAATGCCAAAACCACCCTAATATCAGATTCCGACGAGACTATCCCCCCGGTGAAACTGACTATATACTCTTTAAATAATGAAAAATCGGAATTGAAATCGGCTGCTGATTTTCTGCCGCAAGATTGAAAAATAAAAAACACACAAAACACGAGAACTAATCCTTTTGCTTTCACTTTTATTTAGAGTTAATGGGTTACGAATTTTAAAAAATGACAGAACGTTTTAACATTTTACTATTAAAACCATAACTAGCGAAATGCCAATTATATTGTAGTAAATGTAAAGTATTTTCTGTGATTTTTTAAGAGGAAAATTCGGTAAGTGAAATTATTTTTTTGAACTAAATAAGGAAGTGATTATTTCCGTCTTTCCAGAAAAAATCGTTTCATTAAATCGGCTGCTTCATCAGCCATAATTCCAGAAACGACAGTAGTTTTGGGATGTAATTTTGTTCCCATAACCATAAAGCCACGCTGTTCGTCACGGGCACCAAAAACAATTTTCGAAATCTGACTCCAATACAAAGCGCCGGCACACATTTGGCAAGGCTCAAGAGTCACATATAAAGTGCAATCTTTAAGATATTTTCCACCAAGAAAATTCGCCGCAGCCGTTATCGATTGCATTTCGGCATGAGCCGTAACATCGTTCAACAATTCGGTTAAATTATGACTGCTTGCAATTACTTTATTGGCCACTACAATAACGGCTCCAACAGGAATTTCACCCTTATCAAAGGCCATTTCAGCTTCCTGCAAAGCTTTTTTCATAAAGTATTCGTCTGTGAAAGGATTTATCATAGTTGCAAAAATACTGTTTTCGTATTTATTTTTTATTACATTTAAATATTGAAATTTCAAACATGGAAAGAAAATATAAATTAACGATTCCTGAACCTTGTACAGAAAGCTGGGACAAAATGACGCCAAACGAAAATGGTCGTTTTTGTCTAAGTTGTTCAAAGACCGTTGTCGATTTCACTTCGATGTTACCTGATGAAGTACAGCATTTTTTCATCCAAAATCAAAACCAGAATATCTGTGGAAGGTTTAAAAATTCTCAATTAGAAACCATAACGATTCAAATTCCGAATCGTATTCTATACACACAAACACATTATCATAAAATATTCTTACTGGCATTATTTATTGCCATGGGAACAACTTTATTTAGTTGTCAGGATAAAGATGGAAACAGAAAGCAAATTGCTTCTATAGAGGTTGTTAATAATACAGAACAGAATCAAGATGAAAGTGAAGCCCCTTCAGTATGTTATGGACATCAATTCGAATCTAAAAGAGTAAAACATATAGAAGAACCTCCTCACCGCTTCTTTACCACTGGAGTACTAATGATGGAGAGAGAACCTTTAAAGTATGATATTATTTATAATTCAACTGATTTAGATATTTCTCCAGTTCCGGAAAATGGAATGAAAAAATTCCTTGAGTTTTTTAAACAAAACTATGTTATTCCGAAAACTACAGAAGAATTTAAAGGAAGAGGTTTTGTTGTATTTGTCGTTGAAAAAGATGGCACTTTAAGCAATTTCAACATCTTTAAAAATACATCAAAAGAAATTGGAGAAGAAGCAATTAAAGTTTTAAAAACAGCTCCAAATTGGATTCCCGGAAAGCTTAACGGCAAAATCGTCCGTTCTTCTTATATTTTACCAATCACAATTAAATAATGGAAAGAAAATTCAAAATAGCAATTCCGGAACCCTGCAATGAAAATTGGAACGAAATGACTCCTGAAGACAATGGCCGTTTTTGTATGAGCTGTTCTAAAACCGTAATTGATTTCACTTCGATGTTGCCTAATGAAGTACAGCATTTTTTCATCCAAAATCAAAACCAGAATATCTGTGGAAGATTTAAAAATTCTCAATTAGAAACTATCACAATTCAAATTCCGAGTCAGGTTTTATATTCTCAAATTCATTATCATAAAATGTTTTTACTGGCTTTGTTTATTGCAATGGGTACAACTTTGTTCAGTTGTCAGGATAAAAACGGAAACAAGCAAAAAATTGATAAAGTTGAAGTTGTTGAAAAAAAAGCATTAGAAAAAAATATAACTAAAGGAAAAACACTGCGAGGAGAAAACAAAATTCCTCCACCACCGCCTCCAAAAGTTGATCAGGTTAAGTTTGTAAAACCAGTTCCTACAAACTGCAGCGAAACCACTAAAGATAAAAAATCTTCAAAGCAAGTCACAGAAGATGATTCGCAATTTGTTACAGGCGCGGTAATCTCGATAAATGCAGAATTTCCTGGAGGGATTGATCCATTTTATACCTTTTTTGGAAATGAATTTAAAACGCCAGAAAATATAAATACCAAAAATCTCAAAATTAGAATCTCCTTTGCAGTAGAAAAAAACGGGTCTCTGTCCTATATTGAATCAGTACCTGCTGTTGACAAAACAATAGAACAAGAAATTATTAGAGTTTTAAGCTTATCTCCAAAATGGCATCCGGGAGAATCTAATGGAAAAAAAATAAGAATGCAATATTCCTTGCCAATTGTATTGGAATAAGATCTCACTTAAAAAATTAAATTTAAAACCGTAAATTTGCTTTTTACCTTACAATGAAAAGCAATTTACTTTCAAACATATTCAATCCAGCTGATTTACGTCTTTTAAAAGAAGAACAGCTTCCTGAAGTCGCGCAAGAATTACGTCAATTTATTATTGACGTTGTTTCTGTAAAAGAAGGCCATCTAGGCGCTAGTTTAGGTGTTATTGAATTGACAATTGCTTTGCATTATGTTTTTAATACCCCGGAAGATCTATTAGTTTGGGATGTGGGTCATCAGGCCTACGGACATAAAATTCTTACCGAAAGAAGAGAAAATTTCCATACCAACAGACAAATCGGAGGTATTTCTGGTTTTCCAAAAAGAAGCGAGAGCGTTTACGACACTTTTGGAGTTGGACATTCTTCCACTTCAATTTCTGCCGCTTTGGGAATGGCGATTGCATCACAATTAAAAGGCGATTTTGATAAACAACATATTGCAGTTATCGGCGACGCTTCAATTGCAAGCGGAATGGCGTTTGAAGGTTTAAATCATGCCGGAGTTACCGATGCTAACTTACTGGTTATTCTGAATGACAATGCTATCGGAATTGATCCTAGTGTTGGTGCTCTTAAAAAATATCTTACTGCCGTAAAAGAAGGAAAAAATCCGAAGAAAAATAATATGATCAAGTCTCTGAATTTTGATTATTCAGGTCCAATTGACGGTCATGATCTTCCTAATTTAATTAAAGAATTAAATCGATTAAAAAACATAAAAGGTCCTAAATTCCTTCATATTGTAACCACAAAAGGAAAAGGTTTACAGCAGGCTGAAGAAAATCAGGTAAAATATCATGCACCTGGAAAATTTGATGCTTCAACAGGAGAACTTCTTTTAAAATCAGAAGAAAATTTACCTCCAAAATATCAGGATGTTTTTGGCCTAACCATTTTAGATTTGGCCAAAAAGAATGAAAAAATCATCGGAATTACACCAGCAATGCCATCTGGTAGCTCTCTAAAGTTTATGATGGATGAAATTCCCAAACGCGCTTTTGATGTTGGAATTGCAGAACAACATGCCGTAACCCTTGCCGCAGGAATGGCAACTCAGGGTATGATTGTGTATTGCAATATCTATTCGACTTTTTTACAGCGCGCTTACGATCAGGTTATTCACGATGTGGCTTTACAAAATCTTCCTGTTATTTTTTGTTTAGACCGTGCCGGTTTGGTTGGCGAAGACGGTGCTACGCATCATGGCGTTTTTGACATCGCTTATTTAAGAGCAATTCCGAATATGATTATCTATGCGCCTATCAACGAAACTGCACTTCAAAATGTTTTATATACCGCTCAATTAGGCTTAAATCATCCTATCGCCATTCGATATCCGCGCGGGCGAGGCGTTTTACCAAAGTGGGAAGTAGAAAATTTCGGACATTATGAGAAAATTAAAATTGGCGAAGCAAACTGCCTAAAAAACGGCACAAAAATTGCTGTTTTATCAACGGGAAGCATAGGTAACAATGTTATTAAAGCACTAAATGAATGTTCAAATTCTGACGAGATTGCGCATTATGACTTTCCTTTTATTAAACCACTAGACAACAATATTTTACACTCTATTTTTTCTAATTCCAAGAGTATAATTACTATCGAAGAAGCTACAATAAATGGAGGATTTGGAAGTGCTGTTTTAGAGTTTGCTGCGGCAAATAATTACAAAAATGATATTCAAATTTTGGGTATTCCTGACGTATTTATTGAGCATGGAACCGTAAATCAATTACAACAATTGTGTAAAATTGACGTTAAAAGTTTGGTAAATCTTTTTTCAACCGATTCAAAATAATTATTTTGCACAACCAAAATATTAAAATCAACCTAATGAAATTATTGCGTTCTACCTTTTTGTTGCTGTTGCTTTTGTGTACTTCAAATAACTTTGCTCAAATTATCCAAACTACTTTAGACCCTAATCAGTTACCAAAACTGCCTTCTAACTGGACTAAAAAAAATCAAGTCGGTTTTGATATTTCAGAAATTGCTTTTGTGAACTGGAGTGCCGGGGGAACAAGTTCTATTTCAGGTTTATTTAAAGGTG
Source organism: Flavobacterium sp. GQ95 (assembly GCF_059758655.1). Lineage (NCBI taxonomy): Bacteria > Pseudomonadati > Bacteroidota > Flavobacteriia > Flavobacteriales > Flavobacteriaceae > Flavobacterium > Flavobacterium sp. GQ95. The sequence continues at coordinate 586,054 of NZ_JCAXEB010000001.1, forward strand.
AATTTGGGAGAACTTATGCCAAGGGAAATCATAAATGGGTAAACGAACTTATTGTAAAATATGGTTTAAACAAACAAGACGGTACTGAGTTAAGAAAAACAGACGATGCACTTTTGGTCAATTCTACTTACGGATTTAGAAAAGATACCATATCAAATTGGTATTATTCAGCTAAATTTAATTTCAATACACAATTTTCGAACGGTTACAATTATCCAAACAGAGATATCGCAATTTCGAAACCTTTTGCACCAGCTTATATCTTTTTAGGAGCCGGAGCTGAAAATTCAAACAAAAAGAAAAACAGAACATTTTATTTCTCACCAATCACTTTAAAGACAACGTTGGTACTAGACGATTATTTAGCTAATCAGGGATCTTTTGGTGTTAGAAAAGCAGTTTACGTACCAGATCCGCTTGATCCTACAGTTCAAATATTAGTTGAAGAAGGACAAAAAGTAAAAGCCGAATTTGGTATTTTGTTTACTGCCTATATGAAAAGTGAGGTTTTTAAAAATATATTTTACGAAAACAGGTTAAGCCTTTATACTGACTATTTAAACAAATTCGGAAACGTTGATGTCGATTATGATACCCGTTTAGATCTTGTCGTAAATGCTTATGTAAAAGCAAATATTGGTATACATTTAGTATATGACGATGATATCAAAACTAAAAAGGATGTTGTTGACCCAACTACCGGAACAACAACTCAGGTAAATGATGGGCCAAGAGCGCAGTTAAGACAAGTTTTAGGTGTTGGCTTGGTTTATGCCTTTCAATAATTAAAATCTTATTTCTCAATATTCATAGAATAAAAAATCCCCCATAAAAAATCATGTTTTTATGGGGATTTTTATTTTAATTAAATCTGATAAATTCTATTTAATTGTTTTTTCTTCCATTAATTGTTTCGAATAATTCTAACGCATTTCCATCCGTTAAAAGCGAAACATAATGACAAATATGAAGCAGGCGTTCGTATAAATTACCTTTGTCTAAATGATGTTTTTCAGGCAACATTTTCAAAATCAATTTGTCGTAGTTTGAAGCAGTCCCATCATATTTATTATTAAAAGCTGTTATGAATTTATCCAGCAAAGTTTGAATAATTTGATAACCCACAATTTCTTTCTCAATTACTTCGCGGCTTTGATAGATTTTTTCAACACTTAAGTTGATAATATCATTCATTTGTGCTTTGTACTTGCTTTTATCGGTTAAAGCATATGGAAATTCACCAGCCAGAATTGCTTCTTCATTTTCAATAAAAACATCAACAGCATCATTAATTAATGCACCAATTGCCAAAGCACGCAAATAACTGATTCGGTCTTCTTTGGTTTCTAATAATTTATATTTGGCAACTCCAATATTATCTTTTACCAATTTTATAAGATATTCCAACGCATAATCTTCAGAAACCAATCCTAGATTTATTCCGTCTTCAAAATCGATAATGGTGTAGCAAATATCATCTGCAGCTTCCACCAAATAAGCTAAAGGATGTCTTTCGAAACCAATATCTCCATCAGATTTATTGGCGATCATTCCCATATCATTGGCAACTTCTTCAAAGAATGATTTATCTGTCTGAAAGAAGCCGTATTTTTTATCTGCAATATTGTTGGTTGGTTTCTTAGGAAGACTTTCTTTCGGATATTTCATAAAAGCACCTAAGGTTGCATATGAAATTCTTAACCCACCTTCAATTCCCGGACGACTTGCCGTAAGAACCGAAAATCCATTGGCATTTCCTTCAAAATCTATTAGATCCTGCCATTGTTTTGCAGTCAGTTTATCTTTGTACTTCAATCCTTTTCCTATTGAAAAATATTCACCAATTGCTTTCTCGCCTGAATGTCCAAAAGGAGGATTTCCAATATCGTGTGCCAACGAAGCTGCTGCCACAATCGCTCCAAAATCATTCATATGATACCCATGAATTTCTTTTAAGTAAGGATATTTTTCAAGAATTTTTTTTCCAACCAAACGTCCTAAAGAACGTCCAACAACCGAAACCTCTAAGCTATGTGTCAATCTCGTATGCACAAAATCTGTCTTTGAAAGCGGAATAACCTGAGTTTTATCCTGCAAAGATCGAAATGCCGCCGAAAAAATAATTCGGTCGTAATCAACTTCAAAACCTAATCGCGTGTCATCTTGTTCTACACGTAATCTTTTGGTTGTATCGCCTTGGCGCTTTAGTGATAAAAGTTGTTCCCAGTTCATTTTTCTATTTTAGATTTCAGATTGTTGTCCCGAAGCCTCGGGATAGATTTTATAATGATCAAAAATACATTTTATTTTAGGATTTTAAAGTCATTAAAACTCCAATGCCGTACTATGCTTAATTTCTCCCATTACAAAAATACTATTCGTATTCCCGATGTTTTCAATAGTTGATAATTTATTCATTACAAAATCCTGATAGCTAGCCATATCCTTGACTAAAATTTTCAGCATGAAATCATAATCGCCGGCAATATTATAACACTCTATAATTTCAGGAAGTGCTACAATATCTCTCACAAAATTGCTTCCTACATTTTTTGCGTGCTCTTTTAAACGCACATTACAAAATACAGTCATGCCCCGGTTCATTTTATTCTTATCGAGCAGAGCAACATATTTCGTAATATATCCATCCCGTTCTAATCTTTTTATACGCTCATAAACTGGTGTTACAGTAAGAAATAATTTACTGGCAAGGTCTTTTGTGTTGATATTTGAGTTTTCCTGAAGGTGTTTCAGGATGAGTAAATCGGTTTTATCGAGATTTTCCATAGTAATTTTTACGGCTAAAGGTTCTTTAAAAAGAATTTTACAGTATTATAATCTTTAAAAAGTCATTTTTAAAAGACTATTTACTTAAATAATCACCAAATATAAGTTATAAAATCTAATACAATAAATTTGTTCAGTAAAAAATACTGAATCAAAAATGAAAACAAATAATTTAGGTTACCCAAGAATTGGCAGCAACAGAGAATTAAAAAAAGCCTCAGAATTGTATTGGGCAGGAAAAATTTCTGTAGATGAATTAATAGAAACCGGAAAAGACATTCGTCGCAGAAACTGGCACTTGCAATTAGAAGCAGGAGTTGATTTGATTCCGTCTAATGATTTTTCTTTTTACGATCAGGTCCTCGATTTGACCTTGACTGTTGGGGCAATCCCGCAACGTTACCAGGAATTCGCCAAAACAAATTCGACTATCGATTTGTATTTTGCAATGGCAAGAGGCGCGCAAAAAGACGGACAGGATGTTGTAGCAATGGAAATGACAAAATGGTTCGATACCAACTATCACTACATTGTTCCTGAATTCAGAAAGGACCAAAAATTCGAATTGTTTTCTGAAAAAATAATCAATGAATTCAAAGAAGCAAATACTTTAAAAATTGCTACAAAACCAGTTTTAATTGGACCAATCTCTTATTTGCTTTTAGGAAAAGAAAAAGAAGAAGGTTTTCACCGAATTGATCTTATTGATAAATTGCTTCCTGTTTATTTCGAAATTTTCGAAAAGTTACAAGCAGAAAATGTAGAATATATTCAGTTAGACGAGCCATTTTTAGCTTTGAATTTAACAGATAAAGAAAGAAACACTTTCACAGAAGTTTACAACGAAATCAACATTCGTTTCCCTAAAATCAAAATCATTTTAGCGAATTATTTTGATTGTTTTGGAGAGAATTTGGCAACTGCATTGGCTTTGCCAGTTGACACTTTCCATTTAGATTTAGTTCGTTGTCCTTCTCAATTAGATGATATTTTAGAATCCGGACAATTGGCTTCAAATGTAAACCTTTCATTGGGAGTGGTTGACGGAAGAAATATTTGGAAAAATGATTTCAAAAAATCTTTAGAATTGATCCAAAAAGCAACTGATGCTTTGGGAGAAAGCAGAATTTTAGTAGCACCTTCCTGTTCCTTAATTCACAGTCCGTGTGATTTAGATTTAGAGACAAATGATGCAACTTTAACTCCGGAAATCAAACAATGGCTGGCTTTTGCGAAACAAAAAATCAACGAAATTGTACTTTTAAAACAATTCGGTTCCAACGAAATTGATGTTAAAAATTCGATTGATTTTGAAAGAAATAAAATTGCAAACGACAACCGAAAAACTTCAAAATTAATTCATAATAACGAAGTTAAAACGCGTGTTGCCGGAATTACAACTTCTGATGACAAACGTAAAAGCACTTTTGCAACAAGAAGAAAAAGCCAGATTGAGGCTTTAGATTTACCTTTATTCCCAACTACAACAATTGGTTCTTTTCCGCAAACAGCCGAAGTGAGAAGCTGGAGAGCAAAATTCAAAAAAGGAGAATTGACTACCCAACAATACAATGATTTGATCGAAAAAGAAACCGAAGCTACGATTCGTTTTCAGGAAGAAACCGGGATTGATGTTTTGGTCCACGGAGAATTCGAACGTAATGATATGGTGGAATATTTTGGCGAGCAATTGGACGGATTTACTTTCACTAAAAATGGCTGGGTTCAGAGTTACGGAAGCCGTTGCGTGAAACCTCCTGTTATTTACGGTGATGTTTCAAGACCAAACCCAATGACGGTAAAATGGTCAAAATATGCGCAGTCTTTAACTCCAAAATGGGTAAAAGGAATGTTAACAGGCCCGGTAACTATTTTACAATGGTCGTTTGTTCGTAACGATCAGCCACGTTCTGAAACTTGTACTCAAATTGCATTGGCAATCCGTGATGAAGTTGTAGATCTTGAAAAAGCCGGAATCAAAATTATTCAAATTGATGAGCCAGCAATTCGCGAAGGTTTACCGTTGCGTAAAGAAGAATGGACAAACTATTTAGATTGGGCAGTAAAAGCGTTCCGTATTTCTGCAAGCGGCGTTCAGGACGACACGCAAATTCACACTCATATGTGTTACAGCGAGTTTAACGATATCATTCAAAATATCGCCGATATGGATGCTGATGTAATTACAATTGAATGTTCGCGTTCGCAAATGGAACTTTTAGATGCTTTTGCCAACTTTAAATATCCAAACGAAATTGGCCCTGGAGTTTACGATATTCACTCACCACGCGTGCCTTCAAGTGCTGAAATGGTCCGTTTATTAGAAAAAGCTTCTGCCGTAATTCCGGTAGATCAATTATGGGTAAATCCTGATTGTGGTTTAAAAACACGTCATTGGGATGAAACCAAAAAAGCGTTGATCGAAATGGTTGCAGCCGCTCAGGAAATGAGAGCTGCCGTTGAAAGCGGTGCAACTGTATAATTTCATTTGAATATATTTTTGTTTTTTAGTGCCAACAAGTGGAATCGAAAATTCTTGTAGTTATGATTTAATTTCGATTTCACTTATGTTGGCATTATTTTTTTCAATTTAAAAGATCCTATTTTAATTTTTTGAAGCAGAAGTTTTCTTTTTCAACACACGTCCGGTCCCGCTATCCGCTATATCTTTTGTGTCCGCCGCGGCGGACACAAAAGGATATCGCTCCTATCGGGGCTAGACAAGAATGTTTTATTTTCAAAAGATTACAGGCAGAAAACAAAAAAGCATCCGCCTGGCGGATGCTTTTTCAAAATTGAAATATATTCTAAGATTAGAAATTCTTTGAAATCCCTACAGAAAATTGTTGTCCGAAAGAAAAGTTGAAATTTTTAACATTGTCTCCGTTTCCGTTATCTCCGTCATAGTTTAAAGTATCATACCCTAAACCTCCAACATTAAAGTTCAAACCAAATCCTTTACCAACATTAACTAAAATTGCCGGCGTAATTCCAATATAGAATCCATCTCCCTCATTTATTGTATTTACTGGCCCTACATCCTGTGTTACTTTTCTGCTTTGGTAACCAACTCCTAAATCAGCGTAAGCAGAAAAAGTTTGGTTTAATGGCTTAGAATAACGTAAAAAACCTCCTAGAGAGAAATTATTTGTTTTGTACTCGGTATTATTTCCTGTTTCTTGTTTTGTAGTACCAACTCCAGCCTCAATACCTGCAGTCCAGTTTTCGTGAAATTGATATCCTACTTTTGGAGAAAAACCAAAATAACTTTGTTTGTTCTCTGAACCAGAATTAGATACATTTTGAGAATTGTATTCAATACTTCCCATAACTAAAATAGATCCTTTTTTTTGAGCATTTGCAAAGCTAACCATAGCTAATGCAAGAACAACTAACATTTTTTTCATGTGTGATATTTAAAAATTTTAATAGTCCTTTAACAATAACGATGCCGTGAATTAAGAAGAATTTAATTTTTTTATAAATTCTTTGAAACACAAAATGTAGCAATCAAAAGTATTTCTCTTTACTTTTGTACCAAATAAAAAGTCATGTCGATAGAAGTAAACAACATATCAAAAAGTTACGGATCTCAGAAAGCCTTAAACGGAATTTCATTCTCCATTCAAAAAGGAGAAATTGTTGGATTTCTTGGTCCAAATGGCGCAGGAAAATCTACTTTAATGAAAATTTTAACGACTTATTTATTAGCAGATGAAGGCTCAGCCCTTGTAAACAGTCACGATGTCATGACGGATACTAAAGCAGTGCAACGTTCTATTGGTTATTTACCAGAGCATAATCCGTTGTATTTGGATTTGTATGTTCGTGAGTATTTGGCTTTTAATGCCGATGTTTATAAAGTACCAAAATCAAGAATCGAGGAAGTAATTCAACTGACAGGCCTGTCAGCCGAAAGCCATAAAAAAATAGCACAACTGTCTAAAGGATACCGCCAGCGTGTGGGACTTGCCAATGCTTTATTACACAATCCGGATGTTTTAATTTTAGACGAACCAACTACAGGTCTGGATCCGAATCAGTTAATGGAAATTCGAAATGTGATTAAAAATGTCGGGAAAGATAAAACCGTTTTTCTGTCAACACACATTATGCAGGAAGTGGAAGCCATTTGTGATCGTGTCATTATTATTGACAAAGGACAAATCGTTGCAGATAAAAAATTAGATCATTTAGTTTCTGAAGATAAACAACAAGTCATTGAAGTTGAATTTGATTATCAGGTTGAAGAACAGCTTTTGGCAAAGCTCCCAAATATTACTTCATATAAAAACACTCACGATATGACCTGGGAATTAACTTTCTTAGCAGATAAAGATATGCGTCCATCTATTTTTGATTTTGCTAACGAAAACGGTTTGAAAACCCTACAATTGAATCAGAAAAATAAAAACCTGGAAGCTGTTTTTAGAGAGATTACTAAGTAGTTTTCAGTCACAGTCACAGTTTATAAAAAGAGCTCGTTTAAATATTTATTTAAACGAGCTCTTTTTTATTTCATTAAATTCTTCAGATAGATTGTAAATAATAACGAAAGCAAAATTGCTGAAAGTCGCAAAATGTTTTTCAGAAAAACTCCATTGACATTAACTGATTGTAAATTCGATTTTGATTTAAAGAAAAAATCAATCAATTTCTTTGAATCTAATAAAACCAGAAATAAAACACCAATCATTAATAATATGGACTGCAACAAAGCACCTGCATTCATATGATAAAAAATATTAATTAATGTCAGATTCAACAACAATGAGAACAATAGTATTGATCCAATTAACAATGTTCTTTTGAACAATAACAAATAGCCACCAATGATTTGAGTTACTGCTATTATAATTCCAAAAGCATGTGAATATCCAAAATAAAACCAGGTTAGCCACTCGCCTGATTGCTGATTCATGGGCATATTTGATATTTCTGCCGGAACAATAAATTGAAGTCCGTAGAACTTTTTCCAGCCAAAACTGGCTATATTAAAAGCGATGCAATATCGAATACCACTATATAAAATGGCATAGACTTTAGTAGAATTTATTTTTTGTTTTTGTTCCAAAACATGCCAGAAAAATGGAAATAAAATTGAAAGCAGTAATGCAGCTCCAACTCCCGAAAAAACTAAAACTGGCGGCAGCCAGGGAATATTTCCTCCATTGCCCAGCAACAAAAGTAAAGTTGCGATTTCAAGGCCAAGAATCAAGGAAGCGCTGATTTTTTTAAAAATTGAATTTGAAATTTCTAAAGATTGTTCTAACATGATTTTTTATTTTTGAGTTAATATCAAGCAAATTTGAATATTAATCAAAAATCAAATGTTCCGATGTACCCTTTCGAACAGATTTTAAGCTTCTTTTTTAATCAAAGTAATATTAGATTTTACAAATTCTGTTGGAGACATACCAACATATTTTTTGAATGTAGTATTAAAAGTTGTTTTCGAATTAAAACCAGCTTCATAAGCAATTCCTAATATGTTTAATTGACTGTATTTTTCAGACAACAATAACATTTTTGCCTCTTCGATACGATGTTTATTTATAAAATTATAGAAATTTTCCTGATACAATTCGTTAATTAAAAACGAAGTTTCATTACTGGTTGCCTCTAATTTTCTAGCCAATTTAGGCAGACTTAAATCATTATCCAGATATAATTTTTCTGAGTTTAGGAGTATTTTCAATTTTTCATTTAATTCAGTCAGCCGACTCTTTGAAACCCTTTTTGAATTTTCTTTTTTATATATTTTGATAGATGAAAGTTCATTTAATTCATTCTGACTAAAATCAAAAATTTCACGTTGCTGCAATGAAAAATAGGCAAGAAAAAAAACACTCAACAAATACAGAAATGGTGTCAGGTCAATTAGATTTTTTAACCCAAAAAATATTAGGTTAAACCAGGCAAATACAATAACTAACAAAATCAAGAGAAAATATTTTAGCCACAGTAAATCATTTTTTTCAATAGAGGATGAAAATTGTTTTATGCTTTTTAAATGTTTTTGAAGTGTTGCAAAAGACAGAATCCAATAAATTAGTATCTGTAACGGCAATGCTGTGCTCAAAATAAAAAAAACTATTTTTCGTTCTTCCTCATCAAATTCAATATTTTTTCCAGTGACAAAAAATGGAATTCTGAAGATGAAAAATAATATAAAAGGTAAAAAATGCCATAAATTTTTAGGCTTGAATTCTTTACAGATCGAAGTAAAATATAAAATACTGATATAGAGAAAAGGTGCAGAAAGAAACCGGGACAAACCTATCATTTCAAATAGATTTGGATGGCTTAAATGAAAGTTTTTATAAAATAATGGTACTTCGAGCATTGCGAAACCCACTGTGATGATAAACAATCCTAAAAATCTATTTGCAACTATATTGACTTTTCGAGGATGAGCAATCAGTAAGAACCCTAAAAGGAATACCGCACCGCTTGTAATACCCATTATAATTGGAAAATTTATCATTTCAAAAATAATATTTTAGTTTTTTTATGAATTGTAATTTTAGTATTACCTCGTTTTCAACCTGTTATATCTTTTTTCGTAAATTGTATTTGTTTTTATTTAGACTTATTATGAATAGTGTTATATTTGCCTCATGAATTACAAAATAAAGCATAATGACGAATATAATTGTTCTCATAATTTCGATATTAATTTATAAAGCAAGCCGATTTTTTACTAGTCTTTAATTATAAATTTAAATCAAAATTTGTTTTTTTGTTTTTTAGATCCTTGTTTTTTTGTTTTTTTTGATGTTAGTAAAGAGCCTGTCTGTTCAACAGGCTCTTTTCATTTTAGATCTCTAAATCCAAAATAGTTTCTTTCATTTCTTCAATTACGATTTTAATATCTTCTTCTGTTGTACGCCAGTTCACAAATGAAGCTCTTATCCCTTTACGATTTTGATAAACTGTCGGTGTCATAAATACTTTTCCTTTGTCATTTAAAAGCGTCAAAAACTCGCTTACTTTTTCCTGATTGTGATTTCCTTTCAGTGTAAAACAAACATTATTAAGGCGAATTGGAGCCAGCAATTCAAAATTCCCTTCTTCGATCAATTCATTTCCAAAATGCATCGCCAATGATGTACTATTCTCCACAATATCGCAAAAACCTTCTTTACCATATGCTAATAAAGAAAACCAAACAGGTAACGCTCTTAAACGTCTTGAATTTTCCGGCAATACATTCAGATAATTAAAATTCTCTAACGGATTTCCTAAATAAGGTGCATTCGAATTCTGAAAAGTTTCTATCTGCAAACTAGTATGCTCTTTTTTAATCAAATAAAAAGCACTTTCATAAGGTACGTTCAACCATTTATGACAATCAATTGTAATGCTGTCTGCTCCTTCCCAACCCTCAACAAAATGTTTGAATTTATCTGAAACCGCTGCAAATCCTCCAAAGGCAGCATCAATATGCCACCAGAATTTATATTTTTCTTTTAATTTTGAAATTGCCTGAAAATCATCAAAATCTGCTGTATTTACGGTTCCGGCACTTGAAATCAAGATGAAAGGTTTGCCGTTTAAGTTTTGAATGTTTTTTTCTAAATCGATTATATCAATGGCCTCGCGATTACCTTCTATAGTTTTAATTGTGCTGAAATTATTACTTCCAATTCCTAACATCGCCAATGATTTGATTGATGATGAATGTGGTGTTGCAGTTAAAATATTGATTGGTTCTGAAATTCCGTTTTTAGCGAAATCTTTTCCAAATTGTTTTCCAAACCATTGTCTGGCTACTCCCAAGCACGTGAAGTTTGACATAGTTGCCCCCGTAACAAATCCGCCTAAGAATATATCCGGCAATTGTAATAACTGCAACAATAGATTAATGGTTTCAAATTCAATTAAAGCCGAAACTCCACCCTGTGCTTTTACAGCCTGCGTATTTTGATCGTAAACTGAAGCCAGCCAATCGCCCACAATCGAAGCCGGCGTTGATCCTCCTGTAACAAATCCCCAATATCTTGGCCCTGGTGAGCTGACCAATAAAGGAGCTAATCTTTCATTAAATTCTTCTAATGCAGCCAATGAGCCCAAACCTAATTCGTTTAGTTCTCTGTTTGGATCAATTGAGTTTTTGGTAGAAGTTGGAACGTTTTCGAGATTATTCAAAAAATCTATTCCTTGTTGTTTTGTTCTGTCAAGAATAGTTGACAGATTATTTAAATCGTTTTTTAGTATTGTATTCATTACGTGTAATTTGAAGTAATTGTAATTTTATTTTACCATTTCGTCTTTTCAGAGAACCGTGAAATCATCATCGAACAAATCAAATCGCCATTTACATTTAATAAAGTCGCAATTGGATCAACTAATGTTCCCAAAATCATGGCAACTGGCAAAGCCTGTTCCATTGGCAGTCCGTAGACTGTAATCGCCAAAACTTCTCCTATATAACCTCCATTCGGAATTCCGCCTTCTACAATTGAGACGATTACGGTAATTCCTAAAGCCAAAAGTATCGTTGAAGGTTCTGTGAAATCCTTTCCAAACATCGCAAAAAGAACGGTTATTTTTAAAATAGAAGACATGCTCGATCCGTCTTTGTGCAAAGGCGCCCCAAGCGGAATAACTAAATTGCGAACATGTTTTGGTATGTTCATCTTTTCAGCCGCTTCCAGATTTGCCGGAATTGTTGCGATACTGCTGCAAGTTCCGACTGCGGTTAAAGCCGGTGTAATATTATTGCTCCAAAATACAATGAAAGCTCTTTTTCCACCTGCGACAAAAGCATATAAACTAAAAAATACAAAGAAGTAAAAAATGCAGGCACCATAATAAACCCCCAAAGGTTTGGCATAAACTCCAAATAACTGCGGTCCAAAAACCCCAACCTGATAGGCAAAATAAGCTCCCAAACCAATTGGGGCCAATTTCATTATCATGTTCAAAAGTTGCTTCATCACTTCATTTCCCGAATCCAGAAAACTTCTGAAAGCACCTCCTTTTTCTCCTGATTGCAAACTTGCAAAGCCAATTAGAAAAGAAAATATTATTAAGGCGAGCATACTTTTTCGCGATAATAATTCGAAGAAATCATTTACAGTAAGCAATTGCGCTATCTGATCTCCAATACTTCCGGACTGAATATTTTCAATTGGAACTTTAGAAATGATAATATTTTGATGAATTGGAAAAAGATAAACTGCAAAAATCATGACAATTGCAGAAATAAGGATGGTCGTCAGAAAAACGGCAACCATAATTACAAACAGTTTTCCTAATTTTTCTGTTCGTTCTAAATTGGCAATAGAAGAAGCAATTGTGAAAAATATAAGTGGAATAATAGCGGTAAAAAGCAAGTTCAGAAAAATATCTCCGAGTGGTTTTATAACTAAGACATCTTTACCATAGAACAACCCTAAAATACTGCCGAGAATAATTCCGCCAAGAAGTAATAAAATGCTACTATAACTTTTGAGAAAATTGATTTTTTTAACCTCCATAATTTTTTAAAGTGTTAGGATTTGCTGAAATGGAAACCTGAAATAATAATCAATTAAATTACTTAAAAAAAAGAGTTCAAAAACTATTTTTCTAAAACAATCGTGGTAAAGTCCCGATCAACTAATTCTCCTGTTCTGGTTTTTACTTTTTCGGTTAAAGTCTCTTTATATAAGATTTTGAAAGATGTTTTTTGGACTAATTGCTCCACTTTTCCAGTGCTGTAAAGTTCAAATTCGAATTTGGTGAAAGGAAGCTGTTTCATGAAACTTTCTTCTGCAAAAGTGATACAGAAAACACTATTTGGCTTTAAAACACGGTATATTTCCGAAAGCAATTTTTCCGGTTCCTGCCAAAAATAAATGGTGTTTACTGTGAATATTTTGTCAAAAAAAGCATCTTGAAACGGAATTATATTTCCGTCATAGAGCGAAAAGAAAGCTTGTTTTTGGGAGACAAAATTTCTGTTGATCTGGCGTGCTTCCTGAAACATTAATTCAGACATTTCAAGTCCATAGTACTTCAGGTTCTCAGCCTGTTCGAATATAAATTCTACATGCCCTGCATTGCCGTGACCTAATTCTAAAATAGAATTTCCGTTTTTAATATTTAGATTTTGAACAGAATGACGTGTCATGTTGATATTGGTTTCATGCATCATGTTCGCCATTTCTATCCCTTTTTCTCCTGTTGGATGTTTTAGCTGAGCCGCGATTGCTTGTAATTCTTCTTTTTTCATAAAATAAAAATTAAATTCCAATCCCGAAGCTTCGGGATAAATTCCAAATTCCAAGCTTGGTCGTTGCGAGGAACGAAGCAACCACACTAACAAAGATACAGCATGAGATTGCTTCGTTTTTCGCTATGACATTAAAAAACCTGACTCGCGATCTGGCGAATATTCTCAGATTTTCCCATTGAATAATAATGTAAAACCGGAACTCCAGCTGCTTTTAATTCAAGAGATTGTTGAATCGCCCATTCGATTCCGACTTGTTTGATTTCAGCGTTATTTTTACATTTATCTACAGCATCAATTAAATCTTCAGGCAAATCGATTCTGAAAATCTGTGGTAAAATTTGTAAATGTCTTTGCACAGCAATTGGCTTAATTCCAGGAATAATCGGAATTGTGATACCTATTTCTCTTGCCTTTTTGACAAACTCAAAATATTTAGCATTGTCAAAAAACATTTGTGTTACCACGTAATCAGCACCTGCATCTACTTTTTCTTTCAATCTTTTCAAATCTGATTGTAACGAAGGAGATTCTAAATGTTTCTCAGGATAACCCGCAACTCCAATACAAAAATCAGCCTTATTGTCTACATCCATAACTTCATGAAGGTATTTACCGCAATTTAAATCGTTGATTTGGCGAACTAAATCTATAGCAAAATGATTACCTCCTAATTTAGGAACAAAAGATTGTTCGTCTTTCATAGCATCTCCGCGAAGTGCCATTACATTGGTAATTCCCAAATACTGACAATCTACCAGCATGTATTCTGTTTCTTCCTGGGTAAATCCTCCGCAAAGCAAATGCGGTACAGTATCAACATTGTATTTATGTTTTATAGAAGCACAAATCCCAAGTGTTCCCGGACGCATACGAGTCAATTTTTTATCTAAAAGACCATTTCCTTTATCAATATAGATGTACTCTTCACGAGAAGTCGTTACATCAATAAATGGCGGTTTAAACTCCATCAACGGATCAATATTGTCATATAATTCCTGAATGCTTTTCCCTTTTTGAGGCGGAATAAGTTCAAATGAGAATAAGGTATTTCCTTTGGCGTTTTCTATATGTTCTGTTACTTTCATTATTTAAGTTATGAGTTATGAATTATGAGTTTTGAGTTGTTTGTGTAAAAAATCTGAATCAAAAAACATAAATCAAATATCTTTTTGTTTCAAGTTTCAAGTTTCAGGTTTCAAGTTGCTTTGGATAACTTGAAACCTGAAACTTGAAACAAAAGAAACTTTTCTTAATCTGCTATATTAGGGTTTAACCATTTTGATGCATATTCCGTTGATACGCTGCGTCGTTTGGCGTAATCGACCACCTGATCTTCTTTTATTTTTCCTAGTCCGAAATACCTGCTTTTTGGATTTCCGAAATAATATCCAGAAACAGATGAAGCCGGCCACATCGCCATGCTTTCTGTCAAGGTCACTCCAATTTCTTCGGCTACATTTAATAGTTTCCAAATCGTTGGTTTTTCGAGGTGATCGGGACAAGCCGGATATCCTGGCGCCGGACGAATTCCTTTATAATTTTCTTTAATCAATTCTTCGTTTGTTAAAGATTCTTCTCTATCATAACCCCAAAACTCTTTACGAACTTTCTCGTGAAGATATTCGGCGAAAGCCTCAGCAAAACGATCTGCCAATGCCTTAACCATAATCGAATTATAATCATCCAAATCCTTCTCAAATTCTGCTGCCCATTCGTCAACACCAAAACCGGTTGTCACACAAAATGCTCCCATATAATCCTCTATTCCGCTTTCTTTTGGCAGAATAAAATCAGACAATGCAATATTCGGTGCGCCTTTTGTTTTTTGTGATTGCTGACGAAGCGTTAAGAATTTCTCCAACACTTTTCCGTTTTCATCACGTAATTCGATATCATCGTCATCAACCTGATTCGCAGGAAAAATTCCGTAAATACCTTTTGCTTGTAGTTTTTTCTCAGCCAAAATTACTTTCAGCATCGCCTGAGCATCTGCAAAAAGAGAAGTTGCTTCTTTACCCACAACCTCATCCGTTAAAATTGCCGGATATTTTCCGTGCAATTCCCAGGTCTGAAAAAATGGCGTCCAGTCGATATACGGAACCAAAACATCCAGATCAACCTCAACGGTTTGTTTTCCAATAAATTTTGGTTTGGTTGGAGTGTATTCGCTCCAGTCTAACTGCATTTTATTTTTACGGGCATCTTCAATGCTTAAGAAATTTTTATCTCTCGAACGATTTAAAAACGTTTCTCTAAACGAATCGTATTCTGCACGAATATCGCTTGCATATATTTTTCGATTGTGGTCTAATAGATTTCCTGCCACAGTCACAGCGCGCGAAGCATCGTTTACGTGAATTACAGTTTCTCTATATTGCGGAGCGATTTTCACGGCAGTATGCGCGCGCGAAGTGGTTGCTCCACCAATCATAATCGGAATTTTAATTCCTTGTTTGTCTAATTCTTTGGCCAGATACACCATTTCGTCAAGCGAAGGTGTAATCAGTCCGCTTAAACCAATGATATCAACATTATGTTCAATCGCAGCCGCAATAATTTTTTCCGGAGGTACCATAACACCAAGATCTACAATCTCGTAATTGTTACACGCTAAAACTACCGAAACAATATTTTTACCAATATCATGAACGTCTCCTTTTACAGTCGCCATCAGGATTTTTCCATTTCCTTGTTTGTCTCCGGCTTGTTTACTTGCTTCAATATAAGGCAATAAATAAGCAACCGCTTTTTTCATTACACGTGCAGATTTTACCACCTGAGGCAGGAACATTTTTCCGCTTCCAAATAAATCTCCAACCACATTCATTCCCGTCATCAAATTGATTTCGATAACTTCAATTGGTTTTGTAGCCGCTAATCTTGCTTCTTCAACATCTTCTTCAATAAAGGCATCAACTCCTTTTACTAACGAATGCGTAATACGCTCCTGTACCGTTCCTAAACGCCATTCCTGAATCGCTTTTTCATCTGATTTTACTTCGCCTTTTACATTCTCGGCAAAATCTAAAAGTCGCTCAGTAGCGTCGTCGCGTCTGTTCAAGATCACATCTTCAACATGTTCCAACAAATCTTTTGGTATATCATCGTAAATCGAAAGCATCTCCGGATTCACGATTCCCATTGTCATTCCGTTCTTGATCGCGTGGTATAAAAACACCGAGTGCATCGCTTCACGAACGTGATCGTTTCCTCTAAAAGAAAACGAAACGTTACTCACACCACCGCTAATATGTGCGTGTGGCAAGTTATCTCTAACCCATTTTGTACCTCTAAAAAAGTCCAAAGCATTTAAGCGATGTTCTTCCATTCCGGTTGCAACTGGGAAAATATTTAAATCGAAAATGATATCCTGTGGAGGAAAACCAACTTTGTTAACCAAAATATCATACGAACGCTGACAAATCTCAACTCTTCGGTCAAAATTATCAGCCTGACCCACTTCGTCAAAAGCCATGATAATTGCCGCAGCTCCGTAACGTTTGATTAATTTGGCGTGATGAATAAAGGCCTCTTCACCTTCTTTCAACGAAATCGAGTTTACAACACTTTTTCCTTGTACTACTTTCAGACCCGCTTCGATGATTTCCCATTTCGAGCTGTCGATCATAATTGGCACTCTAGAAATATCCGGTTCTGATGCAATTAAATTCAGGAATTTTGTCATTGCCTGAACACCATCAAGCATTCCTTCATCCATATTAATATCGATGATCTGTGCTCCACCTTCTACTTGTTGTCTTGCAATATCAAGCGCCTCGTCATATTTCTCTTCCTTGATTAAACGAAGGAATTTTCGTGAACCGGTTACATTCGTACGTTCCCCAACGTTTACAAAAACACTTTCGGGCGTAATAATCAACGGTTCTAATCCTGCTAATACAAGGTCTCTTCTTTTTTCTGCCATTTTTTCTAAGTTACTAAGATCCTAAGATGCTTAGGTTCTGAGTTTTTTTATTCTTTTTTTTCCTGCAAGGTTTTCGAAACCTTGTAGGTATATTTGTTTTCAATTATCGTTTTTTCAAATCTTTTGAACCTATTCTATATTTCGTTCCTATGGAACTATTATTGGGATCGTGAATCGTTTTCAACGGAATAAATTCCGTTGCTACCAACATTTCATTCCTCCGGAACTTTTTTAAAAAGATTTTCACTCTATGCCTTCTTTAAAATTTTCAAAACCTTACAAGTTTGTTATTAATTTTTAATCAATAAAAACATGTTTTTCAAAACCTCCATAAAACACCTTTTCTATCCAGTTCTTAAATTCTAAATTGGTCGTAATATGATATATTTTACCATTACTTTCTATTTTGAATTTTTTGTTATTGTCAATCTTGCTTTTAATACTTTTTAATTCTGAAACACAATACATATAGGGACTCACTGTATCGTACCAATTAGAATTTAAAAATGCTTTAAAAACTTCTCCGTTTTCCGAATACACTATATGCTCTGCTTTTTCCATTAATTAGTTTAAACTTTAAAACCAACTACTAAATTTATACCTACAAGGTTTTGAAAACCTTGCAGGAAATGAAAATCATTATACCAATACCGGCGCCACTCTCGGCTTATAATCCTTTGCCACTTCAGCAATCAATCGAATATGATCCGGAGTTGTTCCGCAACAACCACCGATAATGTTGATTAAATTGTCATCCAAATATTCTTTGATTAAAGCCTGAGTTTGTTCAGGTGTTTCATCATATTGTCCAAATGCGTTTGGCAAACCTGCGTTTGGATGTGCTGAAACGTTGAACTGTGTATGCTGAGACAATGTTTTCAAATACGGTTTTAATAAATCGGCTCCAAGAGCGCAATTAAAACCTACACTCAATAACGGAATATGTGATACTGAAATCAAAAACGCTTCAACCGTTTGTCCTGAAAGTGTTCTTCCTGAAGCATCAGTAATCGTTCCTGAAACCATGATTGGAATATCCCGATTGCGTTCGTCTTTTACTTCTTCGATTGCAAAAAGTGCTGCTTTTGCGTTTAACGTATCGAAAATGGTTTCTACCAAAAGTAAATCACATCCGCCATCCAGTAAGGCTTCCACTTGTTGTTTGTAAGCAATACGCAAATCGTCAAAAGTTACGGCTCTGTAACCCGGATCGTTTACGTCTGGAGACATACTTGCCGTTCTGTTTGTCGGTCCGATTGAACCAGCTACAAAACGAGGTTTCTCTGGATTTTTAGCGGTGAATTCATCAGCTACCTGACGGGCGATTTTAGCCGATTCGTAGTTTAATTCGTAAACCAAATCTTCCAGGAAATAGTCGGCCATACCGATCGTAGTTCCTGAAAAAGTATTGGTTTCTACGATGTCAGCGCCAGCATCAAAATACGCAGCGTGAACATCGCGGATCGCTTGTGGTTGTGTTATGGATAGTAAATCGTTATTTCCTTTTAGCGGATGCGGGAAATCTTTGAAACGCTCTCCTCTGAAATCTTCTTCAGAGAAATTATAGCGTTGCAACATTGTTCCCATTGCTCCATCAAGGATTAGGATATTTTTTTTAATTGCTTCTTGTATCGTAATTGCCATATTCTTTTGCCGCTAAGGCACTAAGGCGCAAAGCTTTTTTATTCTATTATTTAAAACATACCTAACATTTTGAAAACCTGTTAGGATATGCGTTTTGATTCACATTGATTCCAAAAATTCACTATTGCCCAGCCAATTAGCCCCGATGGGAGCAAATATCCTTTTATCCGCCGCGGCGGATAAAAGGATATTGTGGACAGCGGGAACGATGTTGGCATAAATGCGCCAATAATTCGCTCATTAAACTGTGAATTCAGTAAAATAATATTGTAAGGTTGTCAGGAAAAGTTGAGGAAATACTTTATGTATTTGTGTTATCTATCTTTAATACTATGAATTAGTGTAAAGTAGAATTTAGCACCTTCTTTATGATAAAGGGTTGCTAAGGTTTCATCGGGTCTATCCCTCCGCCTTTCGTGATAACTTTCAATAAATTTAGGAACGGTGCAAAGGTATGAAATAGCCTTGCGATTTGCAAATGTTTTTTTAAAGGGTCTGAGGGGCTAAGATTCTGAGGTTCTAAGGTTTTTTTTAAGGTGCTGAGATGCTAAGATACTAAGACTAAAGTTTGGCTTTTGTTTTTCAAATATAGCCCGCGGTTTTAACCACGGGGAACTTATTGTGATAATTCGTTTGTGTTGTGATCATGTATATTGATTATACGTTGCGTTTATATGTTGCGGTAATGCGATGTGTGTATGCATTGCGTTCCAGTGGTTGAAACCATTGGCTATGTGTTATATAAATAAAAAGCTCAAACTAAAAGTTTGAGCTTTTTATATAAAATCTTAGAGTCTTAGCGTCTCAGAATCTTAGTAACTTAGACTATCGCTTTCACAACCGCTTTTGGCGCTTCTTTACGTGTTCCGTCGAAACCGTCTACTCCGGAAACTGTTGTATATTTTAAAACGTATTTTTTACCTGGATTGATGATTCCGTAAGCAGCTTGACACATAAGTGTAGCTTCATGGAATCCGCAAAGGATTAATTTTAATTTTCCAGGGTAAGTGTTTATATCTCCAATTGCGAAGATTCCCGGAATATTAGTCTGGTAATCTAAGGCATTGTTTACTTTAATCGCATTTTTCTCGATCTCTAATCCCCAGTCTCCAATTGGACCTAATTTTGGTGTTAATCCAAAAAGTGGAATAAAGAAATCTGTTTCGATTTTACGGTGTGCTCCGTTTTCTTCGATATCTAACGATTCAACATGCTCAGCACCGTTGATTCCGATTACCTCTGCCGGTGTAATTAATTTAATTTTTCCAGATGTTTTTAATTCCTGTACTTTTTCTACAGAATCAAGAGCTCCTCTAAATTCATTTCTTCTGTGAATCAAAGTTACTTCTGAAGCTACATTTGCCAAAAAGATACTCCAGTCTAAAGCTGAATCTCCTCCTCCGGCAATTACAACTCTTTTGTCTCTGAATTTTTCCGGATTTTTGATGAAGTATTTAACTCCTTTATCTTCGTAAAACTCGATATCTTCAATAAGTGGCTTGCGTGGCTCAAAACTTCCTAAACCTCCAGCGATAGCAATAACCGGCGCGTGAAATTTAGTTCCTTTATTTGATGTTACAATGAAACTTCCGTCTTCTTGCTTGTCGATTGTTTCAGCTCTTTCTCCTAATGTATAACCTGGCTCAAACTGCTTAATCTGTTCTTGTAAGTTATCAATTAAATCTCCTGCTAAAACTTCCGGGAAACCAGGGATATCATAAATAGGCTTTTTTGGATACAATTCTGAAAGTTGTCCTCCTGCTTGTGGTAAAGCATCTAAAATATGACATTTTAATTTTAATAATCCTGCCTCGAAAACGGCAAATAAACCTGTTGGCCCTGCTCCAATTATAAGTATATCTGTTTTAATCATTATGGTTGTTGTTTATAATCATTCTTAATAATGCAAAGAAACGAATAATTTATTCTACTGCCAATGATTTTTATCATTGATTTCTTTGCGTAATTTCTACTCTTTATTTTTTAATGAAGCGGTAATTTCGTTCATTCTCTTAACCTTATCTTCAAAATTGCCTTTTAATGTCTTTCGGTATTCGTTTAGATTTTCTACCATTTGGTTGATATCTTCCGGAATTACCTCTTCGAAAAACTCGCGTAATCTTTTAGCAGTTGTTGGCGATTTTCCGTTGGTCGAAATGGCGATTTTTACATTTCCTTTTGTTACAATTCCGCCTAAATAATAATCACATAAATCTGGCGTATCGGCAATATTGCAAATCAAATAACGCTTTCGGGATAAATCATATACCTTTTTATTGACTTTTAGATCATCAGTACAAGCGATTACCATATGACGTTTTTTGAGCATTTTCTTTTTGAACTTCGATTCCGTCAACTTAATTGAAGGATGATTTTCGGCTAAAACTTTAATTTCTAAATGAAAGTCGGGTGCTACGACCTCAACATTTGCATTTGGACTTGACTTTAGCAAAAAAGAAAGCTTCTCTAATCCGACATTTCCTCCACCCACAATCAACACATTCAGATTGTGAAGCTTTAGGAATATTGGATATAATTCATTCTGTTCCATTTTATTTTATTTTCATCTAATCAAAATTAGATGATTTATATTTTATCGAACGATTTCTTTTGATAGAAATTCTTCGTAAAAGCCTTTTAATTTATTGCTTTCTCTCACCACTTCTCCAAGAACAATAATCGCTGGCGAACTCAGTTGCTTCTCTTTTACGATTTCTAAAATTGAATTTACGGTTCCAACTCCTATTTTTTCTTCTGAAGTTGTTCCGTTTTGAATGATCGCTACAGGCAAATCTCCTTTGTCTTCTTTTTGAAATAAATCAATAATTTGAGGCAATTTGTGCATTCCCATCACAATAACCACTGTTGCTGATGACTGTGCGGCCAAAGCTACATCTGCAGATAATTTTCTGTCAGAAGTTGTGCCTGTAATCGCCCAAAAACTTTCTGAAACGCCTCTTTTTGTAATTGAAATTCCCAGACTTGCGGGAACGGCAACAACTGAAGAAATTCCAGGAACGACAACGGTCTCGATTCCGAAACTTTCTACAAATTCTATTTCTTCGCTTCCACGCCCAAAAATAAACGGATCACCGCCTTTTAACCGAACCACATTTCCGTAAGTCAGTGCGTTATCAACAATTAGTTGATTGATCTGATCTTGCGTATATGCATGATTCCCAATTTTTTTCCCAACAAAAATTCTAATTGCATTTTTGGGTGCGTAAGCTAATATTTCGTCATTTGCCAATGCATCATACAAAACCACATTCGCTTCAGCCAATGCTTTTGCGCCTTTCAGCGTAAGCAAATCCGGATCGCCGGGTCCTGCACCGACTAAAGTTACTTTTGGTTTAATATTAAGCATTTGCTAATTCTTGAGCTCTATATTTTTCAATGGTATCAAAAAATGCAATTCCTTCCTGAATGTATTGTTTTGCAAAAGCCTCTGAAGGCTCATTTTTATTGATTTGATACACTAATTCTTTGAATGATGTTGCCAATTCGATTTTTCCTGTTACGATGAAAACATTATCAAACAAATCAACAATTCCTGCGTGATTGTTTGTTTTTTCATTTTCAGAAAGTAATAAAGCTTTAGCTCCATTTACAAATCCGGCATAAGCGTGATAAATAGAGTCTGACCATTTTCCTTCGTCAAAAGATTCTTGTGCGAAAGTCAATTTATCTTTGGCTTCTAATAATAAAGTCGCTACTAAATCGATCACAACGCCAGCACATTCTCCAACTCCAACTGCTTTTACATAGTTATCGGCGTTACCCCAATCCACAAAATCAGCTTCGGTTAAATTGGTTACATCTGCGAAAGGTTTCAAAATTTCATAGAAATATTTTTCTCCTTTTTGATCGTAATAGTTTAGGAACTTTTCTCCGTTTGCATTAGCATCAAAATCATTTAAGATCGTACGTAAAGCATCTGGACCTCTTCTGCTTGGAATTTTAATTACTTTATCGGCAAAACGTCCTTCTCCATTTCCTAATCTTCCTCCTCCTAATAAAACCTGTAATGCCGGAGCTACTAATTTTCCTGAATTTATTGACATTCCCTGAAAACCAATTGCTGACATATTGTGTTGTCCACAAGCATTCATACAACCACTAATTTTGATTTCAATTTCACGGTTGTTTAAGTACTGAGGATATTCTGCACTTATCACTTTTTCCAGTTCTTCTGCAATACCGGTACTACTTGCAATCCCCAAGTTGCAAGTATCAGTACCAGGACATGCCGTAATATCTACAGTAGAATTATAACCTAAATGAACAAAGTCTAATTTGGCTAATTCCTGATAAAAGAAAGGAAGATTCTCTTCTTTTACGTGACGTATTACAATATTTTGACGCAATGAAAAACGTAATTCATTTGCTGCGTAATTTTTAATTAAAGCGGCTAATAATCTGGCTTTATCAGTATAAAAATCTCCTAATAAAACTTTAATTCCAATCGCATAATAACCCTCTTGTTTTTGCGCAATCACATTTGAATTTTTCCAGGCTTCATAAGCTTTGGTATCTTCAATTATAACTTTCGGAACCTCTAATAAAGGTTCTGCAATTGGTCCGTCAAAAGCGGTTGTATCAATTTCGTATGTTTCAAAAGCGATTGCTTTTTTCTCTTTTTCAACCAAATCAAGGAAAACATCTCTTCCCATTTCTTTGATCAAGAATTTCATACGCGCTTTCATTCTTTTTGCACGCTCACCATATCGGTCAAAAATACGGATGATTCCTTCTGCTGTCGGGATGATTTGATTTGCCGGAACGAATTCTGAAAGCAATTCAGCATGTGCTGGCTGAGATCCTAAACCTCCACCAAACATGATTTTGAATCCGCGTTGTCCGTCGACAATTTTTGGAATAAACCCTAAATCGTGTAAATAACTCAAAGCTGTATCTTCGTCTGAAGAAGAGAACGAAATTTTGAATTTACGTCCCATTTCCTGACAAATTGGGTTTCTTAATAAATATTGAAATAAAGCGTGTGCGTAAGGCGAAACATCAAATGGTTCGTTTACATCTACACCCGCTAATTCGCTTCCTGTAATATTTCTAACGGTGTTTCCACAAGCTTCACGTAACGTAACATCGTCTTTAGCCAAATTTGCCCAAAGTTCCGGAGTTCTGTCCAAACTCACATAGTGAATCTGGATATCCTGACGCGTTGTAATGTGCAAACGTCCTGTAGAATATTCATCAGAAACTTTAGTGATACGCACCAATTGCTCGCTGGTAACTTTACCGTAAGGCAATTTAATACGAATCATTTGAACGCCTTCCTGACGTTGCCCGTAAATTCCGCGCGCTAAACGAAGACTACGAAAACGCTCATCATCAATTTTTCCTCCACGGAATAAATGAATCTTTTTTTCTAAATCGATAATCTCTTTTTGAACTATCGGATTTTCTATTTCTGTTCTAAAACTTTCCATTTCTTTTTACGCTTTAGGCTTTAAGCTTTAGGCTATAAGCTTTTTTACATTCTTGCTTTAGGCTTTAGGCAGTAAGCTTTAAGCTTCCCTAAATACCTGATCTGTTTTTTTTTAGCCTAAAGCCTATAGCTTAAAGCTTATAGCAGGTTTACCTGATAAATCCTACTCCTGCTGTTGTGTTCGTTGCTGTATCAATTAAGATGAATGCTCCGTTTGATTTGTTATCGTTATAGGCATCAAAATATAAAGGCTTGCTTAATTTGATGGTTACTTCTCCAATTTCGTTGATCGCTAATTGCGATGCTTCCTTGGTTCCTGAATAGTCAGTTGAGATTGTATTTTTTATACTTTCAACTTTTGCTAAAACTGAATTTGTATTGTGTTGAACGATATATTTTGTACCGGCAACCAGTTTTTTGCTATCCATCCAACAAACAGTTGTTGTGATTTCTTTCTCAATTTTTGGAAGTTCTGATGATTTTACAATCATATCGCCTCTTGTAACATTGATATCATTTTCTAATTCGATTGTGATAGAAGAACCTGCAACAGCTTCATCAAATGTTTTATCGAAAAAGTGAATTTTAGTCACTTTTGATTCGGTTAAAGAAGGAAGAACGGTTACCGCATCTCCAACTTTAATAGAGTTTCCGTATAATTTTCCAGCGTAACCTCTAAAATCGTGGTATTCTTCTGTTTTTGGACGAATCACAGTCTGAACTGGGAAACGTGCTTTTCCTGCTTCAAAAACATCTGAAGAATGCAATCCTTCTAAATGTTCCAATACAGTTTGACCTGTGTACCAAGGCATATCTTTTGATTGATCCACTACGTTTCCACCGTTGATAGCGCTTAACGGAATGTAACTTACGTTTTGCTCTTTGAAAGTACTTTTAGCATTTAATGCCTGAAAATCAGCTTTGATTTTGTTGTAAACTTCTTCAGAATAATCAACTAAATCCATTTTATTAATCGCAACAATTACCTCTTTTACTCTCAATAAATTATTGATAAAAAAGTGACGGTACGTTTGCTCAATTACGCCTTTTCTGGCATCAATTAAAATGATAGAAACCTGAGAAGTCGAAGCTCCTGTAACCATGTTTCTTGTATATTCTACGTGACCCGGAGTATCAGCAATAATGTAACTTTTCTTTGCAGTCGAAAAATAAATATGCGCTACGTCAATTGTAATTCCTTGCTCTCTTTCTGCTACTAATCCGTCAGTTGCCAAAGAGAAATCCAAATAATCGTAACCTTTTTGTTTACTGCTTTTTTCGATTGCTTCAATTTTATCTGTAGTCAATGATTTTGTATCGTACAATAATCTTCCAATCAAAGTACTTTTTCCGTCATCTACACTTCCTGCTGTTGCTATTTTTAAAACTTCCATTCTAATATTTTTGTTTCAAGTTTAAATTTTTGTTTCAAGTTTCAGGTTTCTTCCCTTTGAACTAAAATTTAAAACTGTATGTTTTTGTTTTTCTGATTTTGACTTTAATTACGTTCTGAATTGCATTAATAATTTACAATTCACAATTAATAATTAATTAAAAGTACCCTTGTTGTTTTCTTTTCTCCATTGCAGCTTCAGAACGTTTGTCATCGATTCTGGCTCCTCTTTCAGAAATAGTTGAAGTTCTAATTTCCCCAACAACTTCCTGAATTGTTGCTGCGTAAGATTCAACAGCGGCTGTACAACTCATATCTCCAACGGTTCTGAAGCGAACAATTCGTTCTTCGATTTGTTCGTCTTCTTCCTGATACACAAAAGGAGAATGCGACCAGATTAAACCGTCTCTCAAAAAAACTTTTCTTTTATGTGAAAAATAGATTGATGGAATCTCGATGTGTTCTTTTTCGATATAACTCCAAACATCTAATTCTGTCCAGTTTGAAATTGGGAAAACACGAACGTTTTGACCATTTTCTATTTTTCCATTCAAAATATCAAACAATTCCGGACGTTGATTTTTTTCATCCCATTGACCAAAATCGTCACGTACAGAAAAAATACGTTCTTTAGCTCTTGCTTTTTCTTCATCACGACGTGCACCACCAATACAAGCATCAAATTTAAATTCTTCAATTGCATCTAAAAGCGTGATCGTCTGTAAACTGTTTCTACTAGAGTATTTTCCAGTTTCTTCAACCACTTTTCCTTCATCAATAGCATCCTGAACATTACGAACGATTAACTCTAATCCTAATTCTTCAACCAATTTATCTCTGAAAGCAATTGTCTCAGGAAAATTATGTCCCGTATCAACGTGCAATAGAGGAAACGGAATTTTTGCAGGGAAAAAGGCTTTTTGCGCCAAACGCACTAATGTTATAGAATCTTTTCCTCCAGAGAAAAGTAAAACCGGTTTATCAAACTGTGAAATTACTTCTCTGAAAATGTATATTGCTTCACTCTCTAAAGCGTTTGTTTTTAATACTGAACTCATTGTGTTTTTTTGTTTCAAGTTTCAAATTTCAGGTTTCAAGTTTGTGGTGACTCTAAAATTCTCAACTATTGTTTTATTCTATTCTCTTGATTCTACTCTCTTGCTTCTTTGCTCTTGCCTCTATTCTCTTTTGTTCTATTCTCTCTATTCTTTTTTAGCGCTGTGCAATCCACATTCTTTATGACTTGATTCCCACCACCATCTTCCGGCTCTGATATCTTCACCAGGGAAAATCGCTCTCGTACAAGGTGCACATCCTATACTTACGAAACCTTGTTTATGTAAAGCATTTTGAGGAACATTGTTTTCTGATAAATAGGTTTCAACTTCTTCTAAAGACCATTTTAATAATGGATTAAATTTGATGATTTCAAAACCTCCGTCGTATTCAAATAAATTTAAATCTTGTCTGTTTTCAGATTGTTCCGCTCTTAAACCTGTTATCCAAACTGAATTTCCTGCCAAGGCTTTCCTTAATGGAACTACTTTTCGGATGAAACAACATTCTTTTCTATTCTCAACCGAATCATAAAAACTATTCGGACCTTTTTCTTTTAATAAATTTTCTACTGCTGTTGCTTCCGGAAAATAAACCTCAATTGGTTTTTTGTACTTTTTTAATGTCTTATGAAAAACATCATACGTTTCCTGAAACAATCTTCCGGTATCTAAAGTAAAAACGGTAATGTCAGTATTGCTTTTTGCAATGAAATCTGTAATTACCTGATCTTCCTGACCAAAAGAAGTCGAAAAAATTACTTTCCCCGGATATTCTTTAGCTAAAAAAACTAAAGTCTCATCAAGCGAAAAATCTTTCGTTTTATCTAATAATGTCTGTATAACTGTCGCGCTCATATTCTCTTTTCCTTTCTAAAAACTGCTTACAATAATTTAGATAATGTTTTTAAACTCAATAGTATTATTAAAATTCCAACTGCAATCATCATTGGTTTTCTTTTGATTTTATTTACCAGATACGCTCCCAGTGGTGCCGCAATTACGCCTCCTAAAATCAAACCTATAATTACCTGCCAGCCATGGATTCCTCCAAAAAGCATGAAGGTAATTCCGCTTGCAAATGAAATTGCAAATTCTGCAGCATTTACAGAACCTATCGTATATCTTGGATTTCTTCCTCTTCCTAACAATGTAGAAGTTACAATTGGTCCCCAGCCTCCACCGCCAACCGCATCCATAAATCCTCCAAAAGTCGCTAAATATCCTAATTTTTTAGTTTTCTTTTTAGCGATGCTTTTGGCTAATGCTTTTCTGATAATGATGATTGCCAAAACAATCATATATACAGCAATGAACGGTTTTATAACATCTCCGTTAATTACATCAGACAATAAATAAGCCCCTGTAATAGAACCCAAAACACCCGGAATCAACAAATGTTTTACTAACTTTTTATTGATGTTTCCGAATTTATGATGTGAAATTGCCGACGCTCCGGTTGTAAACATTTCTGCAACATGAACTCCTGTACTACTGACAACCGGCGGAACTCCATAAGCTAACAAAAATGACGTCGAAGTTGCTCCATAACCCATTCCTAATGTCCCATCCACCAATTGAGCAAAAACTCCGATAGCAAAAAATATTAAAAACTCTTGATTAAATCCTGCAATTAGTCCATCTACTGAAAACTCTGCGTGATGATTGTATATCAGTGTAGATAATAAACCCACTAATAAAACAATAGGAATTAAAATCCATAACTTTTCTTTTACGGATCCTTCAGATCTAACTTCATAACTATTCATTTTCAATTCTTTTTCCATACTCAAGGCTTGGCTTTGTTGCAAAATCTATTACCCTATCGGGTTAATAGATTACTATGCAAAATTAATACTTATTTCTAAATATCAAAACTTTATTTAATTTTTTTACTGCTCTAATTCTCTTTACGTTAAGCAACAAGCTTTTTTTTGCAATTTGTAAAATAACTTCTTAACCTAAAAATCCATATTACACTGTATTACAACCAAATACACTATTAATGATATTCGTTTACAAATATAGCATTTTAAAGTCTATCAATTCCATAGGATAATTGTAAAATTGTTGTTATTTTTACGGCAAATTTTTAATATGGATTTTCAAATCGGTCTTGTTATTGCGGGTTTACTCGTTGGTTTTGTTGTGGGGTTGACAGGTGTTGGCGGTGGTTCATTAATGACTCCTATATTATTATATTTTGGCATACCTCCAACAACAGCCGTTGGTACCGATTTATTATACGCCGCATTTACCAAAATGGGCGGTGTATTTGTGCATCATAAAAAAAGCAATATCAATTGGCAGATCACGGGCTGGCTTACTTTAGGGAGCGTTCCTGCAGCTTTACTTACCTTATGGATTTTACATAGCATTAAAACCGATATTTCTACGATAAATGCTGTGATCAAATACAGTTTAGGCTGGGCACTTCTTTTTACATCAATAGCTATTTTATTTAAAAAGAAACTATTAGTATTTTCTCAAAAACATGCCGGAGATAAATTTCATAGCGAAAGCCATACCCAAAATATGCTAACTATTGGAATTGGCGTTTTACTAGGAGCAACGGTAACACTTACTTCTATTGGCGCCGGAGCATTAGGAACTGTAACTTTATTTTTTCTTTATCCGCTTTTACCAACACCACGTTTGGTTGGAACTGAGATTGCTCACGCTGTCCCATTAACTCTTGTAGCGGGAATTGGACATGCCTCAATGGGAAATTTAGATTTAGGATTATTAGGCCAATTATTAATGGGATCACTTCCCGGAATTTTTATGGGAAGTATGTTAAGCGGAAAAGTACCCGATCTATTTCTGAGAAATGCAATCGCCATAATGCTTTTCCTGGCCGGATATAAATTAGTTTTTTAGACAAACAATATTATTTATAAAAAGAAAGACCATTTCAAAAAATATTGAAATGGTCTTTCTTTTTTATTTTGATTAAAAATAGAATTGATTAAAAAGCAATATCCGCCAAAGAATTACTTTCAAGTATTTTAAGTGTATTATCACGAACTTCAGTCATTAAACGTCTGGCAGCACAGGTTGACTCATCGTCGCAGTCATCACATTTTTCATAAAAATTATGACTGGCGCAAGGAAGCAATGCTATTGGTCCTTCAAGGATGCGATAGACTTTAGCCATGCTGATATCTTTTGGATCTTTAATCAGATAATAGCCGCCGCCTTTTCCTTTTTTTGCTCCAAGAAAACCAGAGTTTCTAAGTAACAATAAAATACTTTCCAGAAATTTAATCGAAATATGCTCGCTTTTGGCAATTTCAGCAATTTGTACAGGCTCATTATTTTCACGTCTGGCCAAATAAGTTAAAGCTTTAATTCCGTATTTTGTTTTCTTTGAAAGCACTTTTTAAATATTTTAGATTGCAGATTTTAGATTTCTGATTGAAATCAAACATCTTACATGTTTTTCTGCAACAAAAATAGACTTTTTCTATGAGAAAAATAACAGAATCAAATTTATATTCTACCTAACCCATCAATTTAATTCGTTATTACCAATTAAATTCAGATCATAGTTGATTTATACTTATAAATTTTCTGATAATAAAAATTAACATCGATAAAACAAATCTAAAATAAAAAAACGATTTCTAACTGCATTTAATTTACAGTTAAAAATCGTTGTTATAATAATCTAAAATCTATAGTCTAAACTCTAAAATTTATTTAAGAAAGCGCCTGATCTAAATCGGCAATAATATCTTTTACCGTTTCTAAACCTACCGAAACACGTACTAAACCTTCTGTAATCCCAACTGCTAACTTTTCTTCAACAGACAATTTACTGTGTGTTGTTGAGGCCGGATGTGTTACAATTGTTTTTACATCTCCAATATTTGCCGAAAGTGAACATAATTTGATTTTGTCCAAAAATTTTCTTCCTGCTTCAAGGCCGCCTTTAATTTCAATTGCAATAATGTTACCGCCTAAAAGCATTTGCTTTTTGGCGATTTCATATTTTGGGTGTGATTTTAAAAACGGATATTTTATACTCGCAACACTAGGATGATTTTCTAAAAACTCAGCCACTTTTAAAGCATTTTCACAATGTCTGTCAACGCGAACAGCCAAAGTCTCTAAACTTTTTGATAAAACCCAAGCATTAAAAGGAGACATTGCCGGTCCTGTATTTCTTGAAAACAAATAAATTTTACGAATTAATTCAGCATCTCCAACTGCAACTCCACCTAAAACGCGACCTTGTCCGTCTATTAATTTTGTAGCCGAATGAATTACGATATGTGCGCCATATTTAATAGGCTGCTGAATGTATGGCGTAGCGAAACAGTTATCAATTATTAAAATCAAATTGTGCTTTTTTGCAATTTGACCCAACAATTCTAAATCAACTACATCGACACCTGGATTTGTAGGCGTTTCAGCGTATAAAATTTTAGTATTTGGCTTAATAAAACTTTCAATAGTTTCCGGCTGATTTATATCAAAATAAGAAGTTTCGATTTTCCATTTTGGAAAATAGGTCATGAATAAAGCGTGCGTCGATCCAAAGACGCTTCCCGCAGAAACAATATGATCTCCTGATTCTAACAATCCGGCAAAAGTCGAATATATGGCCGCCATTCCGGTTGCAAAAGCATAACCAGCTTCAGCACCTTCCATCGCGCAAACTTTGTCAACAAATTCTGTTGTATTTGGGTTGCTAAAACGAGAGTAGATATTACGTACTTTTTCTTCTGTAAAAGATGCTCTCATATCCTCTGCATCTTCAAATACAAAACTTGATGATAAATACAAAGGAGTTGAATGTTCCTGAAATTGTGTTTTTTCTAAATGTGTACGGATGGCCTGGGTTTCAAAACCAAATTCTTGATCGCTCATTATTTTTTTGTTTAACACGAATTGCACTGATTAGCACTAATTCGCCTGTTTTTATAATTTCACAAAGACTCGCAAAGAAACTCAGAGATAACTAAGGATTTATGCGAATTTTTATTACTTAATATCAGTTAAGAATTATCTAATTCTCTAATTGACTAATTTTCTAATTTTAAATTCTATAAAGCTTCGTTGTTCAAAACAACTTTATACTTAATTGTAGCTGTTGGCTCTACGGTTTTGGCAACTGAGCAATATTTCTCAAAAGAAAGTTGTGCTGCTCTTTGTGCTTTTTCAGGATTGATATCGCCTTCTAAATAGAAAACCACATTGATTTCCTTAAAAGGTTTTGCTTCTTCAATTTGAACACGCTCGCCTTCTACCTCAGCATTAAAGGATGTTATTTCCTGACGTTGTTTCTTTAGAATCGAAATCATATCGATAGCACTGCATCCCGCAACGCCCATCAATACTAATTCCATTGGACTTGCACCTAAATCGCTTCCCCCAAATTCGGCTCTGCTATCAACATCAACTACATGACCTCTTTCATTTTTTAATTTGAAATGAAACGCGTCGTTTACTCTGTTTAAGGTTACTTTCATTTTTTTTGTTTTATTGTTTTTGTTTATTGTCATTGCGAGGAACGAAGCAACCTCACTAACAATTACACAAAGCTTGATTTTGCAAATGTGATTGCTTCGTTCCTCGCAATGACAAACTAGACTTTTTATCCTTTATCCGACAATCTCAAAATATCACCAAAAACGCCTCTCGCTGTTACCGCAGAACCTGCACCAGCTCCCTGAATTACGATTGGACGATCTCCATAAGATTCTGTATAGATTTCGAAGAAAGAATCAGAACCTTTTAATCCGCCTAAAGCAGTATCTGAAGGAACAGAAACTAATTTTACTTCAAGAATTCCTTTATCATTCTGTAAATCTCCAGACAACTCACCAATGTATCTTAATACATGGTTTGGCTTTTGATCGGCTTTTATTTTCTCGTAAATTGGATCGAATTCTTTTAGTTTCGTTAAGAAATCAGACACATTCCCATCACGTAAATGCTCCGGAATTAAATTCTGAATAGAGATCTCTTCAAACTCATTCTGTAAATCTAATTCTCTTGCTAAAATCAATAATTTTCTTCCCACATCATTTCCGCATAAATCCTCACGCGGATCTGGTTCTGTATATCCGTTGTCAATTGCTTCTTTCAAAATTTCGCTAAACGGAACTTCTTTTGCTGAGAAATTATTGAATAAATAACTCAAAGTTCCAGAAAAAACACCTTTTATTTTAGTAATATTTTCTCCTGAAAGATGCAATAATTTTATAGTATCAATTAATGGTAATCCAGCACCAACATTGGTTTCGTATAAATAATTCTTTTGGTTATCTTCCAAAGCTTTTCTTAGTTCTTTATAAAAACCATAACTCAATGTATTAGCTACTTTATTCGAAGAAATCAAATCGAAACTACTTTCTACAAGCGGAATATAGTTTTCTACGAAAGTCGCACTTGCGGTATTGTCGATCGCAATTAAATTCTCTAAATGATATTCATTTGCGTAATCGATAATATCTTTTATCGTATATCCTTCACCTTTACTGGCAATATCATTTTTCCAGTCTGAGGCTACTCCATTTTTATTTAACAGCAGTTTTTTAGAATTCGCAATTGCAAAAACATTTAACTTGACGCCTTTACGTTTTTCAATAGCTGAAGCCGATTCTAAAATCTGGTTGATTAAAGTTCCGCCAACTAATCCGTGTCCAAAAATAGCAATGTTGATTTTTTTAGAAACTCCAAAAATCTCTCCGTGAATTACGTTCAAGGCTTTGTTTAGTTCTTCTTTTTTAACAACTAAACTCACATTTTTACCCGTAACCGTGTTATTGAATAATATCGGAACAATTTTATTTCTGATTAAAGCGGTGTAAGGTTTGTGGAAAGTGCTTAAATCCTGGCCAATAATCGAAATTACAGAA
Source organism: Flavobacterium sp. GQ95 (assembly GCF_059758655.1). Lineage (NCBI taxonomy): Bacteria > Pseudomonadati > Bacteroidota > Flavobacteriia > Flavobacteriales > Flavobacteriaceae > Flavobacterium > Flavobacterium sp. GQ95. The sequence continues at coordinate 619,401 of NZ_JCAXEB010000001.1, forward strand.
ACATTGTCTGTCACCGTAATTTGATTTACATCTTTAGAATAAAAGTCGTTTTCAAACTCTTTTTCTAATTCGACCATTGCTGTTGTTGCTTTTTCAGTTGCCACAACAAGCCCAATTCCTCTTTCTGAAGAACCTTGCGAAATGATACTTACACTGATATTATGATCACCCATCACTTTGAAAATTCGGGCATCAACTCCGGCTTTTCCAAGCAAACCACGTCCTTCAAGATTTACTAAAGAGACATTTTCTAAAACTGATAAAGTTTTAATTCCTTCTTTAGCAGAATCTGAAGTAATTAAAGTTCCACGATTTTCATGATTGAAAGTATTTAAAATACGAAGCGGTATATTTTTTTCCAATAATGGAATAATGGTTTTTGCATGAAGAATTGTTGCTCCAAAATTAGCCAGCTCATTTGCTTCATTAAAAGACAAATATTCGATTTTTTTGGCATCCGCAACTAAATCTGGATTTGCCGTATAAATTCCGTCAACGTGTGTAAAGTTTTGTAATTCTTCGGCATCTAAATAGTTTGCAATTAATGATGCTGTGTAATTACTTCCGTTTCTTCCTAAAGTGGTTGTGTCGTTGTTGTTGTTTGATCCGATGAAACCTGTAACAATATTTACTGTTGAACCGTTATGAAGCTTGAAATAATTGATTACGTTTTTCTTAGAAAGCTGCTCTAAAGGCTGGGCATCTCCAAATTTAGAATCGGTTTTAAGCAATTCTCTGGTATCAACAAAATTTGCCGGAATTCCCTTTCCCACTAAAATTGAAGTCAATAATTTAGCCGAAAGCAATTCTCCTTTAGACAAAATCTGATCTTTAATTTTGTTGCTGTAATCGCCAATTAGACTTACGCCTTCAAAAAGTTTATCTAAAATATTAAACTCTTCTGATAAATCGACTTGCGGATAATCTGAAGTTTGATACGCTTTAAAACTTTCTAACAAAGGTTTGTAGTTTCCGTTTTTTGCTGCAATTCTTAAAATATCTTCTAATTCATCTGTAGCATTTCCTCGGGCCGAAACTACAACGGCAATTTTTTCTCCTTGATTTACTTTATCAGAAATGATTGAAACTACTTTGTTTAGTCCTTCTCCGTTTGATAACGATTTACCTCCAAATTTTAATATTTTCATTTTATTTTTCTATTGTTTCTGCCTTAAAAATATCGGCAAGTAAATGATCTAATTGTTTGTACTCGATTAAAAAAGCGTCATGTCCGTGAACCGAATCTATTTCGCTGTAAAAAACATTGTCTTTAAACTTCTTCAACTCCTGAAAAGTTTCCAGGTTTTCTTTTGGTGTAAAAAACAAATCCGAATTGATTCCGATAATATGAATCGACGCAGTTGTTTTTGATATTAAAGCTTCGAAATCAGCACTATTTCGAGTAATGTCTATTGTTTTGAGCAACTGGTTCATCAATTTGTAAGATGATAACTGATAACGTTGCTGTAGCTTTTTGCCGTGATGCGCCAACCAGCTTTCTATGTTAAAAATTAAAAGATCCTGATTAATCGTACGCTTAAATTTTTCTTTGAATGATTCTGGAGAACGATAACACAACATGGCATGAATTCTGGCATCTTCAATTGGTTTTGATGAATTATTCAGAATTTGTTCCTGGAGATAGCAATTAGCAATCATCCAGTCGGTCGATTTCCAGTCGGTTGCAATCGGAATTAAATTTTCGGTAATATTTGGTTCTAAAGCCAGGATTTCCCAGGCAATTCCGCCACCAACAGAACCTCCAATTATTGCAAAAACCTGTTCAATTTTTAAAGATTTTATTCCTTTTATAAATATTCTGGCAATATCTCTGGTGGTAAAATCCTGATAGTTTTCAATTATGAAAGAATCATTTCCGTTTCCCGGAACGTTAAATGCCAAAACAGTATATTTGTTGGTATCAATTGTTTTTTCGTCTCCAATTAAATCGTTCCACCAACCATTTTCACCCGTTACCTGTGCATTTCCGGTCAAAGCATGATTGACCAAAACAATAGGCGCAGTATGCAATGGTAAGCCAGAAAGTGTAAAACTTAAGGGTAATGACGGATATGATGCACCACTCTCTGTGATGAAATCCTGAATTATAATGGGGTTTGGTATATTTTCCAATTTCAAATCTGTTGTATTATTGATTTGTATCTGGAAATATTAGAAAGAAAAGTCTAGAGTGAAACTAGAAAAATTCTTGTTGTTATCTTTCCACGTTTGGGCGTGGTAGAATGCAGCACCTTCTTCGCTTTACCGAAGGGTTGCTAAGGATTCATCGGGTCTAATCCCTCGTCCTTTCTTTATAACATTTCAATACGTTTTTGAACTTAAAGGTGCAAATTAACTACTATTTTCTCAAACAAACAAATTTTATCGAAACTGATTCCTCAATTTCATAAATATAATTCAAACTAAAACTAGTATACGCAAAAATTTACCGAACTAAAAGTCCAGTAAAATTAAGCAGGTATTCACCTATTTTATGATACTTTTCGATTTAGATAAAAAGCGTTTCATTTTCTTTTGAATACATCAAAAACAATAAAGAGTTTGGTTCTTTTTTATCTGCTTTTTGATCCGTTTCTGTTATTCCGAATCTTGGATGGATCAATTCATTTTTTGGCGGAGGATTATTTTTTTTTGTCCTGTTTTTCAATGTTGAAAATGTTCTTGATAAGTAGTTTAATGTGCTCATGATATTTAAGTTTAGTTTAGTTTGTGTATTTATCTTTATTATTCGTTTATTTTAATGTTAAGCCAGCTGGATGAAATAAAAAAACCCTTTTGGTTTAGATGCCAAAAGGGTTTAAGTTTTTAAACTCATATATTCTTTTGGAATCAACAGACGCGTACGCAAATAAATGCGACAGTGAACATCTTGTTCATCTGTAGGGATTTATTCATCTGTGATTTATTTATTAATTTAAATTCTTGCATTTTGTTATAAAATTAAAAAGCCTCCTAAAATTATTGGGAGGCTTTGCATATAATATTGTTGTTTTCTTACAATTTAAGCAAAAGACTTCCCAACGGTATTAACCGAAATGGCGCAAAACATTTTATAGACATTTAAGTTCATTGATTCAGTAGCTTTTGGGTTTAACAAATATGCAAATATTATTTTAATTAAACAAATAAAAAACAATAAATTAATACGAAAATCCGACAAAAAACTACTTTTTTAGGCTATAAAACATCTTACAAAACTTTCGCTTAATAAAACAAAGGTAAAAAACTTACAAAAACTCATTTTTACTTACAGTATCTCCACAAATCAGTTTATCAAAGAACTTCACAAAGTCATTCCGACTTTAGTTTTTAAAGCCAGACTGCTTCTTTGTTTTTAATTTTTTCTGCCACTTTTAAAATATCTGTAATAATTCCTCTAGAAATAGCTTGTTTACAAGGAGACGCGCCTTGAATAACAATTGGGACATTAGCATACGATTGCGTATAAATTTCGAAAATAGCATCAGAACCTTTTAATTGACCAATTGCAGATGTAATGGGTTCCGAAATTAATTTAACTTCTAATAAATTTCGTTCTACATCAAATTCTCCTACATATCTTAAAACATAATTGTCAGCCTGGGTAATTTTGGCAATTTTAAATGATCTGTCGACTGCTTCTTTATCAAGGATTCCGTTTTTCTCTAAATGCTCCTCCTTAATAAGAGAATTGATTTTTATATCTGTAAAATCGAAATCCTTCCCAATTTCTCTTGTCAAAATCAGCAATTTTCTGGCCGTGTCATTTCCGGATAAATCTTCCCTAAAAGTAGAACGCATTAATCCTAACAAACTCGCATCTTTTAGGATTGATGAAAAAGAATTTTCTTCGGTAGAAAACCGATTAAATACATAACTCAGATTGTCTGAAAAAACACCTCTGATTTTTGTGATTTTCTCTCCTGAATAATACAAGTCCCTTAAAGTTTGTAAAACCGGAAAACCAGTATCAACTGAGGTTTCATACAAAAACTCTTTGTCGTGTTTTTTAAGATTCTCCCTAATTTCTTTATAAAGATCAATTGGCAATGTATTGGCTTTTTTATTTACCGCTACAATATTAAATCCATTCTGAATCAATGTATTATAGTGCCCTATCAATTCATCGCTAGCCGTTGCATCAACCGCAATCAGATTCTCGAATTCATTTTCTTTAGCAAATTCTACAATATCTTCTATTTTAAAAGGAACAGCCAATTCTCTAAAATTGGTTTCCCAGGCATATCCAACTCCTTCTTTCTCAAAAAAGGCAACTGTAGAATTGGTGATAATCGGAAAATGAAAATCAATATTTTTACTTTGAAGAAAAAATTCCTGGCTTTCAATAATCTGATTAATCAAAGTGCTTCCGATATTTCCAATTCCAAAAAGGATGATATTTATTTTAAGCTTTGACATAATTTTTATTTATTGGGGTTAATTTTGAACCATATAAGTGGTAAAGTCCATTTAATTTATCAATGTCTATAATTTTAGACGTGCTGCTGTGTCGCTACTAAACCTGTATTGTATTTAGACGTGCTGCTGTGTGTCGCTACTATTTAGACGCGCTAAAGCGCGTCTCTACATGACTTATATGGTGAAAATTTATGTTGAATTTCTTTTTATAAAAAATCACCTCTAGCAACACCACATCGCTAAAGGCAATTTTTCAAACAAAAAACAAAAAAACCTAATTCTTATTGATGCTATATTGTGATTGCGTAACGCTTTCGAAAACGGTTTGCAGATCAGCAATAAGATCTTCTATATCTTCAATTCCAACAGAAAGTCGGATCAAATCTTTTGAGACTCCTGTTTCTAACTGTTCATCATCAGATAATTGTTGGTGGGTTGTACTTGCAGGATGAATAATTAATGATTTTGTATCACCAATGTTTGCCAAAAGCGAGAACAATTTAGTTTGATCCACCACTTTTTTAGCCGCTTCAAAACCACCTTTTAATCCAAAAGTGATGATTCCACTTTGCCCTTCCGGCAGATATTCCTGTGCTAAATCATAATATTTATTCGATTTCAAACCTGGATAATTCACCCAAACTACTTCTTCCTGTTTCTCTAACCATTCAGCTAAAGCCAAAGCATTTTCGCTGTGTTTTTTGATTCGGATTGGCAATGTTTCTAATCCCTGAATGATTTGAAAAGCATTAAACGGACTCAAAGCGGCACCAAAATCACGCAAACCTTCAATTCTGGCTTTTGCAATAAAGGCAGCATTTCCCAAAGCTTCATGATAGACTAATCCGTGATATCCAGCAGATGGCTCTGTAAATTCCGGGAATTTTCCGTTAGACCAGTCAAAATTTCCGGCATCGATAATGGCTCCTCCTAATGAAGTTCCGTTTCCGGCAATATATTTCGTCAAGGAATGGATAACGATGTTGGCTCCGTGCTCAATTGGTTTTAGTAAATAAGAAGTGGCTACCGTATTATCTACAATAAAAGGTACTTTGAAGTTTTTGGCTTCCACCGAAATTCCCTTCAGATCCAAAACATCTAATTTTGGATTCCCTAAAGATTCAACGAAGAAAGCTCTCGTATTTTCTTTTGCTGCTTTCGTAAAATTCTCCGGTTTTGAAGGATCTACAAAAGTGGTTGTAATTCCTAATCTTGGCAGAGTTACTTTCAATAGATTGTAAGTTCCTCCATATAAACTATTCGAAGCCACGATATGATCTCCTGCTTTTAGCAAGGTCAGGAAAGTTGTTGCTATAGCTGATGCTCCAGATGCCGTAACAACAGCTGCAAGTCCGCCTTCAAGCGCTGCAAGCCGTTGTTCTAAAACATCATTTGTTGGATTATTTAATCGTGTGTAGATAAACCCGGCTTCGGCAAGACCAAATAAATTCGCGGCGTGATCTGCACTATTAAAAACATACGATGATGTTTGATAAATTGGAACCGCTCTGGTGCTTCCGTTTTTTGTTACGTCGTGTCCTGCATGTAGTGCGTTTGTTGCAAATTTTTGTGTACTCATAATTTCTTAATTTTAAATATTGTTAATACGATATATTGATATTGTAATTGATATTGTTTAAACGTATAGATCTTCTTCTTCAAGATTATACATGTGAAACAATAAAGATTTCTGACCTTTTATATATTGTGCAGGATCATACTTTATGGCTTCATTTGCTGGCTCTTCAGATTTATTATTATTTTTTTGAGAATCCGTTCTCAATAAGTACTGAAATGCGATTGTATTTATATCTAATGTGTTCATGATTTAAAATTTAAAATGTTGAAATGAAAAAAGCCCTTCCGGATGGCGACCAAAAGGGCTTATAGTTTAACTATAACAAAGATTGTATCTTTTACTTTTGGCAACAGCAAGGTTGGATGCACATTTGCATCATACTACAACACATCATATTTGTTCTTGCTATTGTTTTCATTTTCATTTAATTTAAAATTAATTTCTTTTTTTTAAACTCGACTAATTCGATAGAGTAAATGTAATAAGTATTTTTCGAACCACCAAATCAAATATTGATATTTAACATTAAAATTTTATCATCTCAGTAATATCGATCAATTAGAGGCAATAAATTTTGATTTTCATTTCACTTTCAAACAAAAAAAAACCTCTGCAGTTATGCAGAGGTTCTATATATAGGATTGAAAGTATACTACAATAGCGTCTCTGCGGAAGGCTCCGGCATCATACAAGACATATTGCAAATTGTTAATTTCATTTTTTCTTTTATTGATGAGGCAAATGTGCGAACTATTTTTTAATCGACCAAACAAAAAGCAATTTAATTTCTATTACCCTATCTATTTAGTATGCTTCTGTTAAATTTCTGCTTATAAAAATAAAAAAAGTTGAACTTTAATTTGCAAATCAAAATGGTTTCATACCTTTGCACGCGAATACAGAGGAAAAATTTGAACTGATTGCAACCTCTTCATAATGAAATGGTTCATTATGAATGCTGAAGATTTGATTTCAGTATTAAAAAATGCTAAAGCAGGAATTCTCCTTTAGCCTTTTCAGCAATTATTTCTCCTCGCTTAATTTTAATTTAATAAATTATTATGGCTTATTTATTTACGTCAGAATCTGTTAGTGAAGGGCACCCAGACAAAGTTGCAGATCAAATTTCGGATGCATTAATTGATAACTTTTTGGCATTTGACGCTGATTCGAAAGTAGCTTGTGAAACACTTGTTACAACAGGTCAGGTAATTTTAGCAGGTGAAGTAAAATCGAATACCTATCTTGATGTGCAGCAAATTGCCCGCGAAGTAATCCGTAAAATCGGTTACACTAAAAGCGAGTATATGTTTGAAGCAAATTCTTGTGGAATTTTATCAGCAATTCACGAGCAATCAGCTGATATTAATCAGGGTGTTGACAGAGCTAAGCCAGAAGAGCAAGGTGCAGGTGACCAGGGAATGATGTTTGGTTACGCAACTAACGAAACTGAAAACTATATGCCATTGGCACTTGATTTATCTCATAAATTATTACAAGAGCTAGCCATCTTAAGACGTGAAAACAAAGAAATTACTTATTTACGTCCAGATGCAAAATCTCAGGTAACTTTAGAATATAGCGACGATAACAAACCAACTCGTATTGATGCTATTGTAATCTCAACACAGCACGATGATTTTGACGAAGAAGCTACAATGTTAGCTAAAATCAAAAAAGATATTATCGAAATCCTTATTCCAAGAATTATCGCTAAAAATCCAGCTCACGCTCATTTATTTAATGATAAAATCAACTACCATATTAACCCAACAGGAAAATTCGTTATTGGAGGACCTCACGGAGATACTGGTTTAACAGGAAGAAAAATTATCGTTGATACTTACGGTGGAAAAGGAGCTCACGGTGGTGGTGCTTTCTCTGGAAAAGATCCAAGTAAAGTAGACAGAAGTGCTGCTTACGCAACACGTCATATCGCTAAAAACTTAGTTGCTGCAGGAGTTGCTGACGAAATCTTAGTACAGGTTTCTTACGCAATTGGAGTTGCAGAACCAATGGGTATTTTTATTGATACTTACGGAACTTCTAAAGTAAACTTAACAAACGGTGAAATCGCTAAAAAAGTAGAAGCTATCTTTGATATGCGTCCTTACTTTATTGAGCAACGTTTGAAATTAAGAAACCCAATTTACAGTGAAACTGCTGCTTACGGACATATGGGACGTAAACCAGAAGTAGTAACTAAAACTTTTTCTGCTCCGGGAGGACATGTAAAAACGGTTACTGTTGAATTGTTTACATGGGAAAAACTTGATTTCGTTGACAAAGTAAAAGCGGAATTCGGATTGTAAATCTAGACTATTAGACTAACTTAGATTGTTAGATTTTTCTTGACAACTATTTAGTCTTAAACATAAAAAAACCCGATTTCTAAAAATTAGAAATCGGGTTTTTTATTATATCAAAAACTACCTTATCTTTCCAGCTTTACATCCGGTAAAGTTTTAGGACGAGTTGCATCATTTGATAAAATCCATCCTGTGCGATACATCCACTCTGTCATTTTACGCAGTTTTACGTAATCGATATTTTCTGCTTCATCCATCGGAGTGTGGTATTGACTGTGTAAAACACTGGTAAAAAACACAGACGGAATTCCTTTGCGGGCATAAGGCAAATGATCTGAACGGAAATAAAAATACTCGGGATGTTCTGGTCTGTCCCAAAGTTTATCCAAATCAAATTTTGGTCCTTCGTCATTTGCTTTTTTAGCAATAGCCACCAAATCAGAAGAATTTTCGTGAGGAGAACTTGAGCCTAATAAAGCGGCCTGATTCACATTATTTCTCCCGATCATATCTCCGTTTAAAACGGCAACAATATCTTTTTCAGGAACTGTTGGATGCGCTGCATACCAACGTGACCCTAACAAACCTCTTTCTTCAGAACCATGAAATACAAACAAAGCTGTTCTTTTTCCCGGTTGTTTTTTGTACGCTCTTGCAATCGCCAACATCGCAACACAAGTACTCGCATTATCATCAGCTCCGTTATAAATTGAATCTTTACCATATTTTTGTCTTACACCGTCATGATCCTGATGACCACTAAAAAGAACGTATTCATTTTTCAATTTCGGGTCCGTTCCTGCAATTGTCCCCACCACATTTACTGACGGATATTTATAGGTTTCCGAAACCACTTCTGCAGACAAAACATCTTTCGTGTTTTTCAGATATTCTAATTGATCGCCATGTACCCAGAAAACCGGCATTGTTGAACCAATTTTATCACGAAAACCTTCAATTCCGTAAATTCCTCTTGTCATTTGGGGTTCGACCTGAGACCAGCTTTGTTCTGCTAATTCGTCAGCCACCATAATAAGTGCTACAGCGCCTTTTTTAACTACAAGGTCATAATATTTGTTTCTTACCAATCCCGGATAACGTCTGTCAAAAAGCGAAATATCATCAGCAATTCCTTCTTTAGAAGCTAATAAAACAACTACTTTCCCTTTTACATCGGCTTTTTCAATTTCTTCTTTTGTCGCCGCACCCAGATATACTAAAGAACCCTCTACTTTTATATTGGTTGTTTCTGCTACCAAAACTTCTTTCCAAAGTTTGTAATCTTTTTGACCAATTTTAAATTTTGTATTGGAAGTTACCTGATGCCTGAATAGATCGAAAAACTGAAAATAAGTTCCGTCATCACCAGCCGGAACCATTCCTGCCTCTTTCGCTTTATTAGCCAGCCACATCGATACTTTTAACTCATCTAAAGTTCCTGCCTCACGACCGTTAAAATGGTCGCCAGCCATCTGGTACATATCAGTTCTAAGATCCTTATCAGTTATTGCCGCAACTAAAGGTTTTTTGATTGTTTGCGAAAAAGCAAGCCCTCCACAAATAATCAAACCTAAGATCATTTTGTTTTTCATACGTTTTAATTTAGTATTCCAAACTTACTAATTTATATACAAAAAAAGCTCTTTTTAAATTTGAAAGATCTCTAAAGAAAACTCTTCTTCTTATAATCAAACAAAAACCCGACAGATTAAAAATGTGTCGGGTTTACTTTTTATTTAATAACAGAAATCTAATACGTTCCGTCTTGCATCTTAGTTAAGGTCTCACGGATTTCAGTAGCTGTTTCCTGCTCTATCTCAGCGCTTAAATATTTTACTGCCTGTGTTTGAGTTTCGATAGCTTTTTGTTTTTGTCCATCCTTGTAATATAGCTGGGCCAAAGTATCTAAATAATAAGGATTGTTTTTAGTAACTACTAAACTATATTCAGACCAGGTAATTGCCGACTTTAAAAAGTTAGCATTAGCAGGTTTCAAAACTACAATCCAGGCAGCAGAATTACATAAATTTGAATGGTATTCTTTAAACGCGTTCCAACCGTTATAAGAATAATCAGAAATTGGGTCTAAAGTTGCATACATTTCATCTAATCGTTCAATGGCACCTCCTTTATCAATTGCTAAATTGGCATTGAAATAACTGCTAAATTCCTTTAAGTAACTCGTATTTGAACCGTCCTTATCTTCGACTTCACCTAAATAGGCAAAGTAATTTTTATAACATTCAAAGTTTCCTTTTCCGGCAGTAATTAGTTTTTTATAAACTGATATTGTCTTGTCTTTATTTGCTTCTCCGGAAATTCCATCTATTTCTATATAGGCATTTTGTTGCAGTGCTGAAGTAATTTCAGCAATTACATTACCAACCAAATGTATTTCCCCTTCTTTTTCATTAAAAGCTACTCTTTGAGTTTCTATAGCATCAGCATGTTTTATCAAATAATCAATGGACAGAAAATCAGTATCGGTCAATACTTTGTCTACATTAAAAAATTGCTTATAAAATCCTTGATTTTTAATTTCTTTCAGAATTGTTTCTACCAAATACATGTTCGGTTTTGCATCTTTTTGATGTGCTTCAATTAATTTTTTCCAGGTTTGAGAAACTGTTTTTTTATCCAGTGTCACTTTTACAAGCTTAAAATCCTCAGGATTCTCCGCACTTGCTTCGGCATAATCATAATCGTAAGGCATTTCGAGAACAGCTGCTTTATTAAATGCCATAATCAAATCGGCATCCGTAGCTTTTTTATTTTTAATCACTTTATCAAAAGACAGAAGAGCATTTACTCTTTGCGCTTTTTTATAAAATCCGTCATAATAATTAAACTGAGCTTGTTTGTCTTTCAAATTAGATTTCGAAGTTGCTAAAATATCTCCGTTTTCATTCAAAACAATTATGCCTGGATTGTCTGTGATTTTATTCATTTTTAACCATTTTTTATCTTCGGCGGAAGCCAAATAATAATTAAAAAGATCGTATTCTGCATGATAAGCATCATACATAGTATATCCAACTTGTGTTTCCTGATCTTTTATAAAAGTATCAAAATCACTTTTTGCTGAAGGACTTTTACTATCAACATAAACAACCAAAAGCTTGTTTCTTGTGGCCGAAATAGCATTTTTTAAATTGTTTTCAATCTTAAATTTAAAATCAAATTTAGTTGAAGGATAAGAATCTACAACTGCGGCACTATCAACCGTAGCATCTGCGCCAAAATCATCACTTATTAATGCTTCCTTTCCCGGATAAGTCCAGTTCGAAATAGTTTGACTTTCAACTGGAATAACTTTTGAAACTGCAGCTTGAGGAGCATCTTTTTCATTTAAAAAAACTAATGGATTCTTTCCTTTTTGCTCAGAAATTCTCAACTCATTTGTTTTTTGATCAAAAAAACCAGCAAGTTTTAGATCACCTAATGCAGCTAATTCATAATTAATAGTCACTTCAGAAACATCTTTTGGCAACGCAAATTTTGACAATTTACTCTCGCCATTGTAGTCTTCATAAACCAAATACAAATAATCTGCTTTATCTATTTCAAATTCTAAATTTGTTTGTATAAAATCCGGATCAACTTTAGTTCTAATATCATTGAGTTTTTGATACTTAACAGGATCGTTTGAGTTTTGTGTTCCGATATAGAACGAATAATAGGAAGGTTCTAAAAACTTAATTTTAATTTTTTGCGCTTTTTTATCAGTTGCAAAAGCAACATCAAAAGCATTTTCTGATTTAACCTTTTGTAAAAATAAAAGTGAATCACCTTTAATCTCATAATCTCCGGAATAAAAAACCAACTCATATTTATTATTCTCTAATAAATTTAATTTGATTTTTTCTCCTTTATTTGCAGAAAGATAAGTTCCTTTTTGAATGCCTTTTGTTTGAGAAAACGAAACAAATGTTACACAAAAAACGAATAAGAAACTCCATTTAAAATTACGCATACTTAAAGTTTTGGCTGTTAATATCATGCGTAAAGATATTGTATTCCTGATTAAACAAATCACAAAAAAGAAGCTTTGTAATTAAAATACTATAAATTATATTTCATCGAAAAGATAATATATCGTGGCTGAACAGTGTATTGAGAAACTCTTGTAGAGAACTGTGAGAAACTGTCATCATTAAGATATCTTGTATTTAATAGATTGGTTGCAGCAATTTTATATTCCCATTTGCTGTCCTTTTTTTGATAAATCAAACTGGCACTTAAAAAATCGTATTCGTTGTCGACCGTTTTATCAGTATTATAATAATGATAAAATTCATACTCTGAAACAAACGAAAAACTATTCCAAAAGTAATAATCCAATCGTGCAAAAGGTTTGTCTGTATAATAGGTTGAACCACTGTATTGATTGATTAAGGCGTTATATCCTACTTCTAAATTCGGAAAGTTTTTATAATTTGTTGAAGCTCTAACGGTATAACTCTGAGTAAAACTCTCCGTTGTTGTTAATTTTTCATTCTGAATATTATTGAATTTTGACCAGTTAAAACTTGCAACTGCTGATGCTTTATAATTCTTTAAAAAAGAGCGTCCGTAACTTCCCATTCCTGAAAAAGTTTCATCTGCCAAGTTAGAATTATAGGGTACTGAAGATTGATTGATCCCATCAAAATCAGCTTTGGTTTTAATGGCATCTACTTTTTTAGTGTATGTTGCATTGGCAAAAATGTTCTCGAAATTAAACATATTGTATTTGAAATAGCGTAGCGAATGAACTTGCGAAGTGGCATTTTCTAAAAATCGATTTCCTCTAAACAAACTGCTGTAATCTGATAAAACATAACCCGCCGCCAATTGGTTTATATCTGTAAAATCGTTCGATAAAGAGAAATTATAAGTCAATGTCTCTGATTTCTTGATTTGATATAGGGCAAAAAAATCAGGTAATACTTTGGTGAAGTTCTGAGAATAATCTGTTCCCAACTGTGTGTTTGTCATTGAATAAGAATGCAAACTTACTCCTGGTGTCAATGTAAATTTACCAGATAAAATCTTATAATGAAAACCTAAAAAAGTATCATTAAAATTATAATTTACCTGATTATTATTTTGAGGATCATTCAAATCATTTCGATCACCGTTATCCAACATCTGAAAGATATGAGAATTAAAATCCTGATATGAATAGGTATTTCCTAAAGTGATATTAATATTACTTTTTGGCGTTACCATATAATAGTAATCCAGTTTTGCATCTAGTTTATTTGTTTTCACAAAACGGTTCTGATTTAAATCATTTCTCTCATTCTCCGGAACTGGAATATAACCTGACAAATCGAAGGGTTGTGTTCGTAAATTGGCATTGTAAAAAGGATTTTCATCCTGATATAAGTGCTGCATTTCAAAAGCAAAAATATTTTTATCACTTTGAGTATAATACAAACTTAAATTTTGATTTATTGATGTGGGATCTTGCTTTTTATTTGTGAAGATTGTTTCAATTGAAGTTACATTACTTTCTACAGCTTCACGTAATAATTCTGTATCCTCATCTTGTTTGGATAATTTGGTTAAGATATCATAATCAAACTGAAATTTATCATTGGGCTTATAAGTTGAACTCAATTTAAAAAGACCCAAATTGTTTTTCTGATGTGTTAATTCATCTCGCTTTTGTTGATCACCAGAATCTAAAATAGTTGTTTGGGATTTCGTTTCTAAATCTGTTTTTGATGCAGAAAGTATTCCGAAGCCGCTAATATTCCATGCTTTTGTAACAGAATAAGCAAAATTGGTTGCACCAAATTTCGTTTCGATTTCCTTGGCACGATTATTTCTCAAAATTGAAATTCCCAAATCATTTGATGAAACATTAAAATTGCTTCCGCCCTTTTTCATCATATTTTTAAATCCGCCCGTGAATTTAAAATAATCCTGAGCTGTGAGGGGGAGCTCTCCAATATTATTAAAATTGGTAATTAAATTAATGGAGTATTTCGGACTGTAATAAAACAATTTCGGATTAATAATATAACGACTGTCGCGTTCTGCAACTCCAATTCCGGCAGTTGCATCACCAAACCAAAAGTTCTTTTTGCCTTCTTTCAGTTTGATATTCATAGCGACATTATCCTGATCGTTTTCTAAACCCTTTAAGGCGCCAACTTCATTATAATTTCGCAAAACCTGAATTTTATCAATCGCATCGGCAGGGATATTTTTCACACCCAATTTGGTATCTCCATCAAAGAAATCTTTTCCTTCCACCATTAATTTACTTACTTTTTTTCCCTCAACTTCAATTTCACCGTCAGCATTTACCTCAACTCCCGGTAATTTTTTTAAGACATCTTCCAGCTTTTTTTCTGTTCCCGATTTAAAAGAATCGGCATTATAAACAATGGTATCACCTTTTATGGAAACTGGCATTTCACGTACAATTTCAACGTCTTCAAGTTCAATTCCTGCGCCATCCATCACAATATTCTGAACTATATTTTCAGTGTTAGTTGAGATAGCCATTTCTTTCGATTTCATTCCGAGATAACTTACCTTAACCGTATACGAAGTATTAGGCTTTAAAGTAAGCTGAAACTTTCCTTTATCGTTTGTAATTCCGTATGAATCCATTGCCTTTGTCCCATTGTTTACGGCCATAATATTGGCCATCTCCAACGGATTCTTTTGCTCGTCCTGAATAACACCATCAAAACGTACAGTTTGGGCAAAGGTTATAGACGTCATTAATAAAATAACGAAGAGAAGTATATTTTTCATGGGAAAAATCTAAAGGATGATGTAGTTAAATTAACGTCTGATCAGTACTGGTCCACCATCCGGACCACCTTCGCGGCCACGGTTCATTTCTCTAAATTCTTCCATTTTTTTAATTACGGTTTCGTCGTAATCTTTCTGAGAGATCACTTTACCTTTTGTAGGCGCTTTTATCTCAACTTTATCTTTTGCATTCAAAACAATTTTTGAACATAAAATAGTGGTTCTTCCATCATTTACTTCTAAAATCAAACCAGGCAAACCCCAATAATTCTCTGGCCCTTGGTTTACGGGAATTTCCGGAGAATACCATGCAGTTATGATAATCTCTTTTGGAATTTCAAAATTGTCTGCAAAATTGGTTTTTGTTTCTCCTGAAGTTTTTTTGGTATCTTCTTTTTTGTCTTCAGGCTTTTTGTCGTCGCCATTTTTAGGTCTGAAATTTCTAAAATCAGTTTTGCTGGCTTCTTTTACCGCTGTTGCTTTATAACAAGTATAGCCACCAATTTGTTTGGTTTCAGATTCCATTTTCCAGTTTAATTTTGGCAGAGAATCTATCACCAGAAACTCTTTTCCCATAAATTCTTTATCTACGGTATACGATTTACTTTTTACATCTTTATAAAAAGTGCCACCACCTCCCATAAAAGAGTTCATCATGATTCGCATTCCCCCGCCTTGTTGCCCCGGAGTTTCTAATTTTTCTTCTTCTTTATAAATAGAAGCCGATTTATCAAAATTTAAAATAAAGGTTTTCTCCAGCATTTTTTTCATGCGCTCTTCCATGTTTTTCTGCATTTCAGGTGTAATATCTCTGTTCGCACGCATTCCATCCATTTTAGGTGCCTGCGTTTTTGACTCATAAACAGCCATTCCCTGAAAATCTTTTTGTGCACGCATTTGAGTAAATACGAGTATCAAAGACATATATATAAATATTTTTCTCATTGCATCTTCTTTTAAATTGAGTAAATCAATAAAACTTACTCTCAAATGTATTATTAATTTTAAAATACTGAAAATTAAATATATCAATACCAATAACCTATCGACGAAATCAGTTGTTAATTAGATTGTTGCAATTTTGAAAAGTTTTAAAGACAAAATCAAACTTAATATACAATTTAAGCCATTTCGTACTATAGTTTTTTGTAATTTGGCTCTTTTGAAACCTACTTCTTATGAGCAAAACAGTGCAAAAAATTTTAATTCTACTTTTTATTGCCTGTTCATTCTCAGCTGTTTCTGCACAAAATCAAAAAACAAACGCAACCTTAATCTCTCAATTTAATACTGATATTGATGATTTCTTAGGATATGATTCTTTTGGATTTTCTTATCATATTAAAAATAATGTTTTTAGAAAAACTAAAGGAAATGAGATTTTTGAGTACAAAAATGTTTCATTGGGAAATATTACCAAAGTTGACATTCTAAATCCTCTTAAAATAGTTTTGTTTTATGAAGATTTTAATACCGTTGTTTTATTAGATAATCAATTAAATAAAATGACAGAAATTAATTTTTCCCAAAACAGTATTCCTATTGTTGTACCAGCTATTGGCATGTCAACCCAAAATCAGTTGTGGATTTTCAACACCTTAAATCAACAAATTGGTCTTTTTGATTATTTAAAAAATGAATACAAAACGGTTTCTACACCTTTAACAGAAGGGATAAAATATTATCAGACTGACTTTAATACTTTTTATTGGATTGATAAAAAAAACAATTTCTTTTCTTGTGATATTTTTGGAAAAATAACTGCTTTAGGAAAAATACCTGCCTTTGACCAAATCGAAATTATAAATCCAAATTCTTACATTTTTAGAAAAGCTAATCTGCTGTATTTTAAAGACAAAACAAGTGCTGACTTGGATACCTTTTCTGAAATTGAAATTTTGCAAAAAAGCTTTGATAAATTCTGCTACAAAGACCAAATTTTATCTATTTTTACAGCTAAAGAAATCACCAATTATAAAATCGTAACACCGTAATGCACATAGCAATAGCAGGAAATATAGGCGCAGGAAAGACAACTTTAACTAAATTATTAGCCAAACACTTTAAATGGGAACCCCATTATGAAGATGTTGTTGACAATCCGTACTTAGATGATTTTTACCACCAGATGGAGCGTTGGTCATTTAATTTGCAGATTTACTTCTTAAACAGTAGATTTCGTCAGGTGCAACAAATTCGTGAAAGCGGAAAAAAAATCATTCAGGACAGAACGATTTATGAAGATGCTTATATTTTTGCTCCCAACTTATATTCAATGGGATTAATGACAAGCCGTGATTTCGAAAATTATACTTCTCTTTTTGAATTAATGGAATCGTTAGTAAAAGCTCCTGATTTATTGATTTACTTAAGAAGTTCTATACCGAATTTAGTGGGTCAAATTCACAAACGCGGACGAGAATACGAGAATTCAATTTCAATTGATTATTTAAGTCGATTGAACGAGAGATATGAAGCCTGGGTTCAGACTTATACTAAAGGAAAACTTTTGATTATAGATGTTGACAATATCAACTTCGTAGATAATCCAGAAGATTTAGGAAACATCATTAATAGAATTGATGCTGAATTGAACGGATTGTTTTAGAAACACAAATTCCACGGATATGCACGAATAAAAAATGCCTCTAAAAAAAATTTAGAGGCATTTTTTTATTTAAAACCTTTGTCGAAGTTTTAAACTTTGACAAAGGTATCAATCATTTTTTATTTCGCAGCTTCAATTTTTGCTTTCACTTCTTCTTCAGTTCCTTCGTAAACTTCAGTTGTCGTTTTTCCGTTTTCAGTTTTGGTTACGGTTCCAACTGTGACACCATTCGTAGTTGACAAATTAACCTCAACTCTATTTTTACTGTATTTGGTTGTATCGAAACAATCTGTTTTTTGATGAGTGTATTTTCCGTTTGCATCATAATGAGCCAGACATTTTGCTGTTTCTTCAGCGGTACATCCTTTTTCTTTGCACATTTTAATACATTCTTCTTTTGTCATTCCTGACAGATCTCCACATTTAGAAGCACCAGCTGCATTCATTTCCATTTTACAACAAGAACCCTTTTCAGCCATAGCTGAAGACGAATGACCTTCTCCTAAAATTGGAGCAATAACCAATCCAATTAAACAAGTCAATTTAATTAAGATGTTCATTGATGGTCCGGAAGTATCTTTAAACGGATCTCCAACAGTATCTCCAGTCACCGCAGCTTTATGTGCATCAGAACCTTTGTATGTCATTTCACCGTTAATCATAACTCCGGCTTCAAAAGATTTTTTAGCATTATCCCAAGCACCTCCGGCGTTGTTTTGAAAAACTGCCCAAAGCACTCCAGAAACAGTAACTCCTGCCATATATCCACCTAACATTTCAGCAATTAACTGATTGTTATCTCCGTAAACTAATTTACCCAATAATACAATTGCAATCGGGAAACCAATTGTCAAAATTCCAGGTAACATCATTTCACGTAAAGCCGCTTTTGTAGAAATCTCTACGCATTTACCATATTCTGGTTTTCCGGTTCCTTCCATAATTCCCGGAATTTCCTTAAACTGACGACGTACTTCGTAAACCATATCCATTGCGGCTTTCCCCACAGAATTCATTGCTAATGCTGAAAAAACTACCGGAATCATTCCACCGACAAATAACATTGCCAGAACTGGCGCTTTAAAAATATTAATTCCGTCAATTCCAGTAAAAGTTACATAAGCAGCAAACAAAGCCAACGAAGTTAAAGCTGCTGATGCAATTGCAAAACCTTTTCCGGTTGCAGCAGTTGTATTTCCTACCGAATCTAGAATATCTGTTCTTGTACGCACTTCTTTCGGCAATTCGCTCATTTCGGCAATTCCTCCGGCATTGTCAGAGATAGGTCCGAAAGCATCAATTGCTAATTGCATTGCTGTTGTTGCCATCATTGCTGAAGCAGCCAAAGCAACTCCGTAAAAACCAGCCAAAGCATAAGAAATCCAGATTGCTGCGGCGAATAATAAAACGGTCGGGAAAGTCGAAATCATTCCGGTTGCTAAACCGGCAATTACGTTTGTTCCTGCTCCTGTAGATGATTTTTGTACAATCGCCATAACGGGCTTTGTACCCAATCCTGTATAGTATTCTGTTACTGATGAAATTGCTCCACCAACTACTAACCCAACCAAAGTGGCATAAAAAACACGCATTGATGAAATATCTTTAGAGCCTTCTCCAAAGAAACTCATCTGCATCGTCTCTGGTAACATATATTGAACTAAGAAAAAACATGCAATTGCCGTTAATGCAATTGAAACCCAGTTTCCTATATTTAATGCTTTTTGTACTTGTGCTTCTTTAGCATTATCATCAGAGATTTTTACTAACATAGTTCCGATAATCGAAAATAAAATTCCGAAACCGGCAATTGCCATTGGTAGTAAAATTGGACCAATTCCTCCGAAAGCGTCCTGAATAGAACCGCCCATATCTTTGATCACATAATTACCTAAAACCATAGCTGCTAAAACTGTCGCTACGTATGAACCAAATAAATCAGCTCCCATTCCGGCAACATCTCCCACATTATCACCCACGTTATCGGCAATAGTAGCTGGATTACGAGGATCATCTTCGGGAATTCCTGCTTCTACTTTACCAACTAAATCGGCACCAACGTCGGCTGCTTTCGTGTAAATTCCACCACCTACTCTGGCGAATAATGCTATTGATTCTGCACCAAGCGAAAACCCGGCTAAAGTCTCTAAAACCTTAGTCATATCTTCAGATGATGTCCAGGTACCGTTCATGAATATTTGAAAGAAAACGATAAAGAAACCCGTTAATCCTAATACGGCAAGACCTGCAACGCCTAATCCCATTACGGTTCCGCCTCCAAAAGAAACTTTCAAAGCCTGAGGCAAACTTGTACGTGCGGCCTGCGTTGTTCTTACATTCGTTTTAGTTGCTATTTTCATTCCCATATTTCCAGCTAAGGCTGAGAAAAAGGCGCCAAAAATAAAAGCAACTACTATTAATATATGTGTGGTAGGAACGATAAAAGAAACTCCTGCTAATACTAAACTGGCACCAATTACGAAGAAAGTCAACAATCGATATTCAGCTTTTAAAAATGCGAGGGCGCCTTCATAAATGTGATCTGAAATTTCTTTCATTTTACCATCTCCGGCGTCTTGTTTTAAAACCCAAGTCCTTTTTATTCCCATGAAAAGTAATCCTAAAATTGCCATGACAATTGGCAAGTAAATCATAAATGCATTCATAATATAGTAATGGTTTTGGTTAATAGTCAATAAACTAACTAAAACGAATTTAAACAAAAAAGCAATACTCCTAACGGAGTATTGCTTTTTTTATAATAGAATAGGGTAAAAATTATTTAATACTAAATAATCCCTCTGGTTTATTTTCGATATCATCAAAACGCTTCGTACACTCAGCAATAATTGCAAATGCTTCGTTTACATCTCCCCAACCTTCAACATCAACTTTTTTGTTTTCAAGGTCTTTGTAAACCTGGAAGAAATGCTCGATTTCTTTCAATAAGTGTCCATTAATATCTGAAAGGTCATTTAATGAATTCCAGATTGGATCTGAAACTGGTACACAAATGATTTTTTCGTCTGGTCCTTTATCGTCTGCCATGTGGAAAACACCAATTGGCTTTACTTCTATAACACATCCAGGGAAAGTTGGTTCATTTATCAAAACCAATACATCAAGAGGATCACCATCAAGAGCTAAAGTTTCCGGAATAAATCCATAATCAGCCGGGTACATCATTGAAGAGAATAACATTCTGTCGAAACGCATTCTTTTGATTTCAAAATCGTATTCGTATTTATTTCTGCTTCCTCTTGGTATTTCGATTAATACATCGAAAGTCGTTAGTTTGTCTGCGGTCATTTTCGTTTTTTATTATTTCTATAAATTCGATTGCAAAAGTAACCTAAAGAATCCTTTTTTACAATGAAAAAAGTACATTAATCTATGGATTTTATCGATAAATTAATATACTTTCCTTTTATATAACAGATAGTTAATAGGTAATTTTTCGATTTCGTTTATTTAAGTAATAATGCCACAACAAATAGGTTGCGTAAGAGCGATAAGGACTCCATTGTTCAGCATGAATTTCCATTTCGTTTTTGTCGTGAATATCTAATAATTCTTTGATTGTATTGACCACTGCAATATCACCAAGCGGAATCAAATCCGGCTCCTGAAGACAAAACATTAAATAAATATCAATAGTCCAATTTCCAATTCCTTTTAATTTTATGAGTTCTTCCCGAACTTGTTTTGCAGATTTTACAGCTAAACTTTCTATATCTATCTCTTTATTCAAAACGGCTTCCGAAAGTATTTTGATATATTTTGTTTTTTGTCGACTTACACCTAATGCACGAAATTCTTCATCAGATAAAGCAAACATGTTTTCAGGATTGCAAGTTGTGTACGCTTTGATTTTTAAAAATGTGGCTTTCGCCGAATCTATAGAAACTTGTTGTTCAAGTATCAGCAATACCAAAGTTTCAAAACCCTGAGGACGTTTCGGAATTGGCGGCAAACCATATTTCTCAATAATTTCCTGAAATATTGGATTTTTAGTTGATAGAAAATCTATTGCTTCTTGCATTTCTTTACTCTTAAGTCTAATTCAAAATTAAATAAAAAAGAATCTCGCAAAGACGCAGAGACGCAAAGAATTTAAAACTTAGCGACTTGGCGTCTTTGCGAGATTATTAAATTGTAAGCTTTCGCTTTATATCTAGAAATAAAATCCGAAAGATCCTTTTACTGCAAATTTATTAGCATCCGGAGCATTTAAATAACTGCCTCTCCAGGAGAAATCGATTCTGAAAACTTTGAAGATATTTCCGATTCCGGCATTATATTCCCAGTATACATTTTCTGGCGCATTATAAGGCTGATCTGAAGCATTAATGGCTCTATTTGCATCTGATATAGTTCCGTAAACTCCTTTTACACCTACAAATTCTCTCCAATTCAGTTTTCTCATAAATGGAATTCTGGCAAACAGCCTTCCTCCAAAATCATGATTCCATTGCAAAGTTGTATATTGATCTGTTATGAATTCGTAGAAATTCAGGTTACTAAACGTATTTTCAATTGTGAAATAAGTCTGGTTACCCGGAATTACACTCATTAATCCTAACGGAATTGTACCAAAAGTTTTTCCGGTTTCCAAAATAATATTTGATCTTCCCAGAGCACCAATAATGATAGGTTGTTTGTAATAAATCTGTATTTTTTCATAAGCAAAGTCACTATTGAAAACTCCTTTTAAACCATAACTAAAATTCACAAAGAAATGACTAAACGGACTATCAACAAGATCACGTTCTACTCCAAAACCAATAGTTTTTCGATTTGGCATAAACTCAAACTGAATATTAGCTTCCGATTGTGTTACTGCACTTGCAACAACTCCCGCAGGATTAGAAGCGCTTGGTAAAGTAGTATAATAATCCAGACTAAAAGTAGGCGACGCCGATTCTAAAGTTCTATAGGAAAGACCCGCCTGAACAACAAAATTCTTCATGGGTTCCATTTCAAATGAAATGTTACTCAAATTAATGTTCGTTAATTTTCCATTACTTCCTGTTGTAAACAACGCAGAAGAAGCAAAACTTCGTCCGAGAATATCATTAGTTGTCGTTAAACTTGCTCCAATTTGCTCGATGTCGCGCCTGTTTCCTCCAGAAATAATGAATCGTTTTTTCTTATCAAGCATCCATTTTCCGGAAACACCATATTTAAATTTACTATCATCAAAACCATAGGCCGTATAAGCTTGTACACGCCACGAATCATTTGGTCCAAAATACGTTCTTCCTCCTACGCGAACTCTTAAACCTTCGACTTCGTTGTAGCCAAATGTGGAGAAAATAGGACCGTAATCAAAGTTTTTGAACTCTATATACCCACTTCCTAAAATGGATACTAAGTTATATATTTGCTTGAATCGCTTGACGGTCTGCAAAGTATCGAGCATTTTATAAATACCCAACTCATCTTTATTTAATTTCTCAAAACGATTCTCGTCCCAAAATTCATCAGGCCGGTCATAAACCGCGTTGTCTATATAATTAACTTCTTCTTTGTAAAACTTCTCAGGCTTCTGAATATTGAATTTATGATTTCGATATAAAGTCGTTCGTTTTCCGTAGACTCCTTTTGATTTTTCCTTTTTATTCAAGGCAAAATCAGACATCATATAATCACGGGTCAAAAGGAAAACAGAATCATTTTCTACATCAAATTCCTGTTCGATATAAATATCTTTAACCCAGTTAATATTGGCGCTTTTAGTAACACCCATATTAATTTTCTTGATTGCAAAAGTGGTATCGTTTACCCAAAAATCTCCTTTAAAAGTCAACTCATTTTTACGTCTTGGATAAAAAACAATATTATAACACCATTTTTTATCGATATAAGCACTGTCTTTTAAGACATAGTTATAAACGTCAATACCCGTTTTTGAAAGCGGACTTGTAAAACTCTTATCAAAAAAGGTAAGGTGATTATCGTAAATATTATATTCAGAATAAAGATCTTTTACAAAAGATAAAATCTGTTGATTTCCATTGAAACCAGAAGTTTTACTTCCTTTAATATTCTCTTTTACTTTCTTTAATTTATTGTCGCCGTAAACGTCATAAACTGATTCATTGATAAAGATTGGCAGATAGGTTTTTCCGGTAACATCAGAAGTATCCACATGATCAAACACAAACTCCATCCCTTTGAAGAGTTTATTCTTCATAAAAGCACTATCGATCGTGTTCATATCAAACTCGACTTTTTCGTACTTCTGCATTTCATACTGATTGAATTGGTACAAACCGTTTTTACGCTTTCTTTCCCAAATTTTCCTCAAAATATCTAATGCCGGATTATTTTTTTTAGATGTTTTTCCAGTAAAAATTACAACTTCGTTTAAGGCTTCGGCTTCGCCTAAAACTATTTTAAAATTATAATTAACAGCTTTTTCCAACGGAATTTCCTTATCTGAAAATCCTGCAGATGTAACTAATAAAGCGGTATACGTTTTTGGTGATTCCAAATAAAAACGACCATCTTCATTGGAAACTATTCCGGTGTTTGAACCTTTAAAAACAATATTTGCAAACGGAATAGGCTGATTCAGTTTATCCAAAACAATTCCGCTCACTTTAGTTTGTGCAGTAGCTATATTCGCAAATGCAAATACAAAAAACAGGCTGAGTAAAATTATTTTCTTTATCATCTGGCAAAAAAAAACTTCATCAATTAATATGACTGATGAAGTTTTATAAGTATTGTTTATTTGATTATTTGTACATTACTTTCTTTACTGCTTTTACTACATCAGCTGCATTTGGCAACCAGTCTTTTAGTAAAACAGGAGAGTAAGGCGCAGGAGTATCTGCAGTTGTAATACGTTGAATTGGCGCATCAAGAAAATCAAAAGCTTGTTCCTGAACAATATAAGTGATTTCAGAAGAAATACTTGCAAATGGCCACGCTTCTTCTAAAATTACTAAACGATTTGTTTTTTTAACTGATTTTAAGATCGCTTCGTTATCCATTGGACGAACTGTTCTTAAATCGATAATCTCACATGAAATTCCTTCTTTAGCTAATTCATCAGCAGCAATAAAAGCTTCTTTGATGATTTTTCCAAAAGAAACGATAGTAACATCTGTTCCTTCACGTTTGATATCAGCAACTCCTAATGGAATTGTATATTCCCCGTCTGGCACTTCTCCCTTGTCGCCATACATTTGCTCAGATTCCATAAAAATTACAGGATCATTGTCGCGAATAGCAGATTTTAAAAGTCCTTTTGCATCATAAGGAGTTGAAGGCACAATTACTTTAAGTCCTGGAGTGTTTGCAAACCAGTTTTCTAAAGCCTGAGAGTGAGTAGCTCCTAATTGACCTGCCGAAGCAGTTGGTCCACGAAAAACGATAGGCACATTAAATTGTCCTCCTGTCATTTGACGCATTTTAGCAGCGTTATTTATAATTTGATCAATACCTACTAAACAGAAGTTGAAAGTCATGTACTCAACAATAGGACGACAGCCGTTCATAGCTGATCCTACTGCAATTCCTGTAAAACCAAGCTCAGCAATTGGAGTATCAATTACTCTTTTTTCGCCAAACTCAGCAAGCATTCCTTTTGAAGCTTTGTATGCTCCGTTATATTCTGCAACTTCTTCGCCCATTAAATATATGGATTCATCGTGACGCATTTCTTCGCTCATCGCTTCGCAAATGGCCTCTCTAAATTGTATTGTTCTCATATTTATATTGTATGTTGAATTTTCTGAAGAGCAAAAATAAATATTTTAAATAACTTAAAAGCATAAATTGAATTTAAAATCACACGAACTTCCGCCTCTTCACTGCTTTTAACTTTTAAAATTTTATTGTGATATTTACGAAATCGATATAATTATGATTATTCCGCACATAAAAACATTTTTCAGACAAACTCTGGCTTATTTGTTTAATTCTGATTTCAGCAAATTCCATCGTATTAACGAAACAAATCAAAAAGTAGTATAAATTGCCTGTAAGTTTAACAGTTGTTCAATGAAACGCTATTGCAAAATTCCTAAGAATCAGGCTAAATAACTGAATTTTCAATTTCGTATTCCAACAAAAGCACTTTCAAATTCCATAATCTTCGAAAACGTAATAGTTTTTAAAAAATATTATGCATGCATAGTATATTATTCCGATTTTAATTTCTAAATTTGTCAAACCATATTATAAATATCAAAATATATACTTATGAAAATATTAGTTTGCATCAGCCATGTGCCTGATACTACTTCAAAAATTAACTTCTCCAATGGTGATTCAGAATTCGATACCAACGGTGTACAATATGTAATTAATCCTAATGACGAGTTTGGTTTAACACGTGCAATTTGGTTTCAGGAACAACAAGGAGCAACTGTAACTGTTGTGAATGTTGGAGGTCCAGATACAGAGCCAACTTTGCGTAAAGCATTAGCAATTGGTGCAAACGAAGCTATTCGTGTAAATGCTAATCCAACGGATGGTTTTTTTGTTGCAAAACAATTAGCAGAAGTAATTAAAAACGGAGGTTACGATCTTGTAATTGCAGGAAAAGAATCTTTAGATTATAATGGTGGAATGGTTCCCGGAATGATTGCAGGAATTTTAGGTTCTAACTTCTTGAACTCCTGTACAAGCGTAACTGTTGATGGAAGCAATGTAAAAGCAGTTCGTGAAATTGACGGTGGAAAAGAAACTGTAAGCACTACTCTGCCTTTAATTATTGGTGGACAAAAAGGTCTTGTTGAAGAAAAAGATTTACGTATTCCAAACATGAGAGGAATTATGACAGCAAGAACAAAGGCCTTGACTATTCTTGAGCCAGTTGATGCTCCTGTAAATACAAAAGCAGTGAAATTTGAAAAACCAGCTCCTAAATCAGCAGTGAAATTAGTTTCTCCTGATAATTTAGATGAGTTAGTTAATTTATTACACAACGAAGCGAAAGTAATCTAGTAATCAGTTTTCAGTCCCAGTTTTCAGTTGCAAAACATGAAACCTGAAACTTTAAACTTCAAAACAAAAAATTATGTCAATATTAATATATGCAGAATCTGCAGAAGGAAAATTTAAAAAAGTTGCTTTTGAATTAGCTTCTTACGCTAAAAAAGTAGCAGAATCGTTAGGAACAACCGTAACGGCTTTGACAGTTAACACAAGCGATGTAAGTGAGCTGTCAAAATACGGAGTTGATAAAGTTCTAAAAGTAAACAACGATAAATTAGCAGGTTTTACAGCTAAGGCTTACGCCGATGTGATCAAACAGGCTGCTGAAAAAGAAGGAACAAAATTAGTATTACTTTCTTCTACAACAGATAGTATCTATCTTTCATCATTAGTTGCAGTGGCGTTAAATGCAGGTTTTGCTTCAAATGTCGTTGGATTACCAGTTAGCACTTCTCCATTTCAGGTAAAAAGAAATGCTTTCTCAAACAAAGCTTTCAACATTACGGAAATCAGTACAGATGTAAAAGTTCTTGGTTTAGCTAAAAATTCTTACGGAATTTTTGAAAGTGCAGGATCTGCAACTGAAGAAGATTTCAACCCATCTATTGGAGACAATGATTTTGGAGTAAAAGTAGAATCTGTAGAAAAAGTAAGCGGAAAAGTTTCTATTGCTGATGCAGATGTAGTCGTCTCCGGAGGACGTGGATTAAAAGGTCCGGAAAACTGGGGGTTAATCGAAGATTTGGCAGCTGTATTAGGTGCTGCAACAGCATGTTCTAAACCAGTTTCTGATTTAGGATGGAGACCTCACAGCGAGCACGTTGGACAAACAGGAAAACCAGTTGCAACAAACTTATATATTGCAGTTGGAATTTCAGGAGCGATTCAGCACATTGCCGGTATCAACTCGTCGAAAGTAAAAGTAGTAATCAACAGTGATCCCGAAGCGCCTTTCTTTAAAGTTGCTGATTATGGAGTTGTTGGAGATGCATTTGAAATTGTACCAAAATTAATTGAGAAATTAAAAGCTTTTAAAGCACAACATTCTTAATTTAAAATTCTCTATAAAAATATAGCTGCCTAAAAACAAGATAATCGTATCTTTGTTTTAGGTAGCTTTTTTGTTCCATATTTTTTGATTAAAATTGCACCTTTATTTTTCAATCAAAAAAAGTATTAAAATGCGGCATTAATTGCCCTTTTTTACCCATATATATGAGTCTAGTAAAATTGTCCATAAAAGGAATTTCATACAGTCAAACTCAAAATGGCGCTTATGCCCTAATTTTGAATGAAGTTGATGGTGAAAGAAAATTACCAATTGTCATTGGTGCTTTTGAAGCCCAATCGATTGCTATTGCCTTAGAAAAAGAAATTAAACCTCCTCGCCCATTAACACACGATTTATTCAAAAACTTTGCTGAAAGATTTGATATTGTTGTAAAACAAGTAATCATTCACAAATTGGTTGATGGTGTTTTTTATTCAAGTTTGATCTGCGAAAGAGATAAAATAGAAGAAATTATTGACGCCAGAACTTCTGACGCGATTGCTTTAGCACTTCGATTTAATGCTCCGATTTTCACTTACAAAAACATTCTTGATAAAGCGGGAATTTATTTAAAATCTAATACTGCTGACACCGATTCTGGCGCTCAGGAAATTGACGATGTCCTTTCTAACCCGGAGACTTTTGGCCATGAAGAAGAAAGCAATCAATCTGGTGATGTTTATGCAAAACATACTTTACAGGAACTAAATGAGCTTTTAGATCAGGCCGTTTCTCAGGAAGATTATGAAAAAGCAGCAAAAATTAGAGACGAAATTTCGAAAAGATAATTTTAAGGCTGTAAGCCATAAGCTTTAGGCTATAAGCTAAAGCACAAAATATAAAAAACAAGCTATAAGCATTAGGAAAAAGCCTAAAGCTTAAAGCCTAAAGCTTAAAGCAATCATGAAGCAATACTTAGATTTAGTAAAACATGTTTTAGAAACCGGTTGCCAAAAAGGAGACCGAACAGGAACAGGAACGAAAAGTGTTTTTGGCTACCAAATGCGTTTTGATTTAAGTGAAGGTTTCCCAATGGTTACGACCAAAAAACTACATTTAAAATCTATCATTTACGAATTACTTTGGTTTTTAAAAGGCGATACCAATATCAAATATCTTCAG
This sequence comes from Flavobacterium sp. GQ95, assembly GCF_059758655.1. Taxonomy (NCBI): domain Bacteria; kingdom Pseudomonadati; phylum Bacteroidota; class Flavobacteriia; order Flavobacteriales; family Flavobacteriaceae; genus Flavobacterium; species Flavobacterium sp. GQ95. The sequence goes on from NZ_JCAXEB010000001.1 coordinate 648,197, forward strand.
GAAAACGGAGTAAAAATATGGGATGCCTGGGCAGATTCAAATGGAGATTTAGGTCCCGTTTATGGGCATCAATGGCGCAATTGGAATAGCGAAGAAATTGATCAGATCTCTGAGTTGATTACAGAACTAAAAACAAATCCAAATAGCCGAAGAATGTTGGTTTCAGCCTGGAACCCGTCTGTTTTACCGGATACAAAAAAATCATTTGAAGAAAACGTAGCCAATAATAAGGCAGCTTTACCTCCTTGTCATGCCTTTTTTCAGTTTTATGTTTCAAGTCCCGATGTTGAAAAAGGCGAGACAAAGGGCAAACTTTCTTGTCAATTGTATCAACGGAGTGCTGACATCTTTTTAGGTGTTCCTTTTAATATTGCTTCTTATGCACTGTTAACCATGATGATCGCCCAAGTTTGTGATTTAGATGCAGGCGAATTCATTCACACTTTTGGAGATGCACATATTTACAACAATCATATTGAGCAATTAGAGCTGCAATTAAGCCGTGACCCAAAACCATTACCAAAAATGATTTTAAATCCAGAGATCAAGAATATTTTTGATTTTGATTATAACGATTTTACACTTTTAGATTATGAACCACATGCTGGTATAAAAGGAAGTGTTGCTGTATAAATAAAAAAAATCCGCTCATACTAAGCGGATTTTTTATACAACTAAAACACTATTTTCACTTCCGGCAAAGTCATTCCATTTATAAGAATCAGCTTCAGGATCATTTACATACAATCCGTCAATTACATATTTAAACTCATAAATTGCATCTTTTACTAGGTCATAAGTTGCTTTAAAAGTTCCGTTCTTTAACTTGCTCAAAGTTCCTTCTTCCGGATTCCAATTGTTAAAATCTCCAACTACAGCAGCTGAATTTGCATCTTTAGCCTCCACAGAAAATGTAACTTTACACACTGGTTTTGTTTTGATAAATTGTTTCTTTAAAGACATAACTATTTAGTTTTTAGATTTATACATCTAAATTACAGAAATTCAACCTAACATTCAATAGCCCCCTTACCGATTTATGATTATAGCAAAAACAGCTTGTTTTTTTAACCTTATCAATAATTTAAAGCACCTATAATTTCGTGTTTCTCATTTACCATTCTGTTGAATACAAATATTCTACGATCAAAAATACCATGATTTCAAAATAAATTTTAACTTTATAACCTCATTAATTCATTAATTGTCTTATGGAAAAGGAAGTGCACGAACAATATGAATATGCCCGTAGAAGACTTAGACAGAAGAAAATCCTATATTTTCATTTTGTGCTTTTTCTTTTAGGCAGTTTATTTTTATTTATTGCGAACAGATTTTTTGGTTTTGGAGCTAACACGGATCAAAATTGGTGTATTTGGGGCATTACAATTTGGTTTTTTATCTTCATTTTACATTTTATAAAAGTCTACATCACAGATCGTTTCATGAACAAAAAATGGGAAAGAGAACAAATTGACAGGCTTGTTGCTTTGCAACAAAAAAGAATCAGTCAATTAGAGTCCAGAGTTAATGAGGATACCGATAATAAAATTTAGTTAGAATACCATGATTATAATGATAGCGGCTGTTGCAGAAAATAATGCTCTTGGAAAAAATAATGAGTTAGTGTGGCATTTGCCAAATGATTTCAAAAGATTCAAATCGCTTACAACAAATCATCATATTATTATGGGAAGAAAAACTTTTGAAAGCTTCCCAAAACCATTACCAAACAGAGTTCATGTTGTAATAACACGACAAAAAGATTACAATCCGGAAGGTTGTATTGTTGTTGACAGTATAGAAAAAGCGATTGCTGTTTGTCCTGAAAATGAAGATTCATACATCATTGGCGGAGGCGAAATTTACAATTTAGGAATGGAGCATGCAGATATATTAGAAATAACTAAAGTCCATCATAGCTTTGATGCTGATGCTTATTTTCCTGAAATTGACAAAACCGACTGGCAATTAGTTGAATCTGAAGAAAATTTCAAAGATGAAAAACATCTTTATGATTACACTTACGAAACTTACATTCGACGATAAATAAAAAAACATCCTCTTTTGAAGGATGTTTTTTAAAACGATTGATTTTTTTAGATCTGACTCTTTCAGGAATAGTTTTTGTAAAAATCACAAATGTCTAAAACATTTGAATTAACTGAATAACATTTAAAGTTATTTGAGAATAAATCTCAAAAAGAGCCTTTAATAACAAATACCACTAAGATATTAAAGGCAAGAAAATTAAAATTTCCAAAAACAAATTTAATCCTAAGAACGTATTTTGCACTTATAAAAAATAGTATTGCGGTCTAAAAACAACACTTTCAAAACTACTACAAGAACAAATGAAATTACCAGTGCAAGAAAGTATTCATTTGATTTAAGTCATTTTATTCTATCAATCATTAAAATTTTCATCATTTTATCTTTAGCAAAATTGGCTATATATTCGGCATCTCACAATACCCACTTTTAGTGATTTTTTGAAAATACCTGCTTTTGGTGAGCACAAAATTAAAAACCAAATACCTTCTAAAAAGCTTATTTTAAAACATTTGATTTACAAATTAAAAAACGCAATTACAGTTAACACAGATTGTATTATATTTGCGTAAATAAAAAAAATGTCTGAAAAAATAACCCCATATAAAGACTCTTCTTTAGGTAAAAAAGAACAGGTTGCCCAAATGTTTGATAACATCTCTGGGAATTACGACAATTTGAATCGCGTAATTTCATTTGGAATCGACATTAAATGGCGAAAAAAAGTATTAAAAATCGTATCGGACACTAATCCGAAAATCATTCTTGATATTGCAACAGGAACTGGTGATTTAGCTATTTTAATGGCTCAGACAAAGGCTGAAAAAATCATTGGTTTGGATATTTCGGCAGGAATGCTTGAAGTTGGTAAAAAGAAAGTTGAAGATAAAAACCTTTCTAATATTATAGATTTAGTTTTAGGTGATTCTGAAAATATTCCTTTTGAAGACAATTACTTTGATGCCATTACCGTTGGTTTTGGAGTACGAAATTTTGAAAACCTGGAAAAAGGTTTTTCTGAAATCTTAAGAGTTTTAAAACCAGGCGGTGTATTTGTTATTTTAGAAACTTCAGTTCCGGATAAAACTCCATATAAACAAGGTTATAGATTTTACAGCAAAAATATACTTCCAATAATCGGAAAATTATTTTCAAAAGATAATTCGGCTTATGGCTATTTATCAGAATCTGCAGCCGTTTTTCCTTACGGAGAAGCCTTAAACAATATTTTGAGAAAAATTGGGTTTATAGATGTTGTGGCAATGCCTCAAACTTTTGGAGTTGCAACCATTTATTCTGCTTCTAAAAAATAGTATGAAAAAAACAGTAATCTTACTTTTATTAGTCTTATCGACAAAAGGATATTCGCAATTTGCTAAAAGTATGTTTAGCAAAGACCCTATAATCAATCTTGAAAACTGGCAAAAACAACGCCTGTATTTTGGTTATTATTTAGGTTTTAATAGTTTTGATTTTAAATTTGACTACAAAAATCCCGGTCCTGATATTCAGGTAAAAAAGACTACTGGTTTTAATGTCGGCGTTGTTGCCGATTTAAGATTGCAGGAATACATTAATTTACGTTTTGAACCAGGTTTGTATTATACAAAACGTGATTTGTATTTTCCTAATATGGCTTCTGAACAAGATTACTTAAGAGAAGTAAACAGTACCTATATTCATTTTCCTTTGTTATTGAAATTCTCAGCCTTAAGAACGGGAAACATTCGTCCTTATTTAGTAGGCGGAATGTCAACTACACTAAATTTATCTAGTAATTCAAAATCGCAAGATGACAATTTCGAGGCTAAATTTAGAGTAAAACCCTGGACTGCAGCTTATGAGATAGGTTTTGGGATTGATATCTTCTCGGAATATTTTATTTTCTCTCCTTCGATCAGAGGTATGTTTGGAATCACTGATGAATTAATTCGTGATAACCCTGCAAAAGGACCAAGTCCATGGACGGATAATATCGACTCTATGAAATCGCGGGCAATTTTAATAAATTTCACTTTTCATTAAAACAAATTCTTAACTATTTCGTTTAAATTCACTAAGAATAATTGCTGTTGCGGTAGCTACATTTAAACTTTCCGTTTTTTGTAGTTCTCCAAACCTTGGAATTGAGATTCTGCTGGTTATTATTTTTTCAATTTCTGCTGAAATACCATTAGCTTCATTACCCATAATAATGATTCCATTTTGAGGCAAACTTGATTGATATATGTTAGCACCGTCCATAAAAGTTCCAAAAACCGGTAATTTTGTTTGTGTGATAAAAGTTTTTAAATCAATATAGTTGACATTTACTCTGGCAATAGAACCCATTGTGGCCTGGACTACCTTTGGATTATAAATATCTACTGTTTCTTTAGAGCAAATGATTTGTTTGATACCAAACCAGTCACAAAGACGTAAAATTGTTCCCAAATTTCCGGGATCTCTAATATCGTCTAGCGCAATGATTAATCCAGAGTCGATTATTTTATTTTCGGCAGGGATTTTGAATACAGCTAAACAAGAATTTGGAGTTGCCAAAGCACTTATTTTTTTAAGTTCCTGCTCATTAACAAGAGTACGCTTTGAAGACTGAACAGTCTCAAAATCATTTAAAGTCGTGTATAAATGCTCTAATTCAAAATTGGATTGCAACAATTCCTGAATTACTTTTACTCCTTCGGCAAAAAATAATTGATTTGCAAAACGTTGCTTTTTTTGATGCAAACCTGTTATAAGTTTTATTTGGTTTTTACTAACCATAAAATAATGTACTTTTGAATTAAATATTTTAGAACACTTGAAAAATAATTCCACAAAAATAATAGCATTTATTCTAATAGCAATATTTATTTGCGCTTGTGATGCTGTAAAAAGAGTTCCTGATGGAAAAAAACTTCTTGTAAAAAATAATATTCTTGTTAATGGAAAGAATACCAATGATGAAACTGCATCAAATCAGATGTATCAAAAACCAAATGGTACTCTGTTAGGGTATAAATTGCGTTTAAATTTGTACAATTTAGCTAATTTAAATCCAGATTCTACTTATCAGGCAAAATTTAAAAATAATCCGGGCCTGTACGAACGTCAGGCAAAATTTTTATCTGCAAAACAAGTTGACCGACTTGGACAATCATTTTTGTACAAAGGTTTACACGAATTCTTAAAAAACACTGGTGAACCGCCAGTTATTATTGATACTACAAAAACAAAAAAATCTTTATTACGTTTAAAATTCTATTATTTCAATAATGGTTATTTTAATGTGAAAACTGATTACACAATTGATAGCATAGCACCAAAAAAAGCAAGAATAAATTACAATATTCTTACTGGTCCGGGCTATACTTTAGACTCTATCAGAACAACTATTTTAACTCCGGCTTTAGATTCCTTATATAAAACAAATCCGGAACCTTCAGTTTTAAAATCCGGAAAGCAATATAAAACTTCAGATTTTGAAGAAGAGAAAAATCGTATAACCACTTATTTCAGAAATCATGGTGCTTATTTCTTCCAGCCAACTTATATTACTTTTGATATAGATACAATTGGCAAAAAAAATAAGGCAGACATTAATTTAAAAATTAACAATAATAATATTCAGGAAAGAGATTCAAGCAGAACTGAACCATTTAAATTGTACAAAATAAGTGACGTCAATATTTATACTGATTATTCAGCGGCTAATGCAAAAAACAAAATAAACGATAGTACAACTTACAAAAACTTTAATTTGTACAGTTACAAAAAGTTAAAATATAAGCCACGCGCGATTACTGATGCTATTTTTATTAATAAAGGAAGTACCTACTCTGATACAAGAACAACACTTTCCTCTCGTTATTTAAACAACCTGAAGATTTTTAATTATCCTTCGATACAATATGAAGTCGATAAACGAGATTCAACAGCTCAGTCATTAATAGCGAATGTTTATCTGACACCAAGGAAAAAATATAGTTTCGGTGCCACCTTTGATGTTACACACTCCAACATTCAGGATTTTGGAATTGGAGCCAGTGTTTCAGAGACAATCAGAAACGTCTTTAACAGAGCTGAAACATTAGAAATTTCGGCACGTGTAAATGTTGGTTCATCAAAAGACATGGCTAATCCGAATGATAATTTTTTTAATGTTTCGGAATACGGAATTGACACAAAACTTAATTTCCCAAGGATCTTAATGCCTTTTGGAACTGAAAAAATTATTCCAAAAAGGATGATTCCTTCGACCACTATTGCTGCAGGTTTCTCAAAACAGCGAAATATTGGTTTGGATAAAGAAAATTTTACCGGTGGATTATCTTACAACTGGTCCCCAAAACGTCTTAATACTGCTAAGCTTGAAGTATTGAATGCACAATTCGTGCGTAACTTAAATCCGGATAATTACTTTAATGTTTATACTTCTTCTTATGATGAACTAAATAACATTGGTAAAGACTACAATATTAACCCTCTCAACTGGGGAGATGTACCAGAAGAACAAGATAAAAAAAATCTAACTATTCCGAAGGGAACTACTGGCTTTACTAATGATGTGCTGACAGAACAGACACTCTTAACACCAGCGGATGAGCAATATCAAGACGTAAAGAGTATAGAAGAACGAAGAGTTCGTTTAACTGAAAATGACTTCATTTTGGCTTCAAGCTATACGTTTACTAAAACAACAAAAAAAGATCTTGCTGACAATACTTTTTATCAGTTTAAGGCTAAAATAGAATCGGCTGGAACTTTATTATCTGCTGTTTCTAATATAGCAAATCTTCAAAAAAATATAAATGGCAATTATGAAATATTCAACTTAGAATATTCAGAATATCTTAAAACAGAGTTCGATTATATCAAACACTGGGATTTCGGAAAAGAGAAAGTTTTAGCCGTTCGAAGCTTTTTCGGAATTGCGATTCCTTTTGGCAATTCAGATTATATTCCGTTTTCACGAAGTTATTATTCCGGAGGTTCAAATGATAATCGTGCGTGGCAACCTTACTCATTAGGTCCGGGAAGTACAGATGCTTTGGATGATTTTAACGAGGCAAATATGAAAATTGCGCTGAGTGCCGAATTCCGATTCAAGGTTTTCGGAGATGTTAAGGGAGCTATCTTTGCAGATGCCGGAAATATCTGGAATGTGCTCGATAATGTCACCGACGAGAAGGCAAAATTCTCCAACGTAAACGATTTAGCTGAAATTGCTTTAGGTACAGGATTCGGATTACGATACGATTTAAGCTTTTTTGTAATTCGATTAGATTTAGGCTTCAAGACTTATAATCCGGCACATGAGAAGGGAGACCGCTGGTTCAAAGAGTACAATTTTGGGCACTCCGTTTTAAATTTTGGAATAAATTATCCTTTCTAATGCTAATTAATTCTTATTTTTGCAACCTAAAAACCTAAAAACAACTAAAAAAAATTACAATGGCACACAATATTAAACCAGGAGTAGCTACAGGAGATCAGGTACAAGAGATTTTTAATTATGCGAAAGAAAAAGGATTTGCACTTCCAGCAGTAAATGTTACGGGGTCAAGCACAATTAATGGAGTTCTTGAAACTGCAGCGAAACTTAATGCGCCAGTTATCATTCAATTTTCAAACGGAGGAGCACAATTTAACGCAGGAAAAGGATTGTCTAACGCAGGTGAGAAATCAGCAATTGCTGGTGGAATTGCAGGAGCAAAACATATTCACGCATTGGCAGAAGCTTACGGAGCAACTGTAATTTTACACACTGACCACTGTGCAAAAAAATTATTACCTTGGATTGATGGCTTGTTAGATGCATCTGAAAAACATTTTGCAGAAACAGGAAAGCCACTATTCAGTTCACATATGATCGATTTGTCTGAGGAGCCAATCGAAGAAAATATTGAGATCTGTAAAGAGTATTTAGCAAGAATGAGTAAAATGGGTATGACATTAGAAATCGAGCTAGGTATTACAGGTGGTGAAGAAGATGGTGTTGACAACTCTGATGTTGACAGTTCAAAATTATACACACAACCAGAAGAAGTAGCTTATGCTTACGAAGAATTATCTAAAGTAAGTCCTAAATTTACGATTGCAGCTGCTTTTGGAAACGTTCACGGGGTTTACAAACCAGGAAACGTAAAATTAACTCCAAAAATCTTAAAAAATTCTCAGGATTTCGTTCAAAACAAATTCAACACTGGACATAACCCGGTAGATTTTGTTTTCCATGGAGGTTCAGGTTCTACGCTTGAAGAAATCAGAGAAGGAATTAGCTACGGAGTTATCAAAATGAACATTGATACAGATTTACAATTTGCATATACTGAAGGAATTCGTGATTATATGGTTAAGAACATTGACTATTTGAAATCTCAAATTGGTAACCCGGAAGGTGCTGATGTTCCTAACAAAAAATATTATGACCCAAGAAGATGGGTTCGTGAAAGCGAAGTGACATTCAATGCAAGACTTGAACAAGCTTTTGCAGACTTGAATAACGTGAATACACTATAAGTAAAAGTTTAAAGTTTCAGGTTTCAAGTTATGCAACTTGAAACCTGAAACAACAAAATTAATAAATATGGCTTGGTTTAAAAGACAGGAAAAAGGGATTACGACCGCTACAGAAGATAAGATGGACGTTCCGAAAGGATTGTGGTACAAATCTCCTACCGGAAAAATTATTGATGCTGACGAATTAGCCAGAAACTTGTTTGTTAGCCCTGAAGATGATTTTCACGTTCGAATTGGAAGCGCAACCTATTTTGAAATTTTATTCGACAACAACGAATTTGTTGAGTTAGATAAAAACATGACATCAAAAGATCCTCTGCATTTTGTGGATACAAAAAAATATGCAGAAAGATTAAAAGATGTGATGGAAAAAACACACCTTAAGGACGCTGTACGTACGGGAGTAGGAAAATCTAAAGGAAGAGAACTTGTAATTTGCTGTATGGATTTTGCCTTTATCGGAGGATCTATGGGAGCTGTTGTAGGAGAAAAAATTGCCAGAGGTATTGATCACGCGATTAAAAACAAATTGCCTTTTGTAATGATTTCTAAATCTGGTGGAGCTCGTATGATGGAGGCTGCTTATTCGTTAATGCAATTAGCAAAAACATCAGTAAAATTGGCTCAATTGGCAGAAGCAAAATTACCTTACATTTCACTTTGTACAGATCCAACAACCGGAGGAACAACTGCATCTTATGCTATGTTAGGAGATATTAATATTTCTGAGCCAGGTGCTTTGATTGGTTTTGCCGGACCTCGTGTTGTTCGTGACACAACTGGTAAAGATTTACCAGAAGGTTTCCAGACTGCTGAATTTCTTTTAGAGCATGGTTTCTTAGACTTTATCACGCCTAGAAAAGAATTGAAAGACAAGATCAACTTGTATATCGATTTGATTCAAAATAATACAATTAGATAGTTTTAAAACTTCTAAAAACACAAAATCCCAAGGAAAAATATTCTTGGGATTTTTTTATGTTTTCTCTTGTCCAAAAATAGCAACTATAAATTGTGCATTAATTTTTTGGCCTGCCCTTTTTCAATTCTTTTTCTGCTATTTTAAAAGATAGCTTCTCACGCCATATAGCATAACGTTCTCTAAAAACTATTTTTATGGCACTATCAACTGCGCCATGCATGAACAAACTCCAAACACTGGCCATTTTTCGGGTTATCGATTGATCCCATGCACGAAGACTTAGTGAAAAAGAACCGTCTATGTAGCGCATCCAATGCCACATCCCGGTTGGCATAAATAAAGTATCTCCGTGTTCCAGAAAAACTTCATATCCTTCTACGCCTCTCAGAGCGGGAAATTTTTCAAAATCAGGATTGGAAACGTCATAATCTTCTAAAGCGTAAGTAGTATTTGGAACACAATAAAGTCTTTTCTTCCATTTGTAGTCAAACAATATAATATGTTTTCTTCCCCCAAAATGCGTATGAAAAAGATGTGGCAAATCGATGTCATAATGTAAAAAGGTGAAGGCACTTGAGCCTCCAAAAAACATGGCAGGCATACTTTCTATAAAACCACCCATTAATTCTTTGGGAACTTTCACGTCATTAATTAATTCTGGTCTGTGTTTGAAAAGATTGAAGAAAAAAATACGCAATTGTGTTGGCTCCCTTTTTATTAAATCCAGGTAATCACCAAATTTCATACTGGCAATAGAAGCATTGATTATTTTTGTAGGATCTGCTTTGGAATTGTCAACTAGTTTCACCTCAATATCTCCTGCAATTTGCTTAAAATAATCCGTTGACCACTTGTCTCTTGCAGGCCAGTCTTTTGTTAATCCTTTTATAATTAAAGGTTTTCTCTTATCTAAATAGTTCTTTTTAAAATCTTCTCTAGAAATAGACTCAACGGTATCGACGGGTTTCAAGTTAAAGCTCATTTATTTATTGATTTAAATTCCTTACTTACCAAAGTAAGTATCTAATTATCTATTCGTCTAAAAAAAATCACAATTAATAACACAAAAACAATATTCTACATTCCAGTTCGAATAGCCTCAACCGGATCCAAATTGGCTGCAGAAATTGCCGGAAGAATTCCGGATATTAATCCAATAATAGCTGCTAACGTAGTTCCTAAAATTATATTCCCAAAGCTTAAAACAAATTCGAAATCAAGCACTTTCGTTAAAATCAGTGCAATCCCCCAAACCATTAAAAGTCCAATTATTCCTCCGATAACAGAAAGGATTATAGCTTCAAACAAAAATTGAAATAATATAAAACGATTTTTTGCTCCCAATGATTTTTGAATTCCAATTAAGTTCGTTCGCTCTTTAACCGAAACAAACATAATATTCGCAATTCCGAACCCTCCTACTAAAAGAGAAAATCCACTGATAATCCATCCAACAACGTTCATCTGACCTAAAATTCCATCAATAAAATCAGTGAATCCAGAAAGTACATTTATGAAAAAATTATCTATTTCGCCAGCTTTCATTCCACGAATAGCTCTCAGTTTCTGCGCCACTTCAGCTTTATAAGCATCCATATCAATTCCTTTGACAGGCTTTAAAACAATTACAGGCGTCATAGCATCACTATCACCATACATTCTTCGTAAAAAGTTAGCCGGAAAATAAACAGATGTATCATTACTATCTCCAAAAAATCCCGCGCCTTGTTTTGTCATAACGCCAATAACAGTAAAACGTTGTCCATACAAACGAATACTTTTTCCGATAGGATCGTCAGAACCAAAAAGTCCAGTCGCAATTTCATAACCCAGAACAATTACTGGTGATCCGGAATTAGATTCCGATTCGGTATAAAATCTTCCTTTATCAAAAGTTAATCCATCAATATCAACCATTTCATAAGAAGAAGGAACCATATTTACATCGGCAACAGTTTTTGAATCATATTTTAAACTTTCTCTATTTACAAAAAGCTGATAACCGACCTGTTGTGTATTATTTAGCGAGTTTTTTAAAGCGATATATTCATCATATTTCACATTTGGAAACTGTTCTCTTTTCCATTGTGGAATTTCAGATGGGCCAAAGCAAAATTTCATTAAATAAATTGTATTTTTATCTAAGCTGCTCAAATCTTTAGAAATTTTACGATCGAGAGAATCAACGGCAGCCAAAACAGCAATAATCGAAAAAATACCAATCGTAACCCCTAACAACGACAATAATGTACGCAATTTATTATTTCGCAAAGCATTTATGGCAAAGCTCAGACTTTCCTTTAATAATCTTAAATAAAGTAGCATATTTTCGTATTTTTCAATAAAGTAAAATTCAATAAATTAAAATCAAAAACCTAATAAAAGTTAACTTACTCATCAGTAGTTTTTTTTAAGAGAATGTTACATTAATTTTCTTTAAAATAATATTTAAAAAAACTACTTTTGCAGTCTGAAAAACATAACTACACAATGAGCACAACAAAAAAAATTCAATCAGCATTAATATCTGTTTTTTCGAAAGATGGACTAGAGCCAATCGTTAGAAAATTGCATGAACAAAACGTAACATTATATTCGACTGGAGGAACTGAAGATTTTATAAAAAACCTTGGAATTCCTGTAGTTCCTGTAGAAGACATTACTTCATTTCCTGAAATTCTTGGAGGAAGAGTAAAAACTTTACACCCGAAAATTTTTGGCGGAATTTTAAATCGTCAGGATAATGAAAGTGATGTTCAGCAAATGAAAGAATTTGATATTCCTCAGATTGATTTAGTAATTGTTGATTTATATCCTTTTGAAAAAACGGTTGCATCTGGTGCAAGTGAACAAGATATTATTGAAAAAATTGATATTGGCGGAATTTCATTAATTCGTGCCGGTGCAAAAAACTTCAAAGACACGGTAATTGTAGCTTCTGTAAATGAGTACAGCTTGCTTTTAGATTTGATTACAGAACAAAACGGAGCAACAACATTAGAGAACAGAAGATTACTTGCTACAAAAGCATTCCACGTTTCTTCTCATTATGACGGTGCTATTTTTAATTATTTTAATACTGACGAAACTATTTACAAAGAAAGCATTGCAGGTGGTCAGGTTTTAAGATATGGAGAAAACCCTCATCAAAAAGGATTTTTCTTCGGAGATTTTGATGCAATGTTTAAAAAAGTTCACGGAAAAGAGCTGTCGTACAACAATTTATTAGATGTTGATGCTGCAGTAAATTTAATTAATGAATTTAAAACTGACGGACCAACATTCGCTATTTTAAAACATAATAACGCTTGTGGTTTAGCTTCAAGAAAAACAATTAGCGAAGCATATTTAGCAGCTTTAGCTTGTGATCCAACATCAGCATTTGGTGGAGTTTTGATTGCAAACACTAAAATTGATTTATCGACAGCACAAGAAATTAACAAATTATTCTGCGAGGTTGTAATTGCTCCAAGTTATGATGATGATGCAATTGCTGTTTTACAAGAAAAGAAAAACAGAATTATATTAGTTCAAAATGAAATTGAATTACCTTCAAGACAAGTGAGAACATGTCTTAATGGTTTGTTAATTCAGGACAGAAATAATATTACAGATACTAAAGAGCATTTAAAAACCGTTACTACAACAGAGCCAACTGCACAAGAAATAGAAGATTTAATTTTTGCTTCTAAAATTTGTAAAAACACAAAATCAAATACAATCGTATTTGCTAAAAACGGAACTTTAATTTCATCAGGAACTGGTCAGACATCAAGAGTTGATGCTTTGATGCAGGCTGTTGATAAAGCAAAAGCTTTCGGATTTGATTTAACAGGAGCTTCAATGGCAAGTGATGCATTTTTCCCTTTTCCGGATTGTGTAGAATTAGCCAAAAAAGCAGGAATTACAGCTGTAATTCAGCCTGGTGGATCAATAAAAGACGAATTAAGCATCAATTATTGCAACGAAAATAATCTTGCAATGGTATTTACAGGAACACGTCATTTTAAACATTAATTTGTTTAACTTTGTTCGATAATTATTTATAACATTTTAAACCCCTAAAAAACTTATGGGATTTTTTGATTTCATGACCGAGGATATTGCGATAGACCTTGGTACCGCAAACACTTTAATCATTCATAATGATAAAGTTGTTATTGATAGTCCGTCAATCGTTGCACGTGACAGAATATCAGGCAAAATCATTGCTGTTGGTAAGGAAGCCAACATGATGCAAGGTAAAACGCATGAAAACATCAAGACCATAAGGCCTTTGAAGGATGGTGTAATTGCCGATTTTGATGCTTCAGAAAAAATGATCAATATGTTCATTAAAAGTATTCCGGCATTGAAAAAAAGAATGTTTACTCCAGCTTTAAGAATGGTAGTATGTATTCCATCAGGAATTACTGAGGTTGAAATGAGAGCTGTTAAAGAATCTTGTGAAAGAGTAAACGGAAAAGAAGTTTATTTAATTCATGAGCCTATGGCAGCAGCAATTGGTATTGGTATCGATATCATGCAACCAAAAGGAAATATGATTGTTGATATTGGAGGTGGTACAACTGAAATTGCTGTTATTGCATTAGGTGGAATTGTATGTGATAAATCTGTAAAAATTGCAGGTGACGTTTTCACAAATGATATTGTTTATTACATGCGTACACAACACAATCTTTTTGTGGGAGAAAGTACTGCTGAGAAAATAAAAATTCAGATTGGGGCTGCTATCGAAGATTTAGACGGACCGCCAGAAGATATGTCAGTTCAGGGTAGAGATTTACTAACCGGAAAACCAAAACAAGTAGATGTTTCGTATCGTGAAATTGCAAAAGCATTAGACAAATCAATTCAACGTATTGAAGATGCTGTAATGGAGACTTTATCTCAAACTCCTCCTGAATTAGCTGCCGATATTTATAACACAGGTATTTATTTAGCTGGTGGTGGATCTATGTTAAGAGGTCTTGACAAACGTATTTCACTAAAAACAGACTTACCTGTTTACATTGCCGAAGATCCTTTAAGAGCGGTAGTTCGTGGAACTGGAATGGCATTAAAAAACATTGCAAAATTTAAAAGTATCTTAATTAAATAAGATTCAAAACAATAACTAATATTTTTTATGAGAGTCAAATGATCAAATTTGACTCTCATAAAATTTGAAACCTTAAAGCATATCCTGAAACAAAATAACCAAACAAGAAATGCAGCAAATTTTTAATTTCATTATAAGAAACAGTAACCGATTGCTGTTTTTGCTGCTTTTAGGTATTTCGTTGGTTCTCAGCATTCAATCTCATTCATATCACAGAAGCAAAGTAATCAGTTCAGCTAATTTTTTAAGCGGAGGTGTTTATGAGAAAATTAATCATATTAATGAATATTTGAATCTAAGAACCGAAAACGACGAACTTGTACTTGAAAACGCAAGATTAAAAAGTCTTCTTTTTAATAAAGAGGACACTACAAAAATACCGTTGGCAGATAGTGTAAAAGGAGTAAAGCCTGCTGACATTATTGTTTCAAAAGTAATTCATAACTCGTATAACAGACACGAAAACTATATTACGTTAAATTCCGGAGAAAATGAAGGTGTTAAACCAGATATGGGAGTAATTAATAGCTTGGGGATTATCGGAGTCATAGATAACACATCGCCAAGATATTCAACAGTGATAAGTATTTTAAATATGAAATCGCAAATCAACGCGAAACTAAAAAAATCAAATCACTTTGGTTCATTAACCTGGAACGGAAAAAGCACTGGATTTGTTCAATTAGAAGATGTTCCTAGACTAGCGTCTGTAAAAAAAGGAGACACCATTGTTACAGGCGGACAGTCTGTAATTTTTCCAGAAGGAATTAATATTGGTACGGTAGATATTGTTTACAAAAAAGAAGGCACAAGTTATTATGTTATAAAAGTTAAGTTGTTTAATGATATGACAAACTTAGGCCACGTATATATTATCAAAAGCAAGGATAGAGAAGAACTTATTAATTTAGAAAAAAAGGAAAAAGATGAATAGCGCATTGTTAGTCAATATTTTTCGATTTATTATGTTACTGGCAATTCAGATTGTTATTTTTAATAATATGAATTTTTTAGGATACATAAGTCCTTTTCCGTACATTCTGTATATTATTCTATATCCTGTAAACAGCAATAGATCAGGTTTAATAATTTCAAGTTTTTTACTTGGTCTTACAATGGATATGTTTTGTAATTCGGGAGGAATTCATGCGACTGCATGTGTTATTCTGGCCTATTACAGACCGTATATTTTTAAATTTTCATTTGGACTGAGTTATGAATATCAAACGATAAAATTAAACGAATCCCTAACACCTGAACGTTTTTCATTCATACTGGTTTCTGTTTTATTACATCACATAATATTATTTATACTCGAAGCTTTTCAGTTTAAATTTATTTGGGATATTTTACTTAGAACTCTGTTTAGTACCATTTTTACAATAATTATTTCAATCATAATAATATATCTTATTAAGCCCAATAAACGATGAGAAAAGTTTTGCTGCCCTCCTTAATTATTATCGCAGCATCTTTGCTGTTGATCAGGGTATTTTATCTGCAAATTATTGATGATTCATTTAAATTAAAATCTGATAACAACGCAATAAAAAAACAGTATGACTATCCTGAAAGAGGTTATATTTATGACCGAAATGGTAAATTATTAGTCGCCAATCAGGCTTCTTATGATATTATGGTTATTCCCCGCGATATTAAGGAAAACCTGGATGTTGATGAATTCTGTACTTTACTTAATATTACTAAAGAAGATTACGAAAAAAGAGTTGCCAAAGCGAGAGTATATAGCCCTAGATTACCTTCTGTATTTTTATCTCAATTAAACAAAAGTGAATTTGCTGCTTTTCAGGAGAAAATCAGAAAGTTTGAAGGATTTTATTTCCAAAAAAGATCGCTTCGTGATTATGAAGTAGATTATGGCGCCAATATTTTTGGTTCTATTCTACAGGTAAATGAAAAATTAATTGCTAAAAATCCTTATTACAATAGTGGTGACTTAATTGGAAGGCAAGGTGTTGAAGAAAGCTACGAAGAAGTTTTACGCGGTATAAAAGGTGTAAAATACATTCAAAAGGATAAATACAACCGAGAAATAGGTTCCTATAAAAATGGAAAATATGATACGATCGCTGTTGCCGGAGAAGACATTAATCTGACTATTGATGCTGAACTACAAAAGTACGGCGAAGAATTAATGATCAATAAAAGAGGTGGAATCGTTGCAATTGAACCAAAAACAGGTGAAATCTTAGCTTTAGTTACTGCTCCGTCTTATGATCCGGGTATTTTGGTTGGAAGACAAAGATCTAAAAACTACACCCTTTTATATCACGATTCGATCGCAAAACCTTTATACGACAGAGGTCTTCTGGCAGAATATCCTCCGGGATCTCCATTTAAAATCCTAACTGGTTTGGTGGCACTTCAGGAAGGTGTAATTAATGAGCAGACTACTTTTATGTGTCATCATGGTTTTAGTTATGGTAGAGGCAGATTTATGAAATGTCACGGTTTTGGGCCGCATCAATTAAATAATGGAATTTACAACTCCTGCAATACGTATTTTGCACAATCTTACATGCTAACCATCAATAAATATAAAGATCCTGGTCAGGCAGTAGATATTTGGAGTGACCACGTAAAAAGTTTTGGATTAGGTCAGTTTATGGGATATGATTTACCAACTGGTAAAAAAGGAAACATACCAACTTCTAAAACGTATAAAAAAATATACCCTAATGGCGGATGGAGAAGTACAACAATTGTTTCTAACGCTATTGGTCAGGGAGAAGTTTTAATGACTCCTATTCAGCTTGCTAATATGATGGCGACGGTTGCAAATCAGGGTTATTATTACACGCCTCACATTATTAAAAAAATTGAAGGTAAAAAGATAGACGCTAAATATACAACCAAACACGAAACTACTATTGATAAAAAGTATTTTCCACCAGTTATAGCTGGTTTATTTGATGTGTATAACAAAGGAACTGCTTATGCTCTTAGAGTAGAAGGAATTGATATTTGTGGGAAAACAGGTACAGCTGAGAACTTTGCAAAAATTGATGGTGTAAGAACAAAACTAAAAGACCACTCTATTTTTGTGGCTTTTGCTCCAAAAGACAACCCGAAAATTGCAATCGCTATTATGATTGAAAATGGGGGTTTTGGTGCAACCGTTGCTGGTCCGATTGCTAGTTTGATGATCGAAAAATATCTTAGAAAAAAGATTACCCGAACAGATTTAGAAACGAGAGTTTTAAATAAAAGTTTAGCAGTTGAATATGCAAAATTAGGAGGAATGACTGAAGCAAGCGCTATTGAAACAACTCCAAAAGATTCTGTTTTAAAAGCTAAAATTATCGTTCCAAAAGTAGTAAATCCTAAGACCGAAATTAAAAAAACAACCACAGACACCACAGACAACTAAGAAAGATTATTTCAAATGAGAAATCAAAGTGTAAAAAATAATATCGACTGGATAAGTGTCTTTATCTATACTGCTTTAGTAATATTAGGGTGGCTGAATATATATTCTTCATCATTACTATCTACAGAAGGAACCTATCAAAAGCAATTAATTTTCATTGGTTGTACTATACCTTTAATATTCGTTGTCCTTTTTGTTGATGGAAAATTCTACGAAAAATACGCCAGTATTATTTTCGGAGTTTCCTTATTATCATTGGCAGGATTATTTGTATTCGGAAA
This sequence comes from Flavobacterium sp. GQ95, assembly GCF_059758655.1. Taxonomy (NCBI): domain Bacteria; kingdom Pseudomonadati; phylum Bacteroidota; class Flavobacteriia; order Flavobacteriales; family Flavobacteriaceae; genus Flavobacterium; species Flavobacterium sp. GQ95. The sequence goes on from NZ_JCAXEB010000001.1 coordinate 666,445, forward strand.
AACAATTGCCGGACAAAGATGCTGGTATGCAATTGGAAGCTTCACATTACAGCCTTCTGAGTTTGCAAAAGCTGCAACTTCACTGGCATTGGCCAAATATTTAAGTGACACTCAAATAAATCTAAAAGACGTAAACAGGCAAGTTCAGGCTTTAGCAATTGTCTTTTTACCTGTATTACTAATTTTACCCCAACCCGATCCCGGTAGTGCTCTTATTTACAGTATTTTTATTATTGTATTGTACAGGGAAGGCTTACCATCATGGTATGTTTGGACAGGTTTTATAACCATTTTACTATTTGTCCTGACACTCGTTTTAGAGCCCTATGTGGTTATTTTAATCGCCTTAGGGGTTCTAATGATTATTCATTTTAAAGGAAGGGTTGTAGACCGAAATATAATCTTAAGCGGCTTAATACTAGTTGGTATTTCAGCTTTTGTTTTATCCGTAGACTATGTTTTTGATAACGTTTTCAAACAACACCATAGAGATCGTTTTAATATTTTATTAGGAAAAACAGTCGATATGAAAGGTATTGGATACAACACCAATCAGTCAGAAATTGCTATTGGATCAGGTGGCTGGGTTGGAAAAGGTTTCTTAGAAGGAACTCAAACTAAAGGCGGATTTGTACCAGAACAACATACCGATTATATTTTTACAACAGTGGGTGAAGAATGGGGATTTGCCGGGTCACTTGTGGTGATTGCGCTTTTTGTTGGTTTATTTTTACGTGTAATATACTTAGCTGAGAGACAAAAAACAAAATTCAGCAGGGTATATGGTTATTGCGTTGCTGCCATTTTATTCACACACTTTTTTGTGAATATTGCAATGGTTATCGGGATTTTCCCAACAATTGGAGTTCCGTTACCCTTCTTTTCTTATGGGGGTTCCGGACTCTGGGGCTTTACTATTTTACTGTTTATATTCTTAAAAATGGATGCTAATAAAGTAAATGAATGGTAAAACACTAATAATCAATTTTTAAAATTCCAAATTCCAATATCAAATAGATTTGGATTATAATTCGAAACCTATAATATATTATTGCTTACGATTTCAACATTGAGGCAGAATACTAACACTATTACAATCTCTCACTATTGAAACCGTGTGCTATAATTTAAATATTTATATAATCAACTTAAGAACTGTGGATGTCTCGCTTTAAGTTTCTTAAACATAAAAAAAGTCCGAAGTTTTTATGAACTTCGGACTTTTTTTATTCTTGATTTGTAGTCTTATATCTTTTCTATCGGTCTTTTCTTTAATAGCTTAAGCAAAACAGGGAAAGTAGATATAATAATTATGATTATGATAATATATTCTATATGTTCTTTTAGATCTATTCCTCGCTCTAAAAAGACTCCGTATAAATAATGTCCTGAAAAAATCAATATAAAAGACCATAAAAAAGAGCTTAAAATATTATAGAACATAAATTTCTTTTTATCCATAGAAACAATACCGGCTATAATTGGGGCAAAAGTTCTAAAAATTGGTAAAAAACGAGCGTAAATTATTGCCTTTCCACCATATTTTTCAAAGAAATCTTTTGATTGTAATAAGTACTTCTTTTTAAACCAAAAACTGTCTTCTTTCTTAAATAAATAATAACCGCTTTTAGCACCGAACCAATACCCTGTCATGTTTCCTAAAACACCCATGATGGCTACTAGAGTTGAAAGTAAAAAAACATTTAAAAAATCACTAGGAATATAAAATACATTTTGAACTAAGTCACGACTGTAAATACCTGCCAAAAAAAGTAAACTGTCTCCGGGAAGAAAAAAACCTGCAAAAAGTCCTGTTTCCGCAAAAACGATAAACAGCACTATGTATAAACCAATTTGAAAACCGCCGATACTTAAAGTTATATAAAATTCAGGGTTGACTAATTGAGTCCAATCAAAATTATTCATAAAATGAGTTTGGTTACATTTATAAGTTTGTGAAAGTAAGAATAATTTAGTTTAACCACAATAAATTACGGCATTTTAAAGATAAATTAACGATAAAGAAAGCCAAGCCAATACTTGGCTTTCTAAAAAATATTAGTCTCTTTCGTACTTACAACACGTATGTAAATTATCGTAATCTGTTTGTGTTGCTTTTACCTCTTTTGTATCATGCCCTACTTTCGCAATGGCTTTGTTCAAATCCTCCGGTGAACTTTTTTCTTCATTCAAAATAACCGTCAACTGATGCGAACTAATGTCCCAACTGGCAGTCTTAACTCCTGGTACGCTAAATGCCGCTTTTTCTATACGCTTTTTACATTGCTCGCAGTTTCCATTAACTTCAGTAGTATATTTTAAATTCTTATTTTTTTTAGTTTGAGCCTGAGCCGAAAAACCTAAAAGAGCGATCATTGCAATTAAAATTAAATTCTTCATTGTATTAATTATTTAGTGTTATTGTAATTGATTTTTAAAATTGATATTGTATTTCTTATTTTATTTTAAAACGTAATCCTGCATAATACATTTGTCCAAAAATTGGTGCGTAAGCTACAGAAGCGTCAAAGTTCGGTCCAAATGGATCTTCGGCACCCAGAATTGCTTTTTGCTGTTTATAATTCCCAATGTTTTCTCCACCAATGTATACTTCGAAAACTGGCGAAAAAACTCTTGTAATCTGAACATTCATAACAGCATATGAAGGCGAAAATTCAGGAAACTGGTCTTCTTCCGGATTCGATGCAGTATAAGGTAATTGTTGTTCTCCTGACCAATTAAAAGTATAATCGAACTTCCATTGTTTATCGTCATTCATTGGAGTTTCATATTCTAAATTCCCTAAAAAACGATGTTTGGCCTGCAACGGGCGCTGAAAAGTCCCCCTTAAATAATCTGTTTGAATATCATAATATTTATATGCTGTTCTCAAATTCAAATTATGAATTAATTCATAATTAAATTCCAATTGAAAGCTATTCGCAAATGAACTTCCTTTTAAATTATAAAACAAAACATCCTGTGGACTTTGCATCAAATCGACAACAGCCTGATTTTGGAAATCGGTTCTGTAAAAATCAAAACCAGCTTCGGCATTTTTATTGAAAAGTCTAAATTTCTGCGAAAAACTTAGTCCGTAATTCCAGGCAATTTCAGGATTCAAACCGTAAATTTTTCCATTATTATCTAATATCGAAAAAGCTCTGGAACTTGCAAAAAGCTGTTGATTTTCGGCAAAAATATTAGCTGAACGCTTTCCTTTTCCAGCGGAAAAACGAATTACACCATTTTCCCAGGGATTATAGCGCATGTGCAAACGAGGTGTTACAAAAAAACCTAATCGATTATGATTGTCCACTCTTCCACCTAATATTAAACTGAAATTATCTGTATTATCATAAGTGTATTCAAAGAATGCTCCGACTGAGTTATCAATTCGGCTATAATCTGTTACATTCACAAATTCCTGATATTGATCATAGGTGAAATTTAAGCCCGTGGTAAATTTGTGCTTCGTATTATTTATAATCGAATTGAAAATTAAATTCGAATAAAAACTATTCTGCTTAATATCATAAAGATTTAATCCAAAATAAGAGTTCTGATTATGGCTGTTAAAAGCATTTTGAAAACCAATACTCTGGTAAGGCATATCTTTAAAAACATAACCAATTTTAGTCGACACATCAAAACGTTCGGTATTGATTTCAGAACCCCAGTGATTCGTTGTTCCGCGATCTCTGTCTTTATCAAAATCAACTTCGCCGGTTTGTTTTTTATCATTCATATATCTGAAATTGATAAAACTCACCAGACCGCTTTCGGGATTATAATATTGATATCGGTTTAAAACATTGATTTGTTTTCCTAACGGATTATCAAGAAATCCATCATTATTCATATCGTTTTTGGCTACACGAGTGTTTCCGTGAACGAATAAACTTGTTGCCCATTTATCAGATATTTTTTTATTGAAGTGTGTATTCAATTCAAAACGGGCATCAGTAGACCCGTAAGCATTCAGGAAAAACGGAATATCGCTCAGTGGCTTTAAAAGCTCAGTATTTATTTGCCCTGAAATACTTTCATAACCGTTAATAACACTACCAGCTCCTTTGGTAATCTGAACACTTTCGATCCAGGTTCCGGGTGTAAAAGATAATCCATAAGCCTGAGAAGCTCCACGAACTGACGGAATGTTTTCTTCCGTAATCATCAAATACGGACTTGTTAAACCTAACATTTTTATTTGTTTGGTCCCTGTTAAGGCATCCGAAAAATTAACATCTATCGATGGGTTTGTTTCGAAACTTTCGGCCAGGTTACAACAAGCCGCTTTTAATAATTCTTTACTTGTAATTACCGTTGTATTGGCAGTAAGTGTATAGGATTTTTTTATTCCTTTTTGCTTTTTAGTTATTTTTACTTCCTGTAAATCTTCTTGTGAAAAAACAGATACAGAAAGCAAAATCATACTAAACAGCATGATATTTTTTTGCATAAAAAATGATTTTTAATAGTAATTAGAAAACTGTTTTTCAAAGTTTATCTTCAAAACAGAAAAACTAAAAAACAGCATACTTCAAGCCATAAAAAGACTTGATTCTAAAACATTAAAATCAGGAGTAGAAAATATATTGATTATATAACTTGAATAAGGGGGGCGCATTCGCATCAGAGTAATACGAAATGATTTGATTGCTTTTGAAATTTGGAACAGATAAAAACGCAATTGGTTTATACTCTTGAATTACGGCCGGAAAAGCAATTTGAAAAAAGAATATTTTGAAAGTAGCATTATCCGATTTCTTTTCGAAATGCACTACTTTATCTTTACAACAAGATGATTTTTTTTCGGAAGATCCGCAGCAGCTCTTTTCCGGAGATGCCGAAACTGAAGTATTTAATGAAACAGAAGCGATTTCTCCTCCGCAATAATGCACATCAAAAGCAAACCCAATGTTGGAAACCAACAATAGGAACGCTAAAAATAATCCTGTGCACTTTTTTAAATTCATACTGCAAAACTATTTAAAAAACCGCAGAAAAGATTAAATGAAATGTTATTTTTTGAAATTTACTTGCTGATAATAAAATGCAGGAATAAAAAGCAAAACGAATATCGGCTGAATAATAAATCGTCGCACATAAAAAAGCAACCAATTTCCGTCAGGAAAATAATCCAGAATTACAAAAAACAGCACCAAGAGTAATGCTAAAAAAAACACATAAAGAAAAGTACTGAACTTTAAAATTTCTCTATCGCGAAATAGTGCATAAATAAGTATCAACGATAAAACAGTATTTAAAAAATATCGAAAGAAGAGCCCGCAAAAAAGCTTAAAAACATCAAACGGAGGAAATGGTAAATTTTTGAAATCTGACTCGAAATAATCCAGAAATGGATCATAAAACAATTGACTTTCAAAAGTTCTTATCAATCCAAAACACATTACAATAAATATTGTGATTAGAATTTTAACCTTATGCTCCCATAATTTACTTAGCATATTTTGAAAATTTATTAACCCAAAATACCCATAAGATAAAAACCAATCCGTAAATAATTAAAGGAAATAAAACTCCATGCAAAATATGTTCATTTTCAGGAAACCAAAATAGCAGAACAGTTAAAATTGCAATGCGAATCACATTTAAAATATAAATTAAAACACTTCCTCCTATTATAAACAATAAAGTCGTTTTGAATTTTCCGGAAAAAGCAATTACAAAAGAGACAAATAGAATAATAACACTTATTGCATTGCAACCTTCGATAATTCTGATTGTAAATTTTCCTTTATACCACACTTCAAAATAAGGATGTAATACACTTTTGTGAATAATGATATCACAATTAAATAACTGCATTAACTGTTCTACATTATGACTAACAATAGCCGTTATTCCATCAACATCATTGGCCGCAAAACTGTTTAAATAAAATTTATAAAGTAAGGTCAGCACAATATAAGCCGAAAAGAAAGTGCCTATAAAAATCAAGAAAGGCTTAAATTGTACTAAATATTTTTTCAAGAGAATTTTTTTTCAAATTTATGTATTTTTTGATATTAGCTTTAAATACTTTTGTATAAAATTTTTATATCATGACATTTCAGGAATTACAACCAAAAATAAGCGCTATTGTTGCTGATAATAATAACGTTAGAGACGAAAAATTATTGGCAATATGCCAGCTATTAAACGAAAATGTAGAATATTACAACTGGGTTGGATTTTATTTTGCGAATCACGAAAATAAAACCTTACATCTTGGTCCTTATGTAGGGACAGAAACAGATCATACTGTAATTCCTTTTGGCAAAGGTATCTGTGGACAAGTTGCAGAAAGCAATGCTAATTTTGTTGTTCCGGACGTTGCCGCTCAGGACAATTATATTGCTTGCAGCTTTACAGTAAAGTCTGAAATTGTGGTTCCTTTATTTGTAAATGGAGTAAATATTGGCCAGATCGATATTGACAGCCATGTTATTGATCCGTTTACTGAAGCTGACGAAAGATTTTTGGAGTTTGTAAATCAAGAGGTTGCTAAATTGTACTAAAAATAATACATTCGCGTAAACTTTACTTTTAATCATTTTATGAAACTAATTTTACGTGTATTCTTTTTTTTCGCAATTTCTACAAAACTATTTTCTCAAACTGCAATTCCGGCAGGCAAAATAATTTATCTGGATTCTAGCTGGGTTGAAAGCACTGAGGACAACTATAAGTATATTAGAATTGTCGAAGAATATTATTCAGAAAAAAAATCCTACATCATTAAAGAATATTACAAATCTAAAGCTTTAAAAACGATAGGAACTTCATCTGATAAAGATATACTTAAACGTCAAGGCCAGTTTGTTTACTATTATGAAAATGGCAACAAAAAATCAACTGTTAATTATTTAGATAATAAAAAAACAGGTAAAGAATTCAACTGGTATGAAAACGGAAATATACAGTCTGAATTTGAGTATTATACCAATAAAAACAACGAAACCAATTATAAACTCAATAATTACTGGAACGATAAAAAGGAACAAAAAATAATTTCCGGTAATGGGGATATGGAATACAAGGATAAGTTTATTGAAGAAGCCGGAAAAGTAAAGGATGGTTTGCGAGATGGAATTTGGAAAGGAAAATCTCTAAAATCAAAATATAGCTTTACAGAAAATCATCAAAACGGAAAACTCGTTTCAGGAGTAAGCATAGATTCATTAAATATTGAACATCCATATACCACTATCGAACAGCGTCCTACTCCTAAAAAAGGTATAAATTCTTTTTATAGTTATGTGGCAAAATCAATTATTATTCCGGCTGACGCCCGAGATGTAACAGGAAAAATATACATGACCTTTATAGTAGATAAGGATGGAACGCTTGTTGATCCTAAAATACTAAAAGGTGTTGGCTATGGAATAGACGAAAGCGTTCTTAACGTGATTAAGAATGCAAAAAAATGGAATCCGGGTTTAAAAAGAGGCATTCCGGAAAGGGCATTTTACTCCTTACCTATCACAATTACAAAAAATGGGAGATAAAATTCTTTTTTTTCAAAAAAAAGTTCTAATTTTGCACCCGTCTTACAAAAGTTGTAAAGACATACATAAAAATCATTAAATAATATTGGAATGTATTTAACTAAAGAAAAGAAAGAAGAGATTTTTGCACAACATGGAAGTGCTACAAACACTGGAAGTGCAGAAGGTCAGATTGCATTGTTCACTTACAGAATTTCACACTTAACTGAGCACTTGAAAAAAAATCGTCACGATTACAACACTGAGCGTTCACTTGTACTATTAGTAGGTAAAAGAAGAGCTTTGTTGGATTACTTGAAAAAGAAAGAAATCAACAGATATCGTGAGATTATCAAAGTATTGAATATCAGAAAATAATCAATATAGGAAAGAGGTGCGAAAGTGCCTCTTTTTTTATTTAAAATTTTAAAAATCAGATTTTAGATTTTTAACTTTACAAACACATTAATATTGATTTTTGAAATTGATATTGACATTAAAAAAAGTTTGGTTTTTCATTGGGTTTTAGAAACAACAACTACACACAACAACTACAACACAACTAAAACCCATTGTATAACCAATAAGGAAAAATTATGATTCCACAATTATTTGTAGAAAAGATCGATTTAGGTGATGGCAGAAGCATCACAATCGAGACGGGTCGTTTAGCTAAACAAGCTGATGGTTCTGTAGTAGTAAGAATTGGTAAAACTGTCATTTTAGGAACAGTTGTATCATCAAGAAAAGCAAGCCCAGGTATCGATTTTTTACCATTGACGGTAGATTATCGCGAAAAATTTGCAGCAGCAGGTCGTTTTCCTGGAGGTTTCTTTAAAAGAGAAGCTCGCCCTAGTGATAGCGAAGTATTAACAATGAGATTAGTTGACCGTGTTTTGCGTCCACTTTTCCCAAGTGATTATCACGCAGAAGTTCAGGTTATGATTCAATTAATGTCTCATGATGATGAAGTTATGCCAGATGCACTAGCAGGATTGGCAGCTTCGGCAGCACTTGCTTTGTCTGACATTCCTTTCGAAACTTTAATTTCTGAAGCTAGAGTTGGAAGAATTGACGGTCAATTTATCATCAATCCATCTCGTGCACAATTAGAATTATCTGATATTGATATGATGATTGGAGCTTCGACCGATTCTATCGCAATGGTAGAAGGAGAAATGAAAGAAATCTCAGAAGCAGAAATGTTAGAAGCAATTAAATTTGCTCACGAACATATTAAAGTACAAATTGCAGCGCAGGAAAGATTAGCTGCTGCTTTTGGAAAAAAAGAAGTTCGTACTTATGAAACTGAAAAAACAGACGATGCCATTTACGCAAAAGTAAAAGCAGCGGCTTATGATAAGATTTACGCCATTGCAAGCAAAGGTTCAGCTAAACATGAACGTTCTGCTGCATTTGATGCTGTAAAAGAAGAAGTAAAAGCATTATTTACGGAAGAAGAATTGGCAGAAAACGGAGATTTAGTTTCTAAATACTTCTATAAAACTAATAAAGAAGCTGTTCGTAATGTAACTTTAGATTTAGGAACTCGTCTTGACGGAAGAAAGACTACAGAAATCAGACCAATCTGGTGTGAAGTAGATTATTTACCATCTGTTCACGGTTCAGCATTATTTACGCGTGGAGAAACTCAAGCTTTGGCAACAGCAACTTTAGGAACGTCTAGAGAAGCAAACCAAATTGATTCACCATCTGAACAAGGAGAAGAAAAATTTTATTTGCATTATAACTTCCCACCATTTTCTACAGGAGAAGCTCGTCCGTTAAGAGGAACTTCAAGAAGAGAAGTTGGACATGGAAATCTTGCACAAAGAGCTTTGAAAAACATGATTCCTGTTGAAAATCCATATACAATCAGAGTTGTCTCTGAAGTATTGGAATCAAATGGTTCATCTTCTATGGCAACAGTTTGTGCTGGAACATTAGCATTAATGGATGCTGGTATTCAAATGATTCGTCCAGTTTCTGGAATTGCGATGGGATTGATTACTGATGGTGAGCGTTTTGCAGTTTTATCTGATATTTTAGGTGATGAAGATCATTTAGGAGATATGGATTTCAAGGTAACTGGAACTTCAGAAGGTATTACAGCTTGTCAAATGGACATCAAAATTGACGGATTGAAATACGAAATCATGGAGCAGGCTTTAGCTCAGGCTCGTGATGGACGTTTGCATATTTTAGGAAAATTACTTGAAACTCTTGCAAAACCAAATGCAGATGTTAAAGCACATTCTCCTAAAATCATTACCAGAACTATTCCTGGAAACTTTATTGGAGCATTAATTGGACCTGGAGGAAAAGTAATTCAGGAATTACAAAAAGCTACTGGAACAACTATTGTAATCAACGAAGTAAACGAAGAAGGTGTTATCGAAATCTTAGGTACAGATCCTGCTGGAATTGAAGCAGTATTGGCTAAAATTAAGTCAATCACTTTTAAACCACAAATGGGAGAAGCTTACGAAGTAAAAGTAATTAAAATGTTAGATTTTGGAGCTGTAGTTGAATATACTGCTGCACCAGGAAATGAAGTTTTATTACACGTATCTGAGTTAGCTTGGGAACGCACTGAAAATGTTACTGATGTAGTTAACATGGGTGATGTTTTTGAAGTGAAATACTTAGGTGTTGATCCTAAAACTAAAAAAGAAAAAGTGTCAAGAAAAGCACTTTTACAAAGACCTCCACGTGAGGAGAAAAAAGAGTAATCAGATCTTAGTTTACTAAAGGTTTATTCATAGAAAACCCCAATTCATTTATTTGAATTGGGGTTTTTCGTTTTAAAACATATATATTATATTACAATTTAACACTTAAACGTGAAATTTGTAACATTTTTTTGATACTTTTGAAATTACCAAAACAATTCATCAAAAGCCACAGAATCCTTTGAAAAATTATCAAAAAAAATCGATTTTCCTTACTTTATTTGGATTATTCTTAAACATTTACGCCACTCACAGTCAAACAATCCACGATAAAACTCCCATCAATAATTGGTTTGACACTACAATCGGCAAAGAAAATTTAGCCATTTATAATGGTTCCCGTCATGTAAATTATTACAGAACGCTGGACAATAGCCATAGTTATTATATTTCAGGAAAATTTACCACTGGTTCTCTTAAATATGAAGATCAGGATTATTATAATGTCGAACTTAAATACGATGTTAATAATGATATCTTAGTTTGTAGGCCAATTGGCGAATTTGACTATATGGGAATAAATGTCATTAAAGAAAAAACCGCCCGATTCAACATTTACAACAAGCAGTTTGTTAATATTAATTACAACAATCCTTCATGTCCGGCAGATATGACTGGCTATTATCAGGAAATTATCTTTTCTAAAGACAACATTCTTTATATTAAACATCATAAAAGCAGAACAAAAGTAATTGACACCAAAACTATTTCTGATGGGGTTAATCAAAATAGCACAGATGAGTTTAAAGAAAAAAATGAATTTATTTTAAAATACAAAGATGCCTATTATAGAATAAGTTCAAAAAGTGACGTTATCAAAATTTTTCCAGAATATAAAAGCAAAATAAAAAATTATTACACTAAGAATGTTCAAGTAGAGGAATCAGATAATAAAGTTTTTATTGAAAATTTAATAAAAGAAATAAACACTATTTCCAATAATGTATCCAATTAAAAATGAGAAAAATTATACTAGCGCTATTTTTATTAACTTTTCATGCATTATCTTTTAGTCAGGAAAAAACAAAAAAAATATCTGTTGAATTTAACAATACAGATTTAAAATCAGCATTAGAAGCTATTGAAAAAAATACTGGTTATAAATTTTATTTCAATCAGGCCTGGTTTAAAAACGAAACCATTATCATTAATAAAAAATACGAGAATACTTCAATTGAAGATATATTAACCAGTATTTTTGAGAAAACCGATCTCAATTATTTTATAACTGATAAAGAAATAATCCTGATAAAAAACAGCATTATTTACGATTCGCTACCTGATGATTATTTTGAACCTTCGACTACTACCCAGCCAAACAAGGTTGAAGCTGTCGTTTTAGCAAAACCTGTATTTCAGCAACAATATGATACATTAAAACACAATAATATTAATTCAGGCATTACCTATATTGGAAAAGAAAAAAAAGGTAGGGAATCCAAATTCTATACACTTTCGGGATTTATAAAAAATAAAAAAACAGGAAAAACAGTTTCTAATGTAAGCATTAAAGTTCGTGATCAAAGCATAAGTACGGTAACTAATAATGAAGGCTATTATGCGCTTCAGGTACCATTTGGGCTTAATTACATCGAAATCGAATCGATCAATTTCAAGAAAGAAGTAGAAACCCTAATGGTTTATGATAATGGTCAATTAGACATTACTTTATATGAAAGTATAAACGAATTAGACGAAGTCATTATAAAGAAGAATGCAGACAAAAATGTAAAAAATGTTATTGCAGGGGTTTCCAGCATTGATGTTGAAGGAATAAAAAATATCCCTCTTGTTCTTGGCGAAAGAGACATTTTTAGAGTTGCTACAACCTTACCAGGAATAAAAACTACAGGAGAAGGTTCTGCAGGATTTAATGTTAGAGGAGGAAAAGACGATCAAAATTTAATTCTTTTAGACAATGCAGTTTTATATAATACCTCTCACTTTTTAGGTTTTTTCTCTGCTGTTAATCCTTATACGACAAGCAAAGTAGACATATATAAAGGTAGTATTCCTGCGAGGTTTGGCGGAAGATTATCTTCTGTTTTTGACATTGCTTCTAAAAATGGCAATCCCGAGAAATTCTCTGGTGAAGGTGGAATTGGCTCTGTCACAAGTAATCTTACCATAGGAACTCCAATAGTAAAAAACAAATCCAGTTTATTAGTTGGTGTAAGAACTACTTATTCCGAATGGATTTTAAAAACGCTGGATGATGAATCCTTAAAAAATAGTCAGGCAGCATTTTTTGATGGAATTATAAAATACAATCACAAAATAAATACCAATAACAATATTGAATCTACGCTATATTATAGTAAAGATCGTTTTAGTATTTCTTCTGATTCGGTTTATAAATATAGTAATGCATTGGTTTCATTGAAATGGAATCACGCCTTTAGTAGCAAAAGCAAGGCCGACTTAATATTTACCAATAGTAATTATAAATTTAATATTGACTATAATAACGGAACTCCAAATTCTTTTGATTATGGGTACAAATTAAATGAAACCCAATTTATAGCCAATGCTAATTATGCACTCAATAGTAAACATGCCTTTAACTATGGTGTCTCAAGCAAACTTTATAATGTTGATCCGGGATATCTTAATCCGAAAGATCCTAAATCAACCATAATTCCAGTAAATATAGAAGATGAAAAAGCTTTGGAATCGGCAATATATTTTTCAGACAATTACACGCTTAGTGAAAAAATATTAATTAGCATGGGATTACGTTACTCTACATATTCTGCACTTGGTGAATCTACGCAAAGAATTTACGAAAGTAATGCGCCCGTTAATGACAATACCGTTATTGGAACACAGCATTATAAGAAAAATGAAGTCATTAAAACTTATGGCGGTTTCGAACCAAGAATAGCAGCACGTTATTTGTTTACTGATGATTTCTCTGTGAAAGCAAGTTATGACAAAACCTTTCAATACATTCATTTACTAACAAATAATACTACACAATCACCAACTGACTCGTGGAAGCTGTCTGATTTAAATATTGCTCCACAAGAAGCACAACAATTTTCATTGGGCTTTTATAAAAATCTTGATAATGATAATATCGAACTAAGTTTAGAAGGTTATTATAAAAAATCAAATAATTTATTAGACTATAAAGTGGGATCTGAATTGTTACTAAATGAAAATACCGAAACTCAACTTTTACAAGGCGAAGGAAAGGCATACGGAGTTGAAGTATTATTAAAAAAGAACGCAGGAAAACTTAATGGTTGGTTAGGATATACTTATTCCCGAACTTTTATTAGAATAAACACCGAGTTCATTGATGAAAAAGTTAACAATGGACATTATTTTCCAACAAACTTCGACAAACCTCATGAAGTAAGTGCTGTTTTAAATTATAAATTCACCAAAAGATATAGTTTATCTGGTAATTTTGTATATCAATCAGGACGACCAATTACCTATCCTATTGGAAGTTATATTTATAATGGCATGGAATACACCTTATATAGTGATCGAAACAAATTTAGAATTCCTGATTATTACAGACTAGATCTTGGTTTTAATATTGAAGGCAACCATAAAATAAAAAAATTATCACATAGTTTCTGGAATATATCTGTCTATAATGTCTTAGGAAGAAATAATCCTTATTCTATCTTTTTTATTACAACAGATGGTCAGATAAAAGCTTATAAAACTTCTATATTTTCTGTGCCGATACCGACCATAACTTATAATGTCAAATTTTAATAATTAGAATAAATGAAATTTATAATCAGACCTATCAGACTTTTATATAAGACATTTGTTTTAATACTTTTTTGTCTTTCTATTGGTAGTTGTACAGAGCAATACGTTTTTCAAACAAATTCTACGTTTGAAAGTATACTTGTAGTTCAGGCAAATATTACAAATGAATTAAAAAAACAGGAAATAAAAATTACCAGGTCATATCGTCTTGAAGAAAATGGACCAACTTTTGAAAAAGGAGCAAATGTTTATGTAACTGACAGCGACAAAAATACTTTTGAGTTTGAACTTGAGGAATTTTCGGGTCTTTATGTCTCAAAAAATGATTTTCAGGCAATTCCAGGAAAATCATATCGCTTAAACATTATAACAAAAGACGGAAAATCGTATTCCTCTGCAGCACAAACTTTAACCGAAGTTAATGAAATTGAGGTAGAGTCAAAAGCAGCAACTATTGATGGAAATAAAGGCGTACAAATAATGGTAAGTAGCTTTGATCCAAACGGAAAATCACGGTTTTACAGATACGAATATGAAGAAACATACAAAGTAGTATCTCCTTATTGGAATCGTAATAAACTTATAGTAGATCCAAACAGTCCAAACATAGAGGAACCAAAATATCTTATTGTTCCAAGGGAAGGCGAAACCAGAATATGCTATTCGACAAAAAAATCAGATGATTTGATTCTCTTGAGTACAGTGGGTTTGAGTGAAGACCGTATCAATCTCCCAATAAGATTTATAGATATCAAAAATCCGGTACTTAATGAGCGCTACAGTATTATTGTACGTCAATATATTCAAAACTTAGAATCGTATACGTATTATACCACTCTAAAAACCCTCTCTACATCTTCAAGTCTTTTTTCTCAGGTTCAACCCGGATTTAATTACGGTAATTTAAAATCTGATGACAATCCTGATGAGAAGGTAATCGGTTATTTTGAAGTGTCTTCTGTTTCATCAAAAAGAATCTTTGTAGATTTTAGAGCGTTATTTGCAGATGATCCGTATCCGCCATTTGCTTATGACTGTACATCAGCAGAATTATTAAACTGTTGGGACGCCAAAGGTTGTGCGGGCTCAACAATACTTGCCTTAATTAAATCACCTGTACCTGAGAAAATATTTTATGGATCTCGAGATAATATGGAAGTAATTATATTTGTTCCCTCACCTTGTGGCGACTGCACCAAAATTTCATCTAACATTAAACCTTTATTTTGGATAGATTAAAAAAAATAATAAGTATCGTGATGTTAATGGCACTTCCTCCTGCTATTGCACAGAATAGTTCATTAAGCAAAAATGAAACTATAAACAAAGCGACGAGCGAAAATATATTTGTTCATTTAAACACCACAACTTTAGTTGTTGGTGAGACATTACATTGTAAGCTTTATTGTGTAAATCCAGCGAACAATCACTTAAGCAACATAAGCAAAATAGCTCATGTAGAAATTGTTAACGACAAAAATCAGGTTGTTTTAATGAACAAAATTTATCTTGACAATGCAACTGGGCAAGGTGATTTTTTTATTCCGACAACATTTACCACAGGAAATTATAAACTGATTGCCTACACCAACTGGATGTTGAACAAAAAAGATTCAAAAATTTCTGAGACAGAGCTTTTTGTAATAAATCCTTATTCAACAAATAAAAACAACTATGTAAATAAAGATCCTAATACTCAAAAAGTAACAATTCCACAGGCTGGATTGAGTAATAACCAACCAAAAGATGAATCTTTTACTTTAGAATTGGATAAAAAGACAGCAGCAAAAAGAGAGCAAATTTTACTTAAAATAAGATCATCTAATTCTATTATTAATAAAGGAAGTTTTTCACTTTCCATAAAAAAAATAGACAATTTACCAGGAATAAAACCAATGAATTCTTATGAATTTGCAAAATCAAATACTGATAATCAATTAGCAAACACAGTTAATGATAGTATACTATTTTTACCTGAACTTAGAGGAGAAATAATCTCTGGCAGCATTACAAATACAAAAGACCCAAAACAAATTGCGGGTAAAGACGTGGCATTATCAATACCAGGAACAGGTTTTGCTTTTAAAATTGCCGAAACTAATGAACATGGTAAATTCAATTTTATTTTAGATAAAAATCCAAATTATCCTAATGCAATTTTTCAGGTTGTTGAAAATGATAAAAATGATTACAAAATAGAAATTGATAAAGATAAAGGATACGACTTGTCAAAATTGAAATTTATAAATGAACTAAATCTTACTTCTGATTACAAAAAAAGTATTGAAGAGAGATCAATTGCAAATCAAATTGAGAATAACTATTATTCTATCAAAAAAGATAGTATAGAAAGCAACACTAAAACAACTCCTTTTTACCATCCGTTAGAAAAAGAATACATTCTTGAAGACTACACAAAATTTCCAAGTTTAAAAGAAACAGTTACAGAGGTGATTAAAGAAGTTTATTATCGTGAAGAAAATAATAATTTCACATTAAATGTGAGAGATATAAATTACGATTTAAAATATTTTTCAGAACCTGCGTTGGTACTAGTCGACGGATTATTAATTCAAAATGTTAATGAATTAGTTGATTATAAAACTGAGAATATATACAAGGTTAGTGTTGTTCCCGGAATTTATCTTTATGGACCAAAAGCATTTAATGGTATCATTAGCATTACTACAAAAAATAAAGATTACCTGAGTAAAACAACAGGCAGCTACATTCTAAAGTCCGAAATTCAAAGACCGCTAAATAAAACTATATATTTTAAACAAGATTATACAGACCGAACTAAATATGACAGAATTCCTGATTATAGATATCAATTGCTTTGGCAACCTGAATTAACATTAGAAAAAGCTGAAAATATAATTTATTTTTTCACCTCTGATGTACCTGGAGTTTATGAAATAAATTTGGAAGGATTTACGGAAAAAGGAATTCCAGTTTCTTTAAAAGAAACTATCGAAGTGAAAAATGTAACTGCTAATTAAAAAGATTTAGTTTTTCTCATATTAAGAATTATAGACCTTATTTTAAAAAGGTTTTTTCATAAAAAATCCCAATTCATTTATTTGAATTGGGATTTTTCGTTAATAAAAACAAATATTTTATCACATTTTAACATATGCAGTCATAATCTATAACATTTTTTTAATACTTTTGAAATCAACCAAAACAAATCACTTAAACGGCCAATCCTTTGAAAAATCATCAACAAAAAACTATTTTCCTTGTTTTATTTGGATTATTCTTAAATATTTACCACGCCCAAAGTCAAACAAATGATGATATTATAGTCTATAATTGGTTCGACAAAAATTTAGGTTTAGAATCTCTGGACTTCAAAAATGGATTAGCACATTTAAATTTTGACAAGACTCCTACTAATCAAAATCGTTACTTAACTGATGAATTCAAGAAAGGAAGCATTAATTACGATGAGCAAATCTATTTTGATTTGTTTTTGAAATACGATATTTATAGTGACGAATTAGTTTTAAGACCTTATGATGAAGCTAATACAACCAAAATAAACCTTGTGAAAGATAAAATCAAATCTTTTACTATTGGCAATGAGAAATTTACTAACCTTAAAGAATTAAATACGGCAATTTTTAAAGGTGGGTATTATGAAGAAGTATTAATTAAAAATAATATCAAGCTTTATATCAAATATTATAAAGAAAAAAAGAAAAGTGCCAAGGATGAAATTAATTTAATTGATTATATACCAAAATACGAGTTTATCTTATTGAAAGAAAACAAGTATAATTTGATAAGTGAAAAAAAAGAAATTATAACGCTGTTTCCTGACAGTAAAAGAAAAATAAATGATTTCTATCTTATGAATAGAGACTTAAGAAAAGGTAATCCTTCTCTATTCATGAAAAACCTTATCAAATACATTAATAATTAAAATTTGCAGAAATCATCCAAATGAGAATATTTACTATCCTTTTATTATTTTTCGGTTTTAATCAATTAATGTATTCGCAAGTTCAAAAAAACACGATTAACATTAATTACAACAACATCAGCAGAGTTGATGTTTTAAAAAAAATTGAAGCCTCTACCAATTATAAATTTTATTTCCAGGACGATTGGTTGGACAATACTGTTTTAATTTCAGGCGATTACTCAAATAAGACTATTGAAGAATTATTATCAAAAGTTTTAGAAGATACCGACCTTAATTTTTTCATTAATAAAAATAAAATCGTACTAACCAAAAACAGTATCATTTATAGCAAATTACCAAGTAATGGTACAAAAGATTCTAATGCGCCAATCTTTTTTCAACAATATGATTCCCTTAAAAGAAATAAATCAAAAGCAGCAGCACCAATTGCATTAATTGGTAAAGAAACTTTAGATTCAGATGTTGAACTTTATACACTTTCTGGTCATATTACGGATTTAAAAGATGGTAAACCTCTGGCAGATATAACGGTAAAAGCAAAAAATACTGCAATATCGACTATTACAAATGCTGAAGGGTTTTACAGTTTAAAACTTCCGACAGGACTAAGCACAATAGAAATTGAATCTATATTTCATAATAGTGCTTCCCGAAAAATCATGATTTATAGTAACGGTACTTTAGATTTTTCGATTATCGAAAAAATAAATCAATTAGATGAAGTATTGGTAAAAGGGAAAGACAGCCAAAATATCAGAACCGCTATTACAGGGGTAACAACTATTGAAGCTGAGGGAATTAAAAATATCCCATTAGTACTTGGAGAGCGTGATATTTTTAAAGTTGCATTAACTATTCCCGGAATAAAAACTGCTGGTGAAGGTTCTTCAGGATTTAATGTCAGAGGAGGAAAAGAAGATCAGAACCTGATATTATTAGACAATGCAACCA
Source organism: Flavobacterium sp. GQ95 (assembly GCF_059758655.1). Classification (NCBI taxonomy): domain Bacteria; kingdom Pseudomonadati; phylum Bacteroidota; class Flavobacteriia; order Flavobacteriales; family Flavobacteriaceae; genus Flavobacterium; species Flavobacterium sp. GQ95. The sequence continues at coordinate 685,287 of NZ_JCAXEB010000001.1, forward strand.
TCTATAATCCTACGCATCTTTTTGGATTTTTCTCATCTGTAAATCCATATACAATAAACAAAGTTGATATTTATAAAGGCGGAATACCACCAGAATTCGGAGGTAGATTATCTTCTGTTTTTGATATTGTTTCTAAAAATGGAAATACAGAAAAAATCTCAGGAGAAGGCGGGATTGGCCCGGTAACAAGCAATCTTACAGTTTCAATTCCTGTTGTAAAAGACAAAGCAAGTTTATTAGTGGGCGGAAGAGCCACGTATTCAGATTGGATTCTAAAGCAACTTGATGATGAAAATCTAAAAAATAGCCAGGCTTCTTTTTATGATTTATTTGCAAAATACAGTCACAAAATAAACAAAAACAATTCGGTAGAAGGAACAGGATATTATAGTAAAGACGCTTACAGTATAACTCCTGATTCTATTTATAAATACAGCAATAGTCTTGTTTCTTTGAAATGGAAACATGCTTTTAACGAAAAAAACAGTAGTGAATTAAACTTTACCAACAGCGGTTATAAATACAGCATTAATTATGAATCAACTAATCCTGAATCATTTCTGTTTAAATTTAAAATAAATGAGACTAAGGTAGATTTAAAATTCAATAGTGAATTTAATGAAAAACATAAATTCACTTACGGAATCGAAAGCAAATTATACAATATTAGTCCGGGAGAATTAACACCCAATGGTACAACTTCAATCGTGAGTCCTAAAAAAGTTGATGATGAAAAAGGATTGGAATCGGCTCTGTTTTTCTCTGATAAATTTACCATAACCGAAAAATTATTACTGGATATTGGAGCCCGATATTCTTTATATGCGGCTTTAGGTCCATCCACACAAAAAATTTATCAGGAAGGAGTTCCTATGACACCTTCAACTGTTGTTGAAGAAAAAACATATGGCAATAATGACGTAATTAATACCTCGGGTGGTTTTGAACCGAGAATAGGTTTGCGCTATATTTTTGATGAAAGTTTATTTGTAAAGGCAGGATTCGACAAAAACTACCAGTATATCCATTTGCTAACAACTAATACAACACAATCACCAACTGATACCTGGAAATTATCTGATTTAAATGTTAAGCCTCAAAGTGGACTACAATATTCTCTTGGAATTTTCAAAAAACTAGAATATAACGATATTGAACTAAGTCTGGAAGGATATTATAAAACATCTAAAAACATTTTAGATTACAAAGTAGGCGCTAATATTCTTTTAAATCAGGATTTAGAAACCGAATTATTGCAAGGAGATGGAAAAGCTTATGGAGTTGAATTTTTATTGAAAAAACCTAACGGAAGACTTAATGGATGGATTGGATATACTTATTCAAGAGCATTTATAAAATTAGACAGTCAGTTTAATGATGAAAAAGTAAATAACGGTGAATATTTCCCAACCAATTTTGACAAGCCACATGACTTTAGCATTGTAATGAATTATAAATTTACACATCGCTATAGTTTTTCGTCTAATTTTGTATATCAAACCGGAAGACCGGTTACCTACCCAATTGGTAAATATACTTATCAAGGTGCTGAATATACAATGTACAGTGACCGAAATAAATATAGGATACCTGACTATTACAGACTTGACATAGGACTTAACATTGAAGGAAATCATAAAATAAAAAAATTAGCACATAGTTTCTGGAATATTTCGATCTACAATGTATTGGGAAGAAATAATCCTTACTCCATCTTTTTTGTAACAAAGGACGGACAGATAAAAGCCTATCAGACCTCGATTTTTGCAGTTCCCATTCCTACTATTACTTATAATTTTAAATTTTAAAGTCATGAAAGTCTTATTTAGATTTCTCACAATATTAGTACTCTTAGCAACTATTGGGTGTACTACTCCGTATGAATATCAAACTAACGGATTTGATGATGTTATTACAATAGAAGCCACTATAACTGATCAATATAAAACTCAGGAAATAAAACTTACCAGAACCTATAAGCTTGAAGAAAAAATACCAACATTCGAAACCAAAGCTATTGTTTTTGTGACCGATGATCAGGGAAACAAATATGATTTTAAAGAAAATGCAACATCTTATACTTCGATAAATCAATTTCAGGCAAGTCCGGGCAGAACTTATGAATTGCATATTCGCACACAAGATGGAAGATCATACGTTTCAAGCGCAGAAAAATTACCGCAACAAACCCAGATTGAAAGTTTGAACGTTGCAGCAATAACTAAAGAAGGAATTCTTGGAGCAGAAATTACTGTAAATAGTACCGACCCAACTAATTCATCAAAATATTACAGATATGAATATGAAGAAACTTCTCAAATAATTGCCCCAAAATGGTTTAGAGAACAATTAGTTGTAAATAACGGAGCCGTGAGTTTACAACCAAGAACAACTGAAGCCAGGATTTGCTATACAACAGAAAAATCAAACACTTTGTTATTAACTAGTACTAGTCACTTATCAGAAGATAAAGTAAGCAATTTTCCTGTTAGATTTATCCCTAGAACAGATAATTTTATAAGGAATAGATACAGCATTTTAGTAAAACAATATGTTCAAAGTTTGGCTGCTCATACTTTTTCTGAAACATTAAAAGAAATATCGAACAATGGAAGTATTTTATCTCAGACACAACCAGGATTCTTTTACGGAAATATTAAATCTGTAGATAATCCTTCTGAAAAAGTAATAGGCTACTTTGATGTATCGTCTTGTTCTGAAAAAAGATTATTTTTCAATTATACAGATCTTTTTACTATAACGAAGCCACCATATCCATATGATTGTCCTACCGAAATCCCAGAGATAGATCTTGGACAATATTTTTTCAATTATTGCTTTTCAACAAATCCAAACGCAGGCTGCCAGGGAAATTTAATAGTAGAATATATCAGAACAAAAATCAAAGTCTTTTTTCCAAATGACGGTACTCAATATTTATTATACCCTATCGAATGCGGAGATTGTACGTCATTTTCATCAAACATAAAACCATCATTTTGGATAGATTAAAATACATATTAGTTATAGCTTTAATGGTAAGTTTTCAGCAAATTTCTTTTGCTCAGAAAAACAATTCTATAAATGAACTGAATGAAATTGACAAAAAGTTAAACGAGTCAATTTACGTTAGCACAAATGGCAATTCATTCCTAACCGGAGAAACTTTACTCTACCAATTTTTCTGTGTAAATAGCACAACAAATATTCAATCAAAATATAGCAAAGTTGCCTATCTAAAACTAATAGACAGTAATAAGAAAACCATTTTTACTCACAAACTATTCCTTGAAAACGGAATTTCAAATGGCGATTTTTTTATTCCAACTACATTGGAAACCGGAAGCTATAAGATAATTGGTTATACGAACTGGATGCTGAACAAAAACGTTTCAGGATATTTTATTCAGGATATTTTTATAATAAATCCTTATAAAGAAAAATCAAAGAATAGTATTTCTCAGAAAACGCTATCATCAGAAATTGTAACGAATGAGAATATTTCTTTTGATTTAAAAAACAGAATATTTAAAAACAGAGATAAAATAGAACTTAAAATAAATACGGGTTCTCAGGAATTTGCTAAAGGAAATTATATTTTATCTGTTAGAAAAGCAGATGGTTTACTATCTCAAAATAAAATAAATTTCAATGAATTACAAACAAAAAAACAAAACACAAATTTTAGCAATGAAATAAACAATACTAATTTTTCACTTCCGGAGTTACGTGGAGAAATTATAAGTGGAAAATTATCCTCTAACACAACGGAAATTAAAAATAAAAAAGTAGCTCTTTCCATTGTAGGCAAAAACAATATTTTAAAATTAACGAAAACGGATGATCATGGTAAATTCCAATTTAACCTGGAAAAACCGAATCCAAATTCAAACATTATTGTTCAGGTTATTGAGGATAACAAAGAAGATTTTAAAGTTGTAATGGATCAACCTCAAGACATAGATATTTCAAATTTAAACTTCCCTGTTTTTGAATTTAATTTCGAATTTGTAAACAATGTAACCGAGCGATTAGTTTCGACTCAAATCGAAAATGCTTATTATACCAAAAAGAAAGACAGCACTATAATTCCTAATGATAGTATTGCATTTTATGGCTCTTTATCGAAAGAATATAAATTGGATGTATTTACACGATTCCCGACCATGGCAGAAACTATTACAGAAGTTGTTGCAGGTGTTTACTTTAAAAAAGAAAACAACAATTATTCGATACACGTTTATGATTATGACCCCAATTATGAATCGACAATACCAGCTCTAATAATAGTTGACGGATTAATTATTCAAAATGTAAATGAATTGTTCACTTACAATCCTAAAAATATTTATAAAGTTAATGTTGTAAAAGGACTTTATTATTATGGTTCGAAATCATTTAATGGAATTGTTTCATTTACAACCAAAAATGGAGATTACGATACTAATCTTAAAGGCAATTTTATACTTAGACCTGAACTTTTAAGACCTCAATATAAAAAAGAATATTTTCAGCCAGATTACTCAAACAATCAAAATGAAAGAATTCCGGATTACAGACATCAATTGTTATGGATACCAAAAGTTGATTTGAGCGGCTCAAACTCCAATATTTCTTTTTATAGCTCTGATGTAGCAGGAAAATACGAAATAATTTTGGAAGGATTTTCAGCTAATGGAAAACCTGTTTTTATAAATAAAATCATTGAAATTCAAGAATCTAACTTAAACTAAAATTAGAAATAATTTTTAAGAACCTCGTTTCAAAATTTGGACCGGGGTTTTTTTATGTTTTATACGCAACCTTTTTATTTTTTAAATACTATTAATTATAAAAAGAAATCAAGCTATGAAAAAAATCACATCAATAATTTTAGCAACAGTGGTATTATTTACATTTTCATGCAGTAATGATTCATATAATCAGGCGAATTCTGTTGATGAAAGTAAATACTTAGACCAAGATCCAGACTGTAATCAAATAAAAACAACCGGCACGTGCTGCGATACTGATGGAAGAATATTAGTTAAAGCGGGAAACAGTTATAAATATACCTATAAAGCAAATTTCAAATTAGATGACATCGAATGGACTGTAGTTAGTGGTTCAATCATTTTAATAGAAGGACAAGGTACCGAGGCAACCTTTTATTTTGCTAAAGATTTCACAAAAGGGACCATTTCAGGATACGGCAAAGGAGCGCAAGGATTCTCCTGTCAGAGTACAGTAGAAATCTCAAAATTATAATACTAAAAATTGAATTTAGATCAACTCATAAAGGATTGCAGCAAGCAAAATAGAAAAGCACAAGAAGAATTATACCAAACGTATAAAAAAACTCTTTTTGTGCTAAGTCTTAAGTATTGCCCTAATGAAGCTGAAGCTGAAGATAACCTTCATGACTCCTTTATTGAAATATTTACCAATATAAAAAATTACAAGGGAAATGGAACTTTTGAAGGTTGGATTAAAAGAATAACCATTAATAAAGCTATAACCAGATATAAGCAGTCTTATACTTTGACAGCCATCAAAGATGATTATCCTCAAGATGATAGCATCGATGAAAACGAAATAGATTTCTCCATTGACACAATATTATCTTTCGTTCAGCAACTCCCCCATCAATATAGATTGGTTTTCAGTTTATATGAATTAGACGATTATTCGCATCAGGAAATTGCCAGTATGTTATCAATTTCTGAAAGCACTTCGAAATCAAACCTCCATAGAGCAAAACAGATTTTGAAAGAAAAAATTAAATCAAAAAGTACATTTTATTATTCTAAGCAGAAAAATGGAAAATAGAACTGAAATAGGAAAAGCGATCAAAAATAAATTAGCAGATTTGGATAAAACTCCAAATGATTTTGTTTGGTCAAAAATTGAAACAGATCTGAATAAAAAAAGAAACAAAAGACTTCTATTTTGGTTAATTCCAAGCGTGGCAGCTATTGCGTTCTTATCATCATTACTTTATTATAATTTTGATTTTCAAGATAAAAATCAAAAACAAGAAGTTTCAGCAAAAAAAGAATTAAAAACTGAAGTTTCAAATTCAAAATCAAATAAAACTTCTGTTCAAAGTATAAATTCAAATCCAAATCTAAAAAAATCAGGCTCAGACGAAACTACCACAATTAAAAAAACCAAAAGCATAAAACTGGTAAAAGAATCAAGCAAATTAGTATCGACCACAAATGAATATGAAGAATATGAGGTTGTAAAAAAATATAAAGTTGTTATTAAAAAAGAACAAATTAATACAAAACCGCTAAAATTAAGTGCTGCAAAAAAAACAACCAAACCAAGTCTTAATAAAAGCAAAAAAGCAGTAATTAAAACGAACAAAACTTTAAAGAAAAATTCAACAAAAACTATTATAAATAATAGTACTAAGAACAATAAAAAGATTGCAACGAAGCCATTAATCGTTAAAAATCCTAAAAATAGAATATCAGAAAAAGATACTTTAAAATATAATAATACAGAAATTGTCCCCGAAATCTGCGAAATAAAAAAAGACACTATTGCAAAAATTGACAGTCTAAATTCAAAGAAAACAACAACTCCAAAAAGAGAATATATAAAGAAAGAATACATTAATAAAACCACGGAATCAAACCCGGATTTTAGCGTGCATATTTTTTACGGTCCAGCAATTTTTGGGTCGTTAAACAGCGAATCGATGATTAATCCAACATTGAATAACCTATCAAAAAGTCATCCCATAACTTCTCATTACGGAATATATGTCAAAAACATGTATGACAGAATTGGTTTTAGGGCAGGATTTTCTAAGATAAACTTAAAAATTTCAACAAGGCTGGATCAAAACTTAATTACTAATTTCAAAAATATAGCATTAAAGTCAGATGTTAACATACAACAAACATTTGGTAATTCTAATAACATTGATTTAGTACAAAAACTTTCTTATTATGAACTTCCAATGGAATTTAATTATGCGATCATAAAGAATGAAACTAAAATTGGAATGGATGTTTTTACCGGATTTAGCTTTTTAATTTTAGATAAAAACCAACTTTATTTAAAATCGGAAAACGTTTCAATGCAGCATATTGGCGAAGCAAAAAACATTTCGGGCGTTAATATTTCATACAATTTAGGACTAGGTATCAGTTATAAATTAAACGATAAATTTGGTTTAGATATAAATCCACTTTTTAAGTATTATTTGAGCACTTTTAAAGAAAATGGCGATGCGAAGCCTTATAGTTTTGCTTTACAAACGGGAGTCAATTATAAATTTTAAAAATATTTTTCAAATTGTTGTAACTTTTTTGAAACTTCTTACGTATAACCATTTGTACACTTTAAAAATAAGGAGACAAGACAATGAGACAACTTAAAATCACCAAGCAGGTAACCAATCGTGAAACTGCATCGTTAGATAAATATCTACAAGAAATCGGAAAAGTTGACCTAATTACCGCTGATGAAGAGGTAGAATTAGCACAAAGAATAAAGGCTGGTGATCAAAGAGCTTTAGAAAAACTTACAAAAGCCAACCTACGTTTCGTAGTATCGGTAGCAAAACAATATCAAAATCAAGGATTAACGCTTCCTGATTTAATTAACGAAGGAAACTTAGGATTAATTAAAGCCGCTCAACGTTTTGATGAAACTCGTGGTTTTAAATTTATTTCTTACGCAGTTTGGTGGATTCGTCAATCAATCCTTCAGGCTTTAGCAGAACAATCACGTATTGTTCGTTTACCATTAAACAAAATTGGTTCTATCAATAAAATCAACAAAATGTATGCATTATTAGAGCAATCTAATGAGCGTCCACCTTCTGCTGAAGAAATTGCAAAAGAACTTGACATGACTGTAAATGACGTAAAAGAGTCTATGAAAAACTCTGGTCGTCACTTATCAATGGATGCCCCTCTTGTTGAAGGAGAAGATTCTAACCTTTATGACGTTTTACGTTCTGGAGAATCTCCAAATCCTGACAGAGAGTTAATTCACGAATCATTACGTACTGAAATTGAACGTTCATTAGAAACATTAACTCCAAGAGAAGCTGATGTTGTTCGTTTGTATTTTGGTCTTGGTGATCAACACCCAATGACATTAGAAGAAATTGGAGAAACTTTCGACTTAACCCGTGAACGTGTACGCCAGATTAAAGAAAAAGCAATCCGCAGATTAAAACATACTTCAAGAAGTAAAATTCTTAAAACTTATCTTGGGTAAAAAACCCACAAAACCCAATATTAGAAATTCCAAATCCCAATTATTTTATTGGAATTTGGAATTTATTTCGAAACTACTTATATTGGACCTTAAAGCAAACAACAGTTTGATTGACTGTTCGTTTTTTGATTGATGATTGAAACTCCGGCTGATTACCGGAGTTTTTTATTTTTATTATTATCCGCAAAGTTCGCAAAGATTTTTTTATAGAATGTAGTAAAAACACAAAGTTCACAAAGCTTTGTGAACTCTGTATTTATTGAAATATATGTAGACACACTTTGCGAACTTTGCGTAAACCTTTACGAACTTTGCGGTTAAAAAATTATCTTTGCCAAAATAACACACAACTACACAAAATGAAGAATACACTTATTGCTCCTTCTGTTCTTGCAGCTGATTTTGCTAATTTGCAACGTGATATCGAAATGATCAACAACAGTCAGGCTGATTGGTTTCATATTGATATTATGGACGGAGTTTTTGTTCCGAATATTTCTTTTGGAATGCCAGTTTTGGAAGCCATTTCGAGACATGCTAAAAAAACAATCGACGTACATTTGATGATCGTCGACCCGGATCGTTATATTAAAACTTTTGCAGATTTAGGTGCAAACATTTTAACTGTACATTATGAGGCTTGTACCCACTTACATAGAACCTTGCAAGCCATTAAAGCGGAAGGAATGAAAGCAGGAGTTGCGATAAATCCACATACCAATATCGATTTATTAGAAGATGTAATCAACGATATTGACTTAGTACTTATCATGAGTGTGAATCCTGGTTTTGGAGGACAATCATTCATTGAAAACACTTATACTAAGGTTGCAAAGCTTAAAGCCTTAATTGCACGTAAAAATGCTTCAACCATTATTGAAATTGACGGCGGTGTAACCAGCAAAAATGCAAAACAATTGGTAGAAGCCGGAGCCGATGTTTTAGTTGCCGGAAGCTTTGTTTTTAGAGCAGAGAATCCTACTCAAACTATTGCCGAATTAAAAGCTCTTACTACTTTCTAAATTTTTCAAATTAGGAAAGAAATCAATTCCGGTCATTTTTTCTAAAGTTTCAATCGGAACTACGAAATCATAAAGTGACTTATCGCTATCTTCATTCGGGACCAAAAAAGCGATAGCCTTATGCTCTTTTCCTGATTTAGCCAAAATGATTTTATAAAAATATTTAGGAACAGATATTTTTTCTGTTCCTATTTTTTCATTTGAATCTTTCAAAATTCCACCAGTTACAATATATATGTCGTTATACTTACCAGCCCAGTAACGTACTTTTTGTTCTAATCTATTCCAGACACCGCTATTAAAATCATGTTTTTGAGGAGATATATTTGAAGTAAAAAAAGTATCCGTATAAGCACTTTTATCAAACTCCATATCCCCGGCAGGACAAAGATGTCCTTTATCATAACCTGATTTTTTATAGTTTCTCCAATCAGCAGAACCTGTTGTCACTTTTGGATCTTCGATAAAATAAGGCCTTTTAAAATCGTTATTTTTTAAATACTCCTTCTTTAACTCATAAGCAACCCATTCAGCCTGCTCAAATTTTTCATTATAAGAAAGTGTATAATATTTATGTTTTACAATTTGTTTCGTTGTTGAAGTTGGTAAATAAGCAAAAGTATAAACCGAATCTGTACGACTCTGATTTGACACAAAATTGGATTCAGTCTCTTTCAAATCATTTTTAACATTACTATTTATCATTTCTTTTTTACAGGAAATTGATAGTGAAATCATCAAACCAAACAAAATATAATTTCTCATCTATAGAATATCTTTATTAATTAAACTTACAAAAAAAACGCTCCGAAAAATAAATTTTCCGGAGCGTTTAATAACAAATCATCTTTCTAAAATTAAGATTTTACTAATTTATCTTTTTTCATTTTAGGTGTAATACTATTTTTTACTAAACCTTTAGTTTGTAAATCATCTAATACGTTTAATGCTTCTTCTACATAAACATCTTTTGCTAACGATTGATGCCAGGCATCTCTTTTTTCTTTTAAGGTAGCATCGCTATTCATTTCAAGTTCTTCGTAAGGTAAAGATTTAAAAACCAGATTGTTTTTGTAATCAGCAATTGGTTTGTATTTTTTACCTTCATTTTCAACTTGTTCCTGAGTTGCTTTAAAACTATTGATATTTAAACTATAGGTGTTCTCTTTATTTTTAACATCAATCCATTTAGCATTATCCTCAATTAATTTAAACTGAGCATTACCTGCAATTCTACTTCTACTGTTTGCAATCGCCTGATTAAATTTCTCATTTGAAGTCCAGGTGTTATAATCCGCCGGATCAATTTTATCCCATGGCATTGCATTGTCAATATCACGTTCACCCATTTTTAAGTAAGCATAACGATCCGGCATAACCACATCACTATGAACCCCTTCTAACTGAGTTGAACCACCATTAATTCTGTAGAACTTTTGCCCAGTAATTTTCAAAGCTCCTAAATCTCCGTAATTTGCGTTACGAACAAATTGATTCAAGTCTAAAACGTTTTGTACTGTACCTTTTCCGTAAGTTTGTTTACTTCCAATAATGACTCCACGTTTGTAATCCTGAATTGCGGCTGCTAAAATTTCTGAAGCCGAAGCTGAGAAGCTGTTTACCATAATTACTAATGGTCCGTCCCACTCGATTTTTTTATCTTTATCGTATAAAACTTCTTTCTTTTTACCTGCAGATTTTACCTGAACAATTGGTCCTTCTTCAATAAACAAACCTGCAATATCAACTACTGTAGATAAAGATCCACCACCATCATCACGAACATCAAGCACAATTCCGTTGATGTCTTCTTTTTTCAATCTTTCTACTTCAAGAGCAATATCTTTTCCGGCATCACGACCATCTTTATTTTCAAAATCAATATAGAATTTAGGCAAATAAATTACCCCATATTTCAATCCGTTTCTTTCAACAATACTAGATTTTGCATATGTTTCTTCAATTTCAACCACATCTCTGATGATTGAAATTACTTTTATACTTCCATCAACCTTTTTAACTGTAAGCTTTACTTCTGTTCCTTTGTGTCCTTTAATTTTTTTCACAACATCATCCAAACGCATACCTACAACATCTACAGGCTCCTCATTTCCTTGAGCTACTTTCAAAATTAAATCACCAGCTTCAAGCTGTTTCCCTTTCCATGCGGGTCCTCCTGAAATTAATTCATCAATTTGAGTGAAGTCATTTTTCTTAGTTAATCTAGCTCCAATACCTTCTAATTTTCCACTGATATTTACATCAAAACGATCTTTTTCCTCTGGTGCAAAGTAGCTTGTATGCGGATCAAAACGTGTCATAATTGAATTTACGTACACAGAAAACCAATCTTCTTTATTCAAATCTTTAATTAAACTAAAATTATCATCTAAAGATTTTAAAGAACTCTCACGAGTTTCTTTTTCCAAAGTTTCAAAAGATTTTGCTTTGTAAGCAGCATCTGTTTTCTTTTTATCTTCTTCTAATTTTTGTTTAGTAACAAGAGATGAAAGTGTAGATAATTTAATCTGTTTTCTCCATCTTTCATTAATTTCAGTTGCATTTTTAGCATATGGAAGATGCTCATAATCTGCATTAAAAGTTTCGTCAACGTTATAATTGAAAGGTTGTGCCAAAATCGTTTTGTAACGTTTTTTACTCTCTTCCATTCTCTTCATCAATCTCGTATAAGTCAGATTGAAAAACGTCAGATCCTTATTCAAAAACTGGTCATCTAATTGTAGCTCATATTGTTTAAATTCATCAATATCAGACTGCAAAAAGAACCTTTTTGAAGGATCTAAAGCATCAATATAGTCTTTAAAAATTCCTTTAGAGAACTCATCATTTATTTCAGCCGGACTGTAATGTCCTTTTTCAATAACAAAGGCAAGTAATTCTAAAAGTGTTTTATCTCTATTTGGATCCGGATCTACTGACTTATCTGCATTAATTTTAAAAGCAAATAATGTTAATGACAAGCATAATACGGCTATAAGTATTTTATAATTTCTTTTCATAAATTTAATAATAGCATTCATCAATTTTTTAATCTAAGTTACGGTAAAAACTATGCCAAGACAGCCAAGTTCACTATAATTTTTTGTTAAAGATATAAAAATGTTTGATGCACGAAAACGTTCTTTAATTTAGTTGACAATTTTTATTTATTTGTTAGTATTCTACCAAAATCTGTTACTACATTTGCTCTAACAAGCTTTAATTTTGACAAATCAAAAATGAAATCCCGGCATGAAAAATGAAAAACCTTTAATATTAGTTACTAATGATGACGGAATTTTAGCACCCGGAATCAGAGCTTTGATAAGTGTGATGGAAACTATTGGCGATGTAATCGTGGTTGCCCCTGACAAACCTCAAAGCGCAATGGGACATGCCATTACCATCAATAATACCTTATTTCTGGATAAAATTTCAAAGGAAAATGCTTCTATTACCGAATATAGCTGTTCCGGAACACCTGTAGATTGTGTAAAACTGGCGGTAAATGAAATCCTGCACAGGAAACCTGATTTGTGTGTGTCAGGAATCAATCACGGTTCAAATTCTTCTATAAATGTTATTTATTCAGGAACAATGAGCGCCGCGGTTGAGGCAGGAATTGAAGGTATTCAGGCAATTGGTTTTTCTTTATTAGATTTTGACTGGAATGCCGATTTTGAGCCCGTTAAATCATTTGTCAAAAAAATAACACTCGAAACCCTTGCCAATAAATTACCTGCCGGAGTAGTTTTAAACGTTAATTTTCCGAAATTAAAGGAAAAAGAAATTAAAGGAATAAAAATTTGCCGTCAGGCGAAAGCCTATTATGCTCAAAAATTTGACAAACGCCAAACTCCTTACGGAAAAGATTATTACTGGCTTACAGGAAAATTCACTAACGAAGATAAAGGTGAAGACACTGATGAATGGGCCTTGGAAAATGGATACATTTCAGTCGTTCCCGTTCAATTTGATTTAACAGCACATCATACTATGCAACAACTTAATACCTGGAAATTAAATGAATAAAAAAGACATTCTTATTGGTTTTATTATTGGAATATTTACTGCTCTTCTTGGAAGCTATTTGTTTATCACATTCTTTACCACTTTTGATCTTTCATCAGGTATTGAGACCATTAAGCATTATGGTTATTTAGGAAAAATAATTACTCTGGGCACTCTTTTAGATCTGGCTGTATTTTTAATTTTATTAAAAAGAGACAAGGAGTTAATGGCTCGAGGTGTTGTTTTAGCCGTGATTGTTCTGGCAATTTCAACTTTGTTCATTTAAATCTTATCTTTGTACTGCAAAAAAAATTCTGCTCTTAATAACAGAAACAGTTCTCAAAAAAAATCATATGAAATATTACATCATTGCTGGTGAAGCTTCCGGAGATTTACATGGTTCCAATTTAATGAAAGCATTATATGAGGAGGACCCTCAGGCTGATATTAGATTTTGGGGTGGCGATTTAATGCAAAAAAACGGCGGGACTTTAGTAAAACACTATCGCGAACTGGCATTTATGGGTTTCATTGAAGTTGTTTTTAATTTGAAAACTATTTTAAGCAATATTACTTTTTGCAAAAAAGATATATTGGAGTTCAAACCAGATGTTATCATATTTATTGATTATCCCGGTTTTAACATGCGTATTGCAAAATGGGCCAAAGAACTAAATTACAAAACACATTACTATATTTCACCCCAAATCTGGGCCTGGAAAGAAAACAGGATTAAAGCCATAAAACAGGATGTCGATAAAATGTTTGTGATTTTACCTTTCGAGAAAAGCTTTTACGAGGACAAACATCATTTTCCGGTAGATTTTGTGGGACATCCTTTGATTGATGCCATCCAGAATCAACCTTCTTTTGATGAAACTGTTTTTAGAAAGGAACATCAATTGGGAGAAAAACCCATTATTGCTGTTTTACCAGGAAGTCGAAAACAGGAAATCACAAAAATGCTAAGCGTAATGCTAAGTGTTGTTGATGATTTTCAGGAATATGAATTTGTAATTGCCGGCGCTCCAAGCCAGGAATACGAGTTTTATCAGCAATTTATCAGCAATAAAAACATCAAATTTGTCTCGAACAAAACGTACGATTTATTACGTTCCTCAACAGCTGCTCTGGTAACATCAGGAACAGCAACATTAGAAACAGCTCTTTTTAAAGTTCCCGAAGTAGTTTGCTATAAAGGAAGTTCAATTTCGTATCAAATTGCAAAACGAATTATTACGCTGAAATATATTTCCCTTGTCAATTTAATTATGGACCAAGAGGTTGTAACCGAATTAATTCAGGCTGACTGCAACACCAAACGAATTAAAGAAGAACTTCAAAAGTTACTTGAACCGCACTATCGAGAAAAGTTGCTTAAAAATTATGATATTTTGGAACAGAAATTAGGCGGTGTTGGTGCCAGTAAAAAAACTGCAAAACTAATTGTAGCAGATTTAAAGCAACATTAAAGACTTATTGTTTTGAAAAAAGTACTGATTTTTATTTTCCTGTCTATAGTTTTTACTTCTTGTAAATCAACTTCTTCTGCCGTAAATAATAGAGACAGTAAAAGAGAAAATAAATCTACAGTCAATCATTTAATTAAAAATGCAACTGATAATATTGGAGTAAAATACAAAGCCGGTGGAACAACAAAAAGCGGCTTTGATTGCTCAGGATTAGTATTTACCACTTTCGAATCTGAAAATATAAAACTACCACGCAGCTCTAATGAGCAATCTAAAATTGGAAAAATAATTAATATTGACGACGCTCAAAAAGGCGATTTAATTTTCTTTAAAACCAATAAAAGCAAACAAATTAATCACGTTGGTTTAATTACGGAAGTTAAATCTGATGAGATAAAATTTGTGCACTCTTCCACTTCAAAAGGAGTTATCATTTCTTCCACAAAAGAACCTTATTACAAAAATTCTTTTGCTCAGATTAACAGAGTCGTCGAATAATATTATTAAATAAATATTATTTTTCTTACAATTTTTTAATACTTTTAAGCCATGAAAGTATTAGATTTTCCATTGGCTAAAATAACCTTTGGCTCTGGTTTTGGTATTGTGGCCGCATATTATAGGCTACCTTTAATTACAATTTCAGTACTATATCTTTTTATTGGTGTAGTGCTTCTTTCAACTTTTTATTTTTTCTCAAAAAAAAATAAAAAGTTGAATATATTCTTCGGTTTAAGCACTTATTACACTTCATTTTGTATTGGCATAATTGCATTATCAATCAATACCGATTCTTTTCAAAGCTCCAATTATATACATTATAAAAATGCATTCGAAAGCCCGCATTGTATCGACATTACATTGCGCGAAAAACTAAAAAGTAATACTTACAATGATCGTTACATTGCTCTTATAAATAGCATCGATAATAAGTATTATTCCGGCAGAATCATTGTAAACATAGCGAAAGACAGTATCAAAAATTATTTCGTTATTGGAAATAGTATCAGAACTAAAACCGTCCTTCAACATACTAATTCACCTAAAAACCCAAATCAATTTGATTACGCTCAATATCTTGCCAATAAACAAATATATGCTCAGATCTATACTTCAAAAGTAGAAATTGCCGTCAACAAAAAAATCAAAAAAGACATCTGGTTTTATGCTTCTCGTTTAAATACAAGAATAGTTTACAATCTTGAAAAAGCAAAATTTAATAAAGAAGAAATGAATGTTGCACTTGCATTAATCCTTGGTCAGCAGCAAGAAATCTCTTCAGATATTATTCAGGATTATCAATATTCGGGTGCAACTCACGTTTTGTCTGTTTCAGGACTACATGTTGGTTTTATAATGTTATTTATATTATTTATACTCAAACCAATCCCAAACACTCAAAAGGGTTCTTTCATAAAATTGGTTACAATTTTAATTTCACTATCTCTTTTTGCAATTATTTCAGGGCTCTCGCCACCCGTTTTGCGATCAGTAGTAATGTTTTCATTTTTGGCTATTGGAAATCATTTACATAGAAACAGTAATACTTACCATACCTTATTAGTCTCCATTTTACTGATATTACTTTTCGAACCTTACTTTTTGTTTGACGTCGGATTCCAATTAAGTTATATCGCATTATTTTCGATACTCTGGTTACAGCCATTATTAAAGAACATTTGGCTTCCTAAAAATAAAATAGTCAAATATATCTGGGAAGCATTAACTGTTTCATTCGCAGCTCAAATTGGTACATTCCCAATTTGCTTATATTACTTTCATCAGTTTCCGGCACTTTTTTTTGTAACCAATATTCTAATTCTACCTGTGCTATCTTTTATAATGATAGTTGGTATTGTAGTTATGCTCATTTCTGTATTCACAAACTGCCCTTTGATTCTAATTCAAATTTTTGAAAAAAGCATTTATGTTTTAAATCAAATTATACATTATGTAGCTTCTTTCGAATCATTTGTAATCAAAAATATTAGCTTTAATTCCTATCATTTAATTTCTTTTTACTTGTTTTTAATTGCAGCCATTATTTGGTTTAAAAGACCTTCTCACAATAAACTTATTATCGTCCTTGTCACAATAATTATGATTCAGATTACATTCATTCAAACCAAAAAAGAAATCGAAAGCAAGCAAGAATTAATTGTTTACAACGCAAAGAAAAAAACAGTCATCACTGAAAGAATTGGTAAAGACATCACACTTTTTACAAATGTTCTTTCAGAAAAAGAATCAAAAAATAACGTTTCGGAAGCTTATTTAGTTGCAAATTTTGGAGTTTTAAAATCAATAAATAAAATCAAAAACATCTTGTTTTTTAATGGAAGAAAAATATTGATAATAGATAGTTCCGGTATCTCTGAAAATAGAATTAAACCAGACATTCTTTTGTTGACAGCGTCTCCAAAAATAAACATGGACCGTGTTTTAAAAGACTTACATCCAAAATTAGTTATTGCGGATGGCTCCAATTCGTATTCACTTCAAAAATACTGGAAAAGTTCCTGTCATAAAAAAAGAATCCCTTTTCACTCTACAAGCGAAAAGGGATTCTACAAATTAAACTGAAGATTATTATTCCGGATTCAAAATCAGATTAGATTGTTTTAGCCACGGAATTGCTCCTCCTGGTCTATATGGAAGTTTACCTAACAAATTGAAAGTAGTTTTCTCTTTTCTAACAGAACCTATGGTAAAACAAACCTCAGGTAATTCATCCACACCAAATGCACTTTTTAATTTAGTATTCTGTTCTCTTTCAGCATCTGAAATCTTAGGATCTGACAAGTCAAGCTTTACTAAAATAACATTTTCTCGCGACCAAACTGCAAAATCTGGAGTATTAAATATTTCAGTTTGAATTTTTTGTGGTGCCCCTTCAATTGTAAAATATATTAAGAGCGGTTTTTTTTGTTCCATACCTGCAGCAACAGCATCCGTCATAGTCGTTTTCCAAACTAAGTTTTGTGCATGCGTAAGAAATGTACCTAAAAAAAACAGTAGGATTAGTAATTTTTTGATCATAATAATTTGGGTTTTAAGTAGGTTTATGCGACTAAATTAATATAATATCTCTATGAAACAAGTGTTATTTAGACAAAAAAGTTAATAAAAATACAAAAAAACGGAATTTATTAATAAAACATCAAATTTTTAAGGAAATGAAAAAAAATCATGTAATAAATTACAAAACTCTTTGTGACAATTACAATCAATTCAAAAAAAAAATCCCCTTTTACCATCAGGCAAAAAGGGATTATTAATCAACTTAATTCAAAGCTTACTATTCACTAGGATGCAATAGTGCGTTAGATTCTGCAATCCACGCTTTTGCTCCCCCAGGCTTATAGGCAATTTTCCCTAAAGCACTAAAGGTAGTTTTGTTTTTTCGGATGGATGCCAGCGCAAAACATACTTCAGGCAGCTCTTCAACTCCAAAAGCATTTTTAAGTTTTATATTTTGTTCTTTGTCACCGTCAGATGCAGCTGAGTCTGACAAATCAAGTCTTACTAAAATGACATTATCACGCGACCATACCGCAAAGTCGGGCGTTTTAAATATTTCATTTTGAAGATTTTCCCCTACACCTGAGGCAGTGAATAAAATTAACATTGGTTTTCTTTGTTCATTACTAATAGCAATTGCGTCAGTCATATTAGTTCTCCAAACTAAG
This sequence comes from Flavobacterium sp. GQ95, assembly GCF_059758655.1. Taxonomy (NCBI): domain Bacteria; kingdom Pseudomonadati; phylum Bacteroidota; class Flavobacteriia; order Flavobacteriales; family Flavobacteriaceae; genus Flavobacterium; species Flavobacterium sp. GQ95. Next base: position 703,704 of record NZ_JCAXEB010000001.1, read on the forward strand.
TTCTGAGCATGCGTAAAAAATGAACCTAAAAAAAATAGTAGGATAAGTAATTTTTTGGTCATATGATTTCGGTTTTGGTTAGATTAGTGAGACGAAATTAACATATTATTTTAATTTTCCAATTTTAATTAATACAAAAAATACACAATGTGTTTTTTTAATTACAATAAAATAACAAATTAACAATTGAACATAAAATTAAGGACACCTTTTCTTACTAAACAAAAAAAACCTTATACAAAGTATAAGGTTTTAAAGTATTTTTAAATTTTAATTTTATCTAATTAGTGCTTTTTTGAGTTACAATTCCATTAGCAACCGCTAACCATGCACTAGGTCCACCGGCAACATATCCTGTTTGACCAAGACCTTTAAAGTTTACCTTTCCGTCTTTCGCTTCTGCACTTGTAAAATAAATGGTAGGGAATCCCTGAATTCCAAAAGCCTGTTGCAATTCGTTATTCTGATTTTTGATTTCAGGAGTTTGAGGTGTTCTTCTTGGATAATCTAATTCAACTAAAATTACGTTTTCAGCAGCCCATTTTGTAAATTCAGGCGTTTTTAAAACTTCATTCTGAAGACGAATACACCATCCACACCAATCACTTCCTGTAAAAAACATCAACATTGGCTTATGTACTTTATTACTCTCAGTAATAGCTTCTTTTACATCAGTATACCATTTCAACTCTTGTGATTGCATTGCAAACACACCAGTTAAAAAAAAGGTAATCAAAAATATTTTTTTCATACTGCTTTAATTTTTTACAAATTTAAACAAAATATACATTGCAAAATGCCGTCTATTTTACTTCTTGCATTAATTTTTTAATTAAGGGAGTTGTCACAATCAAAACGATACCCGCAATAAGCGAATAAAGTGCCAACTGATAATACCCATCTGTATAAGCAATAAGTTTAGACATTAAAGTTGCTCCCGTATTTGCATTTGACATTTCTGAACCTAACTTTCCTGCCGCTAATTGACCAAAAGCACTTGAAAGAAACCATAATCCCATCATCATTCCGAACAAACGTTTAGGCGACAATTTAGTAATTACCGACATTCCAATTGGGCCAATACATAATTCTCCAAGCGTGTAAATCAGATATCCTAAAGCAAAAACATTTAAAGAGCTTAATCCTTCCGGATTAATAAAAAATCTGGCACTGTAAAAAATAAAGAAACCAGCTGCCAATAATATAAAAGAAAGCCCAAATTTGATTACGGTATTAGGCTCAATTTTTCTTTTGTAGAGAAAAATCCATAAAATACCAACCAGAGGACTAAAAATAATAACATATAGCGAATTGATACTATTATTAACCACATTGGGGTCAATATTAAAAAACAACAATTTGTTTGATAAATTATCTTTTGCAAATAAGGATAAAGATCCTCCGGATTGCTCGGAAATTGCCATAAACATAAAATACCCAAAGATAAAAATGAAAGCCGCTAATAATTTATATTGCTGCTTTCTTTCCTTGATTCTCAATAATTCAAAGAAAAAATATCCTAGTGCAATCACCCCGATAGTATACATGAAATAATCTGTATAATCAGAATTAATTACCATAATATAAATAAACGGAATTACTACTATTGAACCAAGATAAACCGCAATCTCGTTCATTCTTCTCTTTTTAGGAGTTTGTCCTTCTAATGGAGAATTTCCAATTGGAGCCAAATGCTTTTTGGTTAAAAGAAATGTAACCACTCCAATAATCATAACAACTGCTGAAGACAGGAAACACAAACTCCAGGAATAATTTTTTCCTAAATAAATCGGAATTGCACCTCCAAGCATTCCACCAATATTGATTCCGGCATAAAAAAGCCCGTAACCCGCATCTCTGCGTCCGTCACTTTCATGATATAATTCCCCTACCATTGAAGATACGTTTGGTTTAAAGAAACCAGTTCCAATAATTGATAAAGTTATTCCATAATAAAAGAAATCATGAGGAGAGGCAGCGATAAGCAAATTCCCCAAAATCATGATAATCCCTCCAAACAGTAATGATTTTTTGAAACCTAAAACTTTATCAGCAAAGATTCCACCAATAAAAGTAAAGGCATATACAAAAGCCTGAATAGCCCCGTATTGAAGATTAGCTTTTCCTTCAAGTAAACCTAATTGATCAACCATGAAAAACGCTAAAACCCCTCTCATTCCGTAGAAACAAAAACGCTCCCACATTTCAACCAAAAACAAGTACCACAATTGTTTTGGGTACTTGCCTTTAAAATTTTGTATTTCTTCTAACGTAATTGTATTGCTTTCCATGTTATCTAACCCCGTGCATCATTTTTTTCAGGAACGGAGTCAAAGCAAATAATATAATTGCAGCGATACCTGTAAGAACCACAAATACCATAAAGAACTCATATAAGTTATGAATTTCGAATCCGGCAAAAAAGTGGTTATGCGCACTGATTTGGTGTTTTTCTAAAAGAGATAATTGCTCTGCAGTTGGAACAATTTTATTATCTAAAACTGCCTGAAGATCGATTCCTAATTCTTTTGCTTTTTCAAATTTATCTCCGGTTGCAGGCAAAATAGAACCTAAAGTTCCTCCTAAAGCATAACCCGAAGCATTTGACAAAAAGAATACTCCATAAAGTAACGAAGCAAAACGCTTTGGAGATAATTTACCTACCAACGACAAACCAATTGGAGACAAACACAACTCAGCACATGTATTTAAGAAATACAATAAAATAAGCCATTTTACTAAAAGCAATCCAGAAGTTCCAATGTATGAAACCTGAGTTGCGATCATAAAGAAACTGATCGAAATTATTACTAAGCCCGCAGCCAATTTTACCGGAGAAATTGGTTCTCTGTCTTTTGCTCTTAATGTATCCCAGAGAATACTAAATGGAACTGCCATAATTACCACAAATAATCCATTAAAAATTTGAACCATTGATGGCGGCATTAAGTAACCAAAGAAATGTCTGTCAGTTTGATTGTCGGCTATAAAAGTCAATGAAGAACCAGCCTGCTCGAATGCAGCCCAAAAGAAAATAATAAAGAATGACACAATATAAATTACAATAATTCTGTCTCTTTCAATTTTAGTCAATGAAGTATCCGAGATAATTAATCCGGCCAATGCCAATCCACTAGAATAAATCAAAGTGTAAATTAAATTCTGACCTACGACATAGTGGAAAAAGAAACCTAAAGCGATAAATGCAATTCCGGCAATAGTTAATGCTTTAGAAGAAAAATTGGCTTTTTGTGCCTCTCCTTCTTCAAAATCAGCTGCTACATTTTTAGAAGGCAATCCACCTAATGGTCTTCCTTCCGGAGAAACCACATATTTATTTTTTAAGAAGTAAAAAAGAACTGTTCCGATAAGCATTGCCGCTGAAGCAGCTAAGAACCCCCATCTGAAAGCATGAATATCTCTAATTCCGCCAGCATCTTTAACATCTCCTAACAAAGGACAAATAGACTGCCCTAAGAAAGCTCCCATGTTAATTCCCATATAGAAAATCGTGAAAGCGGTATCTAATTTTGTTTTTTCTTGTTTCGGATACAAACTTCCAACCATACTAGAAATATTTGGTTTGAAGAATCCGTTACCAAAAACAATAACACCTAATCCACAGTACATAATAGCTTTGGCCATTTCTAAATTACCTTCAAAAATACTTCCACTAGTAAACAACAACATTTGTCCTGTTGCCATTAATAATCCACCTAATAAGATACAATTTCTGTTTCCTAAAAAACGGTCAGCAACAAAACCGCCTAACATTGGCGTTAAATAGCAAAGCCCTAAAAAACCACCATAAATTAATGAAGCTTCTTCTTCTTTCATTAATAATGAGTTCACAAGAAATAAAGTCAATAAAGCTCGCATTCCATAAAAATTGAACCTCTCCCACATCTCCGTTCCAAACAATACCCAAAGTCCTTTTGGATGCGCAGTTTTTACTTGAGTTTCTCCCATATTATTCATTATTTATTTAAGGTTAAAAGATTTAGATTATAAGTTTTCTTTGATAAAGTTAGTCATTTTATTATAAAGCTGAATTCTCGTTTTGCCTCCAAAAATACCATGATTTTTATCTGGATATATCTGAGAATCAAATTGTTTATTAGCCTGAATTAATGCTTCCATCATTTGCATTGAGTTTTGCACATGAACGTTGTCATCACCTGATCCGTGAATCAATAAAAACTTACCTTTTAATTTATCAACGTGATTTATTGGAGAATTCTGATCGTATCCGCTTGCATTTTCCTGAGGCGTCTGCATGTATCTTTCTGTGTAAACACTATCGTAAAAACGCCAGTTTGTTACCGGAGCTACTGCAATTGCCATTTTAAAAACGTCGTTTCCTTGAAAAATACAGTTTGAAGCCATAAAACCTCCATAACTCCATCCAAAGATTCCAATTCTTGAAGCATCAACATATGGATAAGCTCCAATTACTTTTGCAGCATCAATCTGATCTTCAACTTCATATTTTCCAAGCTCTTTTTGAGTAATTTTTTTGAAATCAGCACCCTTAAAACCTGTTCCTCTTCCGTCAACACAAGCTACAATATAGCCTTGCTGTGTAAGTGACAAAAACCAATAATCATCAGAATTATTCCAGTCGTTATTTACTTGTTGAGATCCCGGGCCTGAATATTGGTACATGAAGACAGGATATTTTTTAGAAGGATCAAAATCTTTTGGCTTTAAAATCCATGCATTAAGTTCGTTTCCTTTAGCCGTTTTTAAAACGAAGAATTCTTTTGCAGGAAGATTATACGATTTTAGCTTATCGGCAAGTGCCTGATTATTTTCGATAATCTGTATTTCTTTTCCCGTTTTTGCCTCGTTTAAAGTATAAGTTGTAGGCTGTGAATTACTTGAGAAAGTATTAATGAAGTATTGGAAATTAGGGCTGAAAGTCGCAACGCTTGTTCCAACTTTTGTTGTTAAACGTAATTTGCTTTTTCCCTCTAAACCAATTCTGTAAATATCTCTGTTGATTGAACCATTTTCTGTAGATTGATAGAAAATAGTTTTTGTTTTTTCATCGAAACCGTAGTAAGACACCACTTCCCAATTTCCTTTTGTAACCTGATTTTTAAGTTTTCCTGTTTTATCATATACATAAATATGATTAAAACCATCTTTTTCGCTTGTCCAGATAAAGCTGTTATCTTTTAAGAATGTCAAATTATCTGTAACATCTATGTAAGCTTTGTCTTTTTCATTTAAAACCACTTTCGCAGCAGCTGTGGTTCCGTCTACAAATAACAAATCAAGATTGTCCTGATGACGATTTAAAACCTGAGCTGATAATACATTATTATCATTTGTCCATTGTAGCCTTGCAATATAAAAGTCATTATAATTTCCTAAATCAACTTTTTTGGTTGCATTTGCAGCTGCATCATATATATGTAATGAAACTACTGAATTTTTTTCTCCTGCCTTTGGATATTTAAACGTTTCAATGGTTGGATATAAATCTTTATGAAACATTGACATTGAAAATTCTGGAACAGCACTTTCGTCAAAACGAATATAAGCTAGTTTCTTACTGTCTTTACTCCAGTCAAAAGCCCGGACAAATGCAAATTCTTCTTCATAAACCCAATCCGTAATACCATTAATAACGGCATTTTTCTTCCCATCAGTAGTAACTGCTGTTGATTTTTTAGAAGCTACATCATATACATAAAGATTATTTTCTCTGGCATAAGCGATTTTAGCCCCATCAGGTGAGAAAGTTGGTTCCTGAACCTGAAAATCGAAAAGTTTGATTAAGGATTTTGAAGAAATATCGTATAAAAAATAATCTGCAGTAAAAGAGTGACGGAAGATTTTATTCGTATTGCATGCAATTAAAATCTTTTTTTCTGAGGCATCAAAAGTATAACTATCAATTCCGTTCGAAAGTTCCTTATGATTTTTTGTATCAATTAAATTAGACACTTTTTTTAAAGTTGCAAAATCATATAAGTCGATTTGCATGCTTCTGCTGGCCTGATCAGCATTTAAAACAGTATATTGATCTGTGTTTTTTAGTGATTGAAGTTCGTCCATTCCTTTCGCCTTGAATGTCCCTCCATAAATGTTTTCGACAGTAATTTTTTGTTGTCCAAATACAGTAGCAACTAAAAATAAAAGTACTACCGTTATTTTACTTGTATTCATTAGAATTGTTTTAAATATAAAAAGAGCCCAATTTTAGTAAAAAAAATAAACATAATACACATTTTAAGTGTTAAATGTTAAAAAAAATAACGATTGCGTACTTTTCAAACTTCAAATAGATTGTAAACAAAACTCTTAAATTGGTATCTTTGCCACAACATTATTATTTAATATACTGAAAATGAACAATGCTGTTGCCGGATTCTCTAAATTATCCAAAAAAGAAAAAATAAACTGGATCGCCAATGAATATTTTTCTACCCCAAATGAGGCACTTAATATCATAAGAAATTACTGGAATTCAGATGAGAAGCTTCAACAATTGCATGATGAATTCATCGAAAATACGATCACAAATTTTTATATTCCACTGGGAGTTGCTCCTAATTTTTTAATCAACGGAAAATATAAAACAATTCCGATGGCAATTGAAGAAAGTTCTGTTGTTGCCGCAGCTTCAAAATCTGCAAAATACTGGGCTACTCGTGGCGGATTTAAAACAACAGTTATTAATACCGAAAAAATTGGTCAGGTTCATTTTACATTTAATGGAGATACAGAAAAACTACACTCTTTCTTTGACCAAATAAAACCTAAATTTTTCTCTGATACCCAAAGTATAACCAAAAATATGCAACAACGCGGTGGCGGAATTTTAGATATCAAACTTAAAGACAAAAGAAGTTTATTAGAAAACTACTTTCAGCTTCATGCTACTTTCGAAACGAAAGACAGTATGGGAGCTAATTTCATTAATTCCTGTTTAGAGCAATTTGCCACAACTTTAAAAAATGAATTTCAGGATTCTGATCTTTTTTCAGAAAACGAGACTATCAAAGTAATTATGAGCATTTTATCCAATTATGTTCCGAATTGCCTTGTTCGAGCTGAAGTTTCCTGCCCAATAGAAGATTTAGCAGAGAAGCATATCACCGATCCACAGGATTTCGCCGAACGATTTGTTCAGGCTGTTCAAATTGCCGAAGTTGAGCCTTTTAGGGCCGTAACACACAATAAAGGTATTATGAACGGAGTCGATGCGGTAATTTTAGCTACCGGAAACGATTTTAGAGCAGTTGAAGCTGGCGTTCATGCGTACGCTTCTCGCAATGGTCAATATTCGAGTCTATCACATGCTAAAATCGAAAACGGAATATTTACTTTTTGGTTAGAAATCCCACTTGCCTTAGGAACTGTTGGCGGACTTACTTCTTTACATCCGTTGGTAAAGCTATGTCTTGAAATGCTTGAAAAACCATCGGCACAAGAATTAATGGAAATCGTTGCGGTTGCAGGTCTGGCACAAAACTTTGCTGCCTTACGTTCTTTAACGACAACCGGAATTCAGGAAGGACATATGAAAATGCACTTAAACAATATTATCAATCAATTTGAAGCCAACGAAGAAGAACGTCATTTAATTAAATCACATTTTAAGAAAAATGTCGTTTCACATAGCGCTGTAGTTGAATTTATCGAGAATTTACGAAAATAAAACAAATAAAAAATTCCAAATATTATAGTTTCCGAAAAAATTCCAAATCCCAACAATAATTGGAATTTGGACTCGAGCACCAGCGAACAGGCGAAGCAATTTTAAAATATTGAATTTATTATAAAAACACAATATATTGAGGCTAAAAAATACAGAATGAAAAAAACCTTTTATAGTAACGGAAAACTTTTAATAACAGGCGAATATCTGGTTTTAGATGGCGCCAAAGCCTTTGCCTTACCTACAAAATTTGGCCAGGATTTAGTTGTAGAAAAGGGTTCAAACCAGGAAATACAATGGAAAAGTTATAATTTTGATGATCACTTGTGGTTTGAAGATACTATTTCATTTTCTGAAATAATAAATAATGTTGAGTCAAAAATCGAAACTGTAAAAACAACTTTAACTAACATTTTACACGAAGCTTATCTTTTAAATCCCGATTTTATAAATAATTCTGAGGGATATAAAATCAGCACTCATCTTACTTTTCCAAAAAACTGGGGATTAGGGACTTCATCAACTTTATTAAACAATGTAGCGCGGTGGACAAAAATTGATGCTTTTACTTTGCTTAAAAACAGTTTTGGAGGTAGTGGTTATGATATTGCCTGCGCTCAAAATAATACTCCTATTATTTATCGATTAGAGCAAAATTTGCCAATCGTAGAAAAGGTAGAATTCAATCCTGAATTTACTAAAAACATCTTTTTTGTTTACCTAAATAAAAAACAAAGTAGTAAAATCGCCATCAAAGCTTATTACAACAACAAAAATGAAAATTTAGCAGAAAATATTCAGGATAACAATAAAATTACAAGAGCTATACTGGAAGCAAAAACACTTAACGAATTTGCACATTTTGTAGAAAAGCATGAAATACATTTGAGCAACATTCTGGAACTACAAACTATTAAAGAAATTGTATTTCCAGACTTTAATGGAGTTGTAAAAAGTCTTGGTGCCTGGGGTGGAGATTTTGTAATGGCAATTTCAAAAGAAAACCCAAAAGAATATTTCACCTCACAAGGATACGAAACAATCCTTACTTATGACGAAATGATTTTGCAGCAATAAAAATATTGGATAACCTACCTAAAAGCAAAAAAGTGACTTTAATAATTCACTTTTTTGCTTTTAATATCTTTTGTCTCCAGGCGACGAACCTTCTGGCTTTCCTGCTCATTAGATTCAATAAGCGTATTGTGTAAACGTTCTGCCATTTTTTCTATACTGTTGTTGATAGAATCATACACCAATTCCATTCTGCGATGTTTCTCTTCCTTAACTGCTTTTAAAACATCTTCTACAAAAATCTTATCGTACTTTTCAGCAACAGAATCGCGTGTATTAGTCAACCTTATAACATAATCGTTACTCAATATAGTAACTTTAAAATGCTGTTCTTCATTACTTAAATAGTACTTACCTCCCAGCTCATCAACATTGATGTCGGTACTGCTGACTTTTAAAAGTTCCGTTATTATTCCATAGATATGATTTTCTATTTTGGAATATACTCTGGGCTTTCTTTTAAAAAAATTAAACATGAAAAACATTAAACACTTGATAATTAGGGTAGTTTTGTATCATTTCTTCACAATTTTTATTTAACATTCATTAAAATCAAATCTATTTTCCTACAACAAAAATTCGAGCAAATTAACTGTATAATTTTGAATATCACAAATTTTTTAAATTATATTTCGATTATTCCTATATAATTAAAGAAAAACAAATAGGTCTTTATTACAAAAAACAAGTGACAACCCTATTAAAAACAGAAAAACCCGAAACATTTAAAATGCTTCGGGTTTCTTATATTTATTAAGTACTACTTAGTAGTTAAACTGCAGTCTGTTATCTTCTATTTTAGCATTGTTTTTCAACGCTGGTAAAATTCTGCTTGAATCAGATGCGCTTTGAGCTTTTACTTTAGCCACATATTCTGCGTGGTTAGCAATTGCCGGAGCTTTTATAGTACTGATGTTTTTTACAACATATACACCTGTATTTCCTTCAATTGGAGCAGAAACTTTATTTGCCGTTAAAGCAAATGCGTTTCCAACAACTTTTGGCTCTTGTCCAACTCCGCCAGGTAAAACAGGATTATCCATAGTAACGTTAGCAGCTTGTTGAACAGCTACACCTGCACTTTTAGCAATAGCTTCAAGGCTTGATCCAGTCAATTTAGCTTTTAACATTTCAGCTTTTTTCTTGTTTTTCAAGATTGGCTCAACATAAGGTCTGGCCATCGTAACAGATACTAAACCTGATTTGTTTTCGCTTTTGTATTGAGCAATTACGTGACCAATATTAGCTAATTCAAAACGTTTTACATCTCCAATACTAGTTTCTTTGTCAAATGCCCATCTTACAATGTTACGTTGGTTTCCTAATGGACCAAACGCTTCATCCATAGCTTTTGCAGTTACCGGAGCAGCAACTTTTAGACCTAATTCTTTTGCTGTAGCAGCAAAATCTTTATCAGCAGCATCCATTTCGAATTTAGTTGCCAATGTAAATACTTTATCAGAAGTAGCTTCAGATGGCTCAATTTTTTGAGCGATTGTAGCTAAACGAATTCCGTCTTGTTTATCTGTAATTTTGATAATGTGGAAACCAAAAGGAGTTTCTACTAAACCAACTTTTCCAATTCCGTTATTGAATACAAAATCATTGAATGGTTTTACCATTTGATTTGGACCAAAATATCCTAAATCACCACCTTGCTGTGCAGATGAATCATCAGAGCTTGTAAAAGCCAACATCATGAAGCTATCAGGATTAGCCTGAACCTGAGCTAAAATTTCTTCAGCTTTAGCTTTAGCTTCTTCTTTAGTTCTTTTTTCTTTTTGGTTTGGAGTTTGAGATCCTTCGTAACCAATTAAGATATGACTTGCTTTTGCATTTACTCCAGCTTTAAATCCTAAAGACTTAGAAATAGCGTAGTATCTTCCAAAAACGTAAGGTCCATAAATTGCACCAGCAGGTAAGCTGAATAATTTATCAGCATCTACTGCAGGTAAACTATTTTTAGGCACATATGTAGAATCATAAGGAACATCAGAATTTGCGTTTACAAATTCAGCAACATTTGTTGCGCTTCTGAAACCAGCTAAAGTATCATTTTTACCAGTTTTAGCATTGTAAACAACACTTCCGTTTAATAATCCTGTGATTTTAGCTTTAATTTCAGCTTCATCTTCTTTTGAAGCTTTATCTTCTACTAAAACATATTGAATCTCACGAGTTTCGTCCGCTTTGAATTTCTTCTCGTTTTTCTTCATATAAGCTACAATCTCATCATCAGAAATTTTCACATCACTATCTTTAATAGAAGAATACAATGCACCAACATAAGCAAAGTTCACTTTGTTAGCTTCCATTTCGTATTTCAACTTTCCTTCACTAGCAGTTGTGTAAAGTCCAGATTTAATTAACGTATTGTAGATTTGAAATTTTGCATTTAATTCAGCATCTTTTTCTTTTGCAGAAATATATTGAGCTGCTTCAGGGTTTGTTTTGAAATACTCTTTAAATTTCACAATATCAAACATACCTGCAGCATTAAGGAACATTGGGTTTTTTCCAATATTCGGATCTGCTTTCAAAACTTCAATTAAGTGTTTTTCTCCAACTCTCAATCCTAATTTATCAAACTGAGCTGATAATAATGCGATTGAAACTTCTTGATCCCAAACTCTGTTTGCAGCTTCAGTGGAAGTAATTCCCTGCCCACTTTTTTCAACATTACTAACTTTAACTCTAAAGTCTTCAAATGAAATATCTTTTCCATCGATGCTTCCCACATCTTTTGAACTTTGACCAAAAGTACCGCTGTTGAATAGATCTTGTATTATAAATGCAAATAATGCAAGTGCAATAACTCCTATCAATAATGCGGAACGCTGTCTAATTTTTGCTAAAACTGCCATTTTTATTATCGTTAATTTTATATTCAGTTTGCGAAAATACAATTATCTAGTTAATAACAATACAACTAGCAATTTTTTTTGCACAATTTTTTTAATTAATAAAAGAAATCACTCTTTTATTGTCATTTTTACTAATTCAATTTTCTTATTTGTGGCTTCTTCTATCACGAAATGATAGTTATCTATTACAATTTCTTCTCCTTTCAAAGGAATTTCCTTCGTAAAATTCACTATAAACCCTCCCAGAGTCCCGTATGAGTCTTCTTCAGGAATCATTAATTTATAGGCTTCATTTAGGTATTCAACATCTAATCTTGTAGAAAACAAATACTTACCCTCACCCAATTCCTGCTCGATTAATTCTTCATCTAAATCATGTTCATCTTCAATTTCCCCAAACAACTCCTCCACAATATCTTCTATCGTAATAATTCCGGAAGTACCTCCATATTCATCTAAAACAACAGCGACATTTTTTCTCTTTTTAATCAAAAGATTTAAAGCGTCTTTTATCAAAATAGTTTCAGGAACAAACTCAACTGTCATCAAAACTGATTTTATCGTCTTTGGTTTTTTGAATAAATCGAATGAATGCACATAACCTACAATATCATCGAGTGAGTTTTGACTGACTACAATCTTAGAATAACCAGTCTCTATAAAAAGTTCTTTAAGATCTGTTATACTGTCAAATAAATCTATATCAACGATTTCGGTACGCGGCGTCATAATATCGCGCGCTTTTACACCTGAAAATTCTAATGCATTCTGAAAAATCTGAATTTCAGAATCTACTTCATCGTCATCTTCAACTGAATTCATTTGTTCCGTAATATAATTTCCAAGTTCCACTTTACTAAAATAGAGTTGCACCTGATCCCCTTCTGTTTTAAAGAATTTTCTCAAAACAAAATCTGAAATCCATATAAAAAAAGTAGATATGTAATAAAACAAACGGTAAAACAAATAAGCAGGAACAGCCAAAATCTTAATCAAAGAATTGGCATAAATCTGAAAGAAGACTTTCGGTAGAAATTCAGCGGTAATTAAAACGATAAAAGTTGAAATCAGGGTCTGAACCAATAAACTGGTAATATCCGAAAAATGATATCCTAATTTGGTGATGCATTTTAAAATTAAATCACCCATAAAAAACCCGTAAATAACCAAAGCGACATTATTACCAATAAGCATTGCGGCAATAAATTTTGAGGGATTCTCTGTAAGTTTGGTTAAAATCTGGGAAGCAAAATTATCTTGTTTTTTTTCGATCCCAAGATAAATTTTGTTCGAGGAAATAAAAGCTATTTCCATTCCTGAAAAAAAGGCTGATAGTATTAAACAAAGTATTATAATACTAATTTCCATTTTTACTGTTTTTTATTACGATCATCAAATTTCTTGACAAATTTTCTTCTGAAGAAAAACATAAAAACTGCCATTCCGGCAATTATAAAGCTCAAGGCATAATTTTCATTACCTTCATTTAACTTAATAACTCCGTCGTAAATAAAGTAAACCGCAAATGCAATGTAAACGTATTGTGTATATTTTAAGTAACCCATAATTGTTTTATTCGTTGGCTTCTAATTCGCCTGTTATTCGTTGTGAATTTATCACTTTAAAATCTTTACTAAAGTCAATTCCCTGACCATTTGAAACTCCTTTAGCATCGGTAAGTTTAAATTTTCTTTCGGTATAAAACCATTCATTTTTCTGGTCGAAATACAGTTGTTCTGTTTCGAGCATCTGACCGGTTTCTGAAGTAATTTTTACTTTACCCTGTAAATCTATAATTCCGGTTTGTTTATAGGAAACCGCGTAATTTGCTTTTATAAAAGTACGCTTTTGTTTTTTATCATAAAGCGTAACATCAATTCCTTTTGGGAATTCAGTAAAAGGAAATTCCAGATTAGAATAATCCAGCATTTTTCGGCTTTTAAGAACCCCTGTAATGCGTCCTGAATCAGTATATTTTATGTTAACCGTATCTGCATCACTTCCCGGAACAAATTCTGAAAAGTTAATTTTTTGAACTTCCTTAAAATTACTTTCACATCCAAAAAACAGTGTCACAGCAAGAACTGTGACAGCGGTTATAATATATTTCTTTGGTAAATTCATTTGCCAAATGTAGTAAATTGTAATGAGCTTAAAAAAACACAACAGTTTATGTTTAATTGAATTTACTCTTCACGAACCATCTGTCGTTAAAAGAGAAGCTTAAACTAAAGTTCATATAATTTTCCTGGATCAAACCTGCAGATGTAGTTCCTCTTTTACCAAATTCAATTCCTAAATTCACATTTGAAAAAGATCCGGTAATAGGGAATCCAGCCCCTAAAGTCATTCCGACATCATTAATTGACTGGTTATTAATTACTAAACCAATTTTCTCATATTTCAAACCAGCTCTATAGGTAATTCTGCTGAAGTAACTTGAAAACGAAGTATAATTTGGAATGTAATATCCTCCAACCGCATATTTCGAATACTTCTCGTAACGTACATCATCACTAGAGTTATAGTAGTTTGCATATCGTCCATCACCCTGAAAAGCTAATGTAGTACCAACTAACCATTTTCTCGCCTCTCCAACACCAACACCAATCGTTAATTTATTAGGTAATTTTAAATTAGTTTCTGTTGATGGATATTCATAAGGATCCGGATCTCCGGAAACCGAAATAATTCTCGCATTATCCGATTTTAAAGTACTTGCAAAAGTGTAACTTAAGCTAGTAAATAAAGTCGTTTTTTTATAAATCTTTCTTTGATACATAGTACCAATGTTAAAATTCACACCAGATAATTCAGATTGATTCGTTTCTCGGGTTACACTTGCAACGTCTGTAATACCTTCAATACTTGTTGTTGTAATTTGTCCAAAATTATATTGTACATCAGCTCCAATATTCCAATTTGGCAAAATCTTATATCCTAAACCAAAGAATACCTTATTAACACCACCTTTTCCTTCAAACTGACTATTTGTTGCACCAGTTACATCAGAATTATTATTTATAATTTTATATCCCACAGAAGATAACGGAACCAAACCAAAAGCAGCTCCAAATTTACCCATCGGAATTCCTACTGCTAAATAATCAAAAGTAGATCTTTGCGCTTTTGCAGATTCATTAGTATTTTTTAATGTAGATGTTCCAAAAGTTCCTCCAATCGTAAATGTAGTCTGTCTTAAACTCGCATAACTTGAAGGGTTATCAATATTCAAGTGAATACTATCCTGCTCTACTGATACGCCACCCATAGATCTGTTTTCAAGAGTACCTTTGAATCTTGCATCACCAATTCCGTAAAAAGAATAAGGAGAAGCTGTACCTTGCTGAGCAAATGAAACGAACGAGATAAGTAAACAAGCACTTATTATAATTTTTTTAATCATTGTCGATTTTATATTGAAATGTTTGGTTCAAACTTTCCAAAAGGAAATTTGAATTGGCAAATATGGTATTTTTTAATCGTTTAGCCAAAAATTCTGCATCGCCACCCGTTAAAATTATTATAAAATTTGAAAAGTTCTCCCGATATTCATCGATAAAACCATCAATCTCATAGACGAACCCATTGACAACACCAGAATGAATCGCTTCTTTGGTAGAGTTTCCTATATAGGATTCAGGAGTATCTAGTGTTAATAAAGGCAGTTTGGCCGTGAAATTATGCAATGCTTCGTAACGCAATCGCAAACCTGGGGAGATCGCTCCGCCCAGATAATTATCATTTTCGTCGATAAAATCGTAAGTTATGCAAGTTCCGGCATCAATTACTAATCTATTTTGTTTTGGGAATTGCAACGTAGCTCCGGCAGCCAAAACCATTCGATCAATTCCTAAAGTTTTTGGCGTTGCATATTTATTGATGAAAGGGAAAACATCTTCATGAGTTAAAAAATGAATTTTTAGCTGACCTTCGAATGTCAAAAAAGACTGTCTTTCGACATTTCCAACCGAAGCAACGACCAAATCGGTGCAGTTTTGAAATTTTTCTAAAATTATTTTAATTTTTTTTTCGAGTTCATTTTTCTCAAAAATAAAATTTTCAACAACAGTACTTCCCTCAAAGACAGCCGCTTTAATTCGAGTGTTTCCTACATCAACCGCTAAAACCATGTTTGTTTTTTTATCAACGCGAAGATACGAATTGATTTTTTTAAAAAAATGTTTTGGATAAACGAAAAATGATTCTATCTTTGCACCCGCAATGAGCACAACACGGTACCTTAGCTCAGATGGTAGAGCAATGGACTGAAAATCCATGTGTCCCTGGTTCGATCCCTGGAGGTACCACCAAAACCCACTCAACTGAGTGGGTTTTTTGTTTTTAATACCTTGAGAAAATTTAAATTCCAAATTCCAATAAAGCTTAACCGCAAGGAACGCTAAGGTTTACGCAAAGTTCACAGGGTTTTATTAAACTTTGAGAACCGCGCTTTTTTTTGCGTGTTTGCGGTTAAAGAAAAACTCAAGGTTACAACTCTGAAATTCTACCTTTTTATAACCCAAGGTTTCAACCTTGGGAATACATATTGATAATGCATGTATATTAGTGTCCCAACGGTTGAAACGTAGGCTATGTTCTTGATTATGTAGATTCGTTTTGATTCTTCGATTTTTGAACAAACAAAAACCATTATATCTTATCTTTTTGCAGAAAAACATAGCGACCCTCGCGTAAATCTTAGCGCTCTTCGCGGTTAAAATCTTTCACTTTGAAACTTTATTACTACTAAAAAGTGTAAAGTCAACAATTAAGTTGTTTTTGTTAAAAAAGTATCAACTAAATAAAAAAATATCTTATATATTCGTAAAATCATACTTTACTATTTTATTTACTATTAAAAACACAGAGCGTTTTATGAGCAAAACTTCGACTAAAGGCATTTGGAAAGTTATTTCAGCTTCCTCGATGGGAACAATGATTGAATGGTATGATTTCTATATTTTTGGAAGCTTAGCTGTTGTAATTTCTACCAAATTTTTTCCAAGTGATAATCCAACAGCTGCCTTTTTATCAACATTAGCGACTTTCGCTGCCGGATTTGTGGTTCGCCCTTTTGGTGCTTTGTTTTTTGGAAGACTTGGTGATATTATTGGTCGTAAATATACTTTTATGGCTACCTTATTATTAATGGGTGGCTCTACATTTTTAATAGGATGTATTCCGAGTTATGAAACTATAGGTTTTCTAGCTCCTTTATTAGTGCTAATTCTACGTTTGTTACAAGGACTTGCTCTTGGTGGTGAATATGGAGGGGCAGCGACTTATGTTGCAGAACACGCTCCTGTTGGACAAAAAGGATATTGGACTTCCTGGATTCAAACCACAGCTACTGTTGGTTTATTCATTTCGTTAATGGTGATACTGGCAACTAAAAATGTCCTTTCAGCAGAAGACTTTGATTCCTGGGGATGGCGAGTTCCGTTTTGGGTTTCTATCGTTATGGTTGGAGTTTCTTATTTAATCCGAAAAAATATGGACGAATCTCCTGTATTTGCCAAGGCTAAAAAAGAAGGAACTACCAGTGCAAATCCGCTTAAAGAAAGTTTTGGAAACCGATATAATTTAAAATTTGTTTTATTAGCCCTTTTTGGAGCAACAATGGGACAAGGTGTTGTTTGGTATACGGGACAGTTCTATGCCATGAGTTTTATGAAAACCGTTATGAATGTAGATTCTTCACAAGTTGACGGGCTTTTAGGAATTGCACTTTTAATAGGAACTCCATTTTTTATTGTCTTTGGATGGCTGAGCGACAAAGTAGGTCGTAAATACATTATGATGTTTGGAATGTTACTCGCGATTTTATCTTATCGTTCTATATACAAAGAAATGTACAACACTACTAATGTGAGTTACAAAACCGAAATCGTTGAAAAAACAACGAAAAACATTGAAACAACGAAGAATAATGATATTGTAACCACTATCTCTAAAACCTATACAGACGGAACTTCGTATATAGAAAAGAAAACAGATTTTGCCAATAAAAAAACATCTCAAAGTACTATTTCAATCAAAATAAATTCTGAAGATGAGTGGGCTTTAATTTTTTGGGTCTTTGTTCAGGTGTTATTTGTAACAATGGTTTACGGACCTATTGCTGCATTTTTAGTAGAAATGTTTCCAACAAAAATCAGATACACTTCGATGTCGTTGCCGTATCATGTTGGGAATGGAATTTTTGGAGGTTTGCTTCCTGCAATTTCGACCTATTTTGTAACACATGCAAAAGCCAGTGGAAAAGCCGACTTTTATCTTGACGGACTTTGGTATCCAATTATTATTGCATCGGTCTGTTTTGTAATAGGAATGGTTTACATCGATAATAAAAACAAAACGAATCACCTTTAAAACCTACATAATATGAATACAGTTAAAAAAATTTTAGGTGTTTTGTGGATTATACTATCCATTGCCGCGGCTTATTTTTGTGTCTTTGAATTTGGTTTGCCCAAATTTCTATCGGACCAGCAGGATGATTTAGTCTTTGGAATTATTATCCTATTTATTCTTACCCCATTAATCGTTTTAGGCTTGGGAACTTTTGGTTATTTTTCTATGATTGGCGAATACGATCAGAAAAAATAACCAAATCAACTTAAAATTGAAAAGGCTGTCAATTTTTTTGACAGCCCTTTCGCATTACTAAACTAACCAAACATTCATCATTAGAAATAATGACTGTACTTCTAATTTTATTTTTTAATAAATTTCATAACCTGAACTTTATTATTTTCATCAATTGCTTTCACTATATATAATCCCGTTTTTAATTCGCTTACGCCAAATTGAAAATCTATATTCCCATTCGGAGTAAAACTTTTTACCAATTGACCAGACATTGCATAAACCTGAACTTTTGTTGTTGCAATATTTAAAGTAAAATGGTTCAAAACCGGATTTGGATATAAATTAACCGAGTTTGCTTTTTCGAATTCAGGAATCGCCAGATTGGCTGTTTTATTTCCGTAAATTCTATATTCTCCCGGACCTAAATTTATTGTGGCATTAACATCAGTAACATTTAGAGAAGTATTATCCATTAAATTATACCAGGTTCCGGTGTATTGAAAACCAGTGGCAACATTTTGGGCTGTCACATCAAAATTGGCTAAAATCAGCACATCTTTTAATTGTGTCACAGCAAGATTGCTATTTGTAATTTTCACATTTACCGTTAACGTGTTTGCATTTGCCATTGTAGCTGTCCCAAGAAATACCGGCTCTGTTACTTTCAGGTTAATCATTTTAGCCCAATCGTAGTAAATTTTATTTCGATTTGTATCTCCTATCCAATTTTCACTCCATTGTGGCTGTGGCTTGGTATCTAATTTACAATCGCCTGAAAGAGTTCCTGAAGCATCATTTACACTTCCGTCCTTACACGTAAAAATAGAATCATCCCAGCCTAATTCGCCAAAATGCCAAATCATTTTTGGACCAGGTATTAATAATGAAACCGCACCAATTGCAGACATTCTTGACAATCCGGTATTCAATGTTTTTACATTATAAGTTCCTGCCGAATTACCGTATTGTACATTTTTATACATTAAACGTTCTTCATCATGACTTTCAGCATAACCCATTAAACGGTTTGCTGTAAAACCACGACTGGAACTCATCATTCTTGAAATATTATTATCTGTAGCATATCCCATTGACAATTGATTATACTGATCTGTCATTTTTCCCCACATCATCACTCCTTTGCTTGGCGTTTCAGCGATTCTGTAGTTTGCCCATTCCTGTTCTTCAGCATCAGATCCTAAATGTTCAAAAATAGTGTAATGTGTAGGATCTAAACTCCATGAGTAATCAGCGTATTTCTTTAAAACCGCAACTCTGTCCGGGCGATATCCATTTGTACAAGATTCATCTGCAGCAGTACATTCTTGTGTAAATCCTTTGGTTAAATCCCAACGGAAGCCATCAATTTTATATTCTTCAATCCATTGTTTGATAACGCGATCTACATAATATTGTGTTTTTGCCGATTGATGATTAAAATCTTCTCCCACACTATAACTGTGTTTCGCAACTGTATTAAAATAAGGATTCTCTGTTGTTGGCGATCCAAAACCATCTCCATCAGGATCATTCATCCACATTCTTACCATCGGATTTCTACCGAAAGCGTGGTTTAAAGCCACATCAAGGATAACCGCAATTCCATTTTGATGACATACATCAATAAGTTCTTTTAACTTATCCGAAGTACCATAAAACTTATCTAAAGCCATGTGAAATGAAGTATTATATCCCCAGCTTTCATTGCCTTCAAATTCCATTACCGGCATCAATTCGATTGCATTTATTTTAAGTGTTTTAAAGTAACCTATTCTATCAATTAAGCTTTGATAATTTCTACTTGCATCAAAATCACGAACCAAAACCTCGTAAACAACCAATTTATCTTTTTCAGGTTTACTGAAATTAGTTACCTGCCAATTATACGGAGTTTGTCCCGTTTTAAGAATCGTAACTTCAAAGTTTTGCCCCGCTGGGTAAACGGGCATATTTGGATAAGAAGCTGCCGGAATTCCACCATCATCATAAGGAGATAGAATCAGCGTAGAATAAGGATCTGCTGTTTTTACCATTGCCGGCGAATTTGTAAGTGGAGTTGCGTCGACTACCCAATACTGATACGTATTATTTACACCTGAAACTAACCCACTTACTTCTAACCAAAATTTACCTGAAACCGGATCTTTTTTCATAGCATACGCTGTTGTAGGCTGCCAGTTATTAAAACTTCCGGCAACATAGACAAAGTCCTTTAAAGGCGCATCTAATACTAAAGTTGCTTTTGTTGCGTCTGAAGTATTGTAATTAATTCCGTCAACTAATCCTGCGGGCATAGCTTCTAAAACTGTAGTTGGATTTACTATTAACGAAAACTTTTTAACTATAGTTGTCGCACCCTGAACTACACTCAATTCATAACTTTGATTGGCTACTATATTGATATGATTAAATGAATAAGAAGATGTACTTGCATTTGAATCGATTGTCGTACCGTTTGCTTTTAATATATAACTTGCCGCTCCGTTTGTATTTGTAGCTGCAATATTGAAATTAGAACCAGAAGCAATAATTGTAGTACTATTTTCAGCCGGAGAAGTTAGTGTTGCCTGAAAAGAACCAACTTCAACTAAAATATCCTGGGATTGTTTTGTTCCGGATCCGTCTTTTGCTTTAACCAAAAAGCCTATTTTTCCAATTCCGTTTCTATTAAAGTAAACTGATGAAATAAATGTTTTGGTATAAGTATCCGTTCCTGCGTTGTATGTAAATTTACTAGCTTCATTTGACGCTGTCCAGGATCCATTAGATGGAGAATCCATTTGATTTGTGTCATTTACATCATAAGACCATGACCAAAGATATAGTGCATTTCCTGTTACTGACCAAGCACTCTCATTAATTGTCTTTCCATCAATTGTAATAGTAATAGACGCTGTATCTTCAAAAGTAGGAGGATTTATGGAGTAACTTATCGTTTGCAACTGGGCAAAAGTAGCCACAGACCACAAAAATGTGATCAATAGTAAAGTTTTTTTCATAATGTGGTTAGTTTGATTAGTTGGAGTAAAAAAGGGCTACCTTATAGATAGCCCTTTAAATATTTAAAAATATTACTCTTGATTTGGAATCATTAAATAACTTCCGTCTAAATCATTGAAATAAATAACATATTTCGATTTTGCAACTGGTATGTTGTCTCCTGTGCCACCTCCTGAGAAAGCAGTATTTCCGCCCCACGAAACATCCCAATTATCATTTGCTCTAAATTTAAGTCCGCCATCTTTCAATGCAGTTTTTCCAAGGCTCCAAATGTGTCCATTAAAAGTAGATTTTACCATTGGTGTTGAAGAATCCCAACCACCCGGTGTACTGTCTCCAATAATACCCACTGTTGCATATGATTTTGCAGCAGAAGCATCATAAGGGGTAAGTTTATAGGTTAATTTATCAACATCCATAATGAAAGTGTAATATCCATCAGCCGGAATTTCAAAACTAGCAGGATCCGGAGCCGCCTCTGTTCCTCTATACACTAAAGTTCCTCCTGAGCCTCCATACATTGGAGCCCAGCTTCCTAAGTTTGTAATGGTTTTGAAATAACCTTTTTTAAAGAATCCTGTAAATTTATATTCATTTGCATTTTTTGGATTTCTGAATAAGATTTGGTTTCCTTTATTATTGTCCCATCCTGAAACCGTAGCGTCTCCAACCAGGTACCATTCTTTAAAGTTGTAATCAACTCTACCTGTGTAAGGAGTTACACTGATTGTGATCAGTGTTTTACCTTCCTGAGGAATAGCTCCTGCAACACTTGAAGTGATTTTTACATCAAACTGAGAAACAACTTCTGTTGCTGCACCAAGATCAATTGCTGCCTGATTTAAATCTTTAGCAAGTACTGAGGCTTCCGTTATACTAGTTGTTGTTGCAAGGGTTTTAGCAGCTTTAAAATCACCACCTTTTTTATCAATTAACAAAGTATATTTTACAACTACAGCTGTTGAATAGGTTGCAGCTGACCATGTAAATTTTGCGGCTACTTCTGATGGTTTATTAGCATCCAAAACATATTTTGATCCTGTAGCCGGTGCAGTAATTTCTGGTGCCGAAACAGCTGAAACTATTGGTCTGTCATCTACAGCATCAGCATTACATGACACTGCCAATACACCAATAAATGCGATTAAAATTTTATATATATTTTTCATTTTACTGTTTTATAAAGGTGTTAGTATCCTGGGTTTTGCTTCAAAGTTGGATTTGCCTGAATAATTCTGGAAGGAATAGGCATTAAATCTCTATAAGATTCAGTTGAAGTACCATTCATAGTACCGCCTTTCCATTGCCAGATTTTAGATCCGCCTGTGAATTTTCCAAAACGAATTAAATCAGTTCTTCTGTGACATTCCCAGAACAATTCTCTTCCTCTTTCATTTAAAATAAAATCAAGAGTTAAATCTGCAGCACTAATTTGTGTAGCATTTGCTCTGGTTCTGATTTTATTGATATAACCTACTGCCGTTGCAATATTTCCTGAAGAAGCACCTCTTACCGTTGCTTCAGCATACATCAAATAAGCATCAGATAATCTGAACATAGGAAAATCTGTATCCGGCATATCAGTTCTTTGTGCTGCACTACCATCAGCCTTTTTGTTGATATACTTTGTAACTGCATATCCATCTGTGAAAGTTCCAACATTATTAATATCTAAAGATTGACCATCTGTATAAAATGTTCCTCTTTTATCTCCAGTCGCAGTTACATCAGGAAAAAGGGCAACAAACTCCTTACGGGTTCTGGTTCCAAACCATCCACCGTCCATACCTCTTGATGAAGCATCCATAGTTCCTCCGATCGAAGCATGTATAATAAAACTCATCCCTCCACCAATTGCTCTAATAGCATTTCCATCACCTATAACTGGGAAGATGAACTCTGATTGTGCACCATTTTTATCATTATCTGCAGAGAACAAATAGTTGTAAGGAACATTAGCAAAAGTGTATCCTGAAGTTGTAATAATATCATTACACAATACTGCCGCATCATTATTTCTGTCAGTACCAGTGTAAACTTTAGAATTTAGATAAATCTGTGCTAGTAAAAATTTAGCAGCAGTTTTATCGATTCTTCCATATTCATTTGTTTTTGGCGCAGCAAGACTTGTATCTAAATCTTTCAATTCAGATTCAATAAAAGTAAAAACTTCTGCTCTTGTTTTTTGTTCCGGGTAAAAGAAACCAACAGGGTCGTTTTCTGTAGTTATTGGCACATTTCCGAACAAATCCATTAAATTATAATAAGAAAACGCTCTTAAAAAACGAGCTTCAGCTCTAAAAGTTGCGATTTCAGCCTTAAGATTTGCATCAACACCTCTTTCATTCAATTTTTCATCTGTCGTCTGTCTTAAAAATTCATTAGCAACACTAATTTCATAGAATGCTCTTGAAAATGTCCCTGCTAAAAATTCGTTTGCAGGTGACCATGTTTGTGTATTTATTGTTGGCAAAGTACCATCAGCCCATGCAATAATCGCCTCATCTGTTGGAAGCTCCTGTGTTACGAAAAGTAATCTTAAGTAACTACTGAAATCTCCTCCAATTCCTGCAATATCCGGTGTTGAATCTCCGTCATTTCCTCCTACATATAATCCCGCATATAATTTTGCCAATACTTGTTTATATGATGTCGGATCTTTAAAAAATGATTCAGATAGAAACTCATCATCATCGCCCGGTGTCACGTTTAAATCGTCCGTACACGAGGTAAGCGTCATACTTAATCCTAAAATGAATAGGAAAAAATAAGATATATATTTAAATGATATTTTCATTTTATTTGTTTTTAAAATTTGTTTTCAATATTCTACTAGAAGCTTGCATTTACTCCAAACAAGAAAGTTCTGGCTCTTGGGTAAACATTATTATCGATTCCGTTGAATTTCTCAGGATCTAAACCGTCGTATTTAGTAAGAACAAAAACATTTTGAACTCCTGCAGTAAATCTTAAAGAAGCTGCTTTTAGTAATGTCTTATCAAAAGTATATCCTAGAGTTACATTGTCAAGTTTGATAAAAGAAGCATCTTTAATAAAATAGTTAGACAAATAACGAGATGTACCATTATCTTCAAAAGTGAAACCAGTATTAAGATAATCTGAACTTACGTTAGATAAATCTGTTTGCCTTCTTAAACCTGCATCAGAATAACCTAAATTAGAACTTACGTTATCAAAAATGTAATTCCCTAAACTAGCTCTCCAGTTCATTGTAAAATCAAACTTTTTGTAGTTTAAAGTAGAAAACAAACCGAATGTGTAATCCGGTGCTGGTTTGTGGAATCTGTAACGATCTCCATCGTCTAATTTTCCATCACCATTTCTGTCAACATAAGCACCGGCAATTGGTTTTTTATTAGCATCATATAATTGCTCGTATACTAAAAATGAATTAGGCGCATAACCTACTGAGTTAACCTGAATTTTATTTCCGGCACCTCCTGCAATATTATCTCCAGAAAGGTAACCTTGGAAACCAGGAACAGTAATTCCTAAATCTGTGATTTTTTGATCAATATAAGTTGTATTAAAAGCAACATTCCACGTTAAATTATCATTTTTAACGATATCTGACTGAATATTAAATTCAATACCTTTAGTTCTTACGCTACCAATGTTATAAGTACCTTGGTTTCTGATATTTGCTCCGTCAGGAACTACTACATCAGCTAATAAATCACTTGATTTTTTATCAAAGTAGTTCACTGTACCAGTAATTCTGTCATTAAGGAAACCAAAATCAACACCAACGTTAGTTTCAGCTAATTCTTCCCATTTAATATTTTCGTTATAACCTTCAGGTCTTGCAGTAGAATATACTTTTCCACCGAAAATATACTGTGTGTTAATTGTTCCTAAAGTAACACGTCTTAAATAATCATACTGTGCCGGAATATCTTGTTGTCCGGTTGTACCATATCCAAATCTTAATTTTAAGCTTGATAAAGTTTCGTTATCTTTTAAGAAAGCTTCTTCAGCAACATTCCATGCTAAAGCAACTCCGGCAAAATTACCCCATCTGTTTTCTTCAGAGAAACGTGAAGTTCCATCTCTTCTATAGTTTAAAGTAACTAAGTATCTGCTATCATAACCTAAATTCAGACGTCCAAAGTAAGACTGTAAGTTAATGTCCGGATCAGTAATAACATCCTCATTAGGATTTGGTTGTCTTATTTCTCCAGATTGATACTTCTCTTTTTGAAACAATTGGTAGTTATAACCTGCTGTCGCGTCAATTTTAAATTTACCTAAATCTTTTGTATAGTTGAAATAAGTATTTAAGTTTTTGTTTTGCAACATATCAGTATAGCTTGAGTAGTTTCCGAAATTAGTCCAATTTCCTGAACTAAATGGATTTGGCTGATATCCTAAAGCACTTTGGGTACTAACTTCAGTATAACCACTACTATCAAATCTGTCAATACCAGCTTCAGCAACGATTCTTAAATCTTCAAAGAAATGGAATTTATAATCCAATCTAACATTCCCCCATTTTCTGGTTGAAGTTGCTCTTCTTTCATCTTGGTTTAATCTTGCCACAGGGTTTCTTGCTGGCAATAATGGTAAATTTCCATTACTTTCTAACCATTCAAAATATCCTCCGTAACGAGAACCTGCACTGTAAACTGACTGCGTTGGATCAAAACCTATAGCGCTTCCTATTACTGCAGCTTCATCCTGAAATTGGTTTTTTCCAAAAGATAAATTCCCACTAATATCAATTTTTAAATGGTTATCAAACAAAACCGGATTTAACGATAACGATGTCGTAGTTCTTTCAAAAGAAGTGTTTCTTAAGATTCCTGGATTATCAACATTTCCAACAGATAAACGTACTGGTAATTTATTAAATAAAGCACCACTAACAGATATGTTATTGTTGGTTGTTAATGCAGTATGGAAAATTTCATCCTGCCAGTTTGTATTTGCAGTACCCATTAAAGCTTGTTGAGCAGCTGAACCTTTTGTATTTACTAATTCACGAAATTGATCAGCACTTAATACATCAACCTGATTCGCTACTGTATTAATACCAACCTGAGAACTAAAGTTAACTTTTACACCACCTTTTGTTCCTTTTTTAGTAGTAATAACAATTACACCATTTGCTGCTCTCGATCCGTAGATTGCTGCTGCTGCTGCATCTTTAAGAACTGTAAATGATTCAATATCATTAGGATCAATAGTCGATAAGATACTTGTTGCTCCACTCGGAACAGCGTTACTTAAAGGCAATCCATCCAAAACGATTAATGGCTCATTAGAAGCAGTCAATGATGATCCTCCACGAATTCTAATATCCGCTTTTGCTCCTGGTGCTCCGCCTCCTGTAACGTTAACACCTGCAATACGGCCACTAATTAAACTCTCTGGAGTAACATTAATTCCTTTATTAAAATCTTTTGCAGCGATTTGCGATACAGAACCGGTTGCGTCCTTTTTCTTAACAGTACCGTAACCTACTTGTACCACAACTTCTTTAAGTTGGTTCGTATCTTCTTCTAAAGAAACGTTTAGTGTTTTTTGCCCATTGAAATCAAGGGTTTGCGTTTTGTATCCAATAAAAGAAACGACAATTTTGTTTCCGCTTTTAACATTTGATAGTTGGTAATTACCATCAAATCCTGTTGATGCACCGCTTGGAGCACCTTGTACATTTACATTTACTCCCGGTATTGGCTGACCTGTTGCTTTATCGACAACAGTCCCGCTTAAAGTGTTTTGAGCTAACACAGAAAACGGCAACAATAGGAATAAAAATAACAACTTTTTGTAAATTGTTTTCATACTTTTTGTTTAAATTAGTTTGAGTTTGTGATTGTTAGTTAAGTTTTTAATTTTACTTCGAATTTCAAAATTAGGAATTAATTAACACGCTCAACAAGAGGTCATTTTAATTGGTTTACGAAAACGTGGTAGTGTTGAAAACTTTCTATTTTTTGTAATCTTTTAAGTCAAAAAATGCTAAATCAGAAAATAAAAGATACCTTTATTATTAATTAGATTTTTTTCAATAATACATATGAAACGTAAAATCACCCTAAAACAGATTGCAAAGGAACTGGACGTCTCTATTTCAACTGTCTCAAAATCACTAAGAAACAGTCTGGAAATAGGAGAAGAAACGCGCTTAAAAGTTCAGGCTTTTGCAAAGTTTTATAACTATAAACCCAACAATATTGCCCTTAGTTTAAAAAATCGAAAAACCAAAAGTATTGGTATTATCATTCCGGAAATTGTACATTATTTTTTCTCCACTGTAATCAACGGAATAGAGCAGGTTGCCAACGAAAATGGCTACAGTGTTGTCATCTGTTTATCTGATGATTCTTTCGACAAGGAAGTCTTAAATATGGAAATGTTAGCCAACGGAAGTATCGATGGTTTCATCATGTCTCTTTCTAAAGAAACCCAGTATAAAGGTGACTTTCACCATATTACTGAAGTTATAAATCAGGGAATGCCGGTTGTAATGTTCGACCGTGTGACCAATGATATTTTGTGCGATAAAGTTATTATTGATGATAAGGCTGCTGCTTATGAAGCAGTTCAGAGTTTAATTGATAATGGCAGAAAAAAGATCGCTCTAGTTACCACTGTCGATTATGTGAGCGTTGGAAAATTAAGAACTGACGGGTACGAAAAAGCACTTTTAGACAACGGATTACCTTTCAACGAGGATTTAATCATCAAAATTGAAGATGTAGATACCTGTGAAATTACTATCAGTCAGCTTTTACATGACAGAGCTTTTGATGCTGTTTTTGCTGTAAATGAGCTTTTTGCCGTTACAATTATCAAAACAGCTAACAAAATGGGACTTAAAGTTCCTGAAGATCTAGCCGTAATTGCATTTACCGACGGAATTATATCAAAATACTCAACCCCAAGCATTACAACCGTAAGTCAAAGTGGTGAAAAAATGGGTAATAAAGCCGCTAAAATGCTAATTGAAAGGTTGGAAGCCGGACATGATGATGACGAAGAAGAAAATGAAAATTATACTACTGAAGTTATAGAAACGCACTTAATAAAAAGAGAATCTACTGACTAAAATTCTTAAAATCAACCTTTTCTAAAGCCATAAATAATATTTATGGCTTTTTTGTTAGGCTATATCTAAAAATAATTTATACTTTTACGGCCGTCAAAGCTTTTACTTTTACTTCGAAAAAACAGTAAGTTTTGATAAGCAAAGCGCTTATCGTCTAATTAATTTTTTAATTACGATAATGGAAAAGCGTAAATTAAGTTTCTGGGAAATTTGGAACATGAGTTTCGGTTTCTTAGGAATACAAATGGGATTTGCACTTCAGAATGCAAATGCCAGCAGAATTCTTCAAATTTTTGGTGCCGACGTACATGAACTATCATGGTTCTGGATTATTGCTCCTCTTATGGGATTAATAGTACAGCCTGTTATTGGTCATTACAGTGATAAAACCTGGGGACGTTTTGGGAGAAGAAAGCCTTTTTTTCTGGTAGGTGCTATTTTAGCTTCGGTTGGATTAATTTTAATGCCACAGGCTAATATTTTCATTTCTGTACTGCCTGCTTTATGGGTTGGAGCCGGAATGTTAATGATCATGGATGCTTCTTTCAACATTGCCATGGAGCCATTTCGTGCTTTGGTTGGTGATAATTTAAGAACAGATCAGCGTACTGCAGGATTCAGTATCCAAACTTCTTTAATTGGTTTTGGAGCTGTTATTGGTTCTGCGTTGCCTTATGTTTTAACAAAATGGTGTCACATTTCAAACAATGCGGTTCCGGGAAGTATTCCTTTAAATCTGAAATTATCGTTTATCATTGGAGCTGCAGTTTTAATTGGTTCAATCCTCGTAACGCTTTTTACAACAAAAGAATATACGCCGGAAGAATTGTCCAATTTTGAAGATCCACAAAGTGAAAAAGATATTCCATCTGAGGAAAAATCTAAACTAACAGACATCTTTACTGATTTTGCAAAAATGCCAACAACAATGCGTCAGTTGA
The DNA here is from genome assembly GCF_059758655.1 of Flavobacterium sp. GQ95. Classification (NCBI taxonomy): domain Bacteria; kingdom Pseudomonadati; phylum Bacteroidota; class Flavobacteriia; order Flavobacteriales; family Flavobacteriaceae; genus Flavobacterium; species Flavobacterium sp. GQ95. Next base: position 732,924 of record NZ_JCAXEB010000001.1, read on the forward strand.
GTTGGGTTCAGTTTTTTTCCTGGTTTGGATTATTCGGAATGTGGGTTTTTACAACTCCCGCCATTGCACATCACATTTACGGACTGCCTTTAGAGGACACATCAAGTCAGCAATATCAGGATGCTGGTGACTGGGTCGGAATTTTATTTGGAGTTTACAATTTAGTTTCTGCCATTATCGCTTTGTTTTTCTTACCGTTTATCGCTAAAAAAATCGGTCGTAAATCAACTCACGCCGTATCACTTATCATTGGGGGAATCGGATTAATTTCGATTTACTTTATGCCAAATGAAGACTGGGTTGTACTTCCAATGATTTTAATTGGCGTGGCCTGGGCCAGTATTTTGGCTATGCCTTACGCTATTCTTGCAGGATCAATTGCTCCTAAAAAAATGGGTGTTTATATGGGGATTTTCAACTTCTTCGTTGTTATTCCACAAATTGTAAATGCACTTATTGGAGGTCCAATTGTAAAATATCTTTACAATGGCGATGCTATTTACGCCTTAATTACAAGTGGTGTAAGTTTTCTAATTGCTGCTCTTTTAGTCTATAAAGTAAAAGATGTAGACGACACTATTCAAAAATCATAAATAAGAATTTCCCTTATAATGAAAAAAGCATTCATATTCGATCTTGACGGCGTGATCGTTGATACCGCCAAATACCATTTTTTAGCCTGGCAAAAAATCGCTCAGTCTTTAAACATAAATTTTACGCATGAAGACAACGAACTGCTTAAAGGCGTGAGCCGTGTACGTTCGTTAGATATTATACTTGGATTAGGAAATGTTCAGGCTTCGCAGGAAGACAAAGACAAATGGTTAATTCAAAAAAATGAAGATTACCTATCTTATTTAGTTGACATGGACGAAAGCGAGATTCTTCCTGGAGTTTTTAAAATTCTGCAATTATTAAAAGATAAAAACCAGGGAATTGCATTAGGCTCAGCGAGTAAAAATGCCCGACCAATTCTTGAAAAAACGGGAATCCTTTCTTATTTCGATGTTATTGTTGACGGAAACGACGTTACCAATGCAAAACCGGATCCGGAGGTTTTCTTAAAAGCGGCTCAATTATTAAATATTGATCCAAAAAATGCAATTGTATTTGAAGATTCTGTTGCCGGAATTCAGGCTGCAAACATAGGAGAAATGGTAAGTGTTGGAATTGGTGAGGAAACAATTTTACATGAAGCTGATTATATTTTTAAAGATTTTACCCAAATCGAAACAAGCTTTATTGAGAAACTAATTAATTAGAAAATGTGCCAATTAGAAAATTAGATAATTCTCCAAACTTGAATTTTCTAATTTTCTAATTGACTAGTATCTAATTGGCTTGAAAAATAAATCAACTAATTAAAAAAGTAAAATAGTACAAACGAGCAATTAAAAGATAAAATCAAAATTAGAATAGCCAAAAGAAGTAATTATCTAATTATCATATCGGCACATTTTCTAATTATCTAATTGCCCAATTATCTAATTAAAGAAAAAATGAATCAAGATTATATAAAACCAGACAATTGGTCCATCATAGAAGAAGGATTTGATGTAGAAAGAGTAAAATCGTCTGAGAGTCTTTTTAGTATCGGGAACGGTGCTATGGGACAACGTGCCAATTTTGAAGAAACATACTCTGGCGAAACTTTTCAGGGAAGTTATATCGCCGGAATTTATTACCCGGACAAAACTAAAGTGGGCTGGTGGAAAAACGGATATCCAAAATATTTTGCGAAAGTATTAAATGCTCCAAACTGGATTGGAATTGACGTTAAAATCAACGAAGAAAACTTAGATTTAAATACTTGTACGGAGGTTAAAAACTTCCGCAGAGAATTGAATATGAAAGAAGGATGGTACAACCGTTCTTTTGAAGCGACATTGAAAAACGGAACCGAAATTGCCGTAAACATTCGCCGTTTTCTTTCTTTGGATTTGGATGAAGCCGGAATTATCAAATACGAAATCACGCCTTTAAACAAAGACGCCAAAATTGTTTACAAACCTTATATTGACGCAGGAGTTACCAATGAAGATGCCAACTGGGAAGAAAAATTCTGGGAACCTCTTGAAGTAAAAAAAGGAGCAAACGAAGCTTTTGTAACGGCGCAGACTTTTAAAACGCATTTTAAAGTTACGACTTTCATGCATAATACGATTTTTGCAAACGGAGAAAACGTAAACATTTCGCCTTCAACAATCGACTCAACGACAGATAAAGTTCAGTTTACTTATGGAACTATTATCGCTAAAGGAAAAACCTCATCGATTCAAAAAATTGGGGGATATACGGTTTCTTTAAATCACGAAAACACTTTGGCTGCAGCCGAAAAAACAATTAAAGCTGCCGTTAATTTAGGATATGATGCTTTACTTCAAAATCAAATTGACGCCTGGAGCAAAATCTGGGAAATGTCAGATATTACTATTGATGGCGACGTGAAAGCACAACAGGGAATTCGTTTCAACATCTTCCAATTAAATCAAACTTATTTAGGAAAAGATTCTCGTTTGAACATCGGACCAAAAGGTTTTACCGGAGAAAAATACGGTGGATCTACTTATTGGGACACTGAGGCTTATTGTATTCCGTTTTACATGGCGACAAAAGATCAGCAGGTTGCAAGAAACTTATTGACATATCGTTTCAATCAATTGGATAAAGCGATTGAAAATGCAAAGGACAATTTAGGTTTCAAAAATGGCGCAGCGCTGTATCCGATGGTTACCATGAATGGAGAAGAATGCCACAACGAATGGGAAATCACGCATGAAGAAATTCACAGAAATGGTGCGATCGCTTTTGCCATTTACAATTACCACCGTTTTACCGGGGATTACTCATATATTCCTGAAAAAGGCTTAGAAGTATTAATCGGAATTGCTCGTTTTTGGCATCAGAGAGCTTCTTTTTCTAAAGAAAAAAATCAATATGTGATTTTGGGCGTTACAGGTCCAAATGAATATGAAAATAACATCAACAATAATTTTTACACCAATTATATTGCAAAATGGTGTATCGATTATGCATCGGAACAAATTAAAAAAGTAGCTTTAGAATATCCTGCAGATCACAAACGCATTTTGGAAAAAGTAAGCCTTTCGGCGCATGAAATTCAGGAATGGAAAAAAGTAGCCGATGATATGTACTTCCCTACTTCAAAAGAATTGGGTATTTACTTACAGCAAGACGGCTTCTTGGACAAAGATTTAGTTCCGGTAAAAGATTTAGATCGTTCACAACGCCCAATCAATCAAAAATGGTCTTGGGATCGCGTTCTTCGTTCTCCATACATTAAACAAGCGGATGTTTTACAATGTTTCTATTTCTTCGAAGATCATTTTTCTAAAGAAGAATTAGAACGTAATTTTGATTTTTATGAGTCATTTACGGTTCATGAAAGTTCACTTTCGCCTTGCGTTCACTCGATTCAGGCTGCCCATTTAGACAAAATGGATATGGCTTATACTTTCTATTTGAGAACTTCTCGTCTGGATTTAGATGATTATAATAAAGAAGTAGAAGAAGGTTGTCACATTACTTCAATGGCCGGAACATGGATGAGCATTGTAGAAGGTTTTGGAGGAATGCGTGTTAAAAATGACCAGCTTCATTTCTCTCCAAAAATCCCAAAAGAATGGAAAGGCTATTCGTTTAAAATTAATTTCAGAAATCAAATTTTGAAAGTAACTGTAAATCATAACGAAACAACTTTTACCGTTGATGGTGACCAAGATTTAACAATTGTAGTGAACGGAAATTCTATAATTGCAAGTAAATTTGTACAAATTGATTAATACCTTAAAAATAAAAAACATGAAAAACTTATTTTTCGCAAGTTTAATCTTGTTTGCGTTTAGCTCGCTTGCAAATGCACAACAATTAAAATCACCCGAAGGAAAGTTCGTAATGGAATTTTCGCTTCAAAATGACGGAACGCCAACTTACAGCTTAAAATACAAAAACAAAGACGTAGTAAAAACCAGTAAATTAGGTCTTGAACTTAAAGATGACAAAAAATCTTTATTGAATGATTTTACGGTTGTTGATACTAAAACTTCCACTTTTGATGAAACCTGGAAACCGGTTTGGGGAGAAGTGGACAATATCAGAAATCATTATAATGAACTGGCTGTTACTTTAAATCAAAAAGGCACAGACAGACAAATCGTAATCCGTTTCCGTTTATTTGATGACGGACTTGGATTTAGATATGAATTCCCAACTCAAAAGAACCTTACGTATTTCGTAATCAAAGAAGAAAGAACACAATTTGCAATGGCGGGCGACCACACGGCTTTTTGGATTCCGGGAGATTATGATACACAGGAATACGATTATACAAAATCGAAATTATCTGAAATTCGAGGTTTATCTCAAAAAGCATATACAGCAAACGTTTCTCAAAAATCTTTTTCTCCAACAGGAGTTCAGACTTCTTTGATGTTAAAAACGAATGACGGAATCTACATCAACCTGCACGAAGCGGCTTTGATCAATTATTCTTGTATGCATTTGAATTTAGATGACAAAAACATGATTTTTGAATCCTGGTTAACGCCGGATGCAAAAGGAGACAAAGGTTATATGCAGGCACCGAGCCATTCGCCGTGGCGAACAATTATGGTGAGCGATGATGCGAGAGAAATCTTAGCTTCAAAAATGACTTACAACTTAAACGATCCGTCAAAAATTGATGATACTTCCTGGATTAAACCAGTAAAATATATTGGTGTTTGGTGGGAAATGATTACAGGAAAAAGCTCTTGGTCGTACACAAACGATTTTCCAACAGTACAATTGGGTGTTTCTGATTTCTCAAAAGCAAAACCAAGCGGAACACACGGAGCAAACAATGCTAACGTAAAAAAATATATTGATTTTGCTGCTGCAAATGGTTTCGACGCTGTTTTGGTTGAAGGATGGAACGAAGGCTGGGAAGACTGGTTTGGACATTCAAAAGATTATGTTTTTGATTTCGTAACACCTTACCCGGATTTTGATGTAAAAGGTTTGCACGAATACGCAAAATCTAAAGGAATCAAAATCATCATGCACCATGAAACTTCAGGTTCAGTTCGTAACTACGAGCGTCATATGGACAAAGCATACCAATTCATGAAAGACAACGGATACGATGCTGTAAAAAGTGGATACGTTGGAGACATTTTGCCTCGCGGTGAAAATCATTACGATCAATGGATTGTAAACCATTATCAATATGCCGTCGAAAAAGCAGCTGATTATAAAATTATGGTGAATGCTCACGAAGCAGTTCGCCCAACAGGAATTGCGAGAACGTACCCGAACTTAATTGGAAACGAAGCTGCAAGAGGAACAGAATACCAAGCTTTTGGAGGTTCTAAACCAAATCACGTTACGGTATTGCCATTCACAAGATTAATTGGAGGTCCAATGGATTATACTCCGGGAATCTTCGAAATGGATATCAGCAAAATGAATCCGGATAACAAATCACATGTAAACAGTACCATCTGTAATCAGTTGGCTTTATACGTTACGATGTACAGCCCGTTACAAATGGCGGCTGATACTCCAGAGAACTATAACCGTTTTCCAGATGCTTTCCAGTTCATTAAAGATGTGGCTGTAGATTGGTCTGAAAGTAAATATATTGAGGCTGAACCAGGCGATTTTATTACAGTTGCACGTAAAGCAAAAGGGACAAACAACTGGTTTGTTGGAAACGTAAACGGAGACAATTCGCGTACATCAAACATCGATTTCAGTTTCCTTGAAAAAGGCAAAAAATACACAGCAACAATTTATGCTGATGCAAAAGATGCGCATTACAAAACAAATCCGCAAGCTTATACGATCAGGAAAATTGCTGTAACCAATAAATCACAATTATCACAGTTATCTGCTCCAGGCGGAGGTTATGCAATCAGCATAATTGAAACTAAATAATTTTTTTAAAGACAAGTGATTTTCCCCAAAATCACTTGTCTTTTTTTTTAATAACATATTTTTTGTCACATCGAGCGGAGTCGAGATGCCGCAAAGGTTCTCGACTCCGCTCGAACTGACAATGAAGATAATTACATCTAGATATTATGAACATCCAAAAAACATCATTTCAAACAAACCACACATTCTTCAAAATACTCCTTTTCGTTCTGATCTTTTCTGCTTCCGCGAAAGCGCAAATTCAGAAAGTAGAACCGCCATTTTGGTACGCAGGAATGAAAAATCCGGAGTTGCAGATTATGTTCTACGGAAAAAATATTGCACAATATGAAGCTTCGGTTTCAAACAATGTGGCGATTAAAAATGTCGAAAAAACAGAAAACCCGAACTATCTTTTTGTAACAATCGACACACAAAACCTCAAAGCCTCAGAATTGGTTTTCTCTTTTAAAGCCAATAACAAAGTCGCTTTTACTCAAAAATATGCTCTTAAAGAAAGAAGAGCCAATTCGGCTGACCGCAAAAGCTACGATTCATCAGACTTGATTTACCTAATCATGCCGGACCGTTTTGCTAATGGAAATCCGAAAAACGACAGTGATGCCATTTTAACAGAAAAAGGAAATCGCGCAGAACCAGGCGGGCGTCACGGCGGAGATATTGAAGGAATTATTAAAAACTTAGATTATATTTCGTCTTTAGGTGCGACAACGGTTTGGAGTACGCCTTTATGCCAGGACAATGACGCAAAACATTCGTATCATGGTTACGGACAATCTGATGTTTATAAAATAGATTCTCGTTATGGAACCAATGAAGACTACGTTCGCTTATCTGCAGAAATGCACAAAAAAGACATGAAACTGGTTATGGATTATGTTACCAATCACTGGGGAATTACCCACTGGATGATGAAAGACATGCCAACCAAAAGCTGGTTCAATCAATTTGAAAACTTCACACAAACGCACCACAGACGTGAAGTAATTACAGATATTCATGCGTCAAAAATAGATCAGGAAATTTGTGTTGATGGATGGTTTGTACCTTCTATGCCAGACTTGAATTTGAGAAATCCTTTAGTGGCAAAATACCTGACTCAAAATGCCATTTGGTGGATTGAATATGCTAATCTTGACGGTTTTAGAGTAGATACTTATAATTATTCTGACCAAACGGCAATGGCTAATTGGGCAAAAGCAATTACGAATGAATATCCTAATTTTAATATTGTTGGTGAAATCTGGATGCACAATCAGGCAAATTTAGCGTATTGGCAAAAAGACAGTAAAATTGGCGCCATTGAAAATTACAATTCGAATTTACCAAGTGTAATGGATTTTACGCTTCAAAGTCAGGTTACTTCTGCCTTCAACGAAGACGAACCAAGCTGGGACAACGGGTTGATTAAATTCTATAACAATTTTGCAATGGATTATTTATATCCAAATACAAATAATATTTTGGTTTTTGCCGAAAATCACGATACCGATCGTATGAATGAGAAGTTTAAATACGATCTTCCCAAATACAAACTGGCGATGACTTTATTGGCCACAGTTCGTGGAATTCCACAAGTTTACTACGGTTCAGAAATTGGAATGGGCGGTGACAAAGGCAAGGGCGACGCAGACATTCGAAGAGATTTTCCTGGCGGATGGGCTGGCGACAAAAACAATGGCTTGACCGCAGCAGGAAGGACAGCTGAGCAAGCACAATACTTCGATTTTACTTCAAAATTATTCAACTGGAGAAAATCAAATGAAGCTATTCATACAGGGAAAATGACGCATTATATTCCTGAAAACAACACTTATGTTTATTTCAGATATACTGATACAAAAACGGTAATGGTGGTTTTCAATAACAATGCAAAAGCACAAACTGTGAAGACAAATCGTTTTAAAGAAAATATCAAAAACTTTAAATCAGGAAAAGATGTTTTGACAGGAAAAACATTCGATTTAGCCACTGAAATTACATTGGAGCCAAAATCAGCTTTGATTTTAGAATTGGAATAAATATTTTATTCAAACACATAGAGAAATAGTTTTTGATAGTCTGAAAAAAGGCGTTTCACTTGCATTAAAACACATAGCTATGTGTAAAATGATTTGTCATTTTTTTTCAACCTTTTCAAAAGAAGGAAAACCTATGTTTCTATGTGTTTAAAAATTTAGGCAACTATTTTTCCGCCACGAATTCACGAATTTATATTTTCAGAGAGTATTAAAATAATTCGTGACTCGAGGACGAAGGACGAACAGACGAAGTAATTCGTGGCGGAAATTTTATTTAGAACAAATTATAAATGCTTGTTAAATTCAGAATAAATGAAAAAATACATTTTCCTTTTTTTACCTTTAGTATTCTTAATCACGAGTTGTTCTGGCTCAAAATCAGTTTCAATGCATAACGAAAATACTTCAAAAACACCTTTCGTTTGGGAAGGAGCAAATGTCTACTTTTTACTTACCGATCGTTTTTATAATGGAAATACGGAAAACGATTTAAACTTCAACAGAACGAAAACGCCTGGAAAACTACGCGGATTTGAAGGCGGAGATATTATCGGAATTACAAAAAAAATCGAATCAGGCTATTTTGAGCGATTAGGAATAAATGCCATTTGGCTTACGCCGATAGTAGAGCAAATTCACGATGGTGTTGACGAAGGAACTGGCTTGAGTTATGGCTTTCATGGCTATTGGGCAAAAGACTGGACAGCTTTGGATCCGAATTTCGGAACCAAAGAAGATTTGGCCAATCTTGTTCAAAAAGCACATGAAAAAGGCATCAGAATTATTCTAGATGGCGTAATCAATCATACCGGTCCCGTAACTCCTGAAGATCCTGTTTGGCCTTCTGATTGGGTTAGAACAGGAGTCGTTTGCGATTACAAATCGTTTGAAAACACAACGATGTGTACTTTAGTTGATAATCTTCCGGATGTAAGAACAGAAAGCACTCAGGAAGTGCAACTCCCTCCTTTTTTAATTGAAAAATGGAAAAAAGAAGGCCGTTATGAAAAAGAAATAGCTTCGTTGGATGAATTTTTCAAAAGAACAAATTATCCAAGAACACCTAAATATTACATCATTAAATGGCTTACAGATTATATCGTTGAATTCGGAATTGACGGTTACAGAGCCGATACCGTAAAACACACCAACGAAGACGTTTGGGCAGATTTTAAAAAGGAATGTGATTACGCTTTTGAAACCTGGAAGAAACATCATCCGTTGCAGGTTTTAGATCAAAATCCGTTTTATACGATTGCCGAAGTTTACGGCTACGGAATCAGCGGTGGTCAGGATTATGATTTTGGAGACCGAAAAGTAAATTACTTTCAGAATGGTTTCAACAGCATGATCAATTTTGAATTTAAATGGAACGCTGCTCAAAACAATTATGAAGGTTTATTTTCGAAATATTCAAATGCTTTAAACAATGAATTAAAAGGATATTCTGTCCTTAATTATATGTCTTCTCATGACGATGGTCAGCCTTTTGACGCCAACAGAACAAAAGGCATCGAGGCCGGAACCAAATTATTATTGTCTCCGGGAATGTCGCAAGTTTATTATGGAGATGAATCTGGAAGATCTTTAGTTGTAGAAGGAACAAATGGCGATGCAACTTTACGTTCCAACATGAATTGGGATGATATACTAAACAATCAGGAAACCAAACAAACACTTTTACATTGGCAGAAATTAGGGCAGTTCAGAAGAAATCATCCTGCAATTGGCGGAGGAATTCATCAGCAAATTAGTTCTGAATTTTATGTTTTCTCCAGAACTTTCTCCAAAGGAACTTTCGAAGATAAAGTCGTTATTGGTTTAGATTTACCAAAAGGCACAAAAGAAATTCCGGTAAATGCTATTTTCGAAAATGGAACAAAATTAAAAGATAGTTATTCAGATCAAAACGTCGAAGTTATCGATGGGAAAGTCACTATTGATAGCGAATTTGATATTGTTTTATTGGAACGTACTTAACCGCAAGGAGCGCAAAGTTTTGCGCAAGGCTCGCAAAATATATTTTTTTGCCACGAATTTCACAAATTTTCACAAAATTAAATATGATAAATTAATTCGTGGAGATTTGTGAAATTCGTGGCAAACTTTTTTAATAAATCCTTAGCGCACTTTGCGTAAAACTTTGCGACCTTTGCGGTTAAACTCTCAAGACATGCTCAAGATTGCACATCGCGGTGCCAAAGGCTACGAACCCGAGAATACTTTACAAGCCTTTCAGAAAGCATTAGACCTAAATGCTGACGGAATCGAACTCGACGTTCACTTAAGTGCCGACGGACATATAATCGTAATTCACGACGAAACTATCGACAAAATGACCAACGGAAAAGGTTTTGTAAATACCTTATCTTTGCCGGAGTTAAAATCGTTTTTGATTGCTGAAAAGCATGAAATTCCAACTTTAAATGAAGTTTTTGATTTGGTAAACAAAAAATGTTTCATCAATATAGAATTGAAAAATGGAGATACATTAACAAAGGTCGTTTCTCTCATTGATGAATATGTTTCAGAAAAAAAATGGAGTTACGATCATTTTATTGTTTCGAGTTTTGATTGGAATACCTTGCAGGAAGTTCATAATTTCGATTCAAAAATTCCGATTGGCGTTTTGACAGAAACCAATCTTGATTTGGCTTTGGCTTTCGCCGAAACAATAAAAGCAAAGGCCATTCACCCCTATTATCATTTATTGAATGAGGAAAACACTCCTGAAATACAAAAAAAAGGATTTCTGGTTTTGCCATGGACAGTAAATATCGAGGAAGATATTCAAAAAATAAAAAGTTTTAAAGTAGACGGAATAATCACTGATTTTCCAGATAAATTATAAAGAAAAATATAGCCACAGATTAAAGGATCTACACAGATTTAAAATCCTTTGAATCTGTGAAATCTGTGGCAGAAAAAATTAGTGCCAATTCGTGAAATTCGTGGCAAAAAAAATAATATGACTCAAAATTTCGACATCCTAATTGTTGGTGGAGGCGCTGCAGGTTTTTTTACGGCGATAAATATTGCAGAGAAAAATCCGAAACTAAAAATTGCCATTTTAGAAAGAGGGAAAGAAGTACTTTCTAAAGTCCGCGTTTCCGGTGGCGGACGATGCAACGTAACGCACGCCTGTTTTGAACCGAATGAATTGGTCAAATTTTATCCGCGTGGTGAAAAAGAACTTCGCGGTCCTTTTCATCAATTTTGTTCTGGAGATACCATTGAATGGTTCGAAAAACATGGTGTTGAACTAAAAATCGAAGACGACGGAAGAATGTTTCCGGTCTCCAATTCTTCTCAAACCATAATTGATTGTTTCTTAAAAGCAACAGAAAAATTAGGCATAAAAGTGTTGACGGGTCAAAGCGTACAATCGATTTACAAAGCAGAAAATCATTGGAAAATCGACACTCAAAACGATAAATTTATAGCCGAAAAATTAGTTCTGTCGACCGGAAGCAATCCTAAAATCTGGGAAATGCTTCAGGAGAAAGGACACGCGATTGTGAGCCCTGTCCCTTCCCTGTTTACTTTCAACATAAAAGATTCACGTATTAAAGAATTGCCCGGCGTTGCGGCACAAGTTACCGTAAACGTAAAAGACACCAAGCTAGAATCAACTGGACCTTTATTAATCACCCATTGGGGAATGAGCGGCCCTGCGATTCTGAAACTGTCAGCTTGGGGCGCACGCATTTTATTCGACAAAAATTATCAGTTTACGATTTTCGTGAATTGGTTAAATGATGTCGATACCGAAGATGCGGAGAAAATACTAAAAGACTTAAAACAGGAACACGCCAAAAAAGCCGTTTCAAAAAAATCTCCTTTCGACTTTCCGAATCGTTTATGGGAAAGTTTGGTTTTAGCTTCTGAAATTGAGCCGGAAACAAAATGGGCTGATCTATCTAAAATACAATTACAGAATTTAGCTTCTCAACTCACAAAAGCAAAATTTCAGGTAAACGGAAAAAGTACTTTTAAAGAAGAATTCGTAACAGCCGGCGGAATCGATTTAAAAGAAATCAACTTTAAAACCATGGAAAGTAAATTACATCAAAACCTATATTTTGCAGGCGAAATAGTAAATATTGATGCAATTACCGGAGGTTTTAACTTTCAGAATGCCTGGACAAGCGGGTTTATTTTAGCCAATAATATTTAAAAAAAATGAAATACAAAGGAATTATTTTTGATTTAGACGGAACCTTAGTCAACTCATTAGAAGACATTTCAGATGCAATGAATACTGTGTTAACTGATCTAAATTATCCAACGCATACTTATGATGCTTATCAATATTTTATCGGAAGCGGATTGCGAAATCTGGTAAGCAAAGCTTTACCTGCAACAAACAATTCTGAAAATGAAATCGAAGTTTGTTTCGAAAATATGATTACAGCCTATCGTGAAATTTGTACGCTCAAAACAAAACCTTACGCAGGAATTGTTGAATTGCTGGATAATTTAGTTTCAAGAGATATCAAATTAGCGGTCTTCTCAAACAAGGCAGATGAGCTTACGAAAAAGATAGCATCAGAAATATTCCCGGATTATTTTAATACTGCCGTTGGTTTAAGTACCGAAGCGCTTAAAAAACCTAATCCGTTTGAAGCACTTGAAATAAGCAAAAACTGGAATTTAAAAACAGAAGAAATCATTTTTATAGGCGATTCTGATATTGACATGCTAACAGCAACCAATGCCAATATGTTTCCGCTTGGTGTTTCATGGGGCTACAGAACGGAAGAAGAACTGATTGCCAGCGGCGCAAAATTGATCATAAATACACCTTCAGATTTAATTGAGATTTTATAAAAAGTACACAGTCGCAGTTTTCAGTCGCAGTCCTTCTGAAAACTGTGACTGTGACTGAAAACTTCAAAAAAACCGAATTAACAAGAATTTACAGATTCTGTAAGTTTTCGTTAAGACAATTCTAATAATTTTACTATCAACTAAATACCATTAGATGAAAGTAAAATTACTTACCACAATTTCATTTTTCACTTACCAACTTTCTATTTCTCAAACGGAAAAACTTCTTCACGGAAAAGTCATTTCTCAAGAACTCGTACTTAAAAATGTTGAAGTCATAAACAAAAATGCCCAAACTAGTACGAGAACAAATGAATTGGGAGAGTTTTCTATTTTAGCAAAAGAGCAGGACAGTTTATTGTTTTTTTCAAAGGATTACTTATTTACAAGATTGAAGCTAACTTTGAAAGATCTGGAAAAAAGCTATCTCATTATTGAGATGAATCCAAAAGCCGAAGAATTGGAGAATGTCGTAGTTTCAAGATCTGTTTTTAACAAAACTGAACTTAAAAAGATCGCAAATAATAGAGAAGAAATAAATAAAATTAAAATTCGCAAGCAATTTGATAATGTTACTACAAAGGTTACTGTTTATGATGGTAAAATTAAAAATGCTATGAATTTTAGTTACCCAATTTTTGACAAACCGAAGAAAAAAATTGAGCCTCATGATGACCTTTTCAAAAAACTAATTATCACTTCTTGTCCACCTGAGTTTTTTCTTAAAAACTTAAATATTACATCTAAAGAAAAAGAACTTTTTATAAAATTCTGCGATGCCGACCCTAAATCTAAAACACTTTTAGAGCATCCTAATGTTTTGGCAACAATGGATTTTTTATATGCTAAAAATGAAGAGTTTAAGAAATTGGAAACGAAAAAAATTAATTAGATGAAAGTAAAATTACTCACAACAATTTCTTTTTTCACTTACCAACTTTCTATTTCTCAAACAGAAAAATTACTTCATGGAAAAGTTCTTTCTCAAAACTCCGTTCTCAAAGGCATCGAGGTTATTAATAAAACAGCTAAAACCAGCACAACTACAAACAGTTTAGGGGAGTTCGATATTTTGGCCAATGTAAAAGACAGTTTGATTTTCTTTTCTAAGGATTATCTCTTTTCAAGATTAAAAGTAACATCTCAAAATATTGAAACTAATAATCTTGTGGTTAATATGATTTTAAAGCCAGAAGAATTAGATGAAGTTGTAATAACAAAAATAAATTTTCCTCATGTAGGCGCTGCTGGCGAAGGTTCAACTGTATTACCGTCTCGCTCTTTGCAAAAATATACAGGAGTTTATGACGGAACTATTACAAATGGTGTAAATTTTATAGCAGTTGGGAGTCTAATTTCTGATTTATTTAAAAAAGAAAAAGAAAAACCCAAAAAGAAAATAGAAAAGATTGACTTTAAAAAACTTGTCCAGACATCAGTTCCGGAAACTTTTTTTTCTCAAGATTTAAAATTAAACGCTGAAGAAAAAGAACTTTTTCTTCAATTTTGTGATGCCGATCCAAAATCTAAAACACTACTAGACCATCCTAATATTTTGGCAACAATGGATTTTTTGACTGCTAAAAATGATGAATTTAAGAAGTTGAAAGTTGAGATTAAAAACTAAACTATTTCGAAAAATCATTTAGAAGAATATAATCCCTTAGATTCTTCAATTTCAAATAAAGGATAATTGAAACAATTAATAAAAGTGCAGCTATAATGGATAAAATAATTAATCCGCTTTCTATTTGATCAACGTAATCAACATCAACACCTTGTTTACTTCGTTTTACCTTTGTAATATTTTCGTATAATTTCTGATTTTCTTTTTCAACATATTTATTTTTACTTTGATAGCAATAAATTATTCTCTGATTAACTAATTCATCTTGAAAACCATATTCTTTAGATAAATTATAAATTTGTATCGCATTTTCATTTTCCCCAATTATCTTAACCGCATTACCAAGTTCAAAGAGAAGAGTTGAAATAATTTTATCCTTTGGTTTTATAAAACTCATACGCTCATTAACCTGATAATAAATTGAATTGGCTAACTCTTTTAATGTTGCTTTTGGCAAATCTATTTTTGGAATTACATCTTTGCCAAAACTATTGTTTATTAAAAATTGTCCCAAATTAGCATCGTCAATCTTTTCAATCTTTGCTTTTAATATATTAAGATGTAACCATTCAGAACCATTATGTGATTCAGGATTTATTTCGATAGATTTCTTAATCCAATTATACGCTTTTTGGTTTTCTCCCATTAACTCATAAAGAGTTCCAATATTTGATGCTGTTGAATATCGATTAGGCTTAATTTTTTCAATGTTCAAATACAATTTTAATGCTTCGTCATACTTTTTTTGAACAATTAAAACATATCCTTTATCAGACAAATAATCAATATCATTTGTCTTTCTATATAAGCTGTCAAGTTGTTTTATAATCTGAGGAAATTCCCTACTTAAAAAATGATGTCCGTGTGGAACAAGCCCTCTATAATCTATATAAACATAAGCTCCATTCTTAAGAATCTTAGTTTCACCATTTAAACAGGCAAAAGACTTAAACGAAACCAAAATCAAAATAACCAAAAATGCCCTGAATTTATTCATAAAGTAAAACGGATTAATTAAACCTGAAACTAAAATTTATCGATTCAACCACCAAATACTAGCATTCAAAATTCCTGCAAAACTTACCCAAGCCATATAAGGAATCAGTAAATAACCAGCAGTTTTATTGATCTTGGTGAATTTTAAGTACGTTTCATAAATCATCAGCCATAACAGCACAATTTCGACTAAAGCTAACATTGGGTTCTTTAATCCGAAGAAAATATACGACCACACTGCATTTAGTATCAATTGGGCCAAAAAGAAACCCAGAGCTTTTTTTACTTCTTCGTTTTGCTCCTTTATTTTATCCCAAACTAAACCGGCTGCAACTCCCATTAAAATAAAAAGCAACGTCCAAACGGGCATAAAAACCCAATTTGGCGGATTAAAACTTGGTTTTAAAATTGTTGGATACCAAGTCTCCACCCCTGCTTTAGTAAAAGTAGAGGAAGAATATCCTACCGCTAAACAAACGATTACAGCGATCGCGATTCGTGTTATTTTGTTCATTTTTATTTCTTTTTTATTTCTTTTTTATTCAAAAATAACTAAAAAGAAAGTTTAAACCACATAAGTCATATAAGTTCATTTTAGTTTTAGTCCCGCTTACATTTTCTTATATAACTTATATGGTGAAATATTTTAAAAACTATCTTTGCCAAAATTTATATTTCATGTTTACAACAACTGATTTTATTCCTAAAAAATATACTTCTACAATCGAAAACGGAAATTTTGAGTGGAGCGCTCCCAGCAATATTGCACTAGTAAAATATTGGGGAAAGAAAGACAATCAAATTCCGGCAAATCCTTCAGTTAGTTTTACGTTGAATAACTGTAAAACGATTACGAAGTTGGGCTTTACGAAAAAAGACATTTCGACTTCGCTCAATGTGACAAACGATACATTTTCTTTTGATTTACTATTTGAAGGAAAACCAAAAGAAGATTTTAAACCAAAAATTCAGAAATTTCTAGAACGAATTGAAGTTTATCTTCCATTTTTGAAAGAATATCATTTTACAATTGATACGCAAAATACGTTTCCACACAGTTCCGGAATAGCTTCTTCTGCATCAGGAATGGCGGCTTTGGCAATGAATTTCATGAGTTTGGAGAAAGTGCTGAATCCTGAAATGGCAGATGACTACTTCTATCAAAAAGCATCATTTTTAGCACGTTTAGGTTCTGGAAGTGCCTGTAGAAGTGTAAAAGGAAATGTTGTGGTTTGGGGAAATCAGGCAAATATTGAAGGAAGTTCAGATTTATTTGGGGTTGAATTTCCATATGCTATTCATGAGAATTTTAAGAATTATCAGGATACAATTTTATTAGTTGATAAAGGAGAAAAACAAGTCTCGAGTACAGTTGGACATGACTTGATGCACGATCATCCATATGCCGAAAGACGTTTTGCTCAGGCACATGAAAATCTGGATCAGTTAATTGCCATTTTTGAAAGTGGAAATCTGGAAGGATTCATTAAAGTTGTTGAAAGTGAGGCGTTGACCTTGCACGCTATGATGATGACTTCAATGCCGTATTTTATTTTAATGAAACCAAACACTTTGCAAATCATCAATGCGATCTGGAAATTCAGAAATGAAACCCAGATTCCGGTTTGTTTTACGCTTGATGCGGGTGCAAATGTGCATGTACTTTATCCCGAAAACGTTAGCGAAAAAGTATTACAATTTATTAAGGACGAATTAGTTGTATTTTGTCAGAATGGTCAGTACATTTGCGATGAAATTGGAGAAGGATCAATTGCATTATAATTTTCCGTATCTTTAATTAAAATTTAGATTTTTAGACTTTAAATACATTATGAAAGGACCATTATTTTACTCAAAAATATTACTCTTTGGAGAATACGGAATCATTCGTGACTCTAAAGGACTTTCTATTCCTTATAATTTTTACAATGGTGCTTTGAAGAGAATCGAAGATCCTTCGACAGAAGCAATAGCATCAAACGCAAGTTTAAAACGTTTTGCAACTTATCTTGAGACTTTACAGACTGAACAACCGGATTTGGTTGCTTTTGATTTGGCGGCTTTGAAAAATGATGTTGAAACCGGAATGTATTTCGATTCAAGTATTCCACAAGGATACGGAGTTGGAAGCAGTGGTGCTTTGGTTGCTGCGATTTACGATAAATATGCGACTCACAAAATAACAGTTTTAGAGAATTTAACTCGCGAAAAACTGCTACAACTAAAAAATATATTTTCTCAAATGGAGAGTTTTTTCCACGGAAAAAGCTCTGGTTTAGATCCTTTAAACAGTTATTTAAGCATTCCGATTTTAATCAATTCTAAAGATAATATTGAAGCAACCGGAATTCCGACTCAAAGTTTTGACGGAAAAGGCGCTGTTTTTTTATTAGACTCAGGAATTGTAGGTGAAACGGCTCCAATGGTAAACATTTTCATGGAAAACCTAAAAGACAAAGGTTTCCGTGCGATGCTTAAAAACCAATTTGTTAAATATACAGATGCCTGCGTAGAAAACTTTTTGCATGGCGACATGAAATCTTTGTTTACCAATACTAAAAAGCTTTCTAAGGTCGTTTTAAATAACTTCAAACCAATGATTCCGGAGCAATTTCATGGAATCTGGCAACACGGAATTGACACTAACGATTACTACTTAAAACTTTGCGGTTCTGGCGGTGGCGGTTATATTCTTGGTTTTACCGAAGATTTAGAACGCGCTAAAGCTTCTTTAAAAGACTATAAATTAGAAGTAGTTTATCAGTTCTAAAAATTAAGTACTTTTTTTAGATTTTATTGTTTTAGTACAATGATTTTATTGTTTAGTGGTGTAGAAACGAATTAGTAAACATTTCTAAATTGTTAAAATTAACTTTAACTAAAATACAACTTCAGCAAAAAATCTTAAATTACGTCATAATCCCAAACTTAAATTTTAAAATGTTAAGCAGACAGCACAAACTTTTAGTAATGAAAATTGTTAGTTTGTTCTCTGTCGTGAGAGGCTATAACATTCCAATTATTGTTTTAGCACAATATTTATCTGCTATTTTCATCCTGGCTCCAGAGAAAAGAGCACTGGATATTTTGCTTGATTTTAATTTATTTCTAATTGTTTTTGCTTCTGCAATCACTATTGCTTCGGGTTATATTATCAATAATTTTTACGACAGCCAGAAGGATTTAATCAATCGCCCCAATAAATCAATGTTGGACCGGCTGGTAAGTCAGAAAACAAAATTATCCGTTTATTTTACTTTGAATTTCATTGCTGTTTTGATGGCGTTCATTGTTTCCTGGCGTGCTTTTTTATTCTTTTCGGCTTATATTTTTCTGATTTGGTTTTACTCTCATAAAATTAAAAAATATCCAATCGTTGGCAATTTAATGGCTGCATTCATGGCCGTTATACCCTTTTTTGCAATTCTTTTATATTTCTACAACAAGATTTCATTTGAAGAAATTGAAGACCATATGAGTCATTTTATGGTGATTTCAGCACATGCAGTTTTCTTGTTTTTATTATTGCTGATTCGGGAAATGATAAAGGACTTAGAAAACTTAAAAGGCGACTTAGCAAACGATTACAGAACAATTCCGATACTTTATAACGAAACGGTTTCTAAACAAATTATTACGGTTTTGACCATTTTGACTGTACTTCCGGTGTATGTTTTGATCAACGTTTATGATGTTGGCTATATGGACATTTACTTTTATGTCTGTTTTGGAGTGTTGCTTTTTTTCCTGATTTATTTATGGAAATCGAATTCAAAAGAACAATACCTACTGCTTCATAATGTTTTGAAATTCCTGATTGTTTCAGGTGTTTGTTGCATTGTTTTGATTAATCCCAGTGTATTGTGGCACGGGAAAGCTCTTATTTCCAGGTTTTAGTAAATTATTACACAGAGATTCACTGAGAATTCCACAAAGATTCGCAGAGATTTTTTTAAAACTTTGTGTAACTCCTTGTTTAACTTTGTGAATCTCTGCGAAACAGCTTACTTCAAAATCCTCAAAAGAAGTCAATTATGACGCTCCTGAAACGCCTAAAAACAACAGCTATTAATCTAAGAACAATGAACTTAAGATTATTTAGCAAGAATAAACTATCTTTGCACAAATTACAGAATTTATGAACAATAAGGAAGGCAATAATAAAAGAGGTGGTTCGAGACCAAACAGCTCGAAATCAAACTCTAGCAAGCCAAAACCTCCTATGGCGAAGCGTGCGCAAGGGCCAAAAAAAGTGAAGCCGGCTGTTAAAGCTGCTGAAGAAGAAAAAGCAGAAAAAATTAAAAAACAAAATCAGGCTCCGAAAAGACAGAAAGCTGCAGACGAGATTCGTTTGAACAAATACATCTCTAATTCAGGTGTTTGCTCGCGTCGTGATGCCGATATATACATTCAGTCTGGAAACGTTAAAGTAAATGGCGTTCCGGTTACTGAAATGGGTTATTTAGTAAAATTAGACGATGTTGTAAATTTTGACGGCGTTACTCTAACTCCTGAAAAGAAAGAATACATCTTACTGAACAAACCTAAAAACTTTACCACTGCACTTGACGAAGGTCAGGAATATCGTAACGTTTTAGAATTGGTTCGTGGTTCTACCACAGCAAAAATTGCTCCGATTGGAAGAATGGACAAAAACACTACTGGTTTGTTGTTATTCACCAACGATACAGATATGATTCGTAAATTTACTTTACCTAGTCAGAAATCGTCCAAAATTTACCAGGTTTCAATAGACAAAAACTTAAAATTTGAGGATTTAGAAAAAATCAGCAAAGGTTTGGTTCTTGACGGACACCGCGTATTTGTTGAAGAAGTTAGTTATATTGATAATGAGCCAAAGAGCGAAATTGGTCTTAAATTACGTTCATCGAATGTAAAAGTGGTTCGCGCTATTTTCGAAAACTTCGATTATGATGTTTTACGTATAGATCGTGTTTCTTTTGCCGGTTTAACCAAAAAGAATTTACCAAGAGGTAATTGGCGCTTTTTGACCGAACAAGAAATTATCAATTTGAAAAACGTTTAAGAAACGATTCAAATTCAAGAATATAAATCCTGTTTTACTTTTGTAAGATGGGATTTTTTTATTTAGAAACTGAAAAAGTTGTGTCCGAAAAGGGTAAAAATAGATCTTCCCATGGTTTGATTTTTGTCTTCAACTACTTCATGACATGAAAATCCTAAGATAATTTTGATTCCGGGTTGAATGCTGTTTAAAATTTCTCTTTTTTGTTCTTCAAGAAGTAATTTTAAACTGTCTAGTAACTGCAGGTTGTTCTTAAGGTAAGAAACTACTAGTAATGCTGAGAAGTTAAGTATTTCTCTTGCGGTTTCGCTTTTGATTCCGACTTCGTTTGAAATCATTTCAGAAATTCTTCCTTTTTTTTCCGTGAAAATTCCTTTCAATAACGCGTTTCCTTCTAAACGATAACAATCGTCAACTGATAAGATTCTGCCTGATGCAAAATCGACTTCCTGATAAAAGGTGGAATCCTCTGCAATTAATGTGGTAAGTTCTTTGTAAAAACCCGACTCCTCGGCCCTATTATACAATCCCATTAAAACGGTTCCGATCGATACATCGATTCCTTTTATTAAAAGTGCATCATTTTCAAAATAAAACTTGTTCAATTTTGAAACAACATTAGAAGAAATAAAACGTCTAAGTTCAATTTGTAGGTTAGGAGTCATAATTTAATCATTTAAAAATTATTTAAATTAATTCAAAATAATCGATAAAAGGGGCTTTTTTATCGTTTATCAGGATAAAAATATAAAATATTTTAACATTTCCAAAGATTAAGTTAAAAATTTAATGGTGAATTTAACATTTATTTTGGGCAAAAACTTCGTATCACCAATAAACATAACCCTTTCGTTATCAAAATAAAAAGAAAATATTTTTTAAAAAAAGTTAAAGCCTTACATTAAAATTTTAAAAAAATAGGAAAAAACTTAGGGCAATGTTACATAATTAAAATAATAAGTTTCGATATTCCCATGTTATATGTATAAAAATACCTAGAAAAATAATACAAAACATAAAATTAATAAAACTAGAAGCCAGAAAACCAAGCAAAGATCCAGTAGCAGCTTTTAACGCTCTTTTGTGGTTTTTGGAGTCATAAATAAGTTCTCCAATAAGTGCCCCAACAAATGGCCCTATGATAACGCCAAAAGGAATTGGAGAAAGAATCCCTACAATTAAACCAATATTGGTTCCCCAAATTCCGTACGAACTACCGCCAAATTTTTTAGTTCCCTTTGCGGGAATTATGTAATCCAGAACTGTGATTACAATAGTTATTAAAAGAGTTATGCCCAGAACCCAATAATTATTTTCGACAGCCTTTGTTAAGTACAATAATAGCAGTCCAACCCAGCAACTCGATAAACCAGGCAAAACGGGCAGAAAACTACCAAAAATCCCAACAATAATGCATATAAATCCAAGTGTAAACAGTAGTAAATCCATATATTTTTTTGTAAATTTGTCTTCAAGCCGTCAGAAAAATTAGACAATGTTTAGACTTTTAAAATTATTTTTTATTTGTTTTTTGATCTGCCCGATCAATAATATTGCATATGCACAAGTTAAAAAACTATCTGTCGATGATCAATTACTTCAGGACAGTATTTATAAAAGTAATAAGAAAAAAGTATTAAATTTTTCTATGAAGGAATTTGATGCCCTTTTCTTCGAGTATTTTAATCGAAAAAATGATCCAAATATTACTTTAACAAAAACCGAATTTTACAATTATACGGTTCAGATTGCCACTTTTTCAGATCGCTTGGCGCATTTATATCCTGATCAGAAAGAAATTGCCGCGACAAACAAAGAAAAATGGCTCTCAGAAAGCTACGAAGAATATTTGCAATACAAAGCATCTCAAAAAAAATAATCGTATTTTTATAATCTAATTCGTTTACAATCAATATTAAAACCTTGAAGCAGTTTCCTATTTTTTTAGTTTTTATCTTTTTTAATTCTTGTCAATATTTTGAGAAGCAGGTTCCGTCTGAAAAAGAATTACTTCAAAAAGAATTAAAAGCAATTAACTGGAAAGAAGTTGACGAATATCCGTCAGTCGCCGAATGTGAAAAAATAGCCGACAAAAAACTGCGTCAACAATGTTTTTTTGAGGTTATGGGACAACTTATTGAGGCGAAACTAGACATTGACACTTTATCAATTCTTTATCCGGAATTGGACACCATCGAAGTCAAAGTAACCGTTTTTCCAAATGCAACGATGAAATTCGAACCACAGTTTCCTAAAGATTCTGTTGCTTACGATACCATCAAAATTGACAGCATTCTGCACGCCCGTTTAGTCGATTTCCCGAAAGTAAATCCTGCGATCAAACGCGGCATTCCCGTAAAAACGCAATTTATTCTGCCTGTTATTATTAAGGCTAAAGATCAGAAATAAATCATCAGAATTTTAAGGAGCTATTTCCTGCTATCCGCTTGTATCTTTTCCTTGCTAAAGGAGCAAGAAAAAGGATACCGCTGCTATCAGGGCTAGGGCACTCCTTTTCAAAAGACGCTTCGTTTTATTTGTCATCCCGAGGAACGAGGGATCACACTCGGAACTCGACAACGATTGGCAAATTTCTTTTAGAACTTCTACTGTAATCTTTGTCAAGATGACAAGATTGCGTTTATACGTTCTGGAATTTGGAATTTATAAAATTGGGATTTAAACTTTAAATCTTCTTCCCTTCCATTCATAAGAACCAAACAAACTGTACAAGGCCACAGCCGAACTAAAAAAAGGATAAAGTAAACTACTCAAAAACACGCTTTTAATTCGGCTTCTTATCAAGAATTGATTCGAGATGTAAAGCAAAACAAAATCAATCCCAAATTTAAAAAAGGCGAACAAAACAAAAATTGGATACGACCAAATTCCAAACAGTAAAAAGAAAAATCCGATTACAAAACTCAGATTTCCGAAGAAAACAATCAACCCTAAAAACTTCCCGAAAGTGCTTTTATAAGAACTTGTTTTGGCTGCCCAGCGTACTCTTTGATAAAATAACAATTTCCAATTTTCTGCTGGTTTGGTTGTTACAATCGCTTCTTCAGCTTTTAAATAATGAACTTCTTTTGGGAATTTTTCTACTGCTTTTTGCAATAAAAAAACATCATCACCACTGGCAATTTTATTATTTCCGTCAAATCCGTTAAGTTTTTCAAACAAAGATTTTGTATACGCAAAATTAGCTCCATTACACATAAAAGCCTTACTAATTCCAAAACTTCCAATTGTAGCGCCTTGCAGACTCGTTAAATCTAATTGCTGAAAATGATGCAAAAATGAATTTTCACAATTATAAGAAACAGCTCCAGCCAACATCGAAACCTGATTTTCCTGAATATAATTATCGAACGTTAAAAGCCAGTTTGCAGGAACAAGACAATCCGCATCAGTCGTAATTACCCAATTGGTTTTTACGTGCTGCATTGCTGTTGTAATAGCGTCTTTTTTAGGAGAATTTGATGCTCTCATGTTGTCAACTACCGAAACCTGAAACCTGAAACCTGAAACTTGAAATTTTTCCCGAGAACTATCATCAACTAAAATAACTTCAAACAACTCTGCTGGATAATTTAATTTTGAGAAACTATCTAAAAGATTCGGAAGGTTTTCTTCTTCATTTCGAAACGGAACTATAATCGTAAAACTCGTTTTTGGCACTAAAGCTGCCTTTTGATATTTTTTTATTCGGCTAAAGCCAAAAATCAACATACTTATACTGATAGAATAAATTAGCAATATGGAAAATAAAACCAAAATCATTCTATCGTTTTTGTTTTAAAATTCAGCACATAATAACTTCCCCAAACCACTGGTAACACCACATTTAAAAACCACATTAATGTACTTATAAAAACCACAATCCATTCGTTTACATGTAATATTCCGAAGAAATAAACCGCAACACTTCCTTTCACGGCAAAATCTAAAAACTGAAAAGTTGGTAGTGAAGATGCCAAAAAGTAAACAACAGCAATGGTTGAAATCAAAGTCCAATAAGGCAAATTGACGTCAAAAACTAAAAATAAAAAGTAATATTGATGTGAGAAAACCAAATAACGCAAGATTCCTAACAGTATATTTTTCCGATGAATTGGTTTCGGAATCTCATTAATTTTCTGAATCAGTTTTTCGATGGAATAACCTTTGATTTTTATACTTTTTAAGAAAATAGAAAATAGAAGAAAGAAAATAGATATTGCGATTATTATTAGAACCCATTTCCAGTAGCCTAGAAAAAGTAAACCGATTGTTCCGAAAATCACTGTCAAAATCATCTGGATTCCGTTGCAGATTAAATTCAGAAAAATGACATTTTTAGCTTCAGATTTCGGGTAATACAACGCTTTTCCGGCATACTCTCCTACTCCATTTGGAGTGAAAATTCCGGCAGTTAATGCGGCTAAAACTTGTTTTGTCGCTTCTCCTAAAGAAATCTGATGAATAACTTTTGCCAGATTCTGCCATTTTAAAATCTCGAAATACCGATTCAAAACACTCAAAAGCAATATAAATCCAATTCCTAAAACCGATTGATTTTTACGAAACAATACAATGAACTTTTGCCAATCGAGTTTATCGTTGTTTGCCAACTGATTGTAAATAAAATAAAATGCACCGCCTACAATCAAAAGTTTGATCAGAAGAACTAGGAATTGCTTAGCTTTGTGAGGAATTGAAATCATGCCGCAAAAGTAATCAATTTGAAAAGGTGGCAATGAGAATGTGCCAATTAGAAAATTAGAAAATGAGTCAATTTTCTAGAGCTGAAACTTGAAACCTGAAACTTGAAACAAAAAACTCCTTGACAAAAGAACGCATCATATTAGGAATCGACCCAGGAACCACAATCATGGGTTTTGGATTGATAAAAGTCACCAATAAAAAAATGGAGTTTTTGCAGTTGAACGAACTGCAATTGTCCAAATATGACAATCATTACCAAAAACTAAAAATCATTTTTGAGCGTACCATCGAATTAATCGAAACGCATCATCCAGACGAAATTGCGATTGAAGCGCCTTTCTTCGGAAAGAATGTTCAATCGATGCTAAAGTTAGGACGTGCGCAAGGCGTTGCCATGGCTGCGGGACTTTCAAGAGATATTCCGATTACAGAATACGAACCAAAAAAGATAAAAATGGCCATTACCGGAAATGGAAATGCCAGCAAAGAACAAGTTGCCAAAATGCTACAACAGCTTTTAGGTTTAAAAGAATTACCAAAAAATCTCGATTCAACCGATGGTTTGGCAGCAGCCGTTTGTCATTTCTTTAATTCCGGAAAAATTGTAGCCGGGAAAAGTTATTCGGGTTGGGATGCTTTTGTGAAACAAAATGAAGACAAAGTGAGGAAGTAGTATTCAGTGGTCAGATTTATAGTGATCAGTTATTAGCTATAAAAGAATTTTTTATGTATAATTTTCTTACAAAACAATCGTTATGAATAAAAAACATAATGAAATTTCAAGATTTACTGGCTTACAAAAAGTCTTTTTCTTTAGCAATGAAGATATTTAATATTACAAAACAGTTTCCGAAAGAGGAAACCTATTCATTAACAGATCAAATTAGACGTTCATCCAGAAGTGTTCCAGTTACTATCGCTGAAGCTTACAGAAAACGTATTTATCCGAAACATTTTTATAGTAAATTAACTGACTCTGATGGTGAAAATTCTGAAACACAAGTTTGGCTGGAATTCGCCCTTAATTGTAAATATATCTCAAACGAATCGTATAATCAACTTTTATCCGAAAGTATTGAAATAGGCAAATTATTAAACTATATGCTACTAAACCCAGAGAAGTTTGGAGTCAGAAAGGAGTAATCAGTGATCCGTTTTTAGTTATTGCTATAATCTGAATACTAAAAAACTGAACACTGAACACTAAAATCTGAACACTAAAAACCTGAACACTGAATACTAAAATGAGCGGTATCTACATTCATATCCCTTTTTGCAAACAGGCTTGCCATTATTGCGATTTTCATTTTTCAACTTCGATGAAGAAGAAAGATGAAATGGTTTTGGCTTTGGCCAAAGAAATCGGCATGCGTAAAAATGAGTTTGAACTTCTCGACTCCGCTCGAAGTGACAATCAAATTGAAACCATATATTTTGGCGGCGGAACTCCTTCTGTATTGTCAAACGAAGAAATAAACTTTCTAATCTCAGAAGTTTACAAAAACTATAAAGTCTCAGAAAATCCGGAAATTACGTTGGAAGCCAATCCGGATGATTTGTCTTCTGAGCGTATTTTAGCATTATCCAAAAGTCCGATAAACCGTTTGAGTATCGGGATTCAGTCTTTTTATGAAGACGATTTGAAAATGATGAATCGTGCGCATAATTCAGCGGAAGCCAAAAAATGTTTAGAAGAAGCTGTCAAATATTTTGATAATATTTCGTTGGATTTGATTTACGGAATTCCAGGATTAACCGATGAAATGTGGAAGCAAAATATTGAAACCGCTTTAAGTTTTGGTGTTCCGCATATTTCGAGTTATGCTTTGACAGTTGAACCGAAAACAGCCTTGAGAAAACTAATTGATACCGGAAAAATTGCTGAACCACAAGACGAAGTCGCTTCGAATCATTTTATGATTTTGGTCGACACCCTTCAAAAAAATGGTTTTATACATTACGAATTATCGAATTTTGGGAAAGAGAATTATTTCTCCCGAAACAATTCGGCGTACTGGTTAGGAAAAAAATATATCGGAATCGGTCCTTCTGCACACAGTTATGACGGCGAAAAAAGAGGCTGGAATGTGGCGAATAATTCACTTTACTTGAAATCGATTCAGGAAAATATTTTACCGATTGAAACTGAAATCCTCTCAAAATCGGATCGTTATAACGAATATATTATGACGGGATTGCGAACGATTTGGGGCGTTTCCTTAGAACGAATTGAAAAGGAATTTGGTTTGGAATATTTGGATTATCTACAAAAACAAAGTCAGAAATTCTTAAACGATGATTTACTTTCAATCGAAAATAACATTCTAAAACCAACTGCAAAAGGAAAATTCTTAACGGATGGAATTGCTTCAGATTTATTTTATTTAAATTTGGAAGAATAGCTTAACCGCAAGGTGCGCTAAGTGTTTACGCAAAGGTCGCAAAGCTTTTTATATATAAGAATAATCTTATATTTATAAATTTAATTGTATTTTTACAAACATTAAAAATATAATTAAAGGTTACTTTATGTCAGAGAATGAATTATCAAGAATCGTTTTTGATTGTGCTTTAAAAGTCCATCAAACTTTAGGCCCGGGACTTTTAGAAAGCGCTTATGAAGAATGCCTCTATTTTGAATTGAAGAAGACAGGTTTAAGAATTGAAAAACAAAAACCATTACCATTAATTTACGAAGAAATAAAACTAGAAATTGGCTATCGATTAGATATTATAGTTGAAAATAAATTAATTTTGGAAATAAAATCAGTTGATGCTTTAAATGAAATTCATTTTGCTCAACTGTTGACCTATTTAAAATTAACAGATTGCAAATTAGGTTTATTGCTAAATTTTAATGTCATTTTAATAAAAAACGGGATTAAGAGAGTTGTAAATAAACTATAGATTCTAAATTTAGAAGCAAAAAATAAATCTTGCGAACCTTGCGTAAACCCTTAGCGACCCTTGCGGTTAAATAATCATGCTAGCAAAAATCAACAACTTCGAAATCGACTTATCAAAACCCATTGATATTTCTATTCCGTTAACCAATACAGACGAAAATCCAATTGCCTGGTACATCGAAAAACCGGTTATTGAACCCGTTGTTTTTGGCGATTGGATTGGTAAAGTTTCGGACGGGAAATCATCGACTAACTTCAATAATATTTTCTTTAATCCGCACGGACATGGTACGCATACGGAATGTCTGGGCCATATTACAAATGATTTTTACAGCATCAATCAGGCTTTAAAGCGATTTTTCTTTTTTGCTAAATTGATTACAATTGAACCTGAAAAGATTGGAGAGGATTTCGTTATTACAAAAGATCAAATTTCGGCTTCTTTAAATGGAACAAAAACAGAAGCCATTATTATCAGAACTCTTCCAAATCAAAAGGAGAAAAAATCAAGAAAATATTCCAATACAAATCCGCCTTATTTATCTGAGGAAGCGGCGATTTTCATCCGCGAAAGCGAAATTCAGCATTTACTGATCGATTTGCCAAGTGTTGACAAAGAGCATGACGAAGGAAAATTATTGGCTCATAAAGCGTTTTGGAATGTCAAAGACACACATCAATTAAATACCGACGCACAATTCAATGCAACGATTACAGAAATGATATTTGTTCCGGACGAAATTCAGGATGGAAATTACGTTTTAAACCTACAAATCGCCTCTTTTGAAAACGATGCAAGTCCGAGCAAACCTATTTTATATTCTATAGTAAATTATTGATTATTAATTACTAGTTTTATATTAGTACTAATTAAGTAACTATTTTTGAATTGAAAACAGCTACAAAACAAATCGCAAATCAGACCAATCAGTATACGCTTATATGTATTTTTCTGACGATTTTTTTCCTGAATTTCTCCTCACTTTATAGCCAAAATGAGAAACCTCTAGATACAGCTAATTTTATTTATTATCCGGATAAAATAATGATCAGAGCAAATTTGAGCACCCAAAGCGACAATTATTTGCTCAATAATAAAAAGGGATCAAATCTGGATTTGGAAACCAATAATAGCTACAAACTATTTCTAAGTGTCGATTATAAATTCATCGGTTTCAGTTACGGATTTTACCCGAAGTTTTTTGGCGGAAATAAAGACGAAGACCTCAAAGGAAAATCTACTTTCTCAGATTATAACTTTCGTTTCTTTTTAGGAAGATGGCTTCAAACCGTAAATTACAGCAAAACAAAAGGCTATTATGTTGCCAACATGTCTGAGTTTGATCCAACCTGGATTGAAGGAAAAGATCCTTATATTCAATTTCCGGATTTTAAAACCTTGCAATTAGGAATGTCGACTTCTTATCTTTTTAATCCTAAATTCTCTCTTAAAAGCATTACCTCATTTACAGAATGGCAAAAAAAGAGCGCCGGAAGTTTTCTTCCGTCGTTGATTTATAGTTACAACACGATCCGATCTAAATCAGATGATCTCGATGGCAAACAAAAAGAGTTTGACCTTAAGCTTGCCGCGGGATATTATTACAATTTTATTATCCATAAAAATTTTTATATCGCTCCCAATTTATCTCCATCCATTGGAGTAAAATTCATGAAGGATAAAAGTAAAGATGCCGGAGTTGAAACGATAGAGAAAGAAACCTATTTCACCAGAAATTTAGATGGAGGCTTAAAGATGGGATATAATTCGGATCGAATACTTTTTGGCGCCAGTTTAAATTTCAGCGTCAGTTCTTATAATGAAGACAAAAACAATAGGATTAGTAATGATAAAGTTTACGGATTATTGTATTTTGGTTACCGATTTGATGCACCGGGTTTTATTGCAAAACCCGTTGAAAAAATTGACAATAAAATTAAAATGTAATACAAAGTTGCTAAGGTTCTAAGATTCTGAGAAGCTAAGTCCTCTTAGTATCTTAGCAACTCAGAAACTATTCAAAAAACATGAATCAAATTACCGTTTCGACTGATAAAACCAAACTTGATGTTCCCTTCATACAAAACTTCCTAAAAGACATTTATTGGGCCGCCGGAAGAACGATTGAAGAGGTGCAGACTACCATTGATGCTTCGGTTTGTTTCGGAATTTATCTTGACGACAAACAAATTGGTTTCGCACGCGTAATTACAGATTATGTGGTTTTTGGATATGTAATGGACGTTTTTATGACTGAGGAACATCGTGGTAAAGGCTACTCATCTATTTTAATTGAAAACATGATGAACGAATCCATTTTAAAAAACATTCAAATTTGGAGATTGGCCACAACCGATGCCCATTTTTTATATGAGAAATTTGGTTTTAAAGCTTTGGAACATCCCGAAAAAATGATGGAAAAGAAATTATGAAAACAATAATCAAACTTGAAGAATTAGGATTATTTATCCTCGGAATTTATTTATTTAGCCTTTTAAATTTTGAATGGTGGTGGTTTTTAATTTTAATCTTAGCTCCAGATTTATCAATGTTTGGTTATGTCTTTGGAAATAAGAGCGGAGCATTTTTCTACAATATATTTCATCATCGTGGAATCGCGATTTTAGTTTATATTTTAGGTTACTATTTAAAACTTGAACTTTTACAATTGATTGGAATTATTTTATTTTCACATTCAGCAATGGATCGGATATTTGGTTACGGTTTAAAATATGAAAGTGGTTTTAAGTACACACATTTAGGTGAAATTGGTAAATAATAAAGATTATGAATCTAGAAACATACTACGAATATTGTCTTTCGAAAAAAGGTGTCAGCGAACATTTTCCTTTTGATGAAGACACATTGGTTTTTAAAGTGGGCGGAAAAATGTTTGCTTTATCTTCCCTATCGCAATGGGAAAAGAACGAACCATCGGTCAATTTAAAATGTGATCCTGAACGTGCCCAGGAACTACGAGCCGAATATGATGAGATAAAACCAGGTTTTCATATGAGCAAAGTACACTGGAATACTATTGCGCTGAATAGCAGTTTGTCGACAGCTTTTATAAAAGAACTCATCGATCATTCGTATGAATTGGTTTTCAAAAGTTTGACAAAGAAAATTCAGAACGAAATTATCGAATTAGAAAATTAGGCATTACATTTGCAACGTCAATCAAAAACTTAGCAACTCAGTTACTTAGCAATTTATCAAACATGAAAGAACAATTTAAAAAATTTCTAAACGAAGAACAAGATCCAAAAGCGATTGAAAAAATCACTTCAAAACTCAATGATTTATTGATGAAAGGTGAAGAAGTTGGATATATCGCGGTTCAAAAAAAACCAGCAATTACTGTTTTTCCAGATAGTATTGTATTAACAAACAAAAGAATTATTATCTGCAAACCTAAAAACTTAGGTCTTTCAATGGACTTTACAGATTACACCTGGGATGAAATCGTGGGTACTTTTGTAAAAGAAAATATTTTAGGTTCAGAGTTTTCTTTTTCTACAAAAACTGATATTCAGGCTTCTATCGATTATATTCCGAAAATTCAGGCCAGAAAGATTTTCACTTACGCCAAAGAACAATTGGACATCTTGAAAAACCCAGTTATAACTGCAACACCTATTCAGGAAGTTGTTGAACCAGAATATGAAGAGGAAGAAGAAGCAGTTGAAGAAGTTGAAACAGAAGAGGTGACCAATTATGCTGAAATTATGCCAGCTACAACGCCTTCTTACACAGAAACTTTTGAGCCAATTCAGCCAGCACAACCTTCAGGAGAACGCAAATTAAGTGAATTATCTAAAGAAGAGCTTTTTGATAAATTACAGAATTATAAAAAACTTCTTGATAACGGATTGATCATGCAAGGTGAATATGATGCTTATAAAAAAGACATTTTGAGTTATATGTAATAAGGCTTAACCGCAAGGTTCGCAAAGATTTTACGCAAAGTACACAAGGAAAAGCAAAAAAAACCATCAGCTGGGCTGATGGTTTTCTTTTTATATAACTTTGCGAACCTTGCGTAAAATCTTTGCGAACTTTGCGGTTAAATTTTAAAGTGTAGCTTTCTGTTTTTCTACAAAACTATTGGATTGCAGTTCTAATAATTCCTTTGCATTTTTACGTTGCAGATCGTACAGGCTTTTATCCTCTGCAATATCAGCATAAACTCTGTCATGCATTTCAGCGCTCGTTTTAATCAGCAATTCGCGTTGGTATTTGTTTTGCTCTAACGTCGCTTTCATAGCCGTTTCTGCTTCTTCCTGTTTGATGTCAAATTCACCTTTTGGTGCTAATAATTTGGCAATAATTGGAGAAGTTTCGATTGCTAAAAATAAAAGCATTATAAAGAATGATGGCATCCATGGCAATTTATTCAACGCATTTATACGTGCCATTAAACCATCAAAACCTTCAATAATAGGTTGCGTTTGCGAAACTTTTTTATCTAAATCAGCTTGTAATTGTTTGCCTGTTTTTTCCTTCTCAGCAATTTTAGCTTCGTTGATTGTTTTTAATTCAGCAAATTCTTTTAAAGAGGCGTCGTGTTTCTCGCGTTTCTCTTTATAAACAGGGCCTTTCCCTAATTTTTTAGTTCCGGCAGTTCCTTCAGCTTCTGTAATGTAAGTGGAATATAAAGCGTTTACTTCTTTTTCTTTCTTTACAATATCTGCTTTTAAAGAAGCAATTTCTGATTTGTTTTTATCTAAATCTGATTTGAAATAATTTCCAACTTGTTTTTTATTGGCCAATTCCATTTCGTTTTTTTCCTTCAATAAAACAGTATTGATTTCTTTTTCGAAGATTTTAATTTCCAATGGTTTCGAAATTACGATTGCAATA
This sequence comes from Flavobacterium sp. GQ95, assembly GCF_059758655.1. Taxonomy (NCBI): domain Bacteria; kingdom Pseudomonadati; phylum Bacteroidota; class Flavobacteriia; order Flavobacteriales; family Flavobacteriaceae; genus Flavobacterium; species Flavobacterium sp. GQ95. The sequence goes on from NZ_JCAXEB010000001.1 coordinate 765,859, forward strand.
ATAATAGCCAATATAATTCGGGGAGTCGCTTGCAGAAATTCATCCATGAAACGATCTCTTTTTTTGATAGTCGAAACAATAAATCGGTCTAAATTGAAGATCAGTAAACTCCAGACAAATCCAAAAATAAGGGCGGGATAAATTGAATCAAAAACAGTAAAAAGTGCATAAGCACTGGCAAGGAAAGCCATAACTGCGGTAAAAAAAACGGTGGCCCCAATACCAACATATTTGGTTTGTTCGCCTTCTGAACAGCCTTCGAGCAGATCTCTGTCGGCGCCAGAACAAAGGATAAAAAATTGTTTTAACATGATTGATGATTTTTGATTGATTGATAGGGCAAATTTAGCGCCAAAAATTTAATTCTGAGGTAAATAGTTGATTTGTTTTTACTTGCGACCAGATTATTTAGGTTGATTAAAGTTATTTAAACATTAATAAGTTTGCTTTTTATAAGATTAATCATAACAGTATGTTAATTTCTATAAAGGGTTTTAGTAACACTAAGGTTATAGTTTCGCAACAAATCAAACTAAACCAAAATGAAAAAAATTTATTTATTACTAACTTTTATGTTATTTGCCTTTTCAGGATACGCTCAAAAAGCCATAATTTCCGGAAAAGTATTAGATATTGATGACAAACTTCCGTTGCCTGGAGCAATGATTCAGATTGTAGGCGAAAACAAATACACCGTTTCAGATTACAATGGTCGTTTTGAATTGCTTAACATTAACGAAGGAACTTATCAGGTTCAGGTAAAATATATAGGATACACTGCTATAACTCAGGAAATAAAAGTAGAAGCAGGAAAAAATAACGTTATTGATTTTGCACTTAAAACTTCAGGAACAGAATTGAACGAAGTGGTTGTTGGAGACATTTTAAAAGGTCAGGCTAAAGCTTTAAATCAACAAAAAAATAATAAAAATATTGGAAACGTAATTTCATCTGATCAAATGGGGCGTTTTCCTGATGCTAACGTTGGAGACGCTTTAAAACGTGTTCCGGGTATCACAATGCAAAATGATCAGGGTGAAGCCAGAAATATTATTATTAGAGGTTTGGCTCCGTCATTGAACTCGGTAACTTTGAATGGAGACCGAATTCCATCTGCAGAAGGAGACAACAGAAACGTACAAATGGACTTGATTCCATCTGATATGATTTCGACTATTGAAGTAAACAAAACTTTAACTTCAGACATGGATGCCGATGCAATTGGAGGTTCTGTAAACTTAATTACAAGAGCAACTCCAAATGGCGAAAGAATCTCAGCAACACTTGCTGGAGGTTATTTGCCAATTCGCGAGCATGCTTCTTACACTGCAGGATTAGTTTACGGAAATTGTTTTTTTGACAATAAATTAGGAGCCGTTTTCAGTGGGTCATACAATAATGTAGATTACGGATCTGATAATATCGAAAACGAATGGGTAAAAGATGATTTCGGAAATGAATATTTACAAGCTTCTGAAGTTCGAAAATATGATGTGCAACGTATTCGCCGAAGCGGTTCTGTAGCTTTAGATTATAAATTTGATGAAAATAATACGATTTTCGCTAATGCCATTTACAACTGGAGAGACGATAGAGAAAACCGTTTCAGAACTACTTATGACGATATTGAACCTCTTTATAATGGAGAAGAAATTATTGGTTTTGAAGGTCGTGTAAAACGTCAGACAAAAGGTGGAGTTGACAACAACAGAAACAAAAACAGAAGATTAGAAGATCAGCGTGTTCAAAATTATTCGATTCGTGGAGAGCATTTGATCAACTCTAAATTAGACTTAGACTGGTCTGCAAATTATGCAAAAGCGAGAGAATATCGTCCGCAGGAACGTTATATCGAATACCGTCAGAAAGGTTTAGAAATGATGGAAGATTTATCTGATCCAAGATTTCCTTTAATGACAGCCGTTGGCGAATCTACAGATGAATTTGAATTTGATTCGGTTACTGAAAATACAGATGAAACAAGCGAAAGTGAATTTGGTGCAAAAATCAACATTCGTTTTCCTTTCACGATTATTCCATCTGAAAAAGGACGATTGAGAACCGGTCTTAGACTTCGTTTGAAAGAAAAAGAAAGAAACAATATGTTCTATTCTTATGAGCCAATCAATGACGGAATGGGGTTATTATCTGAAGTTTCAACAAGTTATTACGATGGTATCAAATTTAATCCGGGAAGTAAATATGTTCCGGGAACTTTTGCTTCGGCTAACTTTTTAGGAAGTTTAGACTTGAATAATCCTGCTTTGTTTGATAAAGAGGCAAGTCCATCAGAATATCTGGCGGTTAATTACAACGCTAAGGAAAATATTTATGCAGCTTATGTAAGATGGGATCAGGATTTTAACGACAAACTTTCGATGGTTTTAGGTTTCCGTTTAGAGAACACTCATATTGATTATACAGGAAACAGAGTTTTGGATGAAGAAGAATTAGAGAGCAAAATCAACAATACAAACTCTTACACTAATTTATTGCCAAGCATTTCATTTCAATATAATGCCACAAAAGATTTAGTTTTAAGAGCCGCTGCGACAACAGCTTTGGCCCGACCAAACTATTATGCATTAGCTCCTTATGTAAACAATATTGCTGCAGATAAAGAAATTACAGCTGGAAATCCAGACCTTGATGCAACATATTCTTATAACTATGATTTCATGGCTGAGAATTATTTCAAATCAGTTGGTTTGATTTCTGGGGGTGTTTTCTACAAAAGATTAAATGATTTCATTTACAATTATAGCGATAATCAATACGACAGCGTAAAATTTGCTACTGATTTTCCAAATCAGATCAACCCAATTCCGGTTGGCGAAAACTGGTCATTCGTGCAATCAAGAAACGGAGATAAAGTTGATGTTTATGGTTTTGAAGTTGCGTTTCAACGTCAGTTGGATTTCTTACCAGGGAAATTCTTAAAAGGATTTGGAATCTATTTGAACTACACTTATACAAAATCAAAAGCAAAAGGAATTGCCGATGAAGATGGAAATGAAAGAAACGACATCAGTCTTCCGGGAACAACACCGCATATGTTTAATGGTTCTTTATCTTGGGAAAACAAACGTTTTTCAGCAAGAATTTCAACCAACTTCACATCAGATTATTTAGATGAATTGGGTTCTGAATCTTACAAAGACAGCTATTATGACAAGCAATTTTTCTTAGATGCAAATGCTTCTTTCAAAATTACAAAACAACTTCGCGTTTTTGCTGAAGCCAACAACTTAACAAACCAACCGTTGCGTTACTACCAAGGAGTTGAAGCGCACACCAAACAAGCAGAATATTATCAGGCCCGATATAATTTGGGATTGAAATTTGACTTGTAATAACCATTTATAAAATTCTTAAATTAGACAGGACTTTGCGGTTCTGTCTAATTTATTCAAATGAAACTCAAATGAAAAACAACTCTATAATCATTTTTTTACTTTTAAGTGTTTTATTCATTTCTTGTAAAGATGATAAATTAGCGCCCGTTGCTAAAAATGCCGTTAAACCAACAGCAGTTACAGAAGCCTTGCCTCACGATACCGATGATCCTTCAATCTGGATTCATCCTACGGATTCCACAAAAAGCATAATTGTCGGAACAGATAAAGATACTGATGGCGGTTTGTATGCTTTTGATTTAAATGGAAAAATGGTCGGTAAATCAGAAGTTCTAAAACGTCCGAATAATGTTGATATCGCTTACGGTTTAGTAATTGATGGAAAAAAAGTTGACGTAGCCGTTACTACAGAACGTGAAACTAACAAAATCAGAATTTTCAGCTTACCTGATTTAAAAGCAATTGACAACGGCGGAATTCCGGTTTTTGAAAATGAAGAATTACGCGATCCAATGGGAGTTGCTTTATACACACGACCAAGTGATCATAAAATTTTTGCTGTAGTTGGAAGAAAATCAGGGCCGTCAGGAAGTTATTTATGGCAATATGAACTTTCAGGAAATGGAAAAGTTGCAACTGGAAAAGTTGTTCGCAAATTTGGAGCTTATAGCGGAAAGAAAGAAATCGAAGCCATTGCGGTTGATAATGAATTGGGAACGATTTTATACTGCGACGAACAATTCGGAATCAGAAAATACAAAGCTGATCCTGCTTTAAATGATAATAAAGAAATGTCCTTATTCGGAAAAACTGGTTTTACAGCCGATAATGAAGGAATCGCAATTTATAAAAAAACAGATTCTACCGGATACATTTTAGTATCCAACCAACAGGCAAATACTTTTATGGTATATCCAAGAGAAGGTGCAAAAGGTAATCCGAACAATTATCCTTTATTGGCTGAAATTCCAACTTCAACAATAGAATGTGATGGTGCTGATGCAACCAGTATTAATTTAGGAGGAAAATATAAAAACGGACTTTTTGTAGCCATGAGCAACGGAATGACCTTTCATTATTATGCCTGGGATTTGATGCAGGAATGTATTGATCAAGCTAAAAAATAATTATTTAGGTTTTTCAATCGCAGGTTTCAGTGTTTTATTTTTTTATTTTTTTTACTGCGATTGAAGACCAAACAAAAAAGCTGTTCATAATGAACAGCTTTTTTTAGTTTGAATCAAATAATCCCCTTTTATTCTGTAATCGGTGCGCCTGCTAAGATTTCAGCATTCGCAAACTCTTCAAATTTGGCAAAATTAGCTTTGAATTTCGCAGCTAATTCTAACGCTTTTTTATCATATAAATCTTTGTCTTCCCAAGTATTTCTAGGATTCAAAATCTCTTCTGGAACATTCGGGCAAGATTGTGGTTTTGCAATTCCAAATACGGCGTGATTTTTAAATTCTACATTATCTAATTCACCGTTTAATGCAGCGGTAATCATAGCACGGGTATATTTTAATTTCATACGGCTTCCTGTTCCGTAAGCTCCGCCTGTCCAACCTGTGTTGATCAACCAAACTTTTACGTCTGCATCCTTCATTTTTTTAGTCAGCATTTCTGCATAACGTGTTGGGTGCAAAGGCATAAATGGCGCTCCAAAACAAGCTGAAAAGTTAGGTTGTGGTTCTGTTACACCAGCTTCAGTTCCGGCAACTTTTGCAGTATATCCTGAAATAAAATGGTAAGCAGCCTGACCTGGAGTCAATTTTGAGATTGGAGGCAAAATTCCGAAAGAATCTGCCGTTAAGAAAAATATATTTTTTGGATTGTGGCCAATAGAACCTGGCTGAATATTGTCAATATGCGTTATTGGGTAACTTACACGCGTATTTTGAGTGATCGATACATCATCATAATCCACTTCGTTTGTTCCCGCTTTGAAAACCACATTTTCTAAAAGCGCTCCTTTTTTGATCGCTCTAAAAATGTCCGGTTCATTTTCTTCAGATAAGTTGATTACTTTAGCATAACAACCGCCTTCAAAATTAAAGACAGTGTTTTCAGCAGTCCATCCGTGCTCATCATCACCAATTAATTTACGTGCTGGGTCTGCAGATAAAGTTGTTTTTCCTGTTCCTGATAATCCGAAGAAAATCGCAGTATCTCCCGCTTCACCAACGTTCGCACTACAGTGCATAGGCAATGTATTTTCGAAAACTGGTAAAATGAAGTTTAAGGCAGAGAAAATACCTTTTTTCATTTCTCCTGTATATCCTGTTCCTCCAATAAGTGCTACTTTTTTTGTAAAATCTAAAATCGCAAAATTAGACTGACGTGTTCCGTCTACAGCAGGATCTGCCATAAAACTTGGTGCACAAATTACAGTCCATTCCGGTGTAAAGTTGGCTAGTTCCGACTCTTCTGGTCTTAAAAACATATTGTAGCAAAACAAATTAGACCAGGCCGTTTCTGTTACTACACGAACATTTAATCTGTAATTAGCATCTGCACAAACGTATGAATCGCGCACAAATACTTCTTTATTAGATAAAAACTGTGTTACTTTATTATATAATTTTTCAAAAGCTTCTGATGAAAACGGAATATTTACATTTCCCCACCAAACTTTATCTTCTGTAATACTATCTTTTACGATAAAACGATCTTGCGGAGAACGTCCTGTGAACTCGCCTGTATTGATCGCCAATGCGCCTGTAGCATTTTCGACACCTTGTCCTGATTGCACTGTAATAGCATGCAGTTCATCTGCTGATAATTGATAGTGAACTTTAGCATTTTCAATTCCTAATTCGCTTAACGAAATCGATTGCGAGAAAAGTGTGTGAGTGTCCATAATTTTGTCGTTGTGTATATTATTTTTTTGAGTACAAAAACATTCTTCATTCTGATTCTTAAATACTTATATTAAAGGATACTGAATTGTTATATTTTTTATCGATAACGACTAAAAAGAATAAAAATTCACAGAAGTAAAGTTTTATGTTATTTATGAGACAAAATTAAAGATTAATTTTTAGATAGAATTTTTTATTCTGTATTTTATGATTTTTGCTTAAAAATACTAACGAATAATGCCAACCAAGCGAGAATTAATAGAAAACCGCCTAAAGGTGTTGCGAATACGATAATTTTAGAATCGAATAATGTAAGGTTTTTTGTAGCTAATAAATAGATAGAACCACTAAACAGAACGACACCGGCAACCGTTAGATTATAGATTGTTTTTAAAGCTTTAGGAGTAAACTCTTTTCGGGTTGAAAGAAAAAACAAAAAGAAAGCATGATACATCTGATAACGAACTCCGGTTTCAAAAGTAACCAGCTGCTCAACTGATAAATATTTTTTTAGAAGATGTGCTCCAAAAGCTCCCAAAATAATAGCTAACATTCCAATAAATGCACCAGTGAGTATGATTCTTCTTTTCATAATTTTCTATACTTTTAATTTAAAACAAAAATACTTCAAAGTATTCAAAAAGCTTTTTACTTTCTAAAATCTTTTTGCGGAAAAAGAATCCTTTACTTTTTTGTCAGAAATAAAAAAGAATTCATTTTTTTAAATCATTTCAATTGTTATATTTGTAACAATTTAATATATTTGTGTTATATATTTAAAATATGAGAAGCATTTTAATTATCGGAGCCGGAAGATCAGCCTCTTCATTGATACGTTATTTACTATCAAAATCAGAAAGCGAAAATCTACATCTTATTGTAGCCGACTTATCATTGGCTTTAGCCGAAAAAAAGACAGAAAATCATCCTAATGCTACTCCAATTGCTTTAAACATATTTGATACCGACGAAAGAAAAGCAGCGATAGAAAGCGCCTCTATTGTTATTTCGATGTTGCCGGCTCATCTGCATATAGAAATTGCAAAAGATTGCCTTCAGTTCAAAAAACATCTTGTAACAGCTTCTTATATAAGTGATGCAATGCAGGCACTTGATGAAGAAGCAAAAAAGAACAATCTGATTTTCATGAATGAAATTGGTCTTGACCCCGGAATCGACCACATGAGTGCCATGAAAGTTATTGATGAAATTAGGTCGAAAGGCGGTAATATGCTGCTTTTTGAATCGTTTTGTGGCGGCTTGGTAGCCCCGGAATCAGATAATAATTTGTGGAATTACAAATTTACCTGGGCTCCAAGAAATGTAGTATTGGCGGGTCAGGGTGGTGCAGCAAAATTTATCCAGGAAGGCACTTATAAATACATTCCATACGGAACTTTATTTCGCAGAACGGAGTTTCTTGAAGTAGAGGGCTACGGTAAATTTGAGGCCTATTCCAACCGTGATTCGCTTAAATATCGCTCTATTTATGGTTTAGATGATATACTGACTTTATATCGGGGAACGGTCAGAAGAGTTGGTTTTTCGAAAGCATGGAATATGTTTGTCCAACTCGGAATGACAGATGACAGCTATATTATGGAAGATTCTGAAAACATGAGTTACCGCCAATTTACAAACTCTTTTTTGCCTTATCATCCAACGGATTCTGTTGAAATTAAAATGCGATTGATCTTAAAGATTGATCAGGACGATATTATGTGGGACAAACTTTTGGAACTGGACTTATTTAATCCTGACAAAAAGGTGAATTTACCAAATGCCACTCCTGCTCAAATATTAGAAAAAATATTAGCTGATAGCTGGACTTTAGCACCAGATGACAAAGATATGATTGTGATGTATCATAAATTCGGTTATGAATTGTATGGTGAAAAAACACAAATCGATTCGAAAATGGTTTGCATTGGAGACGATCAAACTTATACTGCTATGGCAAAAACAGTCGGACTTCCTGTGGCTATGGCAACCTTATTGATTTTGAATGGAAAAATTACAACTCCGGGCGTACAGCTTCCTATTAAAAAAGAAGTTTACCTGCCTATTTTAAAAGAATTAGAAGAGTATGGTGTTGTTTTTAACGAACAAACCATGCCTTACTTTGGATATAATCCGGACCTGTTTTAGTTCTGATTACTTTTTTTGAGAATTTTTTTTTAGTTTTTAATTTTATCCGCTTCTAATGTCTGGAAGCGGATTTTTTTTTGAGTGACAAAGGTGCAAAGGTTTCTATTGAAATGTATTAATTACTAAACCTCTAAGAGTCCGGAGTTAAGCCTTTGTCCCTTTGAACCTCTGCTCCTTTGAACCTTTTTCTTAAACACTTATTTCGCTGCCTGAATTGTTATTGGCAGACTATACATTACGCGAACCGGTTTTCCGTTTATAGAGCCTGCAGTCCATTTTGGAGAAAGTTTTAATACACGAATTACTTCATCTCCTATTCCGTAACCAATATCTTTCATTGTTCTCAAGTCAGATAAGCTTCCATCTTTTTCAACAACAAACTGCATATACGCTTTTCCTTCTATTTTATTTTTATCGGCTTCAGCAGGCATTTTAAAATTGGATCCAACAAATTTATAAAAAGCTGTCACACCACCCGGAAACTCAGGCTGGTTTTCGATTGCATCATTTTCATAGATATCTTTTTCCGCAACCTCAGCTTTATTTTTAACTGTTTGAGCGATAGTTTTTGTACTGAAAACAAATAATAGTAAAGCATAAACTACACCTACACTAAACACTTTTAATACAATTTTAATCGAAGATTCTTTTTTGGTCATCATGAGTAAACGTTTTTTAGTTATTTGATAATTAATAGTACTTGCAAGCGAAATTGTGTTTTCAATTGCTGCAAAATCCAGCAATAGCTTTTGGTAACTTTTAACTTTACCAAATTGCTTATTTACGGCTTCATCTGCCAAAAATTCGTGATTAAGTTTAATCGCTTTTTTATAGAAAAGAAACAACGGGTTAAACCAAAACACAATTTGTAAAACTTCAACAAAAAGAATATCCAAAGTATGTTTTTGTTCTAAATGCGCTTTTTCATGCGCTATTAATTCAGATGGAATCTTACCATTATCAAATGCTTCTTTATTGATAAAAATAGATTTCCAAAACGAATGTGGCAAGATAGGCTCTTCTATCAAAACTACTTTTTCATCTTCTATAAATCGTACTTCACTTCTTTTTGTTCTCTTATAAAATGAATATAAATTCAAAATAAACCGAAGCATTAACAACAAAACCACCACACCGTAAGAAACTGCGATTAAAACAGTTAAAAAATCATTCACGGAGACCGACACAAGATTTTCAGTGCTTTTCTGAATTACCAATTCATCGAGTTGGACTAGTCCGGTTTTGTTCGAAAAAGAAGATTCAAACGAAATAATTTGCAACGGAGTTATCAAACTAAAAACTAAACTCCCTAACAAATAAGCACGATTGAAATGAAACATTTTTTCGTTTTCTAAAAGCAATTTATAAATTGCATAAAAAATAAAAAGCAGTATTCCGGATTTTAAAAGATATGTTATCATTTTTTCTTTTTTTGAATTTGACTGTCAATTATTTTCTTAAGTTCTTCTAATTCCGACGTCGACAAATTCGTCTCGGTTGTAAAAAAAGAAGCAAATTGTGAGGCCGAATTATTAAAGAAACTACTAATTAATCCGTTTACATGTTTCGAGAAATAAACCGTCTTTTTAACCAGCGGATAATATTCCCTTGAATTTCCGAATTCATTATAGGCGACAAATTTCTTGTCAATCATTCTTTTCAAAAGCGTAGCAACGGTTGTTGTGGCCGGTTTAGGTTCCGGATACGCTTCCAGCAAATCTTTCATAAAAGCTTTTTCAAGCTTCCAGAGATGTTCCATTAATTGTTCTTCTGAGTTTGATAATTGCATTTTTTTGAGGTTCTAAGGTTCTGAGATACTAAGTTGCTAAGATTAAATTCTTTATTCTTTATTCTTTATTCTTTATTCTTTATTCTTTATTCTTTATTCTTTATTCTTTATTCTTTATTCTTTATTCTTTCCTCCGAGATCAAATCGCCGTTATTATACTTTTTGATTTCGGTTAATTTTCCTTTATCCGAATAGAATTTCCAGTCTCCAAAATAGAACCAATGTGTTTCTGCTGCATTGACTTCTATTTTTGTTTTTCCTTTTGATTGTATTTTTCCGTTTTCGTAATAATATGTTACCATACAAACTCCGTTTTTGTATTTCTCCGTTTTGTAAATTTTTCCTCCAATGTAGGATTTCCACTTTTTTACCGGTTCATCGTGTTTGTAATATTCAAACGATTTGTATCTGACACTATCTTGCGTGTAGTCATCCATCCAAACGCCTTCTTTTTTATGATCGATCTTCTGATTGATGGGTTTGCTTTTACAGCCTGAAAGCAGCACTCCGAAAAAAAATATTACAAACAGATAACGCATACTTTCTTTTTTTTTATCTCTACACTTATAGATGTCGCTCTACAAATGTAGAGATAAAATTTTAATGTGCAAGTTTTTTTTTAAAAAAAGGTTCTGAGGAGCTAAGTTGCTAAGGATCTAAGGTTTCCTCAGCCACGAAGGATCAAAGACACAAAGTTTTTGAAACAAAAAAAATCCGCTCATTTCTGAACGGATTTATATGTTTGAAATTAATCTTTGTCAAAGTTCTAAACTTTGACAAAGAGCTGAAACTTAAAAAACTTAGCGTCTTAGCGCCTTCGTGGCAAAACCTTACTTACTTAATTCCACAAAATATTTGTAAAACAACGGAATAGTTTCGATTCCTTTTAAGTAATTGAAGATTCCGAAATGCTCGTTTGGCGAGTGAATCGCATCAGAATCCAAACCGAAGCCCATTAAAATCGTTTTGCTTTTTAGTTCTTTTTCGAACAAAGCCACAATCGGAATACTTCCTCCTGAACGAACCGGAATGGCAGGAACGCCAAACGTTTCTGTGTATGCTTTATTTGCTGCCTGATATCCAATGCTGTCAATTGGCGTAACATAACCCTGACCTCCGTGGTGCGGTGTCACTTTTACCGTAACTCCGGCCGGTGCAATGCTTGTGAAATGTTTAGTGAAAAGTTCTGTGATTTCATGCCAATCCTGATTTGGAACCAAACGCATTGAGATTTTAGCAAAAGCTTTGCTCGCAATAACCGTTTTTGCTCCTTCACCCTGGTAACCACCCCAGATTCCGTTTACATCTAATGTTGGACGGATTGAGTTGCGTTCGTTGGTTACATATCCTTTTTCGCCGTAAACATCATTTAAGTCTAAAGCTTTTTTATATTTTTCTAAACTGAAAGGTGCTTTCGCCATTTCGGCTCTTTCTTCAGTTGATAATTCCTGTACTTTATCGTAGAATCCCGGAATCGTAATATGATTGTCTTCATCGTGTAATGAAGCAATCATTTTAGCCAGAACGTTTATCGGGTTTGCTACTGCTCCACCGTATAAACCTGAATGTAAATCACGATTTGGACCGGTAACTTCAACCTCAACATAACTCAAACCTCTTAAACCTGTTGTAATTGACGGTTGTTGGTTGGAGATCATTCCGGTATCTGAAATTAGGATAACATCATTTTTCAGTTTTTCCTGATTACGTTCTACAAACCAGGCTAAACTTGCCGAACCAACTTCTTCTTCGCCTTCTATCATGAATTTTACGTTACAAGGCAACGTATTGCTTTGTACCATATATTCTAACGCTTTTACGTGCATGTACATTTGCCCTTTGTCGTCGCAGGCACCACGCGCGAAAATGGCTCCTTCAGGGTGAATTTCGGTTTTTTTGATAACAGGTTCAAATGGTGGTGATGTCCATAATTCCATTGGATCTGGCGGCTGAACATCATAATGTCCGTAAACTAAAACGGTTGGTAAATTTGGGTCGATTATTTTCTCTCCGTAGATAATTGGGTAACCCGGAGTATCGCAAGTTTCGACAAAATCGCAGCCTGCTTTTGATAAACTTTCTTTTACAGCCTCTGCGGTGTCGATAACATCTTGCGAATATGCGGTGTCGGCACTTACCGACGGAATTTTTAATAATTCGATCAACTCATTGATAAAGCGATCTTTATGTTGTTGAACGTACGACTTAATATTTTCCATTTAAATTATTTTTATAGAAATTCAAAAATACAAAAAAGAGAATTAATATTTTTTTTCGAAAATGCTTTGAAAATTCGAAGTTATGCTTATCTTTGCACCCACAATTACGCGGATATGGTGAAATTGGTAGACATGCCAGACTTAGGATCTGGTGCCGCAAGGCGTGTAGGTTCGAGTCCTATTATCCGCACTTTAAAAATCCTTTAACCGTTATAAACTAACGTTTAAAGGATTTTTTATTTTAGTCTACCCCCGTATTTCCCCCAAAATCATTTTAAATCCATTGAAAGATTAGTAAAGGATTCATGTTCCAATGATGATTATATTTAATTCCTAAACTTGAAATTATAGGTGCAATTCTTATTCATGGTATAAAATTACAAACCTCAACTTACAATTATTTTTTTGCTTTCTATTTCTACGCATCCAAAATTATTTTATTTTTTTATTCTTTTCCTCTCAATGAATAAAGGGCTTTCGATTCCTGTTTCAACCCTTTTTGCATTTCCGATTCTAATTCGCTTGACTTATTTTTAAATAAGAAGTATCGTTGAAGAAATAAGTGCAAATAATTAATTTTTTTTCTATTTGGTGCATATTTATTTGAAAGGGCATATTGGATTAAACCTCTCTTGTCCTAATTACATCAAGTTTAAAATTAAAATTATGAAAGTAAACGCTAAAGAAATAATAAATAATATTAACAGTAGTAGAGTTAAAATCTATTATCAACTAAATCAGCTACAAGAAATAACAGGGTTATCTCCTAGAACCTTAAAATATCGCATGAAATTGGTAAGTGAAAAATATGCCAACATGCCAAATTTACTTAAACGAAATGCTAGAGCATGGCAAATCCACTACACGATAATTGATGAATTCATGCCAATTTATACAAAATCACAAACTACTCTAACAAATCATAAATGGGAAACTTTGGTGACTTGGAATTTGAAATATGATTATGATGTCAAATACCACACCCAGTTGATTAATGAGGTTAAAGAAAAATTACCAAGTTGCAATATTGCGTATGTTATTGAGAAGGACAGAAGGAATTTTAATCATGTTCACGCTTTGGCTGATGGCTATAATAATGAGATGACAAATGCTGTTAATGAGGTGCTAGAAAAATATATAAACAAGAGCGATTATAGGTTTCAGGTTGAGAAAATAAATAATCGTAGTAGTGTCACAAACTACTTGAAAAAAAGTGGAACAATAACAATAATTTAAAATAAACAATTATGAAAAAAGAATTTGATAATGAACAATTCAAAAAGGATATGGGGTTAAAACCAAATCCATTGCAGGCATACAATTATGAAAGATATAAAGCATTTAACCCAAATCTAACAAAACCAGTTTATGAACAACTAAGAAGGAATGGTACGGAATGGAAAATACTATGTGGACTGCAAGTTTCTACCCATTGGGGAAATGAAGTTTTAAAAGAAAGATGGGAACTTAAATGCGATGAATTATACAAGGAAAGTGATTTTTATAAATTCAGATATGTTCCTCAACGATATTTAGAATTATCATGGTAACTAGTATTGATGACAAAATCAGGTTAAAGCAAATGCAAATCCAAATTGAGAATGAACCTCAGCACAAACAAGAGCTACAAAAGCAGTTGCAGAGATTGCAATTGGAGAGGGAAATTGAACAAATTAGAAAACGGATAGAGCAATTGGGTTAGTACTCCCTTCCTTCCTAAGTAGAGAATAGTGTCGTTACCTACCTTGTTTTTACTGAATTTTCATTAAAAAACATGGTACATTGGATAGGTGCTCAAATTTTTTTTTGGGGTTTTTTAGGTGTTTTATTGTTCCAAATGGTTCTTTATGGTAGGCAATCATACAGGTATTTGTTCTATGGTCTACTTATAGAAATGTCGTTTTAGAGCTTAGAAACAGATATTACAATCATGTGGTGCGTGCATTGTTTCACAAAAATAAAATCCTCACAAATTATGTGAGGATTTTTATTTTATACCTATGCTACTAATTTTTTTATTTTTTGTACTGTCCCACTTGATTTTCCTGTGAGTACCATGGTATTTCTAATTGATTGACCTTGTTTTAAGAACTTCACAATGTCAGCATGTTCTGTAATTAGTTTCTTGGTGTCTTTTTCTGAGCCAAGTTTACGCCCAAGTTTTCCACCATCACGAATATATTTTGCTCTTCCTGAATTTAAACGTTCAGAAATCATAGATAATTCTAAAGAGGCAAAGGTCGAAGCTATAGAAAGCATAGTCTGAACCATACCGTTAATTTCTCCTGATGACAAAAGAGTGTGCAATTTAAAATTATCGATAATAATATTGATTTTGTTTTCGTTGCATTTTTCCAAAAACAAGGCGAACGATGATATTTTGCGGGAAATTCTCGAAATCTCTAAAGCAATAATATGGTTCACATTATTTTTGATGGCAAATTCCAAAATTTCTGCATTAACCTCATCATTTTTAGTTCCACTTTTATAGTAGGTGAATTCTTTTACAATATTGTATTGAGTTCCATATGTCGATAAAAGTTCTTGTTGTTGTCTGTAGACATCTTGTCTTTGGTCGTTAGATGAACATCTTGAAATAATGATAGCGTTTTGCATGGCGTGTATAATTTTTTGTTTTTCGATAAATCAAAAGTCCAGGTATTTCGGGACATGACAAAATAAATCAAAGAATATTTTTGATACATATCAACGTATCAAAAAATATGTTTGATAGATTTATTTTGATACAGTTAAGCTTTTGATACAGTTTGTGTAGAATATTCTATATAAGTTATGTCTCCAAAATAATTCATACGAATTCTTTTCTATATTTGATTAAATTTCTTTTAAAGAACAATACTGAAAAACCACAACACTATGGACAATCTAAAAGCATTATTTGATTTAACCAAACTTCCTGCAAAGTTCTTTTTTCTGTTTGCTGTTCTATCTGGGTTTATTCTGTTTTCTGATGCAGAATTGCTTAAACGACTTCATTTGGAAAAACTGAATGATTCGTATGGCTGGATTGTAGGGTTAGTTTTTATTTCGACTTCTGGACTTGTATTTGTAAATTCCATAATATGGATTTTTAAAAGTATTTCGAATAAATTGAAGTTTAGGAAAATTAAAAAAGAATACATTGAGAAACTTCGAAATCTTGATTATCACGAACAATCTGTCTTACGTGAATTTATAATCAATCAAAGCTCATCTTTAGAAGTTCCAATTGACAATTCAACAATAACTGGATTAATAAATAAAAAAATTATTTTTATAAATCAACAATTTGGAAATGGTTTTATTATGAACGGAATGAACGCTTCTGTATCATTAAGTAAATTCGTAGACAGGCATTTAAAATTAGAAGACATCGGCTTGACCAATAATCCAACAGAAGCTGACTATGAATTTGTTGAAAACAATCGCCCAAATTGGGTTGAGAATCGTTTAAGAAGGAAATCTTTGTATTAAAAACTGAATAGAACTACAAATTACTAATTTAAAATAAATGACATGAATTTTGACGATATAAAAGACGAATTAAATAATCCCACATTTAAAATTGACATAGGTACTTTTTTGATGAACATCCATTCAACGAATCTTATGAATAGTTACTACTTAAAATCAATATTAAAACGACAAGTTGAAATACTAGAATTGCAGAAAGGAAAAACAGGACAAGAACTTGAAACTTCTGTTGAATTAGAGATTGAAGGATTGAATCAAATGTTTTCTGAGTGGCTAAAGGAAGATTTAATAAACGTTGTGAACGATTCTTCTTCTCATTGATTAAGCAACTAACAGCAAAAGGCAAGAGAAAATTATCAGCAATTTTAAAACAAAAACATATAAATGAAAATATTCATCTCACATTCATCCAGGAATAAATTTTATGGAGATAGATTAGTGGAATTATTAAGGAGTGTCGGTCTTAAAGAGAATGAAATAATTTTTACAAGTAATACAGCATACGGAATTCCTGTTAGCCAAAATATATTTAACTGGCTAAAATCTCAAATTACAGAAAAGCCATTTGTGATTTACCTCTTATCAGAAGAATATTATCAAAGTATTGCTTGTCTAAATGAAATGGGTGCGGCTTGGATTATCGAGAATAAACATGCGGCAATTTTCACACCTAACTTTAACTTGTCAAGCAAAGAGTTTCAAAGTGGTGCATTAGACCCAAGAGAAATTGGGTTTTACATCAATGATGAAGAGAGGATTTTATCATTTCTACAATTGATTTCCGAGGACTTCGACATATCTAAAAGTCACATTATTATTTCCCAAAGTGTAAAGAAGTTTATAGCGGAAATTAACAATTATAAATCAGATATCATTACACCTCCTGTTTTAAGTGAGGCTGTACAAAAACCTATCATAAAGGAAGAAGGCAAAACAATAGTACAACCTCTAACAGTACAGCCACAACCGACACAACCATTAAAAACAATTTCTTCAAATCCAACAGACCTTTTTTCAAAGTTTATAAGCATAATAACTTCGAAAAAGCTTAAAGATGACGAGCTTATTTTGTTGCATTACATAATTGAAACAGGAAGATTTAAATTAATGACAGGTTGGCAAGAACAAAATGAAATCGACCATATTAAGGAATGGGAAGAAATTAATGATATTCCTAACAAATTGTCGAGAAGCTATTCTTCAATTCTAAAAAGATTTGAACTACGAGGATTTACAGAAGTATCTGCTCTTACCAGTTCAAACAATCCTAAAGAATTAAAAATCAGAGACGAAATAAGTAAACACTTGCTTGATTTACCAGAGGAAGTGTTGAATTTAATAACAGAAGCCATTGACCGAAATCATTTTGATTACAATGCCGAAATTAAAGTTGAAGAACCAGATGATTTGCCATTCTAAAAGTAACGTCACTTGTATTGATTATTTAAAAATCATGTTCCTTGAACCAAGTTATGAAATTAAAAATTTAATAAATTCTATAAAAACAAACGTTATTATTTGTGATTGACCTGCGGAGCAGATTCATCACAAATTTACTTAATAACGATATTTAACAGGTGTTACTTATATTGAATATTTTTTCAAAATTACTTTATAATTAAAAAAACAACCTTCGATATTTTGGTCAAAGGTTGTTTTAAGTTTTTGAGTACTATTTATAATAAACACCGATTCTAACTTTTGGATTTTTCTGTAAAGTATCTAATTTATCGGTTTTATTAAATATCTTCATTACATCACTAGATGCCATGTCTTAAATTTCAATCGTATCAATTTCTTTCATAATTCTATCAGTCTCCGTTAGAGCCACGATAATTTTTTGGTAGTGCAAAATATCCTCAAAACTCAATTCTCGGTCTTTACGGTCTTTGAGCCATTTTTGAGCAGGTTGGTAGCCACCAATGTAAAAGTTCCAAGATACTTCTGGAACATTCTCAAAATACTGGGTATCGTTTATGTAAACTCTTCCCATAGGTTCAGGGGTGTCGTTATGTGAAATAGTATCGTTTTCAACTACAAAGTTACGTTGCTCGTACTTGGATTTTGTAACCATGTTGTCACCATCTTCGGGATATTGGGTGATGTACTTTTCTACTATAGAACTTTCTAACAAATGGATTCCTCTTAATTCTCCACCTAATTTAACTAATTCCCAGAATTTAATCTTGTCCGGCGGAGCCGGCACACGTGGAAAATCAATTTTTAAAAACTCTTTATATTTCTCTCGATAACTTGGTGAATGCAAAATAGCATAGATATAATCCAACAAATCTATTGGAGCGAAGGTATTTGGTGTTCCTTCTTTTTCATTGGTAAAAGACATTTCTGCTCCTTCAGCAATTTGTTTTACAATTTCTGTATTTAAATTAGGGATTCTTTGAATATTGCCATCTAATGTTTGTTGGGCAGTAGTTTCAGGATAAAGGTAAAGTGGTGCGAAATAAGTACCGTTTATATCCA
Organism: Flavobacterium sp. GQ95; assembly: GCF_059758655.1. Taxonomy (NCBI): domain Bacteria; kingdom Pseudomonadati; phylum Bacteroidota; class Flavobacteriia; order Flavobacteriales; family Flavobacteriaceae; genus Flavobacterium; species Flavobacterium sp. GQ95. The sequence goes on from NZ_JCAXEB010000001.1 coordinate 784,187, forward strand.
TAGAAATTGCTGTTGGTATCGCTTTTGTAATAAGGGAATGATTCCAATTTACTTTTACAATTTTAGGAAAATTTAAAACTAAATTATCTCTCATAATTTCTTTTCCTACTATTCTTCTTGTTCTATCAACAAAATTGTCATTATAATAAATGAATCGATTGTCAAAAGGACGATAACAAAGTTCTCTAATTTCCGTTATTTTGAATTCTTTAGTTTTATTTCTTGCTAATTCTAAATTCCAACTTTTTGATTCTTTAATATTATGCTTACTTATTAGAGGATTTAACTCAGTTGAATCAAAAATTGAGTTTATGCGAGATACTAAATTATTCTTATTGAAATCAACAACTAATTCATCTCTGTGAGTTTGTACTCCAATTGTTGATTTTATGAATAACTCGTTCAAAGGCATAAATTTTTTGTATATACTTTCGATTTCTACATCACTAGCTTTAAAATAAAAGTTAGGTTCTATTAATCTTAAAGAATTAAAATTTATAGAATTAATATTGTTGTTAGTTAAAAAATCATATTTCAAATTTCGCTTTCCAAATAAATCGTATTGATAAACTTGCGCAAGTTCATCTTTTTTCTTTTTCCCTGTTTTAATTAAAAGGTTTATGGATACACCTTGCATAATGTCAAAAACATTTTGGTCAATTGAACCATCTGGAGAGGTTTCTTTCTTCTTACTATTACCATGTAAATCGACAGTATAAATCTTATCGAAGCTTTGTAGTAAACTCCAACGCATTCCTCTAAAAGTTGGATTATCCAAAAATCCATGTGGATTAATAAATGCTAAAATACCACTCCCATTTTTGTCAATAAAGTATTGACCAAACCGCATAAATTTCACATAATCATCGTTTATCCATTTCGGATTACGTTCTCTTAGTTTTTCTTTTCCGCCTGGTTCTTTTTTATAATCTTCCATAAGGTTCATAATCCATTGCCCTTTATTAGCACTTTCACCACTATAAGGAGGATTTCCCATAACTACCATAACAGGAGCGTCACGTTTTATGGCATTAGCTTGGTCGGCTTCATCAGAAAGCCAAGAGCTAAACAATGTTTGAGTATCAGGATGGGCTTCTTCTAAGGAGTTGGTTAAGAAAATCCTGAAACGTTGCTCGTCTGTTGGTTTGTATCCTGTCTCGGTCAGTAACATATCCATTTTAAGGTGTGCCATTGCGTATGATGCCATCAATAACTCAAAGCCGTTCAAACGAGGAATAAGGTCTTTGGTGACATATTTGCTCCAAATACCTTGTTGCCCTTCAAATTTCTTGTGAATGTGCTTTACAACCTCAGCTAAAAATGTCCCTGTTCCTGTGGCTGGGTCTAGAATTTGTACTTTGTGTACTTCAACTTCAGTTTCAACTTCTTTTATTTTGGCGTCCTTAGCTTTGGTTTGGGTTATTGCTTTTTTCTTGATTTTGATTTTGCTTGTATCAGCTAGACCTTGCGGTAAATCAAATTCAGTCTTTAAAATATCATCAACGGCACGAACAATAAAATTTACTACAGGTTGAGGCGTGTACCAAACTCCACGAGCTTTTCTTAATGCGGGGTTGTATTCTCCTAAGAAAGTTTCGTAAAAGTGAACTACTGGGTCTTCCTGTTTGGTACTTCTACCAAAGTTTTTCATAATCTGTGCAACATCCGAAGCAAGAAAAATATTGACCAATTCATCCACTATCCATGTCAAACGAGTATCAAGGTCAAAACCTGCAATGTCCTGAAATAATTTTCTAAGAAACGGATTTGATTTTGGGATAAGCTCAGCCGCTTCCATTCGTGAGAATGTCGGCAAAGTTGGGTCGTGGTAGCGAGCCGCAAACATTCCGTAAGCTATAGTTTGCGAATAGATATCGGCAAACGCTTTGTTGTCTATGTCGTGAATCAACATTTGTTGAAACGAAAGCATTTGTGATTTTAGCTGTGAGCGGTGTTCTTGTTGGTCGTCAATGTTCAAAGATTTCTCAATCACACTCGCCATCAGCTTTGCTTTTCCCGCCATCATCTGAGCCAGTTTGGTTGGCGATTTGATGCTCTGAGTAACAGTTAATGCAAAGTTTTTAATCAGTTCAGAAAATTGTTCAAAATTTTCCGTTAATGGCAAGATGACACCATCTTCAATTTTAGCAATCGCAATTTTGGTGGTCAGTTCGCCATCTTTATAAAAATGAAAATCCATGTAATCAGTAAAAATCAAATTTGACAATCCTGATTTATAGCGTTCAAATTGCTCTTTTAATGTCTTGCTACCCAAATCAACTCCAATGTCTTTTGCTTCAATATAACCCACGGGAATGTCCTTACGGGTCAAAACATAGTCGGGTGCTCCACATGCAACTCTAGCAGGTTCATTTGTTACCAGAACATCTGGCAAAATTGCCATGATAAGATTTTGCAAATCGCCACGATAAGAATGTTCTCTTGCGTTTCCTGTTTTATAGAGCGTTTCGATTTTAGTCAGATATTGTTGGATGGTCATGGTAAAATTTTTGTTTGGCTAATATAGCTTTTTCCTTAATATTTTGAATATAGAAGAGCCTGTAACGTAACTTTTTTCGATTGGCTACTTGACACTATCAATTTAAATTCGTATCTTCGTAAGGATAGCACTCTGAATGCTATTTCTAGTCAATTTGGGTTGATTCTTTATTTTGGCTACTAGTGAGAAGGTAATCTTCTTAAAGCCTCTAATTGAGGAAAAATAACTCTCGCTACCTTTATAAAAAACTGAGATGTGGTAGCTGTGTGTCATGTTAACTAGTAGTATTATTAATCAAGAAGCGTTACAAACGCAAATTAACAATGAAGTCGAAAGACTTACAGCAATAAAATTCGAACAGTTTAAAAATAACTTATTGGAAGAATTATCGAAAAATTATTATTTCGATGATTATTTGTTGGATAAGATTAAAGTAGCAAGAAAATTAGGAATATCGGTTCGTCAAGTTGACAATCTTGTAACTAAGGGTAAATTAAAAAAATGTGGTCTAGGTAGGAGTGTGAAGTTTAAAAACTCTGATGTTAATGAGTATATGAGGTCTCTGAGCTAGAGTGCTTCATTATAGTAATTTGCCCAATGTTCACTTAGTCTAACAGCATGTTGTTTTTCAGTTGTTTTAATGTAAGATAAAAACTGTTTTTCTGTTTGGTGCCCAGTGATTTTCATTATCGTTAAAGTGTCTATTTTGCCGTATAAATTGGTGGCGAAAGACCTTCTGCAAATATGGGTCTTGACCAATTCATATTTATAATAAGACCCAACAACTTTACGATGGATTTTTTTGCCATTTATGTCTAATTTTGGCTTTCCTTGTTCGTCTTTTATTTCCATCGTTTTTGAGCCAATGACCTTTTCTTTAAATCCAACTTCTCTTGCAACATCTTTTATATAGTCATTGAATTTTTGCTCACTTATTTCTCTAGGTAATTCACCATTTCTTTTATCTAAAATTTCCTTTATATAAGGATGGATTGGTATAGTTACAGGAATTTCGGTCTTAAAATTTATATTGTCAATGAATCCATTTTTAAAATCTTTTTTATTTAAAGTTAAAAGGTCAGAAACTCTCAAACCTGTCCACACACCAATAATAAGCCAATCTCTAGCATTGTCTAAGTAGGTATTAATTTCAAAATGGTGCTCCTTTATTTTTAAAATTTCTTCTTCATCAAAATAAATGTCTTTTGTTTTTAAAAAGGGTGAAAAGAAATTTTTGTCTTTAAAAATTGGATTTACCTTCAATCCTATCTTTTGTGCTTCTCTTAGAAAAGCTTTAAGATTGTCAATAATACCACCAATCGTATTTTCTCCTAATAATTCAACAGACCTTAGATAATCTATTAGTTCTTTATGTAGAACTAAGTCAATTGAATCAATTTTTAGTTTTTTTCCAGCATATGACTCAAAGGATTTTAATTTATTAGATGAATTTTGATAGTCTTGAATGGTTCTTATATTCAACTTTTCACCTGTCTTTACGTTTGTTTTGTTTTCGGCGTCTTTTGAAAATTTATCAGAGAAGGCGGTTAAGAATATTTTTGCGTCACCTTCATTTGAGCTAGGTTTGTTATGAAAAACATTAATAAGATTCTTTAACCATTGGATAGAAATTTCAATACCATTATGACTATCCTCATTGTATTGATTGATTATTTCTGCTTTAAGCTCCGTCAATTGACTGTTAATCATGTTTCTGGTGCTGTCAGAATCAAAAGTCGTTTTGATTCTTTGTTTTGGTTGACTCCATTCTTTTTTTGAAACCAAAATTCCAATGGGAGCTTCTCTATCAAAACCATTACCTTTGAATCTTACATAAATCTGAGTAGGGTCTGACTTAGGGTCTTTCTGTATCTTAAAGTTAACTGTTGCCATAATTCAAAGATATATTTTTCCCCCGTATTTCCCCCTTAATTTATGTATAAATGTGCTAGTCAGTGCGAGAATAAAAATCTAAACTCTTGTTATACATTGAAAAATAAGGGTTTTCCAATAACTGGATTCGAATGGATTTGCATGTAAATACATACTTGTGCGCCTATTATCCGCACTGAAAAAGCTTCTGAGATAACTCAGGAGCTTTTTTGTTTTTACTTCGTTTTGTTTTTTGTTGTTAAAGTTGTTGATAAACAATCTGCTACAACACTGCATCTATCTTTTCTATAATTACATTTGAAAAGAAATAAAATATAGTCCTATAAAACAATTTATTAAATAATCACAAAAATGATAGCCGATTTAAAAAAGTCTTTTGATCAGATTATATATGAAAGAACTACTAGTCCTTTTTATGGTTCTTTTATAATTTCATGGTCTATATGGAATTGGAAAATTATATATTTAACTTTTTTTGTTTCTCAAGATAAAATTGATTCAAACAAAATTGATTATATAGTCAATAATTTTTCAAGCATAGGAAATATCCTTATTTTTCCCTTTGTTTCATCGATAATTATCATTACGATAGTTCCATTTATAACAAATGGTGCATATTGGTTATCTCTAAAATTTAATAAGTGGAGAGTTGATCAAAAAAACATTGTAGACAAGAAGCAACTTTTAAGTATCGAACAATCAATTGAATTAAGAGAACAAATATCTAAACAAGAAGAAAGATTTGCAAAGCTAGTAGAAGATAAGAACCTAGAAATAAAACATCTAAATTTACAAATACAAGAGTATCAAAAAAAAGAACCAACAGTAACTTTAGAAAAGCTTCTTAATAATTCAAACGACAATATAAATTCTAATGATGAATTATCTATTTTTGCTAATAGAGTAAGAAATAATCCAAAGGAACTTAAAGAATATGAAAATATTATCGATTATATCCAAAGAGATTATTCTCCTGTGGAAAAAACAGATGTAAGTGGTAAATTTTTAACATTATTAGAATCTTACGATATAATTCATAAACAATCCAACAGTTTATATTCAATAACTGAGACTGGAAAGAAATTCTATAGACTTGTAAATAGCCAAAATTAATGATTTGATAAAAATAAATAACAATTATGGAAGATTTTGATTTTGAAGAATCTCAAAGAGAACAGGAAAGAATTGACCGTAACTTCACTCGCACAGAAGAAGAAGGATTAAAAAATATTCTAAAGCATTTTGACAGAATTCATGATAAACTATTTGTATTCAATAATATTTTAATCGCTGGCTTTTTTGCTTTATCAAAAATTGAAAATCCAATCCCAGTAAAAACAATTTTTATTCCCATATTAAATCTTTGCTTCCTTATATTTATTGAATACGAAATGATGGAGAAAAGTAGATTTGAATCATCTATTAAAACTCAACCATTCGACAAATATGATTCGCATGGAAAAAGAATCACAAGAACAAATTTCTATTCATTATTAAGCATTATTACGACATTCAGTGTAACCGCTTTTTTTTTATACTATTTAATTTATTATTAAAAATTAATTTCTTTTAAATACTTTTTTAGGCTTTCATCAAAATCACAAGGTAACTTGCAATGTTTGTCCGAAAACATACTTTACTTCATTCAACCTCCAAATAAGGATCCAAAACTTCCGCCAATTTATTCAGCCAATAAAAATTATCTTCAAGATTGTTGAATTCAGTTTCTATGGTTTCGCAGCCTCTAATTGCGCATAACGAAAGAACATAATTTACTTGTCGTATTGTCTTTGCCATATCTTCAGAATTAATAGTCTTTGTGAAGAATTCTATTAATCTGATTTCAGTTTCTTTGGAAAGGTTTTCTGTAGTCATTGTCTTATTTTTTTGATCAGTCAAATATAATAAATTGTAGGCAAATTTGCCTACATGAACAAAATAAATCTTGTGACTTTTGAAATATGAATATTTCAGAAGAAACTTTTATTGTAAATCTTGGAATTCACATTAGACAGCTGCGTGAAAAGAAAGGCTTATCCCAACAAGGTTTGGCCGACGACTGCAATATTACCAAATCTCAAATAGCACGATTGGAAGTTGGCAAGCTAAATACTGGCATAAAAACTCTTGTAAAAATCGCCAATGCTTTAGATGTTGAGCCTAAGGAATTGTTTGATTTCCCTTTAAAATAATAATGAAGAACATTCTATTGAAAAAATATAGAAATCTTGATGAAACACAGCAATTTGCAATTCTGATTCCAATTTTATTTTTACTAAGTGGTATAATACACAAACTTGTTTCAAGGTTTAGAGGTTCAGGTGAATTTCTTTGGCTATACGCATCTGTTAGTACTATAACTTTATTTTTAAGTTGTTTTCTTATCCTTTTTTCTTTGGTAAACTCTATTTTAATTATTCGGGATTTAAGAATGAAAATCGTTCACAAAATTCTATGGATTCTATTAAGCTTATCTGTCTTTTTATATATGGCTTTAATGTTTGTAATCGCATAAATTCGGCTCAAGCTTTTCCCTTTCAACCATAAAAAATCTCCAATTAAAACTGAACATTATTATGCTCATTTTATTTAAATGAACTTATATTCCTTATATGGTTTAAAAACCGTTTCAAAACAAAAAAACAGAAAAGTCTATTTTTTATATTAGCGGGTATCCTTATTTTTACTTTTTACTAATCATCAATCAGCTTTAAACTTTTCCCTATGTTCAAAAAATCAACTTTTGCTATTATTGTTCTTTTTATTTTAAGCTCCTGTCTCGTTCAGCAAAAAAGCTTGGAAATGGACGATTGGTATGCTTTTACTAAAACCAATACAGCACAGCAGAAACCATCAGATATTTACGAGTTTAAAGACGGAATGATTCGCATGCATGGAAATGACAATAGCTGTTTAATGACCAAAAAAAGCTATAAAAATTTTGAACTTACCTTAGAATACAGATGGAATCTCGAAGAGAAATACAAAACAACCAGCACAAAAAATAGCGGTGTAATGTATAATATTCCTTTAGATGGCTCTGACAAAATCTGGCCGAAAGGAATTCAATTTCAAATAAAAGAAAATACTACGGGAGATTTTATTTTCCTCGATCAGGTAACGGCAAAAGTAAATGGAAAATTAATTGAAGCCGGTGCAAGTGTAGTTTCTCCTAAGTTTTTAGCTAATGAAAATCCGTATGGTGAATGGAATGCTATTGTTATTAAATCTTATAACGGAAAAATTACACAATATTTAAACGGGAAATTGGTAAATGAATGCACGGAGGCTTCTTCGACAGAAGGTAAAATTTCTTTGAATTATGAGCGCTCGCCAATTGATTTCAGGAACATTAAGATAAAATCGATTAAGAACGAATAATTTTTCGGCTAAAGCCTTTTACCTGTTATGTAAAAAATTTATAAATTCACATTTTAACAAATTCATTTATAAGGAGATGCAAATATCCAAAGAGAGAAAGATCGAACTGTTTATTGTGGGTTTATTAAGCTTAATCATCTTAAGTAGTTTTATAAATTTTAGAAACATTCATATAAAATTCCACAACAAAACCGGAGAAGATCTTGATTCATTAATTGTCGCCGGAACTTTGATTGGACATCTGAAAAGTGATGGTTCAACAGAATATATCGACTTTAAAGAATTTAGATTTGATGATGACTTACCATACGAGCAAATTAGCTCGATTATAAATAATAAAAAAATACATCAACTCAATTGGAGCTGGTGCGGTACAGGAAGAAATACAAAATCTAAAGGATCCTATAGCTTTGATTTAAAAAAACAAATAGATGAAAAAGGAAATGTCTGTTTATATCTCGTAGAGCACAATAAAAAAATGTTTTGGGAAGAAAACTAAAAAAATCTCTCGTTAAAACTGAAGGCTATTCAAAAGAAATCTTTTATTTCTTTATCGAATTTTAATTATTTTAATAGTCTTCAAAAAAATCATAATTAGACGCAACCTATTTGATAATTAAGCATCTAATAAAAAAAGATACTTATGAAAAAAATTCTATTTTTCTTTATTCTGACTTTAGGAATAATTTCTTGTAACTCTGATGAAAGCACACCTACACCTGCAAGCGGAGATTTTCAATTTACAGCTGAATATTCTGCTACTATAACCGTTGGCGGTGTTGTTGGAATAGTCAGACGAACTTTTAAAGTTGGGGAGATTTACAAAGGAACTGATGAAGGAAAAGAAACGATAAGTATCAGAATCGCAGAACATTCAAAATTAAATGATAATTGTCCAAGTAATACTTGCTATCAGGAGTTTCTAGATGTTCCAAGAACGTTTTTAAAATCTGTGAAATAGATCTGGAGGTCTAAACCAATACAGTAAGCACAATATTTGTCATTCTGAGGAACGAAGAATCACACAAGGAACTCCATACAGAATGTCGCCAATCTTTGTCGAGTCGCTAGTGTGATTCTTCGTTCCTCAGAATGACACACGATGCGTAAAACAGGTCTTAATTATTCAACAACTCCAAAATCTTCTCCACATTAACCTCACTATAATCATTAATATAAAAATCACAAGGAGGCAATTGTTCTTTTGTATGCGTACTCAAAACGCCAACCACTTTCATTCCTGCATTTAATCCCGCTGTAACGCCCGAAAAAGAATCTTCGAAAACAACACAATCCGAAGGAGAAACGCCAACACGTTCTGCCGATTTTAGATATACTTCCGGATTTGGTTTATGATGTTTTACATCTTCACTTGACATCATTGAATCCATTTTTTCATCTAGTTTTAAGACGTTCGCAATCAAATCCAAATTCGCGCGTGGCGCAGATGTTGCAACAGCCGTTTTAAAACCACGAGATTTCAATTCGCTTAAAAAATCCAAATAATGCGGAATCGTTTCGACTTTATCTTTATAAACCTCACGGAACATTCCTTCTTTTTCGTCTTCCAGTTTTGTAAGTTCTTCTCCGGTAATCGCACGCTTAAAGAAATGCGACATGATATAACCGTTATGTTTTCCGTACATATGTTCTTCAAATTCTTGTTCTGAATGCCGAATTTCATATTTATCGAAAAACGCCTCGAAAGCTTTTGCATGATGTGGATTCGTGTGACAAATCACGCCGTCCATATCAAAAATAACACATTGCTGCTTCATTATATATTTTGTTTTTTTAACGGTCGCAAGATAATTAATTTCACAGAGTCGCGCGGAGGTTTCTCGCAGAGATTCATAAAGATTTGTTATTAAATAAATGGATTGAACGTACTGTTTGTCATTTCGACGTAGGAGAAATCCTCGCAAGTAACTCCACAACGAATATCTAATCTTTGTCGAGCTTCTCGCGAGGATTTCTCGTTCCTCGAAATGACAAAAATGAGGAGAAACCTGAAACAAAAAAAACTTTTATCAGCCAATCCAAATCTTGCTCTTAACCAAAGTCATGGTCTCTTTTAAATGCTGATTTAATGCAATAAGAATAATCAAAACAACCAAACCATAACCAACAATGGTATAAATCTCCATATCTGCCAATAAAGTGGATTGTTTGGTAATGGTTCCGAAAACTTTTTTAAGCGCCAAAGTATTTGATTCGTCAAGCGAATATCCTTTTGCCATAAAACTCTGTGCTGTTGACGCAATGGTTTGTTGTGCTTCGGGGCTTTCGCCGGTTACAAACTGACTGAGTTTTAAAAAGTGTTTTTTGTTTAAAAATACCATTGCATTCTGCATAACACAAAATCCAATTGTACTTCCCCAAAAACGTCCAGAAACACCAACAATTCCCGAAGAAACCGCCATCTTAGCCGGAACGGAAGATGTGGTAAACAAGATTAACGGAACGAATAAAAATCCAACTCCAATACCTTGCAAAATGTACGGAATTATAATATCTGATAAAGCCACATCGGGTACAAACAGAAACGTAAACCAGAAATGAAACAACGCAATAAGAGAAAATCCAATGATAAAAATAACTTTGGTCGAAACGGATTTCATCAAAAAATAAGCAGCCAAAATCAGTCCGATTACATTTCCTAATCCGTTAATGTATTGCACGCCCGCAACGCGCGACGGATCCCAATTCCAAATGGAGAACATCGCAGAATGACAAAGACTTAGCGTTGCTCTGCTGATATAAAAAAGGAAAAATAATAGAAAGCCAATGCGCAAATTGGCATATTTAAAAACTTCAAAATTAAAAGTTGGTCTTTTTACCAAAAGCTCTTTAAAGATGAACAAACCTCCTGTTATCAGGGCAATTATCAACATTAAAACCATTTCAGAAGACTGAAACCAGTATTTTTTCTCTGCATAAACAAAGAAGTAAGCACCACAAAGAATGGCGGTTAAAACCAAAATATAACTCAGCCAGTCAATTTGATACAGTGGAATTTTCTTTGTGATTCTATGCCCTCTAAAAGTCACCAGGATCAAAAAGACATTCAAAACCTGAAGTCCGCCCGAAACATACAGCATGTATTTCCAATCATAATGATCAAGAAACCATACGGCAATATTCATAATAAATGGCGTTGACAATAACAATGAACCGTAATAAAAGGAGAAACCAATTATAATCGCGTTTTTAGAATTAAACTGCTCGATCAGCAATTGTCTGATCGTAATTACCGGAAGCGCCATTAAAATTCCTTCGACAACTCGCAGCAGTAAAAAAAGATAAAAGTTGGTAATGTACGCCGATGAAATAATCGTAATTCCGATTACCGAATAAACCGCCATCAGATAATTCTTTGCAGGGAAAAAACTCGAAAATCGGCTTTCGATCAAAATTGTGGCCAGCAAAGTTCCGTATGTCACGCACATCGCAAACTGCAAATCTTCTGGTTCAATGTCCAGAAAACTTGCCGCGTAGGTTACGTTTGAAGTATAAACTCCCAATAAAATCATGGAATGCAGCAAACAGACAAACAAAATAATAATGATTGCCCATTTTGGAACCCAGGATTTAAAAATGCTTTTATCTTCCATTTTAGTGGTGTTCGGCGATAACCGTGATATTCATTCCGGCTCTTAAAAAATCGGTTTGTTTATCGTTGTCTTTCAACTGAATTCTAACCGGAATTCTTTGTTCGATTTTCACGAAGTTTCCTGTTGCATTATCCGGAGGAAGCAAAGAAAATCTTGCTCCGCTTGCCGGAGATAACGAAGTGATGATTCCGGTAAATTCTTTATCGTTTATGGCATCCGCCTGAATTTTAACTTCCTGTCCAACGGTTAAATATTGCAATTGTGTTTCTTTAAAATTGGCGGTAATCCATTTTTCTTTGCTTACAATCGAAAGTAAAGACTGCCCTTCTTTTACCAATTGTCCAGGTTGCAAAGTTCTTTTTCCAACCCAGCCATCATAAGGAGCTGTAATGATCGTGTACGAAAGAAATAATGCCGCATTATCAGCAACAGCTTGTTTAGAAGCAATATTAGTCTGCGTTGTAGGAACATTGGCTTCAGCAACTGAGGTACTTAAATTAGAGGAATGAATTCTGTCTTTCATTTCCTGAAAATGCGCATGCGCCGATTCATAATCTGCTTTTACTTTCTCCAATTGCTGTGAAGTCGCCGCTTCCTCTTTTACCAAAGCCTTGTATCTTTCGTATTCTAATTTTGTTTTCCAAAGATTCGATTTGGCAGCATCTAATTGCGATTCTCCAATTGCGGTTGTACTTGCTGTATTTGCTACATTTTTTTGAGCCACAACACTACTTTGCTGCGCACTTTGCACATCGGCAAGCGCCACATTCAATTTCGATTTGTATTCCCTGTTATCAATTACCACCAAAGTATCGCCTTTGTGCACAAATTGATTTTCGTCAAAACGAACTTCCTGTACATAACCCGTAATTCTTGACATAATGGGTGTTACATATTGCTCCACCTGAGCGTCATTCGTCTCCTCGTGATTGCTATTGAAAACATAAAACCAAATTCCCAAAATAACCCCGCTCACGACAAGCGAACACGCAATAATTGTTATTAGTATATGAAACGTTCTGTTTCTTCTAGTTTCATTTTTTATCTTAACCATAACCTTTAAATATATTTTCTTGTCTATTTTCTATTCTCTATATTCTATTTTCCAAAATCTAAAATCTTGTCTCCTGCTTCTAACTTCTTGCCTCTACTGAGCTAACTCTGAGGAAGTATTCCCGCCGTATGCAACAACTCATAATGTTTCAGAACAGCATCCAATCGGGTCGAAACTTTGTTATATTTCGCCTGTAATAAAGCATTATCAGCATCCACCATTTCTGTTATTAAAACCAATTGGTTTAAGTATTTCAGCTTTACAATGCGGTAATTTTCATTGGCCAAATCCAAAGCTTTGTCTACCACTACAAATTTTTCAAGGATTTCCTGATATTGCGTATGCTCTTTGTATAGCTTATCCTGAATTTCATCTTTTATAATTTCAGACTGCATTTGCTGCCATTCGATTTTGGTATTGGCCTGCTGCATTTTAGTTTTGTTTTTATACAAAGCCGAAATATCAAAATGAGCTTCAATACCTACTTGTCCTAAAGTGTATAAATACGGATTTGGTGGAAAAAATTTGTAGTTCGGATAATAAAAACCATAATTTCCAAAGAAGTTTACCGTTGGCAGATAATTTCCTTTAACCAATTTTAGCTCCGTTTTTTTGATGGCTAATTCCTGACTCGCGATTCGCATTTCTTCATTCTGAGAAGCTTTACTCAAATAAAATTCATACGGATCTAAGCCATTCATTTCATCAATATTTGACGTTGTATCAATTGTGATTTCTTCGTTTTCCGGAAACTGAATTAAAGTTTTCAGATCGTGAAGCGCAATTTTTATGTTTTTGGAATTTGTTAGCGCATTTAACTCACGATCCGAAAGCTGTAATTCGGCTCTAATAACTTCATTTTTGGTAAGCGTTCCGTATTTTTGAAGCGACTGTACTTCTTTCAATCGGCTTTTTTCTTCTTTGATGTTTTCTTCAAAAATCTTTTGAAGTTCCATCATTTTATAAATCGCTAAATAATTTGCAACCACTTCAATCTCAATATCGTTTTCTGCCTTTTCTGTTTTTATTTTGGCAATTTCACTTTCCTGATTAGCAATTTTGATGGCGTTATTGATCTTATTTCCAGCATAAATTGGCATTTTAAAAGTGGAATTCACCTGATAGATTTCAGGAATTGCCTTCGTTACTTCTTTGCCGTTCAGGAAACCGTTTCCTTTGAATTCAGTGATATTGGTAATTCGGGAATACTCGCCGTTTAATTCGATGTCCGGCAGACGAAGTTCTTTTGTTTCTTTGATGTTTTGCTCTGAGAGCGTCGCCTCTAATTGCGATCTGAGGATTTTTTTGTTGTTTTCTTTAGCTAGTTTCAAAGCTTCATTTAATGAAACTGAATGAATTTCCTGTGCTTGTACACTATTGAATGTAAATACAATTAGAAATAACAGCCCGATTTTGAGAAAACAATCTTCTGTAGAATTTGTTGTTTTAAGGAACATGATTACATAAATAATTTTATGGTGCAAAGTTCCCATATTATTTTGTTGACTGATAATTCTAAAAAGTCAATAACATATTCATTTCGGACAAATGTTAAAATTGTGATTTTCGAAAACGCTATATTAAAACACTGGAAAACAATTTATTGCAAATTAAGAAGTGGCAGTGATTATTTTAAAGTCTCTCGCAGATTTAGCAGAGTCGGCAGATTTTTTTCTTTTTTATCTGCTAAATCACCAAAATCTGCGAGAGAAATAATTTTTTATCTGCTTTTCAAAACATCTTCCCCATTTAAATAATCAGAAGGTCTTTGTCCAAGGATTTTAAAAAACGTATTACTAAATGTCGGTACACTGCTATAGCCGACTTCCTGTGCCACTTCTTTAACCGAAAGTTTTCTGTCAAGCAGCAATTCAATTGCTTTTAAAATTCTTCTGATAGTATAATACTGAATAAAAGACATTTTAAGATCTTTCTGAAACAAGCGATACAAAGAGCGTTCGCTATAACCGAATTCATGAGCAACTTCAGAAAAGAGAATTGTTTCTCCTAAATTATTCTCAACATGTCGAAGTATTTTTCCTAGTCGTTTGTCTTTTGGCTGTGGTAATTCCAAAGGCAGATTGTTAGTGCAAATTTGAGGAAGAATTGCTTTTATTGCTTTGGCAATTGTAAAGTTTGGAGAACCTTTCTTTAAATCGCCATTCCACTGATTGGTAAAAAGCATCATTTGAAGCAGTAAATTATTTACCGGATAAATACCTTCGTTTTTATAAAAGAGATCTTCATCTTTCTCTACCGGAAAATATAGATTTCGCATCATCACATTTTCCGACTTTGGCTGAATACTATGCTCTACGCCAGCCGGAATCCAGATAAAATGTCTTGCCGGTAAAAAATAGCTTTTCGTTTCCGTCGTTACAAAAACCACATCACCTTCGGCATAAAGCATTTGTGCTTTATCATGTTTGTGCGTCGGAACCAACAACTCTCCCATCAAATCATGGTGACAATAAATGCTTTTTTTATCAGCATCTACTTTTGTGAGGTAGTACTTGTCTATTTTGAAGGTTGATCGTTCCATTATTGTGGTTTCTTATTATAAAGATAAGAAAGAAATTTAACCGTAAAGTTCGCAAGGTTAAAAACGCAAAGTTCGCAAAGCTACCAACATAGCCCAAGGTTTCAACCTTGGGAGCGCAATGTATAATGACGATATAAAGCATCTCAATACGTCTCCCAAGGTTGAAACCTCGGGCTATGTTGAAATACAAAATTTTAAAAAAGTCCTGCATCCCGAGGCTTCGGAATGCGTAAATCTTAGCGCCTTTTGCGGTTAAGCCAAAAAACAAAAATGCCTTTCCGTTAAGAAAGGCATTTTAAAATTTAAGCGGTCTGGACGGGACTCGAACTTCTCCATATATTGTTAGTAAATCCAATACTTTAAAGAGGCTAAGAATTTAAGGGGAATGTCCTAGGGGATGTTTCCTATAAATTTCAATTACAAATATATTGATCAATTGAATTAAAAAAAGTCTGCCTTCCAAGTTTTTCATGCTCTACAAAGCTATTTTTTAGATATTTCTTATAGTTTTTTACTTACATAAATAACTGAAAATGTTAAACTTTAAAAATTGCAAAAACACACAACAATCAGAATATGAGAAGTTTATTTAATATTTGTAAGGTTTTATATATAATTTAGCCGAAATTTCGTGAGAGAAAAAAAAGCTTACTAGAGTTATTAAATAAAGCAATAACTCCAAAATAATATTATATGGAAACAAACTACTTTACCGTACGAGCGGTTTTAAGAACGGACAAAATTAGAAAAGATGGAACTTGTCCAATTCACATTGTATTGCAACGCAATAATGTAACGCAAAAATTTTCTTCTTCTGAGTTTATAGAAGAAAGGTATTGGGATAAAAACATCGAACAAGGTATTGGAAAAGGCTTTGGAAATCTAAATGCTGTAATTAAAAAAAAGAAGCAAAAACTTGAAGACTTTATTCGAGAAAGCAAAAGCCTTGGTAAATCACTTTCTAAAGATGAAATTTCTAATTTCTGGAATGGGAAATCCGATTCAGAAGATGAGCTATTGTTTTCTAAATTTTATGAATCATTTTGTAAAAGGCATTTTCTTACCATAAAAAAAAGTACCCAAATACATTATGTAACCTTAGGCAAGAAATTGAAAGATTTTAAGCCAAATTTAAAACTCTCAGAAATCGATTACGCTTTTATGATTGAATTTGACAACTATTTAATTGAAACCAATAGTGGAAGATACAATATGATTAAATTTCTGAAAAGGGCTTTGAAAGAAGCTGTAAAATTAGATGCTCTAAAAAACGAATCTTGGAAAGGATTACAAAATGTTTCTCCTAGAACAAGAGAGGAATATTTAACCGTTCCTGAAATTAATCAAATTATCAAATGTGATCTCTCTTTAAAAAAGCATCTAGAACTAACCAGAAATATGTTTCTTTTCAGTTGCTATACTGGAATGCGTTTTAGCGATGTTGTTGCTTTGAAAAAAGAAAACTATAAAAATGGAATAATTACTTTAAAACAAATTAAAACCAATGTCGATTTAAAAGTGCCAGTTAATGTAAATGCAAAAAAAATAATCTGCAAATTTTATAATCAAAGAGAAGATAATGAAAGCATTTTCCCTCCGATAGAAAACCAAACTGTAAATAGATATTTAAAAACAATTGGAGAAATTGCTGAAATAAAAAAAACACTTCATTTCCATCTTGCTCGTCACACCTTTGGCACTACTTTACTAAATAATAATGTAAATGTATTTTATATCTCAAAAATGATGGGACATAAAAAGCTAAGCCAAACTTATTCATATACTGGTGTAGATGTTACTCAGATGAAAAACATAATGAATAATGTAAATTTTAACTCTAAAAACTAAACAATGGAAAATGCTCAAAATCACAAATCTTTAAAAAACTCATTCAGTGTTAAATTATGAATTGCGAGAACTTTGATAAGGGTTTTAAGCGTAATATTATTACCCTTTTCAATTCTCCAATATTGAACTCGATTAATATCGTATTCGAAGGCAAAGGTTTCATAGCTAGTGAAACCTTTTTCTTTTCTTAATGCTTTAATCTTTTCAGCAATTTGCAGGATTATAGTGTCGATATCTTTGTCCAAATTTTCCATTAAACGAAATTTGAAATTTTACCGCATATAATTTACCTCATAAAATAAACCGCATATAATATACTTTTTTATTATTTTAGCTGAAAAGTAATCATATGAAACGTTTAATATTTACAATTTTAATTGTTATTTCCTCAACTATTCAAGGTAATTCACAAGTCAATAATCTAAAAGATTTATTAGAAATTTCTGAGCTAAACGCAGAAGAAATGGTTAATGAATTGCAATATACTTGGAAATTACAACCACCTATTCAGGACACATCGGAAAGAGGTTTTGTTACAGAACGATATACATTTACATTCAATAAAGACAAGCAGAAACAAGTCCTAAAAAAGTGTGGTAAAATGGATTTAAACACTCAACAAACGTTTTGGTTTACAAATTTTATTTCTGACGATAAAGACTTATTAAACAGGATCAGGAAGAACTTAACTTATCAAGGATTTGTTTTAAAAGGAAAACCTTCAACTAATTCAATGTATGAAGATGGTAATAGAATTGTAACGATACAAACGAAATCTGACAATGACTATCCTCTGCCACAAAATTGCTATTCAATCAATGTTATTATAAACAAAAAAAATAACGGTAGATACTTATCAGAGAATACAGAAACGAGAGTAATTGTTCCTGAAAAAACAAACCCTCTAAACAATATTTCTAACTCAAAAACCAATACGATTAAAAAAATTAATCTATTGACAAAAATATCTGACTTGCTTCGAATATCTAAAACTTCTTCTGATAAAATTTCTACAATTTTAAATTCTGATTGGAAATTAGTTAATTATCCAAAAAACTTAGAGCCTGTTGACGAATGGTATTCTTACATAAATTCTAATCAGCATATAGAAAGTTATATTGCGAGAGATAATGGAATTGGAAATGATGTAAGAACAACTTCTTTTGAGTTTTCAGACAAAAAACTATTAGATGATATCATCCTTGAGTTAACCAAATCCGAATTTAAACTTGTAGAAAAGACTAAGGACTATTACAATTTTATGAGCAATAACAATATTATAGAAATATATCTTAATAATAAATTTGAAAACAAAGGAACTTATAAAATTGAAATATCAATACCAATTCTAAATGATTCAAAAACTATAATAAAGAAAAAAATATAAAAACAAAAAGCTCCATTTCTCTAATCTAATTTAAAAAAAGAGTACAACTAAGTCTTAAAATCAAAACATTGCTTTAAAATGCCTTTTATAAACATATACAGCAAACATAATTCCGATTTAAGTTTTATTTTAAAACATGTTTCAAATTAAAGATACCTCTTGGATTTATATCTTCAGTAATTAATAACGAATATTCTCTACCAGTTTTTGCACAAGCTCTTTTTGCTGCATTCATAACCTCGTCTTTGCTGTTGTCAGTAACTTTGTTATATTCTGCCCTTGGTAAATGATAAGAAATCTTATCTATCTTAATTGTTGTTGAAAATCCTTCCGCTTTCATAGCTGTATGTAAATTATCATAATCCTTACTATCTAATGGATCGTATGTTTTGTGTCCTGTGTGTAATTCAACTCGCACCGTGAAATTTGACATATTTTAGAAGATTACTTGTTAAGGCAACAATTTAAGCAATTTTTAACACACTACATATTAAAAATAAAAGTTCTTAAATCAAATCCTTCATTGTCTTTCAAAATAGTTGCAATCAAAACAAACTTAGAATTAAGGAATAACATAAATTTTCTAATATAATCACCTATTAACTTTTTAATTTATGAATTGTAAAAATTAACTTCTATATTTGTTGGTTAGGATGAAAACAACAAAATAACATCCATAAGCCCTTAAATATCAATCCATTATCCTTTTAAATGAGTACTATAAAAGATTTCTTTCTTTCAAAAGGATTTAATTTTAAAGATAATTTAAAATTAAAAAAGGTTTTTTTTGAAACCGATAAGGTTCTGTCTGAAAAAATTGAGAATCACATCTTTTTTTATGAATGCCCTCCTCAAACTAAAACTTCATTTTATTTAATCACTAAAACCCTATCTCATAAAGAATTTAAAGAGATTAGAAAATATATCTGGAACGAAGATAAAGCTGATTTAATTTTCTCTCTTCAAGAACCAAACAAAACTAACCTGTTTGCAGATAATTTTATATTGGATCTTTTTTATGCCAAAACATCTCCTATATCAGAAATATATAATTATAAGATTGATACTTTTTCTGGAAATTTTACTGATAACGATAAATTAGATAAGATAAATAAATGGGAATTTGATAGTGGTGCATTTTGGTTAAATTATAAAAACTTTATTGATAAAATTAAGAAATCAAAAACTATTGATAAAGAACTTGTTTACACACTCGAAAACTTAAAAAAAGATTTATTTACCGAAACTAAAAATGAAGATATTGTTCAAGCCTTAATCGATAGAACTTTATACATTAAATATTTAGAAGACAATCATATTATAAATTCTTTTTTTTACGAACACCACTTTATAGACAACCCATTATCGTACAAGGACTTATTAATAAAAAAGGAAGCTAAAAAGATTAATCACTTATTTAAGATAATTAATGAAATTTTTAATAATTATCTATTCGTAACTCCCGAGATAAGCGTTGATTATCTTAATGATAATGTATTAGACTTAATTTATCATTCAATCTCTGGAACTACACTAAATGGACAACTTTCGCTTTTTGATTTTCAATTCAGCATTATCCCCGTAGAATTTATAAGTTATATTTATGAAATCTTTTTAAAAGAAGATCAGAAAAAAAGTGGGATTTTTTATACACCAAAAAAATTAGCTCAACTTATAATTGATGATGTTATCCCAATTCAAAAAATAGGCAAAGTATTAGATCCATCATGTGGTTCTGGAATGTTTTTAATTGTTGCTTTTCAAAAACTTCTCGAGAACAATCCTTGTAGTGCAAAAAAAGTATCTGAAAAAATAGAACATAGAATTAAATTACTTTCTGAAAATATTTTTGGAATTGAAAAAAAATCTATTGCACAGAGATTTACAATTTTTTCTTTATCATTACAAATATTTAGAGATTTAGACCCTGAAGAAATAAAAGAATTTATTTCAGCTGAGTTAAAGAATGAAAATGAAGTTCGGTTATTTAAAAAATATTCATTTTTTGAAAATATTATTTGTCATAATTCATTAGATACTAAAGAAGCTCCTTTTTTTGATAAAAAATTTGACTATATAGTTGGAAACCCACCTTTTTTTGAAATCAAATCCAGTGATGAAGAAGTTGAGTTTTTAAATGAATATTTAGTAAATTATTTAGGAAAAGAATTAAAAGCAAAGGAAATTGTTGGAAAGCACCAAATTTCACAATGTTTTTTAATGAAAATAAAAGATTGGAGCAACGAAAATACTCGTTTTGGTTTCGTCTCAAATAATTCGAATTTTTATAATGATAATTCTAAAAAATTCCAAAGATACTTTTATGAAAACTATGGGATTGAAAAAATATATGAATTATCTAAAGTAAAAAATATACTTTTTGAAAATGCTAAAGAAAGTGTAAATGCTTTAATATTTAATAATATTACAAATAAAAATATAATTGAATATTATCCAGTTGAAATGGGGTTATTTTCTGAAAAACCATTTGAACTACTAATCATACAGGAAGACAAAGTAATTGAAATTAGTCAAGAAAGTATAATCAAAGAAGAAATTAGATTGCGTGATTTTTTAATTGGAAATGAATTTGACAAACTCTTGTTAAAAAAAATAGCGAATAATAAAACGCTTAATGATTTTATTCAATGTGATAAAAAAGGTGAAAGTTTTATCCATCGAGGATTTGAAATTTGGGGTGAAGATGCTAGAAAAAAAGAGTTTAATCTTGATGAAAATGATTGGAAAAAACTAGATGATAAATCGAAACATAAATTATTGAATTCATTTGTAGAAAAATATTTTAGTGATGAAAAAAAACTAGACTATAACACTTGCTATATTAAACCTAAAGACCTTAATCCTTTCTATATTTCTAGTGGTTTAAGATATATAAATAACTTAGAAAATTTTCATAGACCTAGAACCGAAGATATTTATACTGGAGAAAAAATAATTTTATCAAGATTGGGAAACAATTTAAGGGCTGTTTACTCAAGTGAAAAAAATTATTTTGATTTTTCTGTATATATTTTAAAGTTAGCTAATCCAGAATTATACTATTTAATTTCTGCTATTTTAAATTCAAAATTATGTGATTACTTTATTAATCAATACCTAAGAAAAAGAGTTCTCGATTCGTTTCCTAGAATTGGAATTGATGATATTAAAATGATTCCAATTCCAAAAGTTTTAGATGACACCTTAGTAACTGAGATAACTGAAATAAGCAAAAATTTAGCTGTTCAAAAAATTAAGTACACCGATAAGGTCGAAAAAAAAATTAATGATTTAATTTTTTCTTTATATAAAATTAATTTTATAGACAGACTAAGAATAAATGATTTTTTTACGAAAAAAGATAAGGTTAATAAAGCTGAATTAAAAAAATTCGAAATAGCTCTTCTTGAATCTATAGAAGTTTATTTCGAAAATAGGATCATTGTTAAACATCATCATTATACTGAGTTTAAACTTGTTGTTTTTGGAATTTATTTTAATTCTGAAAATGAAAAAGTAACAACCGAAAAAGTTTCAAAATTTATTATAAATGAGATTTTTATACAAAATCCAAGTGAAAACTTCTTAGCTTCTCAGGAAAGAATATTCGGTAAAAATTGTATTTATATACTTCGTAAAGATGATAATACAAACTGGACCGAAACTAAAGCCTTCGAAGATGGTCAGGAAATATTAAATCGAATATAAATATGGACAGAGAATATATTCGATTACCAAAAACCTATATCCTTCCTGATAGTAGTAGAAAAAAAAGAATCAAAGATGATGAATTTTGGATTAAACTAATACATTTTCATTTATTAAAATTCTATAAAGAATTTGACTTTGATGAATTAACTACGTTAATTGAAATTGAAAAAAAGAAAACAAAAAGAAAACATATCGAAGACTTAATTAAGGATTATATAAACAATTGGTTTGAAACAAAAGATAAAAGAATTTTCATTGAAGGAATTATAATTAATCTTGAGCCTAAAGTTAAATATAATCAACCAGGTTTTTATGATATAAAATTTCAGCATAGTGATTGGATTGATATTGAAAAAGAAACGCTAAAATATTATTCGGTTGAATGTAAAAACTTAACAAATAGCACTGTTTCCATAAATGAATATGTTTATAATAAATCAAAAAAAGATGGAGGAGTATATAGACACTTTAACGGTAAGTACGCTCAGTTTAATACTTTTGGAGGGATGTTAGGATTTGTATTAGAAGGAGAAGTTGATAAGATAAAAAACTCTATAATTTCAAAGTTAAATACTGGAACTGACTTATCTCCAAATGGAGATTTAATCCAAAATGGAATAGAATTAGATTCTATTGAAAATAATAATTTTACTTTTACAAGTAAACATACACGAAACGGAAATGAATTTATGTTGCATCATTTTTTATTTAAACTTTACGCATCTTAAAAAAATATAATTATTGAAAAAGGAAAACGGCTACTAAAGCCGTTTTTTTTGTTTTATAACACTTTGATTTACTGTTTTTTATAAATCAAAAATGTTAATTATAGAATTTTACAAAACAAAAATATTGTTATTCTGGTATTATATATAGAAAGTATAAAACTTAAAACTATGAATACACAGATTTTAATTGAGAAAAAAGCCTATAGCAACCTTGTAAAGCTTGCTATTGAAACGAGAAAACTATTATTGGAATTATCAGAACGTCCTGAATACAATAAAGAATGGTTATCTATACACGATATTGAAACCGAGTTTGGATTAAGCAGAAAAATCATTGATGGATACAGAAAAAAAGGTTTGAAAAGTAATCAAAAAATTGTCAATGGAAAAATACTGATTAGACGGACAGACTTAGAAAAATTTATTCAAAAAAAATAATTAAATCATGGATAGAATTAAAGTAAAAATATCAGAATTTACACCCGTGAAAAATTATTGGTCACTTGATAGTTATCGTAAAAGCAAATATCCCAATAGATGTATTTTTAGCCGTAGAATTGTAAATGAAAAATCAGGCGTTAAAAATCCATTTCATATAAACGTGTTATTATATTACGATTATGGAAAAAATAAATGCACAATTGGTTTCAATGGGAGTATAAGAAAATGGTATTTTGGACGAAATACAAGACAAAATTTGTCCTTATATCAATTTATAGATTGCATAAACCTTTTAAGTCTTAAAATCGGCATCAAAGAAGAAGATTTATTAAATGCAAAAGTAAAACAATTAGAAATCGGAGTAACACTTTTATTAAAATCTAAACTTAAAGAATTAATAAATTGTTTTGTAAAGTATCGCAGTTTTAGAAGAGAAGTTGAGGACACAACAATTTATTTTAAGGGCAAAAAAAATAAAGAAAAAAAGGAGAACAACATCAAATATAAATTTTATGAAAAATATTTAGAAATCAACAAAAACAATAAAAACTTTGGTACTGACCCAATTAAAATAAACGTGCATAAGAAATTCTTCTTTTTCCGTTTTGAAATAGTTATTAAAAAAGTTTCAGGAATACCCTTTTTTAAAGAAAATGCCCGAACCATTAATGACATAATTAAAAATTGGAAAAAACTAAACAATAAATTGATAGAACGTCTCGAAAAAATACAATTTGTAGATTTAATTTCAGAAGAAAAAATAATCGATTTTGATAAAATTAGCAAGAGAGATACTGAAAAACACTTAAAATTTCAAACAATAAAGAGAAGTGGTTTTCACAAAGAACTGGAAAAATTTGACCTTTCCAACACCTCTACAAATAGAAGCACAAAAACTAAAGCCTTTATTAAAAATTACGAAATGTTTTTAGACAAAAAAATTGATTACAAAAACGAACTATATCAAGCTCTTAAATTAAAAATAGAGCGTTTAGTATAATAAGGGTATTATTTATTAGCTAAATTAGCTTAATACTATAAACGACTATAAGTAAAATAACAATTAAGACACAAGAACGATTATCCATAGTACAAACTAAGAACGCCTAACACAAGTCCTAAAGCTCTTAATTCTTTTACTTGTTAGAAATACGCCTGATAGCAATAATTCTAAGCATTTAAGTAATTATTTCGTATTAAAGCTTATAAGTTCTTTCGAGCATTAAAACTTGCTTTAAACTGCTTGTATATTAGCACTTATTTAGTGGTTAATATATAATGACCCATCAGGAATTCAAGACCTAACTATATAATAATTATGAAAACAAGATTAATCACACTGTTTTTTGTATTATTTGCAACGATTTCGTTTGCTCAAAGTACATCACAAGCTCCTATTCAAAACATTTCTACAGATAGCACTGTTGTATATAGGCTTTTTTCGACAAGAAATATGTATACATTTATAAAATTAAACACAAGAAACGGACAGATGCGACAAGTTCAATGGAGCACTGAAAACGAAAACAGGTTTGAAACGACACTATCGGACATATCTCTAGTAAATAAAGAAGAAGAGAAAAATGGTAGATTTTTTCTTTATCCAACAACCAATATATATAATTTTATCATGATTGATCAAATTGACGGTAGAGCATGGCAGGTTCAATGGTCAATTGAAGAAAAAAATAGGGCAGTTATGCGTATCTACTAAAAATTGATCTTTGTAAAATCCCAAGGTAACGGATTAGGGAATACAATCTTGGCTAAAAATAGCAAAAGAAGTAAAAAGAACTTCGCCAAAACTGAACAGATAATTTTATTCGAAAAATAATAAAATGTAAATTCTGAAACTTAACTATCTTTTTTTGTTAATTTTAAGAAGCATCTAAAAACAAAAAAGCCTTTCCGTTAAGAAAGGCTTCTTCCAATATTGCGGTCTGGACGGGACTCGAACCCGCGACCCCATGCGTGACAGGCATGTATTCTAACCAACTGAACTACCAAACCAACTGCGTTATTGTGATTGCAAAAATACGATAGAACTTTGATTCTGCAAGGGTTTTAGGGAATTAAAATTGAGAAAATTTTAATTCCCTAAATTCCAATATTTTATCCCGAAGCATCGGCGCCAAATTCTAATTTAATACGCAAACCTTTGTCAAAGTTTGAAACTTTGACAAAGGTTTTTCGTACAGAAACATCCATCATCTTGCTTAACATAGCCCATGGTTTCAACCACGGGGATTCCGGATTGTATTCATGATTGTGCCCCCGTGGTTGAAACCACGGGCTATGTTTAAAATCCAATTCAATAAATCATTATAAAGAACAAAGTCCGCAAAGCTTTAAAAAAACTTTGCGGACTTTGCGTATCCCGATAGCGCCCTTTGCGGTTAAAACAAAAGTGTCGTAAATCAAAAAAGCCATCCACAAAAGTGGAAAGCTTTTCATTGGTCTAACTACTAAACCAGCTACGAGTTACAAAGTCGTAGCAAACAACACAACTAATCTTAGATACCGTTTTTGGGCAAAAAAGCCTTTCTTAAAAGAAAGGCTTTCCCCAATATTGCGGTCTGGACGGGACTCGAACCCGCGACCCCATGCGTGACAGGCATGTATTCTAACCAACTGAACTACCAAACCTCTGCGTTATTGCGGTTGCAAAGATAGTACAGAATTTCATTTCTGCAAGTGTTTTGCTAAAAAAAATTAAATATATTTTTAAATCCTTAGCCAAAGTTTTGTTTTTCAACTAAATATGTAGTCAGGATTTTTTCAAAATTATCACCGACATTCACCGGAACGTACTTAATTTGGTTCTTCGCGCAGGTTAAAGCCAGGTTTTTAAAGTACGCTTCTGCCCTTTTTTCATATTCTATTTTGACATTATCAGCAAAAATCGATACTTCTTCACCTGATTCTACATCAATAAACTTCCTTGGTGTGTTATCAAAATCGAATTTCAACTCGGTTTCATGATCAACCACATGAAACAAAACTACTTTATGTTTGTTGTGTTTTAGATGTTGTAGCGCATTAAAAAGCTTTTCGTCGTCTTCGGACTGAAACATATCGGTAAACAAAATAATCATCGAACGGCGGTGCATTTTCTCTGCAATCTGATGCAAATACGTAATAGTATCCGTGCTTTTTTTGACTTTTGGTTGTTCTAATAATTGTTCCAGTTTATTGAGCAGCATTCTATGGTGACGGTCGCTTCCTTTTTCGGGAGCATAATATTCGTAGCTGTCTGAGAAAACGCTTAATCCAACGGCATCGCGTTGTTTCTTTAAAATATTCATCAAAACTGCCGACGCCAAAACCGCAAAACCAATCTTCTTTTCATAAAAAGGCTGATTCGATTTTAGTTCCGGATAATGCATCGACGACGAATTATCGACAATAAGATGACAGCGTAAATTGGTTTCTTCCTCAAAACGTTTCGTGTACAAACGATCCGTTTTGGCAAATAATTTCCAATCGATATGTTTGGTGCTTTCTCCTGCGTTGTAGACTTTATGCTCGGCAAATTCAGCCGAAAATCCATGAAACGGACTCTTGTGCATTCCGGATATAAAACCTTCCACAACCTGATTCGCCAGCATTTCGAGATGCTGAAAACTGGAGACTTTCTCTATTTCCGATTCAATTTTCATTCGGTTTCTTTTTTAATATTTTGGGCGCGGTACAAACCGTCTGTCGCCTGAAATAATTTTCGTTTTAATATCGGACTAAAATTAGGGTTTTCTTTTAAGAAACGCTGCACTTCATCAAAAGCATATTTCGACGAATATTTCCCAATCGTATTATTCAGCCAGTCTTTCGGAAAGAAAATGTCTCCGGTGTGCTGAATTTCTTCTGTCAAATCTAATGAAAATCGGATATATTGCTGTGCACTTTCCTGACGCAACGGATGATGAATATTCGCCAGACCAACCGAAACCCACGCTTCTTTTTCTCTGTTTTTATCGTCTTTTAAGGATTCCATAAAAGCGCCACGAACCAATTCGTCTTTGGATAATGAAGGTAATAAAAACTCAAATCGCTTTTGTTTGTCAGGATTGGTGATGGTTGTTCTTGTTTTATTCAAAATTTCATCTGCCTTTTCATGTTTAAAAATTGCCAGATTCATC
This sequence comes from Flavobacterium sp. GQ95, assembly GCF_059758655.1. Classification (NCBI taxonomy): domain Bacteria; kingdom Pseudomonadati; phylum Bacteroidota; class Flavobacteriia; order Flavobacteriales; family Flavobacteriaceae; genus Flavobacterium; species Flavobacterium sp. GQ95. The sequence goes on from NZ_JCAXEB010000001.1 coordinate 811,422, forward strand.
GCGATATTGGTGTAATCGTCTTCGTTTAATTTCAAATTCGGAATCACAGTTTCTTTATTCCAGATCTGGTATAATTTGGCTTTCGCCGAATCAGAATAGGCAATGGAACTAAATAAATTGAATAACGTCTTTTTGATATTACTGGTCAAATTCGTTTGCAATCTTTCGTATAAGATAGTCTCAAGTTGTTGCTGAACTTTATGCTGTTGCTTCTCTGTAAGGAATTTCCAAAAAACTGAATTCAAATTATTGGAAGCAATTTTTAAAACCAATTCATTCTCTTCTGTTTGAATTCCTTTCAAGAAACAATCAAAAGCTTTGATCGGGGGAATGTTTCCAATTAAAGTTTTTTCATAAAGATTGCTGTAAGAAGAAGCTCTTGCAACCTCATCTTTCAAACTTGAAATAGCTTCTAAGTGATTCCCGTCAAGCGGAAAAACACCGTATCCAAAACCATTGTAATTGTAAACAACAAGTATCGGTTTCTCAAGCCCAACAGCTTCTTTCAAAAGAAGGTTTTTCTCTTTTATATTGACGTTTAAGACTTTCACATTATCCGCGTAAACCAACCCAACCTGAAAAACCTGAGGCCAGACATTTCCTGATTTATCTTCTGCTTTTTGCTCTATTTCAAACTTCTTGATTTTGTTTTTAGCATCATATTCTATTTTATTGCTAAAAATGGCTCTCCCCGATTTATTCACCCAAACCTGACTCCATTTTTGCATGTCGAGCGGCGTTTCGGCATCCAGAATTTCAACCAGATTATTCCAGTCGGCATTGTCGTTGGCGTATTTTTTAATGTATTTTTCAATTCCTTTTTGGAAGGCTTCTTTTCCCATTGAAGCTTCTAACTGACGCATCATGATTGGTGCTTTGTTGTAAATAATGGCGCCGTAAAGCGAACCTGCATCTTTCAAATTGGCTAAATGCTGTTTAATCGGATGTGTACCCAAAGAGCGATCCTCCGCGTAAGCGTTGGCATAATGCGCACTAAAAAACTGCAAATTATGATTCACTTTCGGGAAAATCGGATTCATGATTTTGTCTGCCATAAAATTCGCAAACACTTCTTTCATCCACACATCATCAAACCATTTCATCGTTACCAAATCACCAAACCACATATGCGAAGTTTCGTGGGCAATCAGTTTTGCCCTGTCTAATTTCTCACTATCTGTAGCGCTATTATCCAAAAACAAAGTCGATTCTTTGTACTGAATCGCCCCAACATGTTCCATTCCGCCATACTGAAAAACAGGAATCGAAGCAAAATCCAACTTCTGAAATGGGAACTTGTAATTAGTATATTTTTCTAAGAATTCTAACGATTGTTGGTGTAGTTTAAAAATCGTATCGGTACTTACCTGAATCTTCTCCGGATTATTTTCGCGATACAACATGGTCATTTCTAAATTGCCGGGTTTTTGTGTTACGCTTTTAAATTTCCCCGCCACAAAAGAAAACAAATAGGTACTCATTTTGTCTGATTCTCCAAAAGTATAAGCTGTAAAATCGCCTTTTTCAACCTTCTCTTTTACATCAGCTCCAGCCAAAACCGACCAGTCTGTTGGCACGGTCAAACTCAGCTTATAGGTCGCTTTTATATCCGGCTGGTCAAAACACGGAAATAAAGTACTGGCGCGATCCGGAACTAATAAAGTGTATAAAAAATCGTCGTTACGATTCAGCGATAAATTGCCTGCGATGAAAGAAATGGTAATGGTATTTTTTCCTGAAATTAAACTTTCAACCGGAATAACAATATGTCCTTTTTCGTGCAAAATGGCAATGTTTTTTCCGTTTGCCAAAACTGATTTTATATTCGCAGATTTCTCCTTAAAGTCCAAATACAAAGGCTGGCTTAAATCTGAGATAGTCAATTCTAAATTTAAAGTGGAAATAATATCCTGCTCTTTCTGATTCGGAATCTCAAAAGACAATCCATAAGAAACATTCGAGATTTGCTGTTTGCGAAAAATAGCCATTTGCTCTGAAACGCCATTTTCTAAAACAGGATTCCCTTTTTGTTTGGATTGCGAAAAACCAATTGTAATAAAAGTAAAAAGACAAAGAAAGCTGTAGCGGATTTTCATTTTTAAGAAATATAAGATTCGTTAAAAATAAAAAAAAGGATTGGTTCTGGAAGACATTCTGTCTGTTGTTTAAAAAAAACCGCCACGAATTCACGAATTTTATATTAATTAATTTTAAAATAATTCGTGAATTCGTGGCGAAAAAAAATTGAAAACCCTTAATGCTAAAAAAAGGTCTGACGATTGCCAGACCTTTTCAAAACTTACTAATTCAAACTATCCAAAAACAAATTACTCCGTTTGTTGAAATTTAAAAGTCATATCACCTGCGTAATAGGTATTACGCGCATTGGTTGGAAAAATAGTTTCTGCCGCCGTACTTGAGATATAAGCATAACCTGTAATCGTAATGTTTCCTGCTACTATAGGATAAGTCGCAGCAGATCCGTCGGTTTTTGTTCTGTTAATCCAGTCGTCGCTGTTTACGGTGAAAAAGTATTCTTTGTCTTTTGTTAAAGTAATTGGAGTAATACTTTTTTCTACGGTAACATTCGCTGTCGGAACATTTATAGTTTCCGATTTTATAACTGTCTTCGTTGCTGCATCCCAAACAGTTATTCTTAACGCACTGTTTACGTCTGGAATTTTTACAATTAACGCGTTAATTTTACCGGTTACGGTTGGTTTAAAACTAAAGCCATATTCATAAATTCCTGAATTTTTTACGTCTACCGCTTTTTGGCTGAAACCAGATCCCGCCATATAAGCGTCTAAAGGATTTTCTTCATTATATTGAATTGCCTCTGGTTTGTCGTCGTCACTGCTGCAGGAAATGGTAAATAAGGTAACTGCTAAAAGGGTAATAAGGGTTTTTAAAGATTTCATAATAATATATTTTTTAGTGTTCTTATCTGTTTTTATTGTTGTTCAAAAAATTAAGGCTGAATATTTAACTGCGCACAAACTTCTTCGTAACTCATTTTAGTATAATCTGGTTTAGCAGTTTTTGCTGTTGCAGCGGCAACGCCACCCGGAATCAAAATATAGCGCCATGATAGTGAGGTTGGAATGTTTACAGTTGCTGCCTGATCATGTCTAAAGCGGAATAATTTGATTTTTGTAAGAGAAGAAATAGCGGTAATTGTATTCACAAATCCGCCTGCAGTCGAGGTATAAGGTACTGCGAATGTTCCCGATCCAAAAGACACGTACACCAATACGGTCCCTTTTGCAAGAATATCAGCTGATAATTGCGGTGCATTAATTGTTGTAGACATTCCGGAAGTTCCGTCTACCGTTTCTGCAACGGCTGTCGGAGCATTTATCCATGCGCTATAAATAACATTTGCCGTTCCTGTTGCTCCGGGTGCCCCTGGCTGTCCATCAACTCCGTTAGTTCCGTCAACTCCATCATCACTACTGCAAGAAGCAGCGAAAATTGCGATAGAAAAAAGCGTCAAAATGGTTTTTAAAATTTTCATAATAATTTAGTTTAAAAATTTATTAAATGGTTCTTATTTAATTCAATAGCATTATTTTTGTAAAAGTCAAAAGCTTGTTTATTTTTCGCTGATGAAGTATTACGAGACAAATTTGCAGGATTAAAATCGGCCTAAAAACCACTAATAGACAGACGACATTTTAAATAGACAGACGACGCAAAAATCAAATAAATGACCAAAAAATACACCTGTATTATTATTGACGACGACGAAATTGACAGGCTGACGGTAGTATCGTTTGCTAAAAAATTTCCTGTTCTGGATATTTTGGGCGTTTTTGAATCGACTGAAGAGGCGCTTCCTTTTATTGACACCACAGATCTTGATATCTTATTTCTCGATATTGATATGCCGGGTTTAAGCGGAATTGAGTTCCGAAAAAAAGCACTGGAAATTCCGGTATGTATTTTTATAACCGCACATCCGGAACATGCGGTAGAAAGTTTTGAAATTGAAACCCTTGATTTTATCGTAAAACCCTTAAAACTAGATCGTTTCTCACAAACCGTAAGCCGAATTGAAGAGTTTATGGAAGTAAAACTCAAAGCCTCTCTTTTTGAAGCCAGCATTGGCGGCGACACCATTTATATCAAAGAAGGTCACGAACAGACAAAAGTAAAACTGCACGAAATTCTATACCTCGAAGCCTTAAAAGACTACACTTTGATTATTACCAATAAAAAAAGACATTGTGTTTTATCGAGTATCGGAAATCTTTTGAAGGAAGATCATTTTCAGTCCTTCATCCGAATTCACAGAAGTTTTGCAGTGCAGAAACAGTTTATCCAAAAAATAAATACATCAGAAATCATTTTAAACAACAATATCGCTATTCCGGTGGGAAGAAGTTATAAAGAAAACCTAAACTTTATTTCATGAAAAAACTGGGATTCCTGTTATTGCTTTTTATAACATGCGCTGCCTTTGCACAGCCGGAACCCAATTTAGTACGATTTAAAACTACCGAACAAAAACTTTTTGCCTGGGTAAAATATTGTAATGAAATTCAAAGTGCAGAACATTATTCAGCACTTTTGGCGGTTGCCGAAAAAGGAATAAACCTTTCACAAAAGCATCCGGCCTTTCTGAGTAAATTCTATTATTTTAAAGGTTATGCGTATGAGTTCAGCAACAATCAATACAAAGAAGCCTTAGTCAATTATGAATCATCACTGAAGTATGCTAAAAAAGCCAGGCATCTTAAAAATTTGACCATTGCATTATCACGTCTTAATTATATGTATTATGCGCTGAATGAAACGGCTAAAAACAAAGCGCTGGCCAACTACGTAAAAAAAGTACTGGACACCACAAAAAACACCTATACAAAAGCCGTTCTTTACGGAAGCATAGCTGAATATTACCTCAACAATGCCCAATACGAAACCTTTATTGATTATCAGTTAAAAGCAATCAATTTCAAAAAGCAAATTTCACAGAGTGTTGCGAATACAGAAAATACCGGAATTTCGTACAGTCAAATTGCGGCGGCTTACACCAAAATGAAACAATATGAAAAAGCACTCGAATATTTAAATGAAGCAAAGCCTTATGTAAAAACTTCACCCTACGTGAGTGCTTTTTTGTGCAATTATTATTTGCAGTGTTTTGTTCCGATGAAAAAATTAGACAGCATTCAAAAATATTACAAGCTGATTTATACCTATCCAACCGTTAAAGATTCATTATTTCTGAATTTGAGTTTTGCCAACCGAAGCCTGTCTGAATATTACGTAAACGAACGCCAGACCAATGCCGCTTATTATTACGCTAAAAAAGCAGTTTCACTCGGGCAAAAATCAAATGACGATGATATTATTATGGAAGCCAATGCTGTTATGGGAAGGGTTTTATATGAAAAAGGAGATTATAAAAAAGCTATCGAAATCCTGACGCTGGCCTCAAAAAATGCTTATACCTATGATAAAGAATCGTATGTCAACATCAATAAAAAACTATCGCAAAGTTATGCAGCGTTAGGACTTTGGAAAGAAGCCTACAAATACAACGAGATTTACAGCAAAGCCAGTGACGAAATGATGCTCGAATCGGCAAAACAGAATATTGCCAATGCCGAAGCCCGTTTTCAAAACAAAGCTAAAGGTCAGGAAATTAAAAATCTCTCGGCTCAAAATACCATCAAAAACATTCAGATTGCAGATGCTAAAAAACAGCGTATTTTCCTCATTTCCGGGTTGGCACTGGTTGGCATTATTCTTCTTTTATTATTCAAACAAAGTCAAAACCGAAAGAAAACCAATCAGAAATTACAGCTTTTGAATGCCGAATTAGACGAAGCGAATAAGACAAAAGCCCGTTTCTTTGCGATTTTAAATCACGATTTGAGAAGTCCGGTTTCGAATTTAATTCACTTTTTGCATCTTCAAAAAGAAAACCCGGAACTGATTGATGAGGCGACGGCTTTAAGAATGCAGAGCAAAGTAATTTCAGGAGCTGAGAATTTATTATCGTCTATGGAAGATATTTTGTTGTGGAGCAAAGGACAGATGGAGAACTTTAAACCGCAGTTTCATCCTTTTCCGATTGCTGTTTTATTTGAAGAAACCCAAAAGCATTTCTCAAGCGTAGAAAACATCGAAATCTCCTTTGAAGATCCTGAAAACCTCATCTTAAATACTGATGAAAATTACCTAAAAACCATCATCCGAAACCTAACCGGAAACGCCATAAAAGCACTCGACAAAACGGAAAACGGAAAAATAATCTGGAAAGCCTGGCAAAAAGACAATCAAACCTTTCTTTCCATAACCGACAACGGCCCGGGCGGAACACAGGAAAAATTTAAAGCCCTTTATGACGACTCAGAAGTCATCGGAATCAAATCTGGTTTGGGCCTGCATTTAATCCGCGATCTGGCAACGGCAATCAATGCTAAAATCGAAGTCGTTTCAAAACCAGATTCCGGAACTACTTTTACAATCGTGTTTTAGAAAAAAGGGTTGCCACTACCCGACCGAAGGGAGCAGGCGAAGCAATTGCACTAATTTTATTTTGATTGTGCTTAAAAAAAGGTTTACCGCAAATTGCACAAATTTTCACAAATTTTTTATCTTGCTACAGATAAAAAATCATTTTAATCCTCCCAATCTTTGTCAAAAAATCGATCCTAACTTTCAAACATTTTAATTTGCGAAAATTTGTGTAATTTGTGGTTAAAAGACAACAATTCAAGCCATTTCAATTAGTGAAAATTCGTGCAATTCGTGGCAAAAAAAAACCTTTATCCAATAAAAAAGGCTTGACTTTCGCCAAACCTTTTTTATATCAATTATAATCTTACGATTACAACAAAGCGTCTAAACTATCTGCGTAAGTTTGTTTCGGAGCAACTCCTACTTGTTTACCTACAACTTCACCGTTATGAAAAACCAAAACGGTTGGTATGTTACGCACACCATATTTTGCAGCGAATTCCTGGTTTGCATCTACATCTACCTTACCAACAACTACTTTACCTGCGTACTCATCGCTCAATTGGTCAATGATTGGACCAACCATTCTACAAGGACCACACCATGCTGCCCAAAAATCTACCATTACTGGTTTATCTGATTTTAAAACTACTTCGTCAAAAGTAGCATCTGTTATTGCTAATGCCATAATATCTTAGGTTTAAATTATGTCTGAATTATTAATCTTCAAACTAGAGTACAAATTTAAAAATTAAATACGAATGAAACACCATTCCCAAATTAGTTTTGATTATAAATGCATTGTCAATAGTTATATAATTTTCATGTCTGTAATTCACAAGCCTTTGCATCTTAATAAATTGAAAACCAAAATATTAAAATGACACCAATTTTTATCTTATCTTTAATGATTAAGAAAATTCGTCCAGATGGCAGCAACTTTACATAAAATAAAACAATTTTTACAGTCGGCACGTTTTAAAAAATACGCTAAATGGTTTGGCTTTTTTGTTTTGGGACTTATTGCATTAGTTTTAATTGCCGGTGCGGGACTATCGATTTATTTTAATCGGAACAAAACCGAGATCATGGCCAAAATCAATACTAAAATCAACGATAATATAAACGGTGATTTTCATATTGGCGATTTTCAGTATAAATTTTTAACCGGTTTGCCGAATTTTACTTTGGCGCTAAAAGATGTCGAACTCAAAGACAAACAATGGAAAAACCACAAACATACTTTACTAAAAGCCAAAGAAATAGAAGTGCGTTTAAACGTCTGGAGTCTGCTGCAAAAGGAAATCAACATTCATAAAATCCTGATCAACGACGCTCAGGTTTATCTTTATAAAGCCGAAAACGGCTATTCGAACTCGGATATCTTTAAACCGAAAAAGAAAAAAGCACCCGAAACCCAATCGGATAGTGAAACCACAATCGATGAGGTCGACCTCAGCAAAGTTCATTTTATTTTAGACAATCGAATCGGACATAAATTATTTGATTTTGATGTGGCCAGTTTACAATCAAAAGTCAATTACGATGGAGACGATTGGGAAACCGATGTTTTTTTAGACACTCAAATTGGAAGTTTGGCGTTTAATACCGTTCATGGAAGTTTTGCCAAACAAAAACGACTCAAAGGAACTTTTGCCGTTACTTATTCCGCAGAAAGAGAAAAAATAGACGTAAAAACCGATGGCTTAAAGATTGGATCCGATGCATTTGATATTATTGCTTTTTTCAATTTAGCCAAAGGCAGCGCGCTATTCGGAATCAATATCAGCACCACGATTTTATGGCAAAATGCTTCCAATTTATTATCGGCAAACATCAGTTCCAAGCTGAATCACTTTAATTTAAAAAAAGAAATCGATGTGAATTGCGACATCAAAGGCGATTTTAATGCCGAAGGTGATCCCCGAATTGTGGTTCAGGCCGAAGTGCACAATAACGAATTGAGCATTCCGGATGGCTTATTGACCGATTGTGACTTCAAAGGTATTTTTACCAATAATTTCAAACCAAAGGAAGGTTTTAGCGATGCTAATTCGGCTGTAATTCTAACGCGTTTTTCTGCCAAATACAGAAATGTACCACTTAAAATTGCGCAATTATCGATCAACAATCTCGAAAAACCTTTGGCAACCGGAGTTGTAAATTCTGATTTTGACCTTCCGGTTATGAACGAAGAAAACACCGAAAAATGGATTCATTTTACTGAAGGCCATGCCACGATCAACTTAAAATTTCAGTTTGATATTGTCAATTTATACATCACTAAACCACGTTTTATTGGGAACGTAGACGTTAAAAATGTTTCTTTCCATTTTATTCCGAAAAACGTTCACGCCGAAAAAATCAATGTGCAGCTTGATTTTACACAAGAAGCTTTGATCATTAATAAAATTGCCTATAAAAATAAAAACAACACCATTTTTATAGACGGAAGAATCAATAATTTCCTGAATCTCTATTACGATGCACCCGAAAAAATGGTCGTAAACTGGAATATCTATTGCCCAAGTATTGATGTCAAACAGTTTCTGGGCGTTTTGGCTACTTCTCAAAAAAAGAAAGTGACTTCAAAAAAACCTTCTATGTCGCATCAATTACGAGACGCAATCGAAAAATGTATTGTCGACATTAACCTCAAAGCCGATAAAATCATCTACAATAAACTCACCGCCACCAATACAAAAGCCCAAATCCAGATGATCGATTCCCGATTGGTGATTAAAAACGGTTCACTGCAAACCTGTAACGGAAGCATTAATTTTAACACCACACTTTCTCCAACGGGCAAAAATTATAGTTTCGCCTCCAACGCACAGGTCAATCAGGTAGATATTACCAGTTTTTTAAAGTCGTTCAGCAACTTCGGCATCAAATCGTTTTCTCCCAATAACATCCGCGGAAGACTCACCAGCAAGGCCAATGTAACCGGTATGATCAACAGCAACGGCGAATTGGTTCCTAATTCGACACACGGAAATCTGACTTTCAATGTCAGCCACGGCGCTTTAGTCAACTTTGAACCTATAATGAAAGTGGGCAAATTTGCGTTTCCGTTTCGCGATGTCGAAAACATCACCTTCAGCGATTTATCCGGCGATTTCAAACTTCGTGGCGAACTCGTCGATGTCAATAAACTAACGATAAGTTCCAGCGTGCTCAACTTCGATGCCGAGGGTATTTATTCCTTTGGCCGCGGCACCAATTTAGCCCTCACCATCCCCCTCCGAAACTCCAAAGACGACGCCAAACTCGCCACCAAAGCCGAACGCGACGCTGTACGTGATCGTGGCATTGTTTTGCATTTACTTGCTGTTGATGATGGCGGGAAAATGAAAATTAAGTGGGGGAAGAAGGATAAGGGGAAGAATAAAAAGGAGAGATAATCCATTTATTACGCCTTACAACGCGCAGTTTGTCACTCTGAACGAAGTCGAAGAGTCACGCAAGAAACTCGCCAAAGTTGCCACAATCTTGTCATCCTGACGAAGGAAGGATCACACTAGAAACTCGCCAAAGATTGGCACCAAAGTCTACACAAAGAAAGAATTGGAATTTGGACCCGAGCGATAGCGAATAGGTGAAGCAATTTAAATTTTGGAATTTCTTTTTCATTAGGAGCTCTTTCCTGCTATCCACTTGTATCTTTTGTGCCGAACACCGGCACAAAAGGATACCGCTTCTATCAGGGCTAGGGGACTTGGTTTTATGAGAAGGTTTAGAAAAATTAAATTTCTTCTATCCCTAAAGATTTAAAAAATTCAAAAGTTCCATCATACATAAATTCCTGTCTCGTTACATCTTCATTATTGCCGTATGGAATATAAATTACCATTCCTTGTCTGGCTCTTGTTAGTAAAACTCTATAAGAATTAATTAAGTAATTTGTAATTTCAGCACTATTTATATTTTTCCAAGAAGTTCCTGTAAATTTTTTATAATTCCACTTATTACTGTCATAAAATAGGTCGCCATCCCAAGCAACACAAGTCCAATCTAATTCTAACCCTTGTATATCAAATTCTGTAGCTACCTCTTCAAGAAAATAAGATGAACGAATGTCATTCTTATCATTAAGAAACCAAATTGGTGCATCAATTTTAGCTTTCACATTTAATCCAAAAGGTCTTAAACGAATTCCTCCTGATGAGGCTACGATACCTATTCTTTCTGATCCTTTTGCAGAAATTTTTAACCAATTTCTAGCCTTATCTAGATCACGAGTTATTTTTATTGGATAAGATTCTTTAATAAAAAACTCATAGATTTCTTTAGCCTTTTCAATATTATTATTTATTATTTCCTGAATAAAACTAGATAATTGGGCACTTCTAAATGATCTCAATGAAATTGACAAATGCAATTCATCTTTCTTTATTGCATTCTTATCACTTAAAATTGCCATTACTCCATTGTCTTTGATATAATTTTCATCTTCAATAATTTTAGACGAATAGTAAATATCCCAATCTTGAAACTTATTTAAAAATGGTCTAATCCATTCTTCTAAACCAGCTTCTCCTGTATTAATTTCCTGGCCACCTCCAATCAAACAAACAATTGTGCACCAATCTTCATGTCTATCCATTACTTCAATAAGAAATTCTGGTTCCGATTTATCAAAGTCCAAAAGTCCTTTATTCTTTTTCATAAAATTTGAAGCTTTTTCTCTTGTCCACGCTCTTTGTGCTTCGTCAAAAATGGTTACTTTTTCAATAGGCGAGTTTTCGGGATCTTTTATAGCATCATCTCTAAAATGATGAATATTTTGAATAAAAGATTTTATCTTAGATCTAGCAGAATCCATCGTTATTTTTTCATTTATCTCTTTTGCACTTGCAAATTTATCTCTAGCTAACGCTTCTCTTAAAACGTCAACTAACGGACCATTTCCAGAAAGAAAAACAGCATGTTCTTCCTCTTTATAGTTTGAACGCAAATTTGCAATATTTAATCCCGCTAATGTCTTTCCTGCGCCCGGAACTCCAGTTATAAAGCAAATTGATTTTCTACTTTTATTTTTCGAATAATCTATAATTTCAGAAATACATTCTGAAGTAACAGATAAATTTTCTGCGCCAGAATCACTTCTTGAAATTTCAGAAACATTATGTTTTTTATATAAAGCTGTAGCCGCTTCTATAATTGTTGGAGTTGGTTTATATATTGAATTTTCCCAATTTTCAACATTTATAGTTTCTGAGCTTTTAAACTTTATTAAAGTTTCGGATATTACTTCAGATAAATTATTTTCATTTGCTACAATTGTCTCATATAAAGCATCAAAACTCTTTTTGTAGACATTACTAATATTGCTTGCTTTGTCAGCAATTAAAATGGGAATAATAATTTTATTATGACTTCCTTCATGAAAATTATTCAAATCCAAACCATAATCAAAGGCTTGATCTTTTGCATATTTATCATACACATTTGAACCAATCTTAAATTCTAAAACAAAAATGCAATTATCAATAATTAAGATATTATCAACTCTTTTGCCCATTCTAGGAATAGTAAATTCAAAATAAATTCTTCCGTTAAAACTTAAGATTGTTTGTTTTAAAATTTCAATTTGACTTTTCCATGCATTAGATTGCTGAATTGTCAGTTTATTAAAATCATATTCACCAGATATTTTCCCATAAATACTGTTTCCATTTTCGATACAAAAGTCGAAAATAGAATTGGCGTAATAAGCCCTATTCATCGAATAAGTCTCTTACTTTTACTTCTAAAGCTTTCGCTAATCGCTCAACAACTTCAATAGAAACATTTCTTTCACCTTTTTCAATCGTTGGTAGATAGGTTCGGTCTATCTCTGCTAAATTGGCTAGCTTTTCTTGAGACAATCCTTTGAGTTTTCTAAACTCCTTTATTTTAAGTCCGAATTTTTGCTTAATATCCATGTTAACAAAAGTTGCAAAATGTAGACTCTAAAACAACGGAGTATAGTCCGGGTTTTGTTTATCTTTGAAATAAAAATCTTATGTTAAGCTTTAATGGAAAAATTCAACATTTAGAAAATTACTTGTCGCAACCAAATGAAAATTATGCAGATAGCTTTAAGGAAGACATTCTTATGTTTATAGATGATTTTACAAATCAAAATGAGCTTTTGTCTTTTCTCAATGACATTAATTCTTTAGAAGAAATTGAAAATTGGGTTGATAATTTATGTTCTAGAATAATTTTAAAATTTGACTCTGAAGGAGAAGACATCAATGATTTTATATTTGACTATATACACTTGGGATAAATTGAGTGTAGCATTGCTGATGTATCTCTTGGTACAGTTCAAAAGGTTAAAGCAATACTGGATAAAACTATGTAAGGGTGTCAGAACTAACGTTTATTCAAATATGTACTTGCGCTAAAACACTGACTTCAAACAATCTTATGTAAATTATTTGACGTAATATTGTCAAATAATTTGTATATATGCGAAATAATTTGATACATTTGCACTACTGTAAAGGACACTTTTTATAATAAAAAGAAGACCCGATAGCGGGAACTATCGAGCCTTCTAAGATTTACATATATCTTTCGATAATATGTTGGATTAAAACTAAAGAGCCTCGAAGCAATATCGTTTTAACCAAGCCTATGAACCCTGCCATCATTGATGGCTTTGCAGGTTCGGGTGTACACTTACACATATCATTACGTACATCTTCATACGTTTTTCTTATTATAATATTTCCAGAGCAAATTTACTCCTTTCTTGTGTTGTAGGCAAGGCTTCAATGTTACCTAATTTTCTATGCCTTTTTCCTTGTTGTAAAGATACTTCATAATATACTTATGTAGTAATTTTGTTATTAACATATATTGGCAAATTGCACGAATTAAAAAACACGCATTAATGCACTGTAAATCAATTACTTAAAATGTATTTTACAGATATTCCGATTAATGAGAGACAAGTGCACTTGTTGTGTTGTTAATAAATACGACTTCACACCATGGCTTTTTAGCCTTGTTTTATTTGTTTTAAGCTAAAATATCACATTTATGGTAATCTGTATTGCTTTTATTAAACAACGCGTTAAAATTGTTTAAAACACGTATTTTTTATACAGATTAAATATAGCCCTCTCAATTTGTAATTGGAAAAAAACAAATATAATGCAGTAATGCTGAGTTGGAAAATAATCTTACATTAGCGATGAAAATCATAAACTTTTAAGGTAGGGTATCTGATAGATGGAAGAAAAAAGAAAAACAGTATTTATCTCTTATTCTTGGGATAACACCGTACATCAAGAATGGATTTTAAAGCTTGCAACTGATTTAATGGAAGAGTATGGTGTAAAAGTTATTTTAGACCAATTCGAGCTAAGTGCAGGAAGAGACCTAACATACTTTATGGAACAGTCTATTGAAAAGGCTGATAAGGTTTTAATAATACTTACACCTAATTATAAAGCAAGAGCCGAAGAAAGAAAAAGTGGAGTTGGATATGAAAGCTTGATGATTACCCAAGAAATTTTTGAATCACCAATTACCAAAATTAAATTTCTACCTATCCTTAGAATAGGTGACTCAAAAACTAGTTCACCAAGATTCCTTAAATCAAAGATTTATCATAATATGGTTGATGATAAAATCTATTATTCTGAATTGCATAAATTAGCAAAACTCATTTACGACCAACCAGCTATTAAAATTCCAAAATTGGGAGCTATTCCAAATTTTGACAAGCCAGTAATTGACCCGATTATCGACACTGCAAAAGCATTATTAAACGAAAGGAAAATTAATCAAGAATTAAATGCTCTTATTGACTCGTTTGGCGGTGCGGTCATTTTGAAAAATGAAATGGAAAATTTTAATAAGCAATTGAATGATAAAGTAGCATTATATAAGGATTCCACAGGCTTGAATTTTGCTTATGAATCCAATGATATTTCTTTTGCAGTTATTCGATGTGAAAAATTTAGTATAACTTTTCAGTTTAATATTGAATATTCAAATACCGCTCAGCACGTATCCTTTGAGGAAAGACGTCTAAAAGGTATCATTAGTCAACACAACAATCGTTTTTATTCAACAAATAATGAACCACAACTTCTTAGAAGAATTGAATACAAATTTGATTTAGATTACTCGAAAAATGTTGTTTGGAAATCTGATGCACTTAAATTTTCATCTACAGAAATAGTTGAGAATGCATTTATATTTTTGCTCGGAGAAGTAAGCAACGAAATAAGAAAAGACTTTAGAAAATAGTATATTTCTTTTTAGTTACTCTTGATTGTCGAGCTACTTGCGGGGATTCTTCGTTCCTCAAAATGACAAAACACACAGGAAAACAAAACAAAAAAAGCCACTTCACAGTGGCTTTTCCATTCTAATTTATTCAACCTCAAAATAAGGATTTAAAATTTCTGCTAATTCATTCAGCCAATAAAAACCATTTTCTATGGTTGTAATATTAGTTTGAAGCGTTTCGCATTCTCGCATTACACTTAAGGCGAAAAGGTAATTTATTCGTCTAATTGTTTTTGCCATAGTTTCCGGATCGACTGATTTGTTGAAAAAATCAATTAGCCGGACTTCGGCTTCTTTTGAAAGCGTGTTGGTACTCATAATCTTGAAGTTTAGGAAATATAAAACCCATGTGGGTTAGCTGTCCTACGCCTTCAAGAAAGCGTTGCAGTTGTTTCCAATACCGCCAGCATACCACATGGGCAAGAAGTTTTTCTGAATTCATAATCTTGAAGTTTAGGACTGCAAAGATACCAAAAAACGCGGGCGTTCAGTATCAATTAAAAAAATTACAGGGAATAATTTTAGTTTTGATTTGCTTTTGATTGTCGAGCTACTTGCGGGGGCTTCGACTCCGCTCAGCCTGACAAACGACTTCGTTTAGCCTTACAATACTATAGGAATTCCTCATCCGAAGCCTCGGAATCGCAATAACAGAAAATGAGCTTAAAATTTCATAATGTTTTATTAACTCACTTGGCTTTCCATTTTAAAAAAGATAGCTTTGAGAATAATCATTAAAATATAAACCATATGAAAATTCAAATCAATACCGACAAAAACATCGAAGGACACGAAAGATTAGAAGCTTATTTTTCTGGAGAATTAGAAAAAGGGCTTACCCGTTTTGAAGAAAAAATTACCCGCGTTGAAGTACATTTCGGAGATGAAAATGGCGAGAAATTCAGCTTAAACGATAAAAAATGTGTAATCGAAGTCCGCACAGCAAAACTACAACCCATAACCGTTACAGAACACTCAGATACACTTGAAAAAGCTTTTAGTGGCGCTTTGGCTAAAGCTAAAAAAACATTGACCACTACTTTCGAGAAACAGAAAACATTTTAGATATATAGCGGGCGTTTTTTTCACCATATAAGCGATATAGTTCATTTAATAACTTTGTGCTTAATTTTCCACCATATAAGTGATTATAAGTTCATTTAATAATTTTGCGCTTATTTTTTTTACTGGACATAATAAAAGTACATATTAGGTTGCGTATGGTGGGCAATTCTCACGCAAAGTCGCGAAGTCGCAAAGTTTATTTTTCTTTGCGACTTCGCGACTTTGCGTGAAATTTAAGTTCAATCTTATATGACCTTCTATTATTTACAAATTTAACGCAAAGTAAACATCCCAATTAAATGAACTCATAATCACTTATATGGTGAAAAAATAGCGCAAAGTAAACACCCCAATTAAATGAACTTATAATCACTTATATGGTGGAAAAATTTAGGATTTCGGTAAAGGCTGACCTACTGCGATGTCGCAACGGTGTCCCGGTTGTCCGTGAGCCGGATTCATTCCTTCGGCAACTTTTGGTGCTTCGGTACTTAATAAGGCTGGAACTGCATTGGCGTTTGTAGCCGGTGGTGGTGTAACTGTAAAAGTCTGCGAGGTGCTTCCGCTTTGTGCTGATGTTGAAGTTGCAGCAACTGGTTTTGCAACCGGAGAATTTAAAGGCGCTCCAACCGGAATATCACATCTATGACCTGGTTGTCCGTGTGACGGATTCATTCCTTTTGCCACTTTTACCGGAGCCGCAACCGTTGTTGTGGTTACCATATTTTTCTGATTCGGATTTACCTGTACTGTTTGTGTTGGCTGAGCCGTTGCCGTTTGTCCTTGCGTTGGAGCAGAATTCAACGGCGCGCCCACTGCAATATCACAACGGTGTCCTGGCTGTCCGTGTGCCGGATTCATTCCTTTTGTTTCTCCCAATACCGTATTCGGATTGGTTTGTGGCTGTGCTGCCTCTACTACCGACTTGACTTTTGCCGTATCTTTTACCAATCCCAATTTAACTAATTCAGAAGTGGGTGTACTTTCCTGAGGTTCTAATTCCTTTTTGCAAGACACAAAAAGCAAAGAAGTAATAACGATCGAACTGATAAATATTTTCGGATTCATGATGTGGTATTTTAGAGCATTCAAATATAGTAAATGAATGTTTATGTTTAAACCATATAAGTAATTTAAGAAAATTTAAGTTTTTATGAATTTCCACACAAAGGCACTAAGGCGCAAAGTTTTTGTTTTTAGGTTCAGTTTGTCATCCTGAGGAACGAAGGATCACACTAGTAGCTCCGCATAGAGACTCGCCAATCTTTGTCGAGTTCCTTGTGTGATCCTTCGTTCCTCAGGATGACAAATAAGCCTTGCGACTCCTATCTCCAATACTTATATGAGCTTCTATTTAAAAAATTAAGCACAAAGTAAACATCCCATTTAAATGAACTTACATCACTTATATGGTGAAAAAATATTTCCTTACCTTTAACTCAAATAACCTTTACCATGAAAAAAACCATCCTACTTTTATTATTTGTTACTACTTTTCTAAATGCTCAAAATGCGGAAAAAGAAAAAATCAACAAAACACTCGATGCCTGGCACAAAGCAGCCGCCGATGTAAAATTTGACGATTACTTTAATGCCATGACCGAAGATGCGATTTTCATTGGGACGGATGCTACGGAAAACTGGGTAAAACCAGACTTTCAAAAATGGGCACAACCTTTTTTCAAAAGTGGCAAAACATGGAATTTTACGGCTTTAGAACGTCATATCTTTTTTGATAAAACCGGAAATGTTGCCTGGTTTGATGAATTGCTTAATACACAAATGAAAATTTGTCGCGGTTCTGGCGTTTTGGTTAAAGTGGGAAAAGAATGGAAAATTCAGCATTATGTTTTATCGATGACCGTTCCGAATGACGAAGTGAATGCTGCAATTAAAATAAAAGCACCAATCGAAGACGCTTTGATTGAGAAGCTAAAGAAAAAATAAAACATTTTCTAAGTTTCTTCTTATAATCCTAACTTTTCTAAGGCTTTACAAAAAATTATATCAATTTAATTATAATGTAATTGACAATATTAGCCGAAATTTAGAAGCCCAAAATAACATTGTCTCAAAAAAACAACCCGAATTTTACAATATTGACTAAAATAAAAACTTAGCCTCTATTTTTACAGCCCTCAAAATCAAAATCTTTATTTTTTTTTAACTTTGACCCCAAAAAAAATAGGGTTCAATAAAGTATTTGAAAAATGAAAATAGAAAGACGCTGGATCATTTCCTTTATTATTATAAGTTTAGTTTGTATTACGGGCGCATTTTGGCCAACAGTTACCGAAAACAATTACGTGTTATCAGAATTTGGCACTTTAGATCAAATCGTTCCTGCCGATGTTGCCTGGATGTTAACGTCTTGCTGTCTGGTTTTGATCATGACGCCAGGATTGTCTTTTTTCTATGGCGGAATGGTAGGTAAGAAAAATGTCATTTCAACCATGTTACAAAGTTTCATCTGTTTGGGCGTTGTAACGCTTTTATGGGTTGTCGTTGGCTTCAGTTTAGCTTTTGGAGATCCGGTAGGTTTTGGATCGGGAGAACATTTTTACAGCTTCTTCGGAAATCCAACCACTTTTGCCTTTATGGATTACGTTAATATTTTACCACATAAAAAACTGGCAAGCACGATTCCGTTTATGCTTTTTGCTTTGTTCCAAATGAAATTTGCGATTATCGCTCCGGCAATTATTACAGGTTCGTTTGCAGAGCGCGTTCGTTTTATCTCTTATTTAATTTTTATCAGTTTATTTACCATTTTCATATACGCTCCTTTATGTCACGCCGTTTGGTATCCAACCGGAGTTTTAGGAAGTTATTTTGGCGTTAAAGATTTCGCCGGAGGAACAGTAGTGCATATGAGCTCAGGATTCGCTGCTTTGGCCGGAGTTCTGGTTTTAGGAAAAAGAAAAAACAGCGACCATATTCCAACCAATATTCCGTTTGTGTTATTAGGAACCGGAATGCTTTGGTTTGGCTGGTTCGGGTTCAATGCGGGTTCAGCGCTTGCGGCCAACGGAACTGCTGCAATGGCTTTTGCAACAACGACCACTTCATCGGCAGCAGCCATGTTAACCTGGGTTTTCTTTGACCGTATGAACGGCAGAAAAGTATCCGCTTTAGGAGCCTGTATTGGTGCTGTAGTAGGTTTAGTTGCCATTACTCCTGCTGCAGGATTTGTATCGGTTCCTGAAAGCATGTTTTTTGGATTCGTTACCGCCTTGGTTTCAAATTCAGTAGTAAACTGTCGTTTCTCTAAAAGATTTGATGATACGCTTGACGTTTTTGCCTGTCACGGTGTTGGTGGAATTATGGGAATGATTCTGACTGCTATTTTCGCTCACGGTGAAGATGCGAGTTTGTTACACGGAGGCTGGAGTGTTTTCGGACATCATATGATGGCGTTGGTACTGGTTTCTATTTTTACTTTCTTCGGAGCTTATTTCTTATTCAAAGTGACGAATTTCATAATCCCACTAAGAGTTTCAGAAGAATCAGAACACATCGGACTGGATTTATCACAACACGATGAAACTTTAGATCCAAAATCAAAACCAATTACGGAACCGCATTACGGGTGATATTAAAAAGTTTACCACAAATTACACAAATTTCCACAAATTTTTTTGACTTTGCTCATTGATATTAATTCGCGGAAATTTGTGAAATTTGCGGTTAAAAAAAAGACCCTCAATATAAAAAATCGTAGCAAAAAACTTTAAACGTAATTGCGCTATTTTCATTCGTTTATATTCCTTAATTTTGCTGAAAATTTTTGTAAAAGTGGGAAGTAAAAATAAACTAAAAAGATTCAGAGAAAACGAAACATTTCAAAACGTTTTTCAACCAACCAGAGAAGAAGTTGTAGGCGATTTAATGCCTTTAAAAGGAAAATGGAACTCTGATTTCTTTAAAAATGACAATCCATTAGTTTTAGAATTAGGATGTGGAAAAGGAGAATATTCTGTTGGATTAGCAGAAAGATATCCGGACAAAAATTTTATCGGAATTGATATTAAAGGAGCACGTTTCTGGAGAGGTGCTAAAACCGCTGTTGAAAACGGATTGCATAATGTCGCTTTTATTCGAACTCAAATTGAATTGATTGACCATATTTTTAACGAAAATGAAGTAGACGAAATCTGGATTACTTTTCCGGATCCGCAAATCAAATACAAAAGAACAAAACACAGAATGACGAATTCTGAGTTTTTGAAATTGTACAAAAAAATCCTTAAAAAAGACGGTGTCGTAAATCTTAAAACCGATAGTGAATTCATGCACGGCTACACCCTTGGATTGCTTCATGGTGAAGGCCACGAGGTTTTATATGCCAACCATAATGTATATAAAAACGAAGGAAGTCCGGAAGAAGTTACTGCTTTTCAGACTTTTTACGAAAAACAATATTTAGAAATTAACAAGGCAATTACGTATATTCGTTTCAAAATTAAAGACTAATTTAATTTTGAAAAACAGATTTCACTAACCCATCAAACAACTGAATGGTCTTAATTACTCCATTACTTTCAGGTTTCATTGCCGCTTTCATTGGGATTATTCCGCCTGGTTTAATCAACATGACCGCAGCTAAAGTAAATTTGAAAGAAGGAAGAAAAAATGCTTTATGGTTTGTTTTGGGAGCGCTTGTAGTGATTTTTTTTCAGGTTTATGTAGCTCTTCTGTTTGCGCACGTTATTGACAATCGCCCTGATGTTGTAACGTTGCTGCGCGAAGTAGGATTTGTTATTTTTTCGATCTTGACGATATACTTTTTATTTATTGCCAAAGAACCGAAAACCAAAAAGAAATCGAAAATCAAAAAGAGCAGTAAAAAAAGCCGTTTCTTCTTAGGAATGTTGCTTTCAGGCCTGAACTTCTTCCCGATTCCATATTACGTTTTGGTAAGTGTTACTTTAGCTTCTTACCACCTTTTTGTATTTGAAAGCAATATCATTTTTACTTTTGTAATGGGTTCTGTTTTGGGTTCGTTTGCTGCACTATACAGTTATATTGGCTTCTTCGGAAAAATAGAAAAGAAGACTGATTACCTGATGCGTAATATGAATACTATTATTGGAAGTATTACCGGTTTAGTTGCTGTGGTTACTCTTTTTAATATTTTGAATTACTATTTCGGGTAAAGATTTAGTTTGCCACAGATTAAGGGATTTGCTCTTTTGTGGTAAAAAAATATTTCACGCAGATTTTGCAGATTTAAGCAGATTTAAAGGGATATATTTTTTTACTAAACCTATCTTCTATTTGGTAAAATATTCAACTTATTAAGGATTAAAAGATTTATATTTGATCTGCTCAAATCTGCAAAATCTGCGTGAAACCAATTTTAAACTTATGGCTGAAGATAATTTTTTTGAAAGAGTTTATGAGATCGCCAGACAAATTCCGTACGGGAAAGTGACTTCTTATGGCGCTATTGCAAAAGCTTTAGGAACTGCCCGCTCTGCCCGAATGGTGGGCTGGGCCATGAATGCCTGTCATAATAGGGATGATGTTCCCGCGCACCGCGTTGTCAATAGAAAAGGACTTTTGACCGGAAAACACCATTTTGACGGAACGAATTTAATGCAGCAACTTTTGGAAAGTGAAGGCATTGAAGTTATAGACAATCAAATTATAGATTTGGAAAAACATTTTTGGACGCCTGAAATGGAATACTAAGTTTTTTTTTCTACATAACAAATAACCACAATCTTGTCATTCCGAGGAACGAGGAATCCCCGCGAGAAGCTCGACAAAGATTGGGTTTTCGTTGCGGAGTTACTTGCGGGGATTCCTCGTTCCTCGGAATGACAAAAATAAGCATACAAATCTTGACAAAGATGAATCCGTATCAAATCAAACAAATAACAAAGCTCGTTTTATCTTCATCAGTTTGATAACTTAAATAACCTCCGTGCGCTTCGATGATGTTTTTGGAAAGCGTTAAACCAATTCCCGCGCCGTCTTTTCTGGTGGTGAAAAAGGGTAGAAAAACTTTGTCTCTAATTTCAGAATCAATTCCTTTTCCGTTATCAGATATCGTGATGAAAAAACGATTGTTTTCGGTGTAACTTGACAGAAACATTTTCTTTTCGCTTTTCTCTTTTAAAGCATAAATACTATTGGTAATCAAATTGATGATCACCTGCTCCATCTGATTTTTATCAATTAAAATCGAACGTGAACTGTTTATATCATTTATCAATTCAATATTTTCAGCCTTTAAAATCGGATTCATGATTCGCAGGCAATCTTCGAAAAGCGCATTTATTGGTGTCATCTCTTTTGTAGGAGTCGGAAGCATCGCCAATTTTCGATAATTTTCAACAAAAACCTGAATATGATCACTTCTGTTTATGATTGTCGAAATACTGCTTTTAATGTCCTCGAAATCATCTTCTTCGAGTTTTTCCTGATCGACAATTTGGAGTAAATTCTGCGAAAGCGCGCGAATTGGCGTCAAGGAATTCATTAACTCATGCGAAATAATTTTCATCAGATTGATCCAGGCTTCTTTTTCCTTTTTCTCAATCACACGCTGAATACTATCCAATAAAATAATGAAATATTCTTTGTTATACGTTTTGGTAAGTGAGGTTTGAAGCACAAAAGTCTGCAAATCCTGTTCTTCAATTTTTATCGAAATAGCCGACTTTACTTCGGCAAAATCAGATTTCTCGATTTCATTACAAAGTGATGGCAAATAGTTTTTTAAGTAACTCCAATGACTGACTTTTGGCACTTTAAACAAATTAGAGAAACAATCGTTCATCAGAAAAATATTCCACTCGTCATTTTCTTTTTCTAAAATCAGCGTTCCGGTATCAATGCTATTTAATATAGATTGGTATACCAGTTCTTTTGAGGTTTGCTCTTGCTGCTGAATTTTTAAAGCCTCGTATAAAAGGTATAAACTCTCAAAATTGTCTTTTTTATTCTCTTCGGGAAAATTGGTTGAAAAGTCTTTTTGAAGCATGGAAAGCAATGTTCTGTCATAAAACAGCAATTGGTTTTTGACGAAAAAATACATTTCAAACAACATTATTACGGCAAAAAGTCCAACCAAAATGGCATTGTAATAAAACATTTTATAGATCAGAAAAACGCAAAAGAAAAAGAGCATCATGACAAACAAGACTCTCACAAATAAGGCGTTATAAAACTTCCAATTTTTCATTTATTTTTTTTCTTAATAATGCTTAAAATTTAACCGCAAAGTTCGCAAAGGGTTTACGCAAAGGTCGCTACACAAAGCTTTGCGAACTTAATAAAGCCAACTGCACACACAACGAATAAAATACTTTGCGTGCTTTGCGGTAAAATTAACGCACTCATAGGAGTTCGAAGGGTTTACGCAATGGTCATAACACAAAGCTTTGCGAACTTAATAAAGACAATTACAAACACAACAAAAAAAATACTTAGCGTGCTTTGCGGTAAAATCAACCCAGTGCTTAAGTATTTTTCAAATCGTATTTCTCAATTCTTCTGTATAAAGCTGCTCTTGATAAACCTAGTTCTTCCGCAGTTTTGCTGATGTTGCCGTGGTGTTTGAATAAGGCTTTTTCGATAGCTGTTTTCTCCATTTCAGATAACGGATTTTCATCGTTTTCCTGAACTTCTTCAAAATCTAAGATATCCAAGTCGTGAACCGTTATCGTATTATTATCGGCTAAAATCAAAGCGCGTTCGATTTTGTTCTCCATTTCGCGGACATTTCCTTTCCATGGATATTTTTCCAGATACGGGCCTGCATTTTCTTCAAATTGCCATCCCGAAGCTTCGGGACCATGATTGTATTTTTCGGAAATCTGATCGAGGATAAAATTCGCCATCGGAACAATATCATCTTTTCTTTCACGTAAAGAGGGCAACTGAATTTCCATAGTATTGATTCGGTAAAGCAAATCTTCACGGAAGGTTTTGTTTTTTACCTCTGCTTTAATATCGCTGTTGGTTGCCGAAATAATGCGGACATTTAAAGGTCTTGGTTTGCTTTCGCCTAAGCGTGTAACCGTTTTAGTTTGTAGAACATGTAACAATTTGGCTTGTAAATGCAATGGAATATTTCCGATTTCGTCGAGAAAAATAGTGCCTTTTGAAGCCATTTCGAATCTTCCCGGAGTATCCATTTTAGCATCGGTAAAAGCGCCTTTTGCGTAGCCAAAAAGTTCACTTTCAAATAAATTATCACTTAGAGAACCCAAATCAACGTGAACAAAAGGCTGGTTTTTTCGTTCTGAATTTTGATGAATAAACTCGGCAAAAACATATTTTCCGGTTCCGTTTTCGCCTAAAATCAAAACGTTGGCATCGGTTTTCGCTACTCTTTCAGCTATAGAATACGCTTGTTTTATTTTTTGGGAAGTTCCTGTGAAATATCTTTTTTCGGTTTTTTCGATTACTGGTTTTTTATTGTTTTTTCTGCTTTCGGCGACAGCCTTGTCAATCGTTTCCAATAATTTTTCGTTGTGCCAGGGTTTCAAAACATAATCAAAAGCACCAATTTTTATGCCTTCAACAGCGGTTTCGATTTTACCAAACGCCGTCATTAAAATCACAATGGTTTGAGGCGAAAGCGTTTTGATTTCTTTCAGCCAATGAATTCCTTCGCGACCGTCTTCAAAACCAATGCGGTAATTCATATCCAATAAAACCACATTTATTTCATTTTCGCTTAAAAGAGAAATGATTTTTTTGGGATTGTTTGTGGTAAAAATGGTTTCAAAATGTTTTTTGAGAATCATTTTTGCCGAAAAAAGAATTTCTTCCTGATCGTCAACAATTAATATTTGGGCTAGTTTTTTTCGCATCTGTCTGTTTTTGTCCGATTTTGAACGGTCAACTGTTCATTATCGAACACTCCTTTTTTTGAATGGTTTTTAAAGCTTCTTTAAAATCAAGGCTTTACAAATAATAAATTTTGTGGCACAATATTTACCTATTGGTAATCAACAAATTATTTATAAAATGGACAAGGTAATTCCTCGTAAAAATAGAAAATTTAGATATCTCACAATAGCAATTGGAGTTTTTTTAGTTTTGGCTGTCATCATCTTTTTTTCGTTTAACACCAAAAGAAGTTTAAATGTAAAAGCCGAAGAACTATCCGTTCAAAAAATCGAAAAAGCCTTTTTTGAAGATTTTGTTGTTTTTCAGGCCAAAGTTGAACCTTTGAACGTAATGCTTGTAAACGTTACAGAAGGAGGATCTGTAAAAGAGATTTTTGTTGAAAATGGCGCGATGGTAACCCAAGGGCAATCATTGGCCCGTTTGTACAATCCGAATACAGAACTAAATTATCTTACTCAGGAAACCGCCATTATTGAGCAAATCAACAACTTGAATACCGGAAAACTGAACATTAGAAATCAGGAATTAAATTTAAATAAAGATTTGGTTTTGATCGAACACGATTATAACGATGCCAAAAGATTATACGATATGAATGCTCGTTTATATGAGAAGGAAGTAATCTCTAAAAACGACTGGAATACCTTCAAAGAAAGTTTACGTTTTCAGGAAGAACGAAAAAGAACGATTCAGCAAAGTATCCAAAAAGAGAAACAAACGAATCAGGTTCAGATTTCACAAATCAACCGTTCGATTCAGACGATGGAAAAAAGTTTGGATATTTTGAGAAACAACAAAAAGAACTTTTTAATCACTGCTCCTGAATCTGGAAGATTAACCTCATTTGAACCCGTTTTAGGAAAAACATTCCAGGCAGGAGAAAGCATCGGAAAAATCGATTCAAAAAAAGGATACAAATTGGCTGCCGATGTTGATGAGTTTTATCTGGAAAAAGTTCGCGAAGGTTTAAAAGGTCAGGTAGAATTTAAAGGAAAAACTTTAGAGGTTTTAGTAACCAAAGTAATTCCGGAAGTAAAAAGTGGTCACTTTACAGTCGAATTGGCATTTACTTCTAAAGAAGAAATCGTTTTGCAAGACGGACTTAGTTTTGGTGTAAAACTGATTTTATCAGAGAAAAACAAAACATTAGTGGTTCCAAAAGGAAGCTTCAATCAGGAAACTGCCGGCAAATGGATTTTTGTAGTCAAAGGAAATAAAGCCGAAAGGAGAAACATCAAATTAGGCAGAGAAAATCCTTCGTATTATGAAATTCTGGAAGGCTTAAAAGAAGGTGAATCTGTGATCACATCCTCTTATACAGATTATAAAGATGTAGAAGAGTTATCGATTAGTTCACAGTAACAGTTTTCAGTCGCAGTCAACTCACAACTTATAACTCATAATTCATAATTCATAACTAAAAAAAGAGTTTCAATCATCAATCAAAATCATCAATCAAAAAACGAATAATAACATTTAACAGCTTTACCATTATGATAACAATTCAAAATTTAACCAAAGTTTTTAGAACAGAAGAAGTAGAAACATCAGCCTTAAGCGGTATTTCTTTAGAAATTAAAAAAGGTGATTTTTTAACTATCATGGGACCTTCAGGTTGTGGAAAATCGACTTTACTAAATATCATCGGACTTTTGGACAGTGCTACCGATGGAAGTTATAAATTATTAGATCAGGAAATGATTGGTCTAAAAGAAAAAGGAAGAGCTGCTGTTCGTAAAGAAAACATCGGATTCATTTTTCAAAATTTCAATTTGATAGACGAACTTTCTGTTTACGACAATATCGAATTGCCTTTATTGTACAACAACGTAAAAGCATCAGAAAGAAAACAAAAAATTGAGGCTATTGCCGAGAAATTAAATATCTCTCATCGTTTGAAACATTATCCTCAACAGCTTTCGGGAGGACAACAACAAAGAGTTGCGGTTGCGAGAGCTTTGGTAAACGATCCGAAAATCATCTTAGCCGATGAGCCAACCGGAAATCTGGACAGTAAAAATGGTAATGAGGTAATGGAACTCTTAACAGATTTGCACGCAAAAGGCGCGACAATTTTGATGGTAACCCACTCTGATTATGATGCTTCGTTTTCGCAAAAAACGATTCATATGAAAGACGGTGTAATATTCTCTGAGCGATTCAATCAGAGAAATGTAGATGTTTTTATGGACGCTAAATAATTTCAAGATGATAAAATTTATTGTAACTGCGATCACAATCCTAATTGGATTTGTTTGCAAAATATTAGCAATGATCTAAAAGGTTTAAAACCTATTAGACCTTAAAAAATAACTAATCATAAACAAAACACACCATGATTTTTAACTGGTTTAAAATATTTATTTATCATTTAAAGCAAAGCAAACTGTTTTCGTTTTTAAATGTTTTAGGATTAAGCATTGGGGTTGCCGGAGTAATTTTCGCTATTTTATATTGGAATAACGAAAACGCCTACGATCAATGGAATCCTGAAAAAGAAAACACTTATCAGGTTTTGAACAAAATTGGAGGAACAGGCAATACCTGGGCATCAAATTCTATTCCTTTTGGAGAAACCTGTAAAGCCACCATTCCTGAAATTGAATCTATTTGTTTTTTCAACAATACCTGGTATGATAATGCTCCAATTAAATATCAGAACAAAAAAATAATGGCAGACAAAATCACAGTTGCCGACAATGGTTTTTTTGATGTTTTTCCCTTTCCAATTGTACAAGGAGCCAAGACTAATATCCTGAAAGAAGACAATAGCGTTGCAATAGCTGAAGAAACGGCCAAATTGCTTTTTAACAATCAGGATCCAATTGGTCAGTCGATCAATTATGGTAATAAGTTTTATACTGTAAAATCCGTTTACCGTTTAATGAAACCGTCTTCTATACAACCTAACTACGTTTTTGGAGGCGTTCAGCGTGAAGGGGACAAAACGAGCTGGGGAAATTTCAATTACGGCATGATGATTAAAGTCAAAAAAGGCACTGATCCCATTGCGCTTTTAAAGAAAATGCAAAATGTAAATTTTGTCAACAGGACCGTAAAAGACGCTAAAGAAAGTGGCCAGACTGTAGCACAATATCTTAAAGAAAATGGTGAAACAACGGTTATCATCGACCAATTGCAAACGGCTCGTTTATATGGAACAAAATCTTCTCAGGGAATTAATTTTCCGGAAGGAAGAGGCAATTTGCAATTGCTTTATATTATGGTTGGTTTATCTATTTTGATTCTGGTTTTATCTCTCGTAAATTATATTAACCTCGCAACGGCTTCGGCAATAAAACGTGCAAAAGAAGTGGGTGTCCGTAAAATTGTAGGCGCCACAAAAAGTCAGATTACAACGCAGTTTATATTTGAAACAGCCATAATTGTTATTCTATCTATAATATTCGCTTTGGCAATTGTGGAACTTTCCCTGCCTTACTACAACAACTTTTTGAAGAAAACTTTAACCATGAATGGTGGTGAATTTTACCTGCAGCTCATTTTTATATTTGGATTAGTAATTGTTCTTGCGGGTATTTTCCCTGCCGTTTATATCTCCAATTTTGAAACTTTAAAAGTTTTAAAAGGAAATTTTTCCCGAAGTAAAAGTGGAATCTGGATACGGAATTCGATGTTGATTTTTCAGTTTGGAATTGCTGCCTTTTTTATCATTGGTGCCTTGATTGTAAATTCTCAGGTTGCTTATATGATGAACAAAGAACTTGGTTTTAGTGGTAATCAGGTATTAAGAATTCCGTTTAATACTCCTGAACGAAAACAAAGAACAGACAAATATCTTGCTATGAAGCAGGAAATCAAAAAAATATCAGGAGTTGAGGAAATTTCTACTTTTGCAGGAACTTTTGGAAACAGTACCAATTCGAGTTCAGGATTTACCCACAATGGTATTGCCGTACAACCAAGAAATGTTGAAATGGATTTTGGCTTCCTTGAAATGATGAAAATAAAAATGGTTCAGGGTCGTGATTTATCTCCGGAGTTTGCTTCAGATACGGTTAGTAATATGTTGATGAATGAAACCCTGGTTAAAACTTTAAACCTTAAAAACCCAATAAATACGATTATAACATCTGGCTGGGGAGACGACGATGGAGAAAATTTGAAATTTAAAATCGTGGGCGTTGTAAAAGATTTTCATATTACAGGACTTCAGGACAAAGTTCCGCCGATGGTTTTTGTCAACCTTAAAACTTTAAAGTGGAATAACTTTAATAATGTTTATGTAAAAGTCTCACCGAATAATTTAAGCGAAACACTGGCCAAACTAAAAAGTTATTGGGAGAAAAATGTAAATCCCGATTATCCTTTTGACTATGAATTTGTAAATAAGGGTTTTGCAAAAACCTATCAGGAGCAGGTAAAACAAAAAGATTTATTCTTTATCCTGAACTTAATTGTGATTGTAATTGCCATTTTTGGACTGTTTGCTTTGGCATCATTTTCGATGGAGAGAAGATTGAAAGAAATTGCGATTAGAAAAACATTGGGAGCCGAAACTGATATTTTGCTAAAAGAATTATCAAAACAATATGTTATTTTTTGTTTGCTGGGATTTGCAATCGGAATTGTCCCTGCTTATATTTTGTTGCAAAAATGGCTGGAGAATTTCGCTTTCAGAATCAATGTTTCAGTGATTCCCTTTAGCATTGCATTAGTTTCTTTATTGGTTTTAACGTTAATGATTGTTTTGGCAAAAGCCTATCAGGTAACCAAAATAGACATTTTAAAATATCTAAAATACGAATAAACTTGTAGACCATTTTTTTTAAGAAACCCGCCAGATTTACTAAATCTGACGGGTTTCTTTTCTTATAAACTAAGTTATTAAAGTTCATAATTTTTATTTGCTGGCCAAAAAAGCGCAATAGTATCATTTTGAATAATTTCGATATCAATAAATACGATTCAAAAAGGGCAGAAATCCGAACATAATCTGTTATCTTTGCAGTCTGAAACGAGTTTAAATAAAGATAGTGTTTAAATAAGTTTCACCAATAGAAACACCTACATTAAAAATGAAATTAGATAGAAAAGAAATTCTTAAAGCTCTGGAAACAATTACCATAGCCGGAGAAGGAAAAAATATGGTTGAAAGCGGTGCTGTTGCCAATGTTATTACTTTTGGTGATGAAGTTGTCGTAGATTTACTATTGCACACACCGGCAATGCATATTAAAAAAAGGGCCGAAGATGATATCAAAAAAACAATTCACGAATTGGTATCGCCCGAAGCTAAAGTTAAAGTAAATATTAAAGTTGAAGCAAAGGAAAATCCTAACGAAATAAAAGGAAAAGCAATTCCGGGAATCAAAAATATTATTGCCGTTGCCTCTGGAAAAGGTGGCGTTGGAAAATCAACTGTTACTGCAAATCTTGCCGTAACACTTGCCAAAATGGGTTTTGCCGTTGGAGTTTTAGACGCTGATATTTACGGCCCTTCGATGCCAATTATGTTTGACGTTGAAAATGAAAAACCAATTTCGATTACCGTTGACGGGAAATCAAAAATGAAACCAATCGAAAGTTTTGAAGTCAAAATACTTTCTATCGGATTCTTTACAGCACCAAGCCAGGCAGTAATCTGGAGAGGTCCTATGGCTGCAAAAGCTTTAAACCAAATGATCTTTGATGCAGATTGGGGAGAATTAGATTTCATGCTAATCGATTTACCTCCTGGAACCGGAGACATTCACCTTTCGATTATGCAATCATTGCCAATAACCGGAGCTGTAGTTGTAAGTACACCTCAGGCTGTGGCACTTGCAGATGCTAAAAAAGGAGTTTCAATGTTTATGCAGGACAATATTAATGTTCCTGTTTTGGGAATCATTGAAAATATGGCGTACTTTACACCAGAAGAATTACCTGACAATAAATACTATATCTTTGGACAGGAAGGAGCTAAAAATCTTGCAGAAGATTTAGATGTTCCATTCTTAGGAGAAGTGCCAATTGTACAGTCAATTCGTGAAGCAGGAGATTACGGTCGTCCGGCAGCTTTACAAACGGCTTCTGTAATTGAAACTATTTTTGAAGAAATTACCAGAAATGTGGTACAGGAAACAGTAAACAGAAACGATAGCTTACCAGCAACCGAAGCCATTAAAATTACAACAATGGCTGGATGTTCAGCAGTTAAAAAGAATTAGATAATTGAGATAAAATTAGATAATGAGATAATTTGATAATTAGATAATGAGCACAAGACAATTATCTAATTGACACATTTTCTGATTATCTAATTCTCTAATTGATATATAAAATTATGACAACAGAAGAATTAACAAGCAACGTATTACTAGCTCTGGATGAGATCAGACCTTTTTTAAATTCTGATGGAGGAGATATTACGCTTATTTCTATAGACGACGACAAACATGTTAAAGTTCGTCTCGAAGGCGCATGTATTAGCTGTAGCGTAAATCAAATGACGCTAAAAGCAGGGGTTGAAACAACAATTAAAAAATATGCGCCACAGATTGAAACTGTGGTAAATATCATGTAACAAACAGGCGTTTTTCTGTCCTTGCGGCTTCAGTCCATTAACAAGAATAATAGTTCTTTTGAATGTTTTCTTTATAAATCATAAACAAATCACTCAAAATTACCGCTTATATTACAGAATCAGTAAAAAACAAGCTAAAGAATTAAGAGTTTTAGTTGAGGGTTTATTACATTTTAACTTAAATTTGTAACATAATCCCTAAATCATTAATTATGAAGAACTACTACGCTCTATTTTTATTGTTATTTTTTGTTTCCGTAAATTACGCACAACAAAGTCAAACTTTAATTGTTGACAAAGCCTGGGTAAATGATTCTGAAGAATGGTCAGATTTTAAATATGCAGGACAAATCGTTTTTTCAACTAATGCTGCTGCTGAGGAAGGAAGTTTAAGAATTGGCAATTATGATTTTCTATATGATATCTGCGAAGGAAAACCAAAATTTTCAAACAAGGCAACATATAGCGCTGCAGAATTTTCACATCCGAGAAAATTAACTGTAACAACTGATAAACAAGGTGTAGTAAACTCAACATATGAGGGAACTTTAATTTTTCAGTCAGACAAAGATTATTATTCTGTTATTGCAATAGTAACAATATTAGAAAAGAGTGGTAACACACTTGGCTTAAAAATGCATCTTAAAGAGAGCAGTAAAAAGGAATACGCATTTAGCCTAAAACCAACTAGTTAACTATAAACAAGGATTTTTTCACGTTATAAAATCCTGACCCCTAAAATTCCAATTAATTAAAAATGGATGTATTAATAAAGATTAAGGATCGAGAAGGAGTTATACACGAATTACAGGCTCCAACTGATATGGCAATGAATATAATGGAGTTATGCAAGGCATACGAACTTCCTGTTGAAGGAACCTGTGGCGGAATGGCCATGTGCGCCTCTTGCCAGTGTTACGTTCTAAATGATGTTGCATTACCTGAAATGGGAGATGAAGAAGAAGCCATGCTGTCGGAAGCGTTTTATGTTAAATCTAATAGTCGTTTAGGCTGTCAGATTCCAATTACTACAGAATTAGAAGGACTGGAATTAGAACTGGCTCCTGAATATTAAAGAATAAATTACAATATTTTAAAATTCCAAATTCCAATAGTTTGACTATGGAATTTGGAATTTTTGCTTAAAATATCCTGCTTAATATTAAAATAAAAAAGCGAGAATTTAGATTCTCGCTTTTTTTATGCGCTTAATTAAACCGACAGGTTTTAAAAACCTATCGGGTTTGCTGCATAAATTAATTCCACAAAAAAACCGTAATTACATTACTGCAATTACGGTTTTTCCTTTATAACAATTTTCTTTAATCTCTAATTATACTAAACCAGCTGAAATTAAATACTCAGCGATTTGAATGGTGTTTGTAGCGGCTCCTTTTCTTAGGTTATCAGCAACAATCCACATGTTTAATGTATTTGGCTGGCTTTCGTCACGACGAATTCTCCCAACAAAAACATCATTTTTACCTTCTGCATATAATGGCATTGGGTATGTAAAAGTATCTAAATTATCCTGAACTACTACTCCATCAGTATGGTGTAAAATTTCACGAACTTCATTTACATCAAAATCATTTGTAAACTCAACATTTACCGCTTCACTATGTCCGCCAACAACCGGAACACGTACTGCAGTAGCCGTCACTCTGATGGTGTTGTCACCAAGAATTTTTTGAGTTTCGCGAACTAACTTCATTTCTTCTTTAGTGTATCCGTTTTCTTCGAAACTATCACAATGTGGAATCGCATTTCTGTGAATTGGGTATTTGTAAGCCATTTCACCCTGAATTCCGGCATACTCGTTTTCTAATTGTCTTACCGCTTTTACACCAGTTCCGGTGATCGATTGGTAAGTAGAAACTATGATTCTTCTAATGTTGTATTTTTTGTGCAAAGGAGCCAATGCCAATACCATTTGAATAGTAGAGCAGTTTGGATTTGCAATAATTTTATCTTCTTTTGTTAAGGTGTCAGCATTGATTTCAGGTACTACTAATTTTTTTGTAGGGTCCATTCTCCATGCCGATGAATTATCAATAACTGTTGTTCCGACTGCAGCAAATTTTGGTGCCCATTCTAATGAAGTATCACCTCCGGCAGAGAAAACTGCAATATCAGCTTTCATATCAACTGCTGTTTGCATTCCTACAACTTTATATTTTGTTCCTTTATATTCAATTTCTTTTCCTACTGATCTTTCAGATGCAACAGGAATCAATTCTGTAACCGGAAAATTTCTTTCCGCTAAAACTTTAAGCATTACCTCGCCAACCATACCAGTGGCACCTACAACCGCTATTCTCATTTTTATATTTTTAGTATGAATTAAATCTAAATTATAATGCAAAAGTATACATAATAAAAGTCAAAACAAGATGCTTCACAAAAAATAACAAAATGTTACAAATTAAACATTATATAAAAAAAACCCCTCCAATTAAGGAACGGTTAAGTTAGACTTAGTGTAGCGGTATAGTATATTATTGTTTATTTTTTAATAGATCTCTAATTTGCGTAAGCAATTCTTCTTGCGTTGGTCCTGCAGGTGGCACAACAACCTCATCTTTCTTCTTCATTTTATTTATTCCTTTAATAATTAAGAACAATACAAATGCAACAATTATAAAGTTAATTACAGCCGAAATAAACAGCCCATATTTTACTCCTCCAAAAGCTGTTAATTCTTCGATCGTCGATAAATGCGCCGCATCTAATGCAGGTTTTAATATCAATGGAGTAATTACATTTTCAATTAATGAGCTTACAATTTTACCAAAAGCAGCTCCAATAATGACACCCACAGCCAAATCGACTACGTTGCCTTTCATTGCAAATTCCTTAAATTCCGAAAGTACACTCATAATTGTTTCTTTAAATTTATAATTAAGTATATCGAAAATACGTAATTTTCTTTAAAAAATACTGAAAACTATCTGAAAAATACCCTTTTTACACGTTGTGAAATACTTGTCATAATTTCATACGGAATTGTTTTTAAAGCTTCTGCCATTTCGATAACCGTTGGGCTTTCGCCGAAAATAATAACCGAATCTCCTTCTTTGCAATCAATTTCGCTTACATCAACCATCAACATATCCATACAAACACTTCCAACAATAAATGCTTTTTGATTTTTAATCGTAACAAATCCAACCTGATTTCCCCATAATCTGGAGATTCCGTCAGCGTACCCAATTGGAATTGTAGCAATTTTTGTTTCCTTCTCTGCCATAAAACGACGTCCGTAACCAACGCTATCGCCTGCAGGAATCGTTCGAACCTGAGAAACAATCGATTTCAATGTTCCCACGTTTTCTAAATATTTTTGTTCCGATGGATCATTGGAAACTCCGTATAAACCAATTCCTAAACGAACCATATTATATTGCGCGTTCGGGAAATTGCTAATTCCGGATGTATTCAGAATATGGCGAATTGGATTAATGTTTAATTCTGAAATTACTTTTGAAGATAATTTTTCGAATAAATTAATCTGCGAAAGCGCAAACTCATAATGCTTCATTTCGTCACTCGTTGCCATATGTGACAAAACACTCTGAATGCGAACGGTTGTATTTCCTTTTAAAGTTTCAATCAATTCATCAATCGTATTTTCTTCAAAACCCAAACGATGCATTCCGGTATCTAATTTTATATGAATTGGAAAATTCTTCAGATTCTTCTCGCGGGCAATTTTCAAAAAGGCATTTAATCCTTTTATGCTGTAAATTTCTGGTTCTAATTGATATTGAATAATCGAAGGAAAACTGGTCGATTCCGGATTCAAAACCATAATGGGTAGTTTAATTCCACCGTTTTTCAATGAAATTCCTTCATCGGCGAAAGCCACACCTAAATAATCTGCTTTATGATGTTCGAGTAATTTTGCAATTTCCAAACCTCCATTTCCATATCCGAAAGCTTTTACCATGACCATGATTTTTACTTCTGGATCCAGTTTCGCTTTAAAGAAATTCAGGTTATGACTAATAGAATCTAAATTTATTTCAAGAACCGTTTCATGCGTTTTTTCTTCAAGCAAAGAAACAATTTCTTCAAACTGAAACGATCTCGCTCCTTTAATCAAAATCGTCTCATTATTGAAATTTAAACTTTCGAACTTCGAAATAAATTCGGCTGTATTTTTAAATGTGATGATATTCAGAAATTTGTTTTTAAAAGATGTAATAGTCGCTCCAATTCCAATTACTCTATTAACTTTATTATCGGCAATAAGCTGAGCCACTTTAGAATACAACTCTTCGTTTGAAAATCCGCTTTGGAAAATATCAGATAAAATAACGGTTTTCGTTGCGTTCTTTTTTTGCTGGCTTTCCAGAAAATCCAAAGCAATTTTTAAGGATTGAAAATCGGAACTATAACTGTCATCAATAATGCTGCAATTGTTGATTCCGTTCTTTACTTCCAAACGCATTTCGACCGGATACAACATTTTCATGCGACCCTGAATCGTTTCAAAATCATAATTAAAGTAAAGCAAAACCAATAAACAGGAAATCGCATTTTCAATAGAAGCAGCATCCTGAAAAGGAATTTCTAAATCGAAAAATTCGTTTTGATATTGATATTGAATAGTGGTTTTTTCATTTCTGTTTTCCTTTTCCAGAATAAATACATCTGCAGAATTATCGCTAAAACTCCAGGAAAAAAGTTCCCTTTCTTTTAACGGATATTCCTCAGAAAAGATCTTTAAACATTGATCAACAAGTTTATTTTTTTGATAAATAATAACTTCCGATTCTTTGAAAAGCAATAATTTCTCTTTGATTTTCTGCTCTAAATTGTCAAAGCCTTCATCGTGTGCCGGACCAATATTGGTTAAAACTCCGATCGTTGGTTTAATGATATTTTCGACTTTACTCATTTCGTTAACCGTCGAAATTCCGGCTTCGAAAATACCCAAATTATGTTTTTCGTTAATGGCAATCACTGAAAGCGGAACACCAACCTGAGAATTATAACTTTTAGGGCTTCTGATAACATTATAATCGGGACTTAATAAAAAATTAAGCCATTCTTTTACAATCGTTTTTCCATTGCTTCCGGTTATTCCGAGTATCGGAAAATCAAAAAGGGCCCGATAATAACCTGCAAACTGTTGTAAAGCTTTGAGCGTGTTTTTTACTACCAAAAAATTAGCTTTCCCTTCACTGTTTTTCGGAATTTGATGAACTACAAAATTCTTAACTCCTTTTTCTATCAACTCCGGAATATATAAATGAGCATCATTATTAACGCCGGATAAAGCAAAAAATAATGTTTTTGATCCGTTTTGCAACGAACGGCTGTCGATAGAAATATGATCAATAAAAATATCAGTATCAGGACCGATCCATTTGGCGTCAAGAACTGAAATAAGGTTTTTTAAATTTATGCTCATTTAGAAAGTTTCTTTTGTCAAATTTAGAAAAAGGTTTGCCACGAATTTCACAAATTTTCACTAATATTTGGCTTAAATAATTAGCCACAGATTAAGAGATTTTCATAGATTTAATTCTTATTCGTTTCTAAAATGAGGTAAAGATTTTAAATATAATTTGTGAAAATTTGTGTAATGCGTGGCAAAAAACATTATTATATTTGCTGAATACCACAAAATACAGCGTTTTGAAAAAGATACTTCCACTATTCTCCTATATCCTACATCCGATTTTTATTTCGATGTATGCTACTTTGTTTTATCTTTTTTGCAAAGGAGATATTTTCACCAATCAGGAGAAATATTATGTGTTATTTCAAATTCTGATTATTACGATTTTAGTACCGGTTTTGTTTTTCTTGCTGCTTCGTTCCACCGGACATGTCGATTCTATAATGGTTGCGGAAACATCACAACGTAAAATTCCACTTGTTTTGCAGTGTTTTTTATATATCCTTCTGGTAAAAAGAAGCATCGTTATTGCGCGTTATCCTGAACTTCATTTCTTTTTTTTGGGTGCGTTGTTCAGTACTATTTTAGCATTGATATGTTCGCTTTTTAAGATAAAAGCAAGTCTGCATACTATGGCCATGAGCGGTTTTAGCATTTTTGTAATTGGTTTGAATATCCACTTGCAAATGCAAAATCCGTATTGGGCTGCTTTTATGATTTTAATGACCGGCATTGTAGCTTCTTCAAGATTAGAAATGCAAGCTCACACAGGTAAAGAAATACTGATTGGTTTATTACTCGGTGTTTTACCGCAGCTATTGTTTTTATATTTGTGGCTATAGAATATAAAAAACCAATCCAAGGTTTAATGTTCTCATATTGACACTTTCTCCGTTTATAGTCTTTACCGTAGATTTATACAACGGATTTAAACCATAATAGGCATAAATATTCCAGGTATTGTATCCTGCTGAAATGTAAGCTCCATATTGAAAATCATTTAAATCCGGATTATTCTTAATTTTATAAGTGTTCTCTCCGTCTTTCAAAACAGATTTAGCTGCAAAAACATAGCTAAATTTTATTCCTGTATAAATTCTCCAGAATTTAGTACTTTCAAAAGTAGAATTTCTCCATCTAAATTCTATTGGTAAATCAACTGAATATTGTCTAAACCTATTCGAGACAAATTCGTCATAACTGTTTACTCCATAAAGTAATGATCCGTCAATAGCTGTTGAAACCGTCAGATTTTGATAATAATTCTGATAACTTATTCCTAAACCAGGAGCTATGGCAAATGTTCGTTTTTTATTGAGGGGAAAATCGCGCAGAAAACCTCCGGAAAGTCCGGCAGAAAACTTATCCTGTTTTAAGCCTGGAGGTCCCTGAACCAAGAGATTATATGTTACCGTAAAATAAAACTGATCTTCACGATATAGGGAATCAATTTTAATCACAGGTTTTATTTCAGGTTTCACTTCGTCCTGCGAAAAAACGTTTAAAAACGAAACTAAAAACAAACAACTAAAAAGGAATCGCATATCGTATTTTGGTTTTAATGTGGTTTTCAAATAAACGTTTTTTAGCTTTGATTTATTTCACACAAATATAATATAATGCCAGTTCAGGATACCATTTGAAAGTAATTATTCTCTTTTTCACGACGAATAAAACTATTTGTTGCTTTTTTTTCAACAAATTAGCAACAGAATCTAAAAAATGAATCAATTTTTCATTGCTCTTTTATACCTTTGTCCTGCATGAAAAAAAAGCAGCTCATATTAAGTGTTTCTTTCGCACTGACAATATTGTTCTC
The DNA here is from genome assembly GCF_059758655.1 of Flavobacterium sp. GQ95. Taxonomy (NCBI): domain Bacteria; kingdom Pseudomonadati; phylum Bacteroidota; class Flavobacteriia; order Flavobacteriales; family Flavobacteriaceae; genus Flavobacterium; species Flavobacterium sp. GQ95. The sequence goes on from NZ_JCAXEB010000001.1 coordinate 849,879, forward strand.
GATATTGTTTCAGTCGATACACAGTTATGAGCATATTGTAAAGCAACTTTCAGAAAAACAATGTCACCACGACTATAGTGATCCGAGTGGTGAAATAACGCATCAGCATCATGATTATGATTTGTGTTATGTATGTCATTTTGCTTTTGGAAGCTATATTGTTCCTGAAAATTTTTCTTTCGCATTTCAAACTTTTCATGAAGAAATACCTTTTTTCTTTGTCTTCTCAGAAAGCATCCTTTCTTTTTCAGGAAGTGCTTATTTACTGCGTGGTCCTCCTACGGTTATAGTTTCCTAGATTTCGAAATATTCGAAGTAAACTCAAATTCTTATTATAAAATGAGAAAAAGAATAAATTTTCCCTCCTGAAACTATCCGGATTGGCAAGTTTGCTCTGATTTCTGTTTTTATTCTAAAAGAAAAATCAATTAAACTATAGCATCATTTTCAAATGAAAAAAATCATATTAGCCCTTATTTTAGGGTTTTCGGGCATACTAACTGCTCAAAATTCTGTTTCCGGAATCGTAACTGATCTTCAAAATCAACCATTACCGGGTGTTTCAGTTTATGCACCCGAATTACATAAAGGAACAACCACTGACGCAAACGGAAAATACGAATTTACCAATCTCCCAAACGGAAGTTTTAGGGTTGCTTTTACTTTTGTTGGTTTTACCACTCAAAACAAGACAATTGCTAAATTATTAAAAGAAAACACTTTAGACATTACACTTTCAGAATCTGTTTTTGAAATGGATGAAGTTGTGGTTTCGACTCCTTTCAACAAATTGCAATCGCAAAACGTTATGAAAGTCGAGCATGAAAGTATCAAAACCTTACAACAAAAAGGAACCTCAACTTTAATCGAAGGTTTGGCAACAATTCCCGGAGTTTCTCAAATTTCAACCGGAACTTCTATCGGAAAACCGGTTATTCGTGGTTTAAGCGGTAATCGTGTTTTGGTTTATTCTCAAGGTGTTCGTATCGAAAATCAGCAGTTTGGAGACGAACATGGTTTAGGTTTAAACGATGCCGGAATTGAAAGCGTCGAAGTAATTAAAGGACCTGCCTCTTTATTATATGGTTCTGATGCTTTAGGTGGCGTTTTATATTTCAATCCTGAAAAATTTGCCGATGCTAATACTTTCAAGGCTAATTTTAGTCAAAAATATTTCACGAATACACAAGGAAGCAATTCATCAATTGGATTAAAAACGTCTACAGACAACTGGAAATTTTTGGCCAGAGGAAGTTTCAATACACACTCTGACTATAAAATTGCTGATGGCGACCGAGTAACAAATTCACGTTATAATGAAACCGATTTTAAAACCGGAATTGGATATAGTAATTCAAGCTTCTCAAGTGTTTTGAGATACAATTACAATAAATTGGATCTTGGAATGCCGGAAGATGGAATTGCAGAACAATCTTCAAGCAAAGACACACAATTTCCGAGACAGGGAATTTTCAATCATTTGTTGAGTTTAAACAATGTTATTTTCTTTGAAAACTCAAAATTAGATGTTGATTTGGGTTATATCGCCAACGACAGAAGCGAATTTGAAGACAGTAACAACGCCTCTTTACGAATGAAACTGAATACGTTCAATTACAACGCAAAATATCATTTCCCAAAAATGGGCAAAATTGAAACAATTTTAGGCGTTCAGGGAATGCATCAAACCAATACTAATTTTGGTGAAGAATATTTGATTCCGGATGCAACAACAAATGATTTTGGTGTTTTTGGAACAGCAAATTATGAATGGAATAATAGTGTTTTACAAGCCGGATTACGTTTTGACAATAGAAACGTTACTTCAGAAGCGCACGGAATTTCAGGCGAAGAAGGTTATTTTGAGGCTTTAGACAGATCGTTCGACAGCTTTAATGCTTCTTTGGGCTATAAAACCAAATTAGCAGAACCTTTAACACTTCGATTGAATGTCGCAACAGGATTTAGAGCGCCAAATTTAGCCGAATTAACTTCAAACGGAGTTCACGAAGGAACTAACCGTTATGAAATTGGAAACGCTAATTTGAAAACCGAACAAAACGTTCAGACGGATTTAAACTTAGAATATAAAAATTCACACTTTGAATTCTTCGTAAACGGATTTTACAATCACATAAACAATTATATCTATACTTCGCCGACCGGAGAAACTCGTGATGACAATGACGTTTTTGCCTACGTACAGGATAACGCACAATTGTATGGTGGTGAAGCCGGATTGCATTTTCACCCGCATCCGTTAGACTGGTTGCATTTTGAAACAAGTTTTGAAACCGTAACGGGTAAAAAAGACAACAAAGATTACTTACCATTAATTCCGGCTAACAATTGGAACAATACAATTAGAACTGAATTCAAAATCAAAGATTGGTTACAGGAAGGTTTCGCAACTTTAAACGTTTCCTCAACTTTTAAACAGGATAATGTAAGTGGCTTTGAAACGGCTTCAAAAGGTTATACTTTGGTAAACTTAGGTTTTGGAGGAACTGTAAAATTGGGTAAAACTGCTTTCGATGTAAACCTGAACGGAAACAATTTATTTGATAAAGAATATATTGCACACCTTTCCAGATTAAAAACAGATGGCATCCCGAATATTGGAAGAAACATTGTTTTAGGAGTAAATTTTAATCTGTAACTTTTAATTTAACCGCAAGGAACGCTAAGGAATTACGCTAAGTTCGCAAAGCTTTATTTTAAACATTGCAACCCTTGCGTAAAACACTTTGCGCACTTTGCGGTTAAATATTTATCATCTAACAAAAAATGCTATTTTTGTTAAAACCGTTAAACTTAAACAATGAAAAAAACATTTCTTATAATGGCTATTACAACTGCAGGAATTTCATTTGGACAAAATAAAATTCAATACCCGGAAACAAAAAAAGGCGAAACTGTCGATGTGTACTTTGACACTAAAGTAAACGATCCGTATCGTTGGCTTGAAGACGATAAATCGGCCGAAACCGGGGCTTGGGTTCAAGCTGAAAACAAAGTTACTTATGGCTATTTGGATAAAATTCCGTTTCGTGATGAGCTAAAAAAACGAATGGAAAAACTTTGGAATTATGAGAAAATAAGCGCCCCCTCTACTGAAGGAAAATATACTTACTATTCAAAAAACAACGGACTTCAAAATCAGTCTGTTATTTACAGAAAAGGACAAGATGGAAAAGAAGAAGTTTTCCTGGATCCAAATACTTTTTCTAAAGACGGAACTACTTCACTTGGCGGACTGGATTTTTCTAAGGACGGATCAAAAGCAGCTTATGCCATTTCTGAAGGCGGAAGCGACTGGAGAAAAGTAATTATTATTGATGCTTTGTCTAAAAAAGTTTTAGAAGATACTTTAGTTGATGTAAAATTCAGCGGAATCTCATGGCACGGTAACGACGGATTTTATTATTCAAGTTATGACAAACCAAAAGGAAGTGAATTATCTGCTAAAACAGATCAGCATAAATTGTATTTCCATAAACTGGGAACTTCTCAAAAAGAAGACAAAGTAATTTTTGGAGCAGATCAAAAAAGAAGATATGTTGGTGGTTATGTAACGGAAGATGATCGTTATTTAGTGATTTCAGCAGCAAATTCGACCTATGGAAACGAGTTATACATTAAGGATTTAACTGCTGCAAACAGTCCAATTGTAACTATTGTAGACAACTTCAACAGCGACAATTCAATTATTGAAAACGAAGGAAGCAAATTGTTTATCGAAACTGATTTAAATGCGCCAAACAAACGCGTTGTAACGGTAGATGTAAGCAATCCGAAACCAGAAAACTGGAAAGATTTTATCAAAGAAACGCAAGACATTTTATCGCCTTCAACGGGCGGCGGATATTTTTTTGCCAATTATACTAAAGACGCCGTTTCGTTTGTACAACAATACGATTATAACGGAAAATTAGTTCGTGAGATCAAACTTCCGGCAGTAGGAACTGCAAGCGGATTTGGTGGAAAAAAACATGAAAAAACTTTGTATTACAGTTTTACAAACTACACAACTCCAGGAAGCATTTATTCACTGGAACCAAAATCAGGTAAATCTGAAATTTATCAAAAACCGAAAGTAGATTTCAAAAGTGAAGATTATGAATCAAAACAAGTATTCTACACTTCAAAAGACGGAACTAAAATCCCGATGATTATTACTTATAAAAAAGGATTAAAATTAAACGGTAAAAACCCAACAATTCTTTACGGTTATGGTGGATTTAATATCAGTTTAACACCCGCTTTCAGTATTGCAAATGCGGTTTGGATGGAAAACGGAGGTGTTTATGCCGTTGCCAATTTAAGAGGTGGTGGTGAATATGGAAAAAAATGGCATGATGCCGGGACGAAATTGCAAAAACAAAATGTGTTTGACGATTTTATTGCAGCTGGCGAATATCTAATCACTCAAAAATATACCTCATCAGATTTCTTAGCCATTCGTGGAGGTTCTAATGGAGGTTTATTAGTTGGTGCAACCATGACACAACGCCCGGACTTAATGAAAGTAGCATTGCCAGCTGTTGGTGTTATGGACATGTTGCGTTACCATACTTTTACGGCCGGAGCTGGTTGGGCATACGATTATGGAACGGCTCAGGATAATAAAGAAATGTTTGAATATCTAAAAGGGTATTCTCCGGTTCAAAACGTAAAAACAGGCATTAAATATCCTGCAACAATGGTAACAACAGGAGATCATGACGACCGCGTTGTTCCGGCACACAGTTTTAAATTTGCTGCTGAATTACAGGAAAAACAAACGGGTGACAATCCGGTATTAATTCGTATTGATGTAAAAGCCGGTCACGGAGCAGGAAAATCTGTTGCGGCCTCTATTCAGGAAAATGTAGATGTTCAGGCGTTCACGCTTTACAATATGGGCTTTACAGCTTTGCCGAAAAAGTAAATAAAACTTAAGTTTCTTTTAGCCACGAATTCACGAATTATTTTGTGATTTCGTGGCTATTTTTTTGCCACAAATTACACGAATTTTTACTAATTAAATTCGTGTAATTCATGGCTTATTTTTTAAGTCTGCATAGATATTTGTTTCACGCAGATTCTGCAGATTTAGGCAGATATTATTTGATTTAATAAATAAAAAATCTGCGCGCATCAGCTTAAATCTCTTTAAATCTGCGTGAAAAAATAATTCGTGGAAATTGGTGTAATTCGTGGCAAACCTTTTTAAATTTGAATTAACTAAAAAATGAAAAAATGAAAATCATAAAATGGGGAATAATAGGCTGTGGCAATGTAACCGAAGTTAAAAGTGGTCCGGGCTTTCAAAAAACTCCAAACTCTGCATTGGTAGCTGTAATGCGAAGAGATGCCAAACTTGCCGAAGATTACGCCAAACGTCATAATGTTCCCAAATGGTATTCGAATGCAATTGACTTAATAAACGATCCGGAAGTTGATGCCGTTTATATCGCCACTCCTCCATCTTCTCATAAAGAATATACGATTTTGTGCGCCAAAGCAGGAAAACCTGTTTACGTCGAAAAACCAATGGCTTTGTCATTTGAAGAATGCAACGAAATGATTAGTGTTTGCAAACAACATAACGTTCCTTTATTCGTAGCTTATTACAGAAGAAGTTTGCCAAGATTCTTAAAAATAAAAGAACTAATTGATCAGAATAAAATTGGAACTGTAAGACATGTAAACTGTGTTTTATATCATCCGTTTGAAGAACGTTATGACGACGAAATCAATTTGCCATGGACCGTTTTACCACACATTTCTGGTGGTGGAATATTTGTTGATTTAGCCTGCCATACTTTAGATTTTCTTGATTTTGTATTAGGTCCGATCCAATCTGTTCGTGGACATGCAAGTTCTCAACTTAAAGCCTATCCTGCCGAAGATTCGGTATCCATGTCTTTTCTATTTGAAAATGGGATTCACGGAACAGGTTTATGGAATTTCGCGAGTTTTGAACGTTATGATAATACCGAAATTGTTGGCGATAAAGGAAAAATATCTTTTTCAACTTTTGGGAATGATCCTATTCATATTCAATATGCAAATGGAGAAAAAGAAAGTTTCGAAATTGAAAACCCTCTTCATATTCAACAACCACTTATTGAAACTGTAGTTAATGAACTTTTAGGTAATGAAGGACTTTCTCCTTCTAAAGGAACTTCGGCTGCCAGAACAAGCTGGGTTATTGATGAAGTTTTGAAGGAGTTTAGAAATTCGAAATAAAATGATTTTGTCGACTAGTATTGTCCTCCTGAGGAACGAAGGATCACACAAGAAAATCCGCAAAGGGACGTCAATCTTTGTCGAGCTCCTTGTGTGATCCTTCGTTCCTCAGGATGACAAAAAGCCGTAAAACAAAAAAAGAGGATATTCTTTCGAATACCCTCTTTTTTTTATAAACTTTAAATTTCTTTAGAATTATAGGCTGTATCTTAAACCTAAAGTCAAACCTAAACCAGAAATTCCAACATAAGAACTAATATCATCTGTAGCTCTTGTGTTATCAAATCCTGCAGCATTAGTTACTTTACTGTTTGATGTTGTGTTAATTTGCTCAACATATTTAGTATGGCTTGCAGAATATGATGCATCAGGACGGAAATTTGTAGGTGTATTTAATCTATCTACTCCGTTTTCAGTATATACCTCAGTTTCTTTAGTTTTACCATGAACTGTAAAGTTACGGTATTCTAATTCTCCGAAAATAGCAATGTGTGTTCCTAATTTATAAGATGTTCCTAATGCAGCCAAAAATCCAACTGTTGGGTTAGGCTTTACTACATCTTTAGCATAACTATTCACAGTACCTGCCGGAGTTGTATAAGTTCTATCTGTTTTAATTGTCAAATCTCCATGAACAGGAACAATAACTCCTACTTTAGTGTAAGGTTCAAAGCCTTTAGATTCACCTAAAAACAATACAAGCGCTGGAGCAACATCAAAAGCCTGAATTTTTCCCACTGCTTTTCCACTAGCAAAAACAGGACCAGCTGCAACTAATCTATTAGTGGTTTGCACCATAGTTTTACTGGCACTACTGAAATAGTTAAATCCTACTTCTACACCTAAACGAGTTGAAAAACGGTATCCTGCAGTTAGACCTGTACGGAAGCCTTCTCCAAATGAGCCATGATTTGTTTCTCTTGAAATTAAAGTTGTACCATCTGCAGCATAAACATCTGTATTAGGTAATGCACCATTTACAATTGGAAATTCTGTAGCAGCTGTTTGAACAAAATATGATCCTCCTAATTTAAAATACCAGCTTTCTGGTTTATCTGCTTTTTCTGTTTGCGCCATTGTGGCCATAGAGCAAACTAATAATCCTAATAAAAATAGGTTCTTTTTCATAATTCTGATTTAATTAATTTATGCAAACTTATAATATTTTAACATATTCTGTTGGTTTGCAAAGTTAGACTTGGCACGAAATCGTTGTAATTTCGGGCAATATTACTAAAAAACTACTATGCATGCATATTTTTAACATAAAAATTTCGCATAGTTCTAAATTTTAACTGTTAAAATTTAATTTAGCTTAAAATTTACCTGCAACTTCTCTAATTCCTGTAATAACTCCGTAGAAATTCTCACTTTTAGTCTTCTGCTTGGCATGGTTAATTTCGTTACTACTTTTATTTCTTCAACTTCTTTTAGCTCCTGAATTTTGGTTTCTCCTAATGGCGAATCAACATCTTCATTTTCATTTTCATCTGCAAAAACAGCGTCTTCAGTTTCTTCAAAGTCAGTATTGGTTTCGACCTCAACCAAACGTTTTATGTTTTCTAATTCCATGATCTCAAAAGTCACTGTATTATCTCCTTTATAAGCATTAAATAAATGACTCAGTGTATGAATGAAATCAGTTTGCAAATCTTTAATATTCAACAGCAGAATTAGCTTTTTAGCAAAAACCTCTAATATATCCTGCAATTGCCTAACCTCAACAAACTGCAATCTTGGTTCTGATTTTTTGCCTGTATCGTGATTTACCCAGCCATCTTTTATTAAAACTTTCAGGTAGGCAAAATTATTCTGAATCAGGAAATGCCTGAATTTTAAATATTCTTCGCCAAAAATCTTAAACTCATAACTTTCATCGTATCCCTCTAAGTTAAATACTGCCCAGCCTTTTCCATTTTTGGCTACACGATGCTGCACGTTATTAATAATTCCGGCAAAATTTAGATTTTTACCCACATATAGCTCCATGCTTTTCAATGCCTCTAATCTGGCATTACAGAAGTATTTCATCTCAAATCTAAAATCATCTAAAGGATGACCCGAAATATAAATCCCGACAACTTCTTTTTCTTTGGCTAGTTTTTCCATTGTACTCCAGTCTTCACACGGAGGCACGACAGGCTCGGCAATCTGAACTTCACTTGCTTCACCAAACAAACTTACCTGGGATGAATTCTCGTTTTCCTGAAACTTTGACCCGTAGCGTATCGCTTTTTCATAAAACGTAATTCCGTCACCATCATCATGAAAATACTGCGCTCTTGTAGTTCCTTCAAAAGAATCGAAACCTCCGGCCAAAGCCAGATTTTCAATCGCTTTTTTATTGGCAGCGCGCAAATCAATTCGCTTCGCTAAATCAAAAATCGATTTATATCTGCCGTCTTTTCTGTTTTCCACAATTGTTGCCACAGCTCCGGAACCTACACCTTTAATCGCTCCCATTCCAAAACGAACAGCGTAACTATCGTTTACTGTAAACTTATAATACGACTCATTCACATCCGGACCCAAAACCTGCAATCCCATACGTTTACATTCTTCCATGAAAAACGAAACTTGTTTGATATCGTTCATATTATTCGAAAGCACCGCCGCCATATATTCTGCAGGATAATGCGCTTTTAAATATGCTGTTTGGTACGCGATCCAGGCGTAACAAGTAGAGTGCGATTTATTGAAAGCGTAACTCGCAAATGCTTCCCAGTCTTTCCAGATTTTCTCTAAAATTTTGGCATCGTGACCTTTTAGGGCAGCCTGTTCAACAAATTTCGGTTTCATTTTATCCAGAACGTCCTTTTGTTTTTTACCCATCGCTTTACGCAAAACGTCGGCCTCACCTTTTGTAAAACCAGCCAGCGATTGCGACAAAAGCATTACCTGCTCCTGGTAAACTGTAATTCCGTAAGTTTCTCCTAAATATTCTTCACAAGCATCTAAATCGTATTTGATTTCCTCTTCTCCATTTTTTCTTCGAACAAAAGACGGAATATATTCTAAAGGCCCCGGACGATACAAGGCGTTCATGGCAATTAAATCTCCAAAAACTGTCGGCTTCAGATCTTTCATGTATTTCTGCATTCCGGGTGACTCGTATTGGAAGATTCCAACCGTTTCTCCCCTTTGGAAAAGCGCATACGTTTCAACATCGTCAATAGGAAAAGTATCCGGATCTAAATCAATATTTGTTCTGTATTTTACCAGCTTAACCGTATCTTTTATTAAGGTAAGGGTCTTCAGACCCAGGAAGTCCATTTTTAGTAATCCGGCACTTTCAGCAACCGAGTTATCAAACTGCGTTACATATAAATCAGAATCTTTTGCGGTTGTAACCGGAACGAAATTTGTAATATCCGATGGCGTGATAATTACACCACAGGCGTGAATTCCGGTATTTCGCATCGAACCTTCAAGGATTTTTGCCTGCTGAATGGTTTCTCCAGCCAAATCATCTTCATTAGCAATGGCTATCAATTCTTTTACATTCTCGAATTCATCAGAACGAAGCGCTTTTTTAACTTCATCTTCGTTTTCAGAAATAAAACGCGCCAAATTCCACTTCGACGGCATCATTGCCGGAATCAGTTTTGCAATTCTGTCGGCTTCAAATAAAGGTAAATCCAATACACGTGCCGTATCACGAATCGCTGATTTGGTTGCCATTTTACCATAAGTGATAATCTGTGCTACCTGATTTTTCCCGTATTTATTGATTACGTAATCCATAACACGACCACGGCCTTCGTCATCAAAATCGATATCAATATCGGGCATGGATACACGATCCGGATTCAGGAAACGCTCAAAAAGCAAATCGTACTTAATCGGATCAATATTGGTAATTCCTAAACAGTAAGCAACGGCCGATCCGGCCGCAGATCCACGACCCGGCCCTACCGAAACGTCCATATTTCTTGCCTCCGCAATGAAATCCTGAACGATCAAAAAGTAACCCGGATATCCGGAATTTGAAATCGTTAGCAACTCAAAATCCAAACGTTCCTCAATCGACTCTGTAATTTCACCATATCTCTTTTTCGCACCCACCATGGTAAGGTGTCGCAGATATTTATTTTCACCTCTTACACCTCCATCGGCTTCATCTTCGGGAACAATAAATTCTTCCGGAATATCAAATTTTGGAAGCAATACATCACGATAAAGTGAATAACCTTCAACTTTATCAACGATTTCCTGAATATTGATAATCGCTTCGGGCAAATCGGCAAAGAGTTTTTTCATCTCTTCTTCCGACTTATAATAATATTCCTGATTTGGCAATCCGTAACGATAACCACGGCCACGGCCAATTGGTGTTGCCTGTTTTTCACCGTCTTTTACACACAATAAAATATCGTGCGCATTAGCATCTTCCTTATTTAAATAGTAAGTATTATTGGTCGCAATTAATTTGACATTGTGCTTCTGAGAAAATTCAATCAGAGTTTTGTTTACACGATTTTCATCTTCCTGATTGTGGCGCATGACTTCCAGATAGAAATCATCTCCAAATTGTTCTTTCCACCAAATCAAAGCTTCTTCGGCCTGGTTTTCACCAATGTTCAGAATTTTACTCTGGATTTCTCCGTATAAATTTCCGGACAAAACCATGATATCTTCCTTGTATTTTTCGATGATATTTCGATCAATTCTCGGAACATAATAAAAACCTTCTGTAAATGCGATCGACGACATTTTTGCCAGATTATGATAACCGTTTTTATTTTTGGCTAATAACACAACCTGATTTCCGTTGTCTTTTTTGCTTTTATCTAAGTGATTCTCACAAACATTAAATTCGCAACCTACAATTGGTTTTATTTCCGTTTCTGTTGGCTCCTCTCCAGCTTCCACCAAAGCTTTGTTTTTTCCGGATGCCGCTTTATTGTGGTTCATAACAGCGCTCACAAAATGGAAAGCTCCCATCATGTTTCCTGTATCTGTCATAGCAACCGCCGGCATTCCATTTTTGGCTGTAGCAGCAACAATATTCCCAATTCCTATAGTCGATTGAAGAACTGAAAACTGTGTATGATTGTGTAAATGCGCGTATTTTGCTGCTTTAAAATCGGCTCTGTCAGAGGCCGAAACCGTAGTTTGCACATCATCAACCTGTAAAGCTTTAATTTGCTCCCTGATTTTATCAGAAGCGGCTTTTAAATTGATGTGTTTTAATCCGATTAAAGGAAATTCCTGTGGATTTCTATCTTGAAATTCCTTAAAATAATCCTTCGGAACATCTAATTCTTCTTTAGTAAAAACCTCTCTTCTGATTAACTCTAAAAAACAACGCGTAGTTGCTTCAACGTCGGCAGTTGCGTTGTGCGCTTCCGCAAAAGGTTTATTAAAAAGATAGCTGTGTAACTCTGTTAAAGTAGGTAATTTGAATCTTCCTCCACGACCTCCGGGAAGCTGTAATAATGAAGCAGTAACTTCAGTACAGGTATCCAAAACCGGCATCGTACTCATTGGAGAATCCACGCCCATTCTATGGAATTCAGCTCCCATAATATTAACGTCGAAACCTAAATTCTGACCAACAATAAATTTGGTTTTGCTTAAAGCGATATTGAATTTCTCCAAAACTTCTGCCAGCGTGATTCCATCGGCTTCAGCCAATTCAGTCGAAATTCCGTGAATACGTTCGGCATCGTACGGAATATTAAATCCGTCCGGTTTTACCAAATAATCCTGATGTTCAACAAGCGTCCCCATTTCGTCATGCAACTGCCATGCGATCTGAATACAGCGAGGCCAGTTATCAGAATCGGTTATTGGGGCGTCCCAGCGTTTTGGTAATCCGGTTGTTTCGGTATCGAATATTAAATACATACGTTTAAATAGCAAAAATTAAATTCCAAATTCCAATTTTTCCAATATAAACATTTGATTATATGGAGGATAAAAAATCACCTTATAGAAAATGGAGGAGGTTCAAATTTACGCTTTTTTTACAGAAATAACGAAGCGAAAGTTGTTAACAAAAGCATCGAATTTCATTTTTTGAAGCTAAAAACTTCGATTATTCATTTTGGATACTCATTGCACCAAAATGAACACTTTTAAATTGCACTCTATCCTGAACTTTGCCTCAACAATTTAAAACAATTCATTATGAAAACTATTTTTATTACAGGCGCTTCTTCAGGATTAGGAAAAGCTACAGCAAAATTATTCCATAAACAAGGATGGAATGTAATCGCAACAATGAGAAATCCTGAAAAGGAAACAGAACTTTCCGGTTTAAAAAATGTAACGCTATTACCATTGGATGTTACCAATTATGATCAAATACAAAGTACGGTTCAAAAAGCTCTTGAATTGGGAGATATTGATGTTGTTTTTAACAACGCAGGATATGGTTTAATTGGTCCCTTAGAAAGCTTTAACGACGATCAGATCACAAAACAACTTAACACTAACTTATTAGGAGTAATTCGTGTTACCAATGCTTTTATTCCCTATTTCAGAGAAAGAAAAAGCGGATTATTCATCTCAACTACTTCTATCGGCGGATTGATTGCTTTTCCTTTAGGCTCTGTTTATCACGCAACCAAATGGGCATTGGAAGGCTGGAGTGAAAGTATGGCTTATGAATTAAATTCCTTTGGAGTAAATATAAAAACAGTTTCTCCGGGCGGTATCAAAACAGAATTCCTTCATGGCTCGCTTGATTCAGGAACTAAACCTGAATACGAAGCAATGACAAACAGCTTATTTGCAAGTGTTGATACCATGTTTGAAATGGCATCGACTCCGGAACAAATTGCCGATGTAGTTTATGAAGCTGCAACAGATGGAAAAATCCAACTGAGATATGTAGCGGGAGAAGACGCTAAAGCGCTGTACAAACAAAGACTAGAACAAGGCGATGAAGTTTTTCGCGCTGCATTGGGAAAACAATTTCTGGGAGCATAATTTATTACTGATACCGTTCAGGTTTTGATCATCTGTACGGTATTAGTTTTTATTTTTTTATACATTTATATCATGGAAAAGAAAAACAATAATCCGAAAAGAATTTCCTCTATATCTCAATTTCATAGTTTATTTAACTTATCAAAACCACTTCATCCGCTGATCACTTTGGTTGATAATACCAAACTGGTTATAAATGCTGATTTAACTAATAATCATTTCCTGCTCGATTTTTATAAAATATCCTATAAATATTCTACTAATGGAAAAATGGGCTACGGCCAGGGTTATTATGATTTTAATGAAGGCGGATTAATGTTTACATCTCCCAATCAATTGATTTTTACCGATAATCAAGAAGGAATTGAATATTTTGGCTATACACTGCTTTTTCATCCGGACTTTATTAGAAATTATCCTTTAGGGAAAACCATCAAAAAATATGGCTTCTTCTCCTACGATACCAACGAAGCGCTACATCTTTCTGACACTGAAAAAACAACTATCATAGGATTATTAAACAGCATTGATAACGAACTTCACACCGCGATAGACGAAATGAGTCAGGACGTAATCGTTTCCTATATTGACGTTTTACTTAATTATAGCAATCGTTTTTACAAACGCCAATTCATCACACGAAAAACAATCAGCAGTGATTTATTAGTCAAAGTAGAAGAAACACTTGACAATTATCTGAATAATGCCGAAACCTTAAAAAGAGGATTACCTACAGTCGATTTTCTTGCTTCACAAATTAATGTTTCCACACATTACCTAAGCGACATGCTCCGGAATTTAACCGGACAAAATGCACAACAACACATTCATTCCAAATTGATTGAAAAATCTAAGGACTTCCTCATTTCTACCAATCTTTCGGTAGCCGAAATAGCCTATCAACTTGGTTTTGAATATCCTCAATCATTCAGTAAACTATTCAAAAAGAAAACCAGCCTGACACCATTAGAGTTTAAAAATTCACTGAATTAGTTTTTGAATAAATTCTCACCATATTCCAACTCAATTTTCCTCTTAAAATTCATAAATTTTCATAAAAATACACTTCTTGGATGTCGTAGTATTTGAATTAAAATTGAACTTACCAATATCCATTCTAAATTGATTTTTCAGCCTTCAAAATCATATTAATTGACAACTTCTCAAATTCTTCTAAAGAATCAAAAACTAACAATTATTACTATTTTTATTCATTTTGTTACATTTTTTAGAACAAAAACCTATTTTTCATATTGATTTTGAGATAAATTTGCAAACTATTAAAATTAAAAGCAATCCAGTCAAAATTAATCTAAAAAAGAAAAACAAAAGTGATTTATCATTCATTTTCCGACCAAAATTAAACGGATAAATTACGAATAGCAATTTGTATTTAGTTTGGGTATCGTATATAATGAAATATTGAAATTGACCACTTTGTATCTTTTTTTACTTTTGTTTTGCTATTATCAGAAAATTGCTGTGATTATAGAAATTACAATTAAAAAAAATAAAAAATGAGTAAGACATTATTTGACAAAGTGTGGGATTCACATGTAGTGCGTAAAATTGAAGATGGACCAGATGTGTTTTTTATTGACCGTCATTTCATTCATGAAGTTACGAGTCCTGTTGCTTTTTTAGGATTAAAAGCCAGAGGCGTTAAGGTTCTTTACCCAGAGCGTACTTTTGCAACTGCAGATCACAATACACCAACCATAAACCAACATTTACCAGTTGAAGATGCACTATCTGCCAATCAGCTTAAAGCGCTTGAAGATAATGCTGCCGAATACGGAATTTCACACTGGGGATTAGGTCACATTAAAAATGGAATTGTACACGTAGTTGGTCCTGAAAACGGAATTACTTTGCCAGGTGCTACTATTGTTTGTGGAGATTCACATACCTCTACTCACGGTGCTTTTGGAGCTATTGCTTTTGGTATCGGAACTTCTGAGGTTGAGATGGTGCTTTCTACACAATGTATCATGCAGCCAAAACCAAAGAAAATGCGTATCAACGTAAACGGTCAATTGAGTAAAGGTGTTGGTCCAAAAGATGTTGCACTTTATATTATTGCACAATTAACTACTTCTGGAGGAACGGGTTATTTTGTTGAGTACGCCGGAGATGTTTTCGAAAACATGACTATGGAAGGCCGTATGACGGTTTGTAACCTAAGTATCGAAATGGGTGCGCGTGGTGGAATGATCGCGCCTGACCAAAAGACTTTTGATTTCCTTGAAGGAAGATTATATGCTCCAAAAGGAGAAGCCTGGACTAAAGCTGTTGAATATTGGAAAACACTTAAAACTGATGCTGATGCTGTTTTTGATGCTGAATTAAACATCAACGCTGCAGACATTGAGCCAATGATTACTTATGGTACTAACCCTGGAATGGGAATTGGTATCTCTAAACATATTCCGAATGCCAACCAGGTTGAAGGAGGTGAGGAAACTTACAAAAAATCGCTTGCTTACATGGGCTTCCAGGAAGATGATGTGATGATTGGAAAACCAATTGATTATGTTTTCTTAGGAAGTTGTACAAACGGACGTATTGAAGATTTTAGGGCTTTCGCCGAAATTGTAAAAGGAAGAAAAAAAGCTGATAATGTTACGGCTTGGTTAGTTCCGGGTTCTCACGTAGTTGAAGCTCAAATTAAAGAAGAAGGTATTTTAGATATCTTAACTGAAGCTGGTTTTGTATTACGTCAGCCAGGATGTTCAGCATGTTTGGCAATGAACGATGATAAAGTTCCAGCTGGAAAATATGCGGTGAGTACATCAAACAGAAACTTTGAAGGTCGTCAGGGTCCTGGTTCAAGAACATTATTAGCGAGTCCAATTATGGCTGCCGCTGCTGCTGTTACAGGAAAACTAACTGATCCGAGAGAATTATTTTAATTCCGCTGTAAGCTTTAAGCAATAGGCTTTAAGCTAAAATTCAATACTAAAATAAACGCTGTAGAAAAAAGCTTAAAGCTTATTGCCTACAGCCTAAAGCAAAACAAAAATGGCATACGATAAATTTAATATACTTACCAGCAGTGCAGTGCCACTGCCAATTGAGAACGTAGATACGGATCAAATTATTCCGGCTCGTTTCCTGAAAGCGACAAAACGTGAAGGTTTTGGCGACAATCTTTTTAGAGACTGGAGATATAACGGAGATGATACCCCAAAAGCTGATTTCGTTTTAAACGATTCAACTTACAACGGAAAAATCCTGGTTGGAGGAAAAAACTTTGGTTCAGGATCTTCAAGAGAACATGCTGCGTGGGCAGTTTACGATTATGGTTTTAGAGCTGTAGTTTCGAGTTTCTTTGCTGATATCTTCAAAGGAAACTGTTTGAATATTGGTGTTTTGCCAGTTCAGGTTAGCCCGGAATTTGCTGATACAATCTTTAAAGCGATCGAAGCTGATCCTAAAACAGAATTAGAAATCAACTTGCCAAACCAAACGATTACTTTATTGGCAACTGGTCAATCAGAATCTTTTGCAATTAACGGATACAAAAAGAATAACATGATTAATGGCTTCGATGACATTGATTATTTACAAAATATTAAAGAAGATATTGTGGCTTTCGCCGATAAACTTCCTTACTAAAAAATAACCTATAAAAATGCAGTTACTAAAAACTTCTCCTTTTGGGTTGGGTTTAGTAACTGCATTTGATTTAATTTTTGAATTGATATTGAAGCATTAATTGAACAAACTTTTCCAAAAATGAACGACAACAACATTGTATTACCTAAATGGTATTCAGAAATCAAAACTGGTTCTGAAAAAATTTCGTTTTCAATGCCATCAGATTTACAAACGGGGAGTTTGCTCAGAACATTAATTGCAACAAAAAAAGACGGCCACTTTTTAGAATTAGGAACCGGAACCGGATTATCACTTGCGTGGATGGTTGAAGGAATGAGTGAAAACTCAAAATTGATTTCAATTGACAATTCAGCAGAATATCAAAACATTGCAAAAAAATATTTTCAAAAATCAAATATTTCATTCGTTTGTGAAGATGCTGAAAAATGGATTTTAAACTATAAAGGTTTAAAATTTGATTTGATTTTTGCAGATGCCTGGCCTGGCAAATATGTAGTTTTAGATGAAACCCTAAACTTATTGAATTCAGGAGGCATCTATTTAATAGACGATATGTTGCCTCAAAGAAATTGGCCGGCAAATCACGACAAAAACGTTGAAAAGCTTATTCTGGAATTAGAAAAAAGACAAGACATTCAATTAACAAAAATGTGCTGGTCGACAGGTTTAATTCTGATAACGAAAAAATAGAATATTCAGATTACTCATGCTTATTAAAAGCAAACAATATTAAAATGGAAAAAAGAAAAATTGAAATAATGGACACGACGCTCCGTGATGGTGAACAAACCTCAGGAGTATCCTTTTCTGCTGCAGAAAAATTGACCATTGCACAATTATTGTTGGAGGAATTAAATATTGACAGAATCGAAATTGCTTCTGCCCGCGTAAGCGAAGGCGAATTTCAGGCTGTAAAAGGCATTACGACCTGGGCAACTGAAAAAGGGTATATCAACCGAATTGAAGTACTTTCGTTTGTAGACGGAGGAGTTTCTATCGAATGGATGAAAAAAGCAGGCGCCAAAGTGCAAAATTTGTTGACCAAAGGTTCAATGAATCACTTAACGCATCAATTGAAAAAAACACCGGAACAACACTTTTCAGAAATCGCACAAATCATCGCTTTAGCAAAAGAAAATAATATTGAAACCAATGTTTATCTGGAAGACTGGAGCAACGGAATGCGAAATTCCCCCGATTATGTATTTCAGTTTCTGGATTTCTTAGCCACTCAGCCTATTAAAAGAATTTTATTGCCTGATACTTTAGGCGTTTTAATTCCGTCTTTTACATTCGAATTTATTTCAAAAATCAGAGCAAAATATCCAACCATTCATTTTGATTTTCACGCGCATAACGACTACGATTTAAGCGTTGCCAATGTTATGGAAGCGATAAAAGCCGGTATAAACGGACTTCACGTAACCGTAAACGGAATGGGAGAACGTGCAGGAAATGCGCCGCTTGAAAGTACTGTTGCAGTAATAAATGACTATTTGCCGGAAGTTAGCATCAATATTAAGGAAACCTCTTTATATACCGTAAGTAAGCTGGTTGAAACTTTTACCGGATATAGAATTCCTGCCAACAAGCCAATTGTCGGCGATAATGTTTTCACGCAAACTGCCGGAATTCACGCTGACGGTGACAATAAAAATAATTTATACTTTAATGATTTACTTCCGGAACGTTTCGGAAGAAAAAGAAAATACGCTTTAGGAAAAACTTCCGGAAAAGCCAATATCGAAAAAAATCTTCAGGAATTAGGTTTGAAATTAAACCAGGAAGATTTGAAATTGGTTACCCAAAGAATCATTGAACTGGGCGATAAAAAAGAAACCGTTACCAAGGAAGATTTACCATACATTATCTCTGATGTTCTGGACAGCCATACTTACGAAGAAAAAATTACAATCGAGTCCTATATATTAGTACACTCAAAAGGAATGCGTCCGTCAACTACTTTGCTTTTAAAAATTGATGGCGAAGTCATTGAGGAAAATGCTCAGGGCGATGGTCAGTTTGATGCTTTTATGAATGCTTTATCAAAAATTTACAAAAGCAAAAAGCTAACGCTTCCTAAATTAATTGATTACGCCGTAAGAATTCCGCCCGGAAGTAGTTCTGATGCTTTGTGCGAAACGATCATCACCTGGGTAAACAACGAAAAAGAATTTAAAACCCGCGGTTTAGATTCGGATCAAACCGTTGCGGCGATTATTGCGACGCAAAAAATGCTTAATGTAATAGCCTAAGGTACTAAGTTGCTAAGATTCTAAGGTTCTAAGTTTTTCTTTGAACTTAGAATCTTAACAACTCAGAAACTTTGAAACATAAAAACCTAAAAACAATTATAAATTAGAATTCTGACTAACTAAGATAAAAACTTAGAATCTTAGAAACTCAGAATCTTAGAAACTTTAAAAAAAATGAAATTTAACATAGCCCTTTTAGCCGGTGACGGAATCGGACCAGAAGTAATAAATGAAGCTGTAAAAGTATCTGATGCTATTGCAAAAAAATTCAATCACGAAATAACATGGACACCGGCTCTTACAGGAGCATGCGCTATCGACGCAGTTGGAGTTCCTTATCCTGATGAAACGCACGAAGTTTGTATGAAAGCCGATGCTGTTTTATTTGGAGCAATTGGTCATCCAAAATATGATAATGATCCAAGCGCACCAGTTCGTCCGGAGCAGGGATTATTGTTGATGCGTAAAAAATTAGGATTGTTTGCTAATGTACGTCCAACTTTTACTTTCCCTTCTTTAATTGATAATTCTCCTTTAAAAAGAGAAAGAATCGAAGGAACTGATTTGGTTTTCTTAAGAGAATTAACTGGCGGAATCTACTTTGGAGAAAAAGGAAGAAGAGACAATGGAGAAACTGCTTTTGACAACTGTGTTTACACAAGAGCTGAAGTACAACGTTTAGCAAAAAAAGGTTTTGAATTAGCCATGACAAGAAGCAAAAAACTATGCTGTGTTGATAAGGCAAACGTTTTGGAAACTTCACGTTTATGGAGAGAAACAGTTCAGGCAATGGAAAAAGATTACCCTGAAGTTACAGTTTCATACGAATTTGTTGATGCTGTTGCCATGAGATTGGTTCAATGGCCAAACTCTTATGATGTATTAATTACTGAAAATTTATTCGGAGATATTTTAACTGACGAAGCGTCTGTAATTTCAGGTTCTATGGGATTAATGCCTTCTGCTTCTGTTGGAGAACATACATCCTTATACGAACCAATCCACGGATCTTACCCACAAGCTACCGGATTAAATATTGCTAATCCATTAGCGACTATTTTATCCGCAGCCATGATGTTCGAAGATGCTTTCGGATTAAAAGACGAAGCTGAAGCCATTAGAGCAGTTGTAAATAAATCATTAGAACAAGGAATTGTTACTGAAGATTTAGCTCCAAAAGGATCAAAAGCATACAAAACCAGTGAAGTTGGAGATTGGCTTGTAGAAAACTTATAGTTAATTTTTGTTTCAGGTTTCAGGTTTTCCAACTTGAAACTTGAAACAAATCAAACCTGAAACAAAATTTACCACATAAAAAAAGGGATCAACTTTCGTTGATCCCTTTTATATATTTAGAAAAAAATATTAATATCCTCCTCTGTTACCACCACGGTCATTTCCACCACGGCTGTTTCCTCCACCATAACCTCCGCGTGAATCTCCACCACGACTGTTATTGTTGAAGCTTCTTCTTTCGCCTTCTGGTTTCGGTTCAGATTTATTAACCACAATTGCACGACCTTGAACAGTAGCTCCGTTCAATTCATCAATTGCTTTTTGAGCTTCAGCATCGTTTGGCATCTCAACAAAACCAAAACCTTTGCTTCTTCCTGTAAATTTATCAGTAATGATCTTAACTGAATCTACTGCTCCGTAAGCCTCGAAAGACTCTCTTAAATCTGCTTCCTCAATACTGAATGGAAGGCTTCCAACAAAAATGTTCATATGTACTTATTTATAATAATGTAGCAAATGTAGTCTTATTTTTCCGTAATCTACTATATATTAGTTTATTTATGTTTTTATTTTGATTTAAAAAGACAAAATCAACCAAAACCAAATGATTGTAAATTAAAAACTTAAAAAAATTAGTACTCTAAATTAGATGGAAATGGGATTTTATAAAAAACCCCTTCGGTAAAAATAACTTTAGAATTTTCAGTATCAGTTGCATCTTTGTTCAAGGCCGTAAATTTAAAAGTTCCTGAAATGGTCTTGTTTTCAGTATCATAATCGGTAATCACAATTTGACCACTTCCCTTATTTGTACTGGTTGCAAAATCTGCCAATTGTCCCGGAAATGTATTTGAATAAGATGCCGTTGAAACATCATCTACGCCAAGAACATAGGTTTTCTCGGCTGTGAATGGAATTTTTAAAATCACTTTTTCATATCCCAAATCACCTTCTATTATTACATTCCCATTTGTTAACGTATTTGCCTTATACCCACTTGCTCTCCAAAAAACGTTATCCTTCAAGCCTTGAAAAGCAGGATTATTGAACTTAACATCTTCAGTACAAGATGTAATGATAAAAAGAAGTGATAGGAAATAAAAGATTTTTTTCATGTAGAATGAATTTGATACAAAAGTACCTTATTTGAAATAAATATTTAAAAAATTGATTATAAAAACCTTAAAAAATGGCAAAAATTTACCTGAAATATATTTAATACTGTTTGGAACGTATAATTCACAAAAAAATTATATCTTTGCGCCCTTAATTAACAGAGGTCGAGTACCTCAAAATTTAATCATAAGATTATGTCAGTAAAAATTAGATTACAAAGACACGGTAAAAAACAAAAACCTTTTTACTGGGTTGTAGCTGCAGATGCACGCTCAAAAAGAGATGGTAAATACTTAGAGAAAATCGGTACTTACAATCCAAACACAAACCCTGCAACTATCGAATTAAACATTGATAGCGCTGTAAAATGGTTGCACAATGGTGCACAGCCAACTGATACTGCCAGAGCAATTCTTTCTTACAAAGGTGCTTTATTGAAACACCACCTTGATGGAGGTATTCGTAAAGGTGCTTTAACTCAAGAACAAGCTGATGCTAAATTAGCTGCCTGGTTAGATGCTAAAGCTGGAAAAGTTGATGCTAAAAAAGACGGTTTAACAAAAGCGCAAGCTGATGCTAAAGCTAAAGCTTTTAAAGCAGAACAAGAAGTTAACGCTAAACGTTTAGCTGCTGCAGCTCAGGCTGAAGCTGATGCTATCGCTGCTGCAACTCCTGCAGTTGAAGAAGAAGAAGTTGCTGAAGTTGAAGCGGAAGCTGCTACTGAAGAAGCTCCTGCTGCTGAAGAAAATAACGAAACAACTGAAGCATAATTTTACTTAGCGAGAATGCGTAAAGAAGATTGTTTTTATTTAGGTAAAATCGCTAAAAAATTTAGTTTCAAAGGTGAAGTTCTGGCTTATTTAGACACGGACGAACCTGAGTTATACGAAAATCTGGAATCAGTGTTTGTTGAATGCAACAAACACCTGGTTCCTTTTTTTATTGAAAAAAGTTCATTGCACAAAAACGATTTTCTCAGGATCCGTTTTGAAGACATGAACACTGAAGAAGATGCAGATGCTATAATGGGCAATGCTATTTATCTTCCTTTAAATATGCTGCCAAAACTTTCCGGCAACAAATTTTATTTCCACGAGGTTATTGGTTTTGAAATCGAAGACCAACGTGTAGGCGTTTTTGGAAAAATCGTCGCTGTAAATGATACTACTGCACAACCACTTTTTGAAGTTTTAAATGGTGAAGTCGAAATGCTAATTCCGATGATTGACCATTTCCTTGTAAAAATTGACCGAGAAAACAAGAAGGTTATCATGAATCTTCCAGAAGGATTGGTGGAAATGTACTTGTAAAAAGTTTTCAGTTTTCTGTCGCAGTTTTCAGTTGCTCGCTATTTCATAAATCTTTATTTTAAATTTTTCAGCAATGTCTAAATTCACTTTCAAGCAATTTTCTATCGAACAAGATAAAACCGCTATGAAAGTAGGAACTGACGGTGTTTTACTAGGAGCCTGGACTCCAATTCATCACAATCCGTTTAGCATTTTAGATGTTGGTGCAGGAACAGGAATTATCGCTTTGATGCTTGCCCAGCGAACTCATGCGGAACAAATTGATGCTCTTGAAATTGACGAGGATGCGTATGAACAGGCAGTAGAAAATTTTGAAAATTCTCCTTGGGGTGATCGTTTATTTTGCTTTCACGCCGGTCTGGATGAATTTATTGAAGAACCTGAAGATGAATATGATCTGATTGTTTCGAATCCACCTTTTTATGCTGAAGATTATAAAACAGAAAATGAACATCGCGATTTAGCCCGTTTTCAGGATGCTATGCCTTTTGAAGAATTAGTAGAAGCAGCCGATTTATTGCTTTCAGAAAACGGAATATTCGCTTTAATTATTCCTTTCAAGGAAGAAGAAAAATTCATCGCCTTAGCAAAAGAATCTGAATTATATCCAATCAAAATTACGCGTGTAAAAGGAACTCCAAAATCTGAAATCAAGCGCAGTTTATTGGCTTTTAGCCGAAATGAAACTAATGAAATTGAATTCGATGAATTAGTTATTGAAATAGACCGACATGTTTACACTCCTGAATATATTGAATTGACGAAGGAGTTTTATTTGAAGATGTAAAAAGCATCTTTGTCAAAGTTTAAAACTTTGACAAAGATTACATAATTTTTACTTTCCGTTTTTAGCAAATAAAATTGCTCGGTCCAAAACCTCATCTTTTCCTTGCTGAATCCCCAAAATTGTTGGCTTTACTTCAACATCAGGAACGATACCAATGCGTTGGGTTTCTTTTTTATTGGG
Organism: Flavobacterium sp. GQ95; assembly: GCF_059758655.1. Classification (NCBI taxonomy): domain Bacteria; kingdom Pseudomonadati; phylum Bacteroidota; class Flavobacteriia; order Flavobacteriales; family Flavobacteriaceae; genus Flavobacterium; species Flavobacterium sp. GQ95. Next base: position 873,554 of record NZ_JCAXEB010000001.1, read on the forward strand.
ATAAAAAATACCAAAACCAGTAAATATTGTATTATAACCTTTTATAATTTCAAATCTGCAGGTACCTCCATCAGCACCAGCGGTTTGGCTTCCTATAATTGTTGCGTTTGGCGCTGCTTGTAAACACATTACTAAATGTTCTCCGTGACTTTGCGTTTTTTCATTTTCTAAAATAATCACTTTGCCTTTATAATAATCGGGATTTGTTTTACCGGTTTTTTGATCTTCTCTCCAAATATATCTGCCCGGATAAGTCAAATCAGCGTCAATAAATTTGGCAAAAGCTTTATTTTCCGGATACAAATATGAGGCAAGATCTTCCTCAATATTATCTTCCTGCGGATATTTTCTGGCATCGTAAATAATGGCCTTTGTATTTTTGAATTTTTCCATAACAGCCGGAAGCTCATCGGCTTTAATCGACTCAACATCAACATATCCAATATTATCCTCTAAAAGTTTCCACTTCTCTGTATCATGAAATTGAATTTTTAAATCCTGATATTTATACCTTTTAATGGTTTTATTTGAAATCTTATTTTCACGACTAAATTCAATTCCGATAGATGGTGTTTTTCCATTAAAGACAGCCCAGTAAATATTTTTTAAAATGGCAGGTTTGTTTGATCCTTCGGCATATTTCAGGTTTTCATTAATTAAATCTTCAACCTTTTTTCCGTCTACTTTTGTTATTACATCACCAATTCTAATATCATCATTTTTAGCCAATGAATCGTTTTTGAGATTAACAACCACGGCTTTATTATCAATAAATGCAACATCAAAAGGTGTAAATTTATCTCCAAAATAATCAAACATTTTGCTTGTTTGTGTTGACGCGTGTGTATCGTCCAATTTTATTGATATTTCTCGCATTGCCAGTACAAAATCTTTTTCTGATTCCGGGGAAATAAATCTTGGCAAAATTTCCACCAAAACAGCATCCCAATTTTCATCCATTTTATATTTGTACGGGAAAAAATATTCCATTTGATTCCAATAACGAAAAAGAGCTAAAAGGCGCAAATTTTTATCGGTCCATTTAAAATCAGGATATTTAATTTCATTTTGGACTTTTATATATGGATCTGATGTGTAATAAAATTGTTTGCCCTGAATTCTGTTTTCTTCAATAAATTTTAATTTTTTCGAAAGTGATTTCGAGAATAAATCATTTTTTGAAAACCATGACAAGTCGAAGTTTTTATCAAAATACTCTTTTTTTGAAGTTGATTTAGGCGTTTTATATTCTTTTACTTCTCCTAAAGAAGTTATCCAATTTTCGATTATCAAAGAAAATGCTTCTGAGCTTTGCGCTTCTTCAACCTTTGGTAAAATTTGAAACAATTGTTCGTCCCAATTTTTACTGCCGTCTGTCACATTAGGATGGTAAAATTTTAAAAATCCCCAAACTTTGCAAGTCGCAGCAAGTTTTTGAGTTTCAGTAATGGGTTTTGAAAATGCATTTTGAAATACTAAAATAAGGACAAGAAATAAAGTTTTCTTCATTAGAATGGTTTTTGGTTGGTTAATATAGTTTGTGGTTATTTTTTAAACTTGTTCGAAGATACTCTTAAACTGATATAAAATTCTTTCAATTAATCGTAAATCTTCGGTTACAATTTCAGCAGTTCCTTTCATTTCCTGCTGAAATACAATTTGTTTATTATAAGAAGTTTGTAATCCGTTTGGGAGTGCAACATCCAAAAGCAGATTACCATCTTTATCCGGAACAAGGGAGATATTTTGAATTTTGCCTCTTAATACCCCAAATTCTCTGTCCGGGAAATTGGCCAATCTGATATTAACTTTTTGTCCCACTTTTATTTTACCCGAATTTAATGCCGGAGCTTTTACTTTTCCTATAAAACCATTTTTTGCATCAGGAATAATCGAGAACACATTATCGCCGGAATTTATGGTTTGGTTTTCTGTCCAGACCTGCAAAAAAGTAACCACACCACTTACAGATGATTTTAAGGTATAGGCCAATTCCCAGTCTTTTATAACTTTTTTAAGCTGATAAAATGATTGCGCCATGTTTCTTCCAAGGTTAACTTCTTCTTTAGTGCCGCTTATCTGCGAATTCTGGCTCAATTTTTTGTTATCAATCAAGGAAGACCTTAATTGAGATATTGACGTTAATAAGCCCTTATAACTCTTTTGCGCCTGAAGATAACCCAGTTTTTTAGCTTCCATTTCCTGGGCTGAAATAATTCCTTTATTGAACAGCGTTTCAAAACGGGCAATTTCATTTTTTTGTAGTTGCAATTCACTTTCGTTTAAAACTTTTTGCTGTTGCAAAATATCCAGTCTTTCCTTTATCTGAACCTTCTCAGAAATCTGTGCTCTGTTTTCGACTTCAAAAGGCTGTAAATTTTTATTGAGCTGCTCTGCTTCATAATCTTTTTGAAAAACAGCAAAAGCACTTTCAATTTCTCCCAATTGCTTATTCTTTAATAAAGCAAACGGAAAATTTTTTTCCGAATCGTTGATATTATAATTTTCAACTATACTTTTCAATAAAAAAACATCCTTATAATTTGCCGTATTTTCTATAATGGCTAACGTAGTGTTTTTTGAAACCGTGGCTTTATTTTTTACTAAAATAGCTTCAATTCTCCCCGATGATTTTGACACAATCTTTTCCGGTGGAATATTGGTTGTAATCACAATTTCGGTGTTTACAACATCCGGATATTTTATAAACCAGGAAACAAAAAAGAGTATAAAGATGATGGCAAATATCAAAACAGTTCCCCATCGGATCATCCAATGTGGTACTTTGGTGAGAATGTCCTGAACTTCTTCACTTCTTAATTCGAATGTAGTATTATCTTCTACCATAATTTAATTCCCTAATTGCAATTGATTTTTAACCAACTCAAAATAATTCCCTTTTTGTTCTACCAATGCTGAATGATTTCCAATTTCGATAATTTTTCCTTTATCCAAAACGACAATCTGATCCGCATTCATTACTGTACTGAGTCGATGTGCGATCACGATAACCGTTTTATTTTTAAAAAAGATATCTAGTTTTTGCATAATTGCTTTTTCATTATTAGCGTCTAAGGCTGATGTTGCCTCATCAAAAAATAATATCTCCGGGTTTTTATAAACTGCTCTTGCAATCAATAATCTTTGTTTTTGTCCGGTACTCATTCCCACTCCTTCTGCGCCAATTTTTGTATTGTAACCCAATGGCAGGCCACTAATATATTCTTTTATATTGGCTACATCTGCTGCATATACCAAACGTTCTTTATCTATTTTATCAACTCCAAAAGCAATATTATTAGCAATCGTATCGCTAAAAATGAATCCCTCCTGCATTACTGCGCCAACATTAGATCGCCAGGCTTTTTGAGCAATATTTTTTAGTTGTGCATTTCCAATGTTTATTTCTCCTTTTTCGGGTTCATAAAATTTAAGAAGCAATTTCATAAGGGTTGTTTTGCCGCTTCCGCTAACGCCCACAATTGCCGTTACTTTATTGGCCGGAATCGTTAAATTCAAATCATCCAAAACAGGAATATCGGATCCCAAATAGCGATAAGAAACATTTTTTAGCGTAATATCACAATCAATTGGAACTTCATTTGTCTGATGTACTTCCTGTTGTATTTCATCTTCTTTCTCATGAATTTCAGAAAGTCGTGCCAATGATATTTTGGCATCCTGCAATTCTCTGACAAATTCTATAAGTTGTGTTATTGGTCCATTTAAACTTCCAACAATGGAACTGATTGCCAGCATCATTCCGAGTGTAATTGAGCCGTCGATAACCAATTTAGCCGAAAGAAATATGATGAAAATATTTTTCAATTCATTAATAAAAGAAGAGCCTGTCGTCTGGGTTTGTTCTAAGATCAATCCTTTTATGGAAACCCTGAAAAGTCTTGCCTGAACATATTCCCAACCCCAGCGTTTTTGTTTTTCAGCATTATGAAGTTTAATTTCCTGCATTCCATTGATCAGTTCCATCACCTTACTTTGCTCTTGCGAGACCTCAGCAAAACGTTTGTAATCTAAAATTTCCCTTCTTTTTAAGAATAAAGTTATCCATCCAAAATACAGCAGACTTCCTATAAAAAACACCAGGAATATCTTCAGGTTAAAGTAAGCCAGAACAGCTCCCAAAACAACCATATTAATCATTGAAAACAAGACATTTAAAGATGATGTCGTCAGAATTTTTTCGATACGACGATGATCATTAATGCGCTGCATGATATCACTTGTCATTCGGACATCAAAAAACGAAATTGGCAGATTCATCAGTTTAATAAAAAAATCTGAAATGAGCGAGATATTTATTCGGGTAGAAAGGTGAAGCAAAATCCAGCTCCTGATAAGTTCTAAACCCGTTTTTCCTGCAAAAAGGAATAATTGTGCAAAAAGAATTAAATAAATGAAATGAAGATTTTGATTCTGTATACCAACATCAACAATACTTTGTGTTAGAAATGGCGAAATAAGCATTAATAAACTACTGGCAACCAAACCAATACTTAACTGAGCGAGAAAAGATTTATAACGCAATACATATTGTGATAACAGTCTAAAACCTAATCCTTTATTTTCTTCTTTATCAAATTCAGACTGGTAAAATTTAGGTGCTGCTTCCATCAATAATGCTACACCTTCCTTTGTTGTATTATCGGCATTATTTCCAATCCAGAATTTAATAAAATCTTCTTTACTGTATTCGATGAGCCCAAAACCCGGATCTGAAATATAATAAGTATTTTTCCTGATTTTATAGAGAACTACATAATGATTTTTGTTCCAATGCAAAATACATGGCAAAGGTGCTTCTTGTAATCTCTCTAAATTTAATTTTACGCCTAAAGTCCTAAAACCAATTTTCTCTGCAGCATCACTTAAAAAAAGCAAATTACTTCCCTCACGAGTTGTTTCGCTAATGTCTCGTAAATCCTGAATATTGATTGTTTTGCCGTAATGTTTGGCAATAATTTTCAAACATGTTGGTCCGCAATCTTTAAAATCAGCTTGCTGATAATGCGTAAATTTTTTCAATTTCTAATTAATTTATTCCGGAGCAATTTAAGATTATATTTTTTGATTTAATAGTAAAAAAAAACAGAGAAGAAATAAATCTTCTCTGTCTAACTATCTAAAAAATAAAAATTTAGCAATACAATTTCTCTAGGACATGGCACTGGTTAACCCTAACCAAATAAAATCAACACAGTGACCAATTTCCTGAGAATCCCGACACCAATCATCAATGTTGGGATATTTGCTCAATGTTCCACGATCGAGCGCCTACAAATTCAAAAAAAAACATGACTAAATTTCTGATAAGGCTTTATATTGTAATACTTATAAAAATTAAAAAACCAAAAGCGAATTGTGCTTTAATTTTTAATCAAATTTAATTGCCAATAATTTTTTTCAACCAAAGACTATGCTGCACAATCTTCGTCATTAATCCAGGCCTCACATCTTGAAGATGCTTCTTTTACATTACTAGCAATGATCATTTTTTGCTCATTTGCTGTTAATTCCTGTGTCCCTTCGAGGTTTAAAATATTCTTTAACATAGGTTCTATTTTTTTTGGCTTCAATCCTTTTAAGACATTTGAAGCTTCTGTCTTCTTTCTCTTCTACTCTTATGCGATTTTTTCAAGAACTTCAATATCTTCAATATAATCGTTTAGAAAATATTTCAATTCGTTTAGTTCATACTCGTTCGGGAATAATTTTTCATTTACAATTTTAACCGGTGTATAATTAAAATTATTCTTAGAACACCATTCGTATTGTTTATTAATCTCCTGATTAATCATCATGCTTACAGATTCTACATGCCATTTTTTCAACCATTTTTTCAGGTTCATTTTCTTGATATGCCAATCCGAAATTGCTTCAACCGTTTTTCCGGGTGTTGATCTGTTTATTGTTAAAAGCCTTTCTACAACTGCTTTATATGGATTATCAGTATTCTCCGGATTGATATTAAATAAAACTTTTAAAAATATTCTGTCCGGAAATTTCAAAACCAAATCAAATGCTTCCTGAAATGTCGTATTGCAATGTGCACAACTCGGGCTAATAATTACAGAAAGTTTTACTGCTGCATTTCTGTTACCAAAATTCAACCCTCTCAAATCTTCAAATCCATTTGTATTTATCACTTTTTTGGACAAAAAGTTTAACAAGGAATAATTTCTTTTGAATTTTTTCAGATCTTTAATAGAGTTATCACTTTTCAGTATATTTTTTATCATTGGTTTTGCAACAAGCCACATTGGGACAAGAAGAACCAAAGAAAACAAGAATGGGAATATACTTTCAAAAGCAAAAGTCAGTGTAAAAAAGTCTGATGTAAACCATATTACACTTTGCGTAAAAATTAAGAACGAAACTACCAGACACATTACGCACCATTTTTGAATCTCAAATTTCTGAATCCAAATAGACGATACTATTACAGGAATAGCCAGCATGCTTAAAAATCCGATAAAGATTGCCGAATTAAAAGGGCTCACTAAAATTGAAATCAAACCTGAACCGAAAAAAATCAACGGTAAATCTGAAAAATTAAACATTTTGTTCTGAGTTCCTTCATTGGCATTCATAACAGAATTGCATGAAGAATTGGAGCTCAGATTGCAAAATTTTGAAATTATACTATTTTTAAAACCTAACTTCTCCTGTACTATAAATATGCTAACAATAAGACCTAATATAGATGTTGTTAAAAAAACAAGACTAAACAAATTATAGGTATTATAAAAAAACGATAGCCCAACCAAAAGAAAAAGAGGTAACGAATATTTTAACCAATTATATTCTACTTTTAAATTCTCTCTTGCAATTACATTATTTGGTTCGATCGCTACAATTACTCCATTCCAGTCTAAAAGGAATTTTTCATAAGCCATTTTAAATGGTCCTTTTTTTTCTGTTGTAATACGAACATCATTTTTGGCTTTTTCTACCAATATAAGTTCATCCTGAAAGTATGCTAAAAAATTTGCCGGCAAATCTACTATCTGTTCTTTCGGAACTCTTATTGCTGCGTTTTCTATTGACAAAAGATCTAACGAATCTGTTATCGCAAATAAACTTGGATAATTTGGATGAGAAAGAAACAAATCCTTAAACTCATTTTTTATATCTGAGTATCTATTTATTTGTAAAAATTTTTGGACAAGTTTTAACATCTTTTCGAATCGTTTAAATCATGATTACAGTACAAAGATTAGTGTTTTTATCCAAAAAAAAACGCTCAACACAGACATTTTATCAATTATACTACATACAATTTATAAATTATATCACTCCGAATAAAAGCATAATCAATTGATTAATAAGGTGTTAATAGCATAAGTGTTTCCTAAAAACCCTTAAAACCCTAATCTTGACGAAGCGTTTTCCTTTTTGTCTAGTTTTGGTGTGTAATAATCCTAATACATAATAACATGGCAAATCAAAAATCAAAATTCGAAGATTTCGAAGCAGAAAAATTATCTAAGAACCAACAAAAAACCGTTCGAGGAGGAGATGGGGAAATTGATCCTAATAATCCTGACAAAAAAGGAGGATCAGGTAATCCGTGAGAAAATTCTTAAACAATAATTATTATTCGCACAAGTCCCAAAATTTTGGTTCTTTTGCGAATATTTTTTTTAAAGACTATATTTCTTAGTAATAATCAATTCTCTAAAATTTTGTTCAGTTCTGTTAAACAAATATTATAATAAAAATCCATTTTTTTTAAATATCAATTTTTAAAAGATATTAATAGATTTAGATATTACTTGCGAATTGAGCGGGAGATACACCGGTTCTTTTACGAAAAGACTTCGCAAAAGAAACAGCATTTTTAAAACCTACACTTTCTGCAATAGCCTGTGTAGAATATTTCCTATACATATGATTGGTAATCATTTCATTGATTACATAATTAATTTTTAGTTCATTAGAATATTCACCAAAAGATTTACCAAATCTTTTATTAACCACATAAGATAGATAAGTAGTATTTGTTTTTATTTTTTTAGCAACATATGACAAAGTAAAATCCGGATTTAAGTATTCCAATTTGCTTTCAAGTACTAATAATTTCTCAACAATTTTATTTTCTTTAGCTTCATCAATACTTAAATTAACATTGTCTTTTTTAAGTTGCACATCCTCTGATTCAACCATTTCAATTTCATCAATATAAGAGACCTTTTCTTTTTTCTCTAAATTAGCTTTAAACTCTTCAATTAAGGCATTCATCTTTTTATGTGCCTTATTTTTATCTCTAATGTTTTTTATTAATAAAAATACAATTGTAACAACAAGCAAAACGTAGAAAACTCTTAGTGCCTTATTCCAAAATACTTCATATTTATATTTTTCCTGAATATTCATCATTTCATCACCAACGCTCTCAACTCCAAGCTTATAATTAACTTCCTGGGATTCATCTCTTAGTTTCGTTTGAGATTTGTCATAAGTATCCAGATATATTCTCGAATGTTTGTAAGCTAACTGTGGTTCATTTTTTAAGCTATAAATTTTAGCCTGATAATAATTTGATTTTAAATAACTTTTATCTAAAGACTTATTTTTTAACGAAATAGAATCAACTTTCTTAAAAAAAATTAATGCCTTATCATATTTCTTCATAGAGTAATACAGATCGCCCAAATTGTAGTTTGCTATTTGAAAAACTTCCTCGAAGTTATTTTGTTTTGATAGAAATATTATGTCATAGTACGTTTTTTCGGCATTTATATAATCTTTTTTGATTAAATATATATTACCTAAACTCAATTTTGCACTAATTTTATTATTAGTAAAATTTTGAGAATATGTGATTGACTTTTTATAGAAATATTCAGCCGAATCAAGTAGATGCATCTTGCTTCGGTTTTTCATATAATACCCTTCGTAAGTACTTGCTAAGTCAAGATTTATATTACTTTTACTATTTTGAAATTGATTGGAAGGATAGACTCTCTCATTCTGGTCAATAAAATCATTATTTTGTCTTAAATTTTTAATAGCTAATTGATAATTACCAACTTCTTCGTTAACTAAGGCAATGTTACTTTTAAATTTTACAATTTGAATTACATCTCCGACTTCTAGGGAATATTTAATTCCAGTTTGGTAGCTTTCAAGAGCCTTACTAAAATTTCCTCTATTCCATTCTGTTAAACCTCTGAAATTGTAAATGTATCCTTTAAGTTTTGTTTTTTCTGGAGAGTCAGGTATTTTATTGCAATATTCAAGAGCCCGTTTATAGCTTTCATCAGATTTATTAACATTTCCTTTTATTTGAAATAAATATGAGGCAGCACTATTGGCAAAAGCCAAATGCTTATAATTTTTAGATTTCATCATTTCTTTAGCATATGCAAGACTAGTATCGAAGTTAGTACTTAAACTAATGCGAATTTTTTCTTGCAACGCTAAATACTCCTGTTCACTAATTTGTTTTTTTTGAGAAAAACCAATATTTAGAACAAAAAGTAGTAAAAAAGAGATGATTAGCCTCATTTATTTGTTTTTGGATTTCAAAAATAACGCTTAAATTTTCAATAAACTAAAATTTATTTGCCATACTGTTGTTAATTTTGTTGCGAAATTAAAAAAATATAACAATTTAGCTTTGTTTTGTTATATTTTTATTGCGTAAATTTGTTTTGTAAAACTATCAAAAAATGAAACCAGACTTATTTCAGGCTCCAGATTATTTCAACCTTGACGATTTATTGACAGACGAACATAAATTAGTTCGCGAATCTGCACGTGCATGGGTAAAAAGAGAAGTTTCTCCTATTATAGAAGAATACGCTCAAAAGGCAGAATTTCCTAAACAAATTATAAAAGGACTCGGAGAAATTGGTGGCTTCGGACCTTATATTCCCGTTGAATATGGTGGTGCGGGATTAGATCAAATCTCGTATGGTTTAATCATGCAGGAAATTGAACGTGGTGATTCTGGTGTACGATCGACTTCATCTGTTCAGTCTTCATTGGTAATGTATCCAATCTGGAAATACGGGAACGAAGAACAGCGAATGAAATATTTACCAAAACTAGCTACCGGAGAATTCATGGGCTGTTTCGGTTTAACTGAGCCTGATCACGGTTCTGATCCGGGAAGTATGATTACCAATTTTAAAGATATGGGAGACCATTATCTTTTAAACGGTGCTAAAATGTGGATTTCAAATGCACCTTTTGCAGATATTGCAGTGGTTTGGGCTAAAAATGAAGAAGGAAGAATTCACGGTTTAATCGTTGAACGTGGAATGGAAGGTTTTACAACTCCGGAAACGCACAATAAATGGTCGCTTCGTGCCTCATCAACCGGTGAATTAATTTTTGATAATGTAAAAGTTCCCAAAGAAAATTTGTTACCAAATAAATCAGGATTAGGAGCTCCTCTTGGTTGTTTAGATTCTGCCCGATACGGAATTGCATGGGGTGCAATTGGTGCTGCGATGGACTGTTATGATACTGCTTTGCGTTATGCCAAAGAAAGAATTCAGTTTGGAAAACCAATTGGAGGAACGCAATTGCAACAGAAAAAATTAGCAGAGATGATTACCGAAATTACCAAAGCCCAATTATTAACCTGGCGTTTAGGTGTTTTAAGAAACGAAGGAAAAGCTACAACGGCACAAATTTCGATGGCAAAACGTAATAATGTCGATATGGCGATTCACATTGCACGCGAAGCCAGACAAATGTTAGGCGGAATGGGAATTACCGGCGAATATTCAATTATGCGTCATATGATGAATCTTGAAAGTGTGATCACTTATGAAGGTACTCACGACATTCATTTATTGATAACCGGAATGGATGTAACTGGAATTTCGGCCTTTAAATAAGAGATAACTATTAAAATATATACAAAAACAATACTAAAAGCTTCTTCTTATGAGGAAGCTTTTTATATTTGCAAAAAATACCGCAAATGAATATTGAAACTATAAACAATAGCATTCAACCTCAAAAAGAACAACTTTTACAACATTCTTTATATAACAAAATCCAAAGCATTGATGATTTACACGTTTTCTTAGAAAATCATATTTTTGCCGTTTGGGATTTTATGTCACTATTAAAAGCTTTACAAGCCAAACTTACCTGCACAACAACTCCTTGGTTTGCTACAAAAAATCCTGAAACAAGATATTTGATCAATGAAATTGTTCTTGCCGAAGAAACTGATTTGACAATTGACGGAAGAAGGCAAAGCCATTACGAAATGTATCTTGAAGCCATGGAAGATTGTGATGCTGACACCACTGGAATAAATAAGTTTTTGTCTGAAGTACATTCGCTGCATAATATTTTTGTTGCCATAAAACAGAGCTCACTACATCCTGATGTAAAAGCTTTTTTAGATTTTACCTTCAGAGTTATCGAACAAGGAAAACCACATGAAATTGCTGCAGCCTTTACTTTTGGAAGAGAAGATCTGATTCCGAGTATGTTTACTGCAATCTTAAAAAACTTTCAAAAAAATCTACCTGAAACTGATTTAAGCAAACTACTATATTATTTTGAAAGACATATTGAATTAGATGCTGATGAACATGGTCCAATGGCAATGCAAATGATCACAGATTTATGCGAAGAGGATGCTCAAAAATGGAAAGATGTCGAAGAAATTTCGATTTTGGCCTTAGAAAAACGAATCGGACTTTGGAATGCCATTGAAGAAGAAATTATCATGAAAGCAGAGATGGTATAAAACCATAACAATAGTACTGACTCGATACTTAATCAAAATAATCCCAAAACTTAATTGGACATTGCTTCATTTTAAGTTTTGGGATTTTATTATTTAAACAATACCGTTTTATTCTAAAAATTGTTTTCCATATCTTTGGTATTCCCTGATTGTAAACTACATATAAAATGAAAATTGTAGATTTCATACCAACAGAACAATTAAAACCTTTCGTAAGGACTTACAAAATTATAGAAAGTCAGGATGAAGTGGTAAATAGGGTTTTGCCCAACACTTCTCTTGCTATAGCCTTTCGCTGCAAAGGAAATGTAAATTATATCAGAGAAAATTGTCAAGATAATCTACCTATTTCTACAATTTCAGGAATTCGTAAATCTGTGCGTCTGATCAATTACTCAAAAGATACTACAACCATAGTCATTCAATTTAAAGAAGCCGGAGCCAAAGCCTTTTTTAAAGAACCGCTTCATGAATTATTTGAAGAAAGTGTTTCACTGGATAATTTTATTCCGCAGGAAAAAACAGCAATCATAGAAGAACTTTTAGCGGAAGCAAAAACCAATAACCAAAAAATTGCTATTATAGAACAATTTCTTGTATCAAGATTGCACGACTACAAACCCGATAAATTAATCTCAGCAGCAGTTGCCATAATCCAATCTAAAAATGGTGTTATCAAAATAAAAGAACTCGCCGACGCACTTTATATCAGTCAGGATGCTTTTGAAAAAAGGTTTAGAAAGACAATTGGATCATCTCCAAAACAGTTTTGTTATGTTGTGCGGATAAAAGCAATTATCGACCAAAAACAAGACAATCAAAACCTCATCGATTTGGTATTTGATGCAGGATATTTTGATCAGTCCCATTTTAATAAAGACTTCAAATTATTTACCGGCCAAACTCCGTCTGAATTTTTCAAATTTCCTTCCTTCTGGTAAATCACTGATTTTTTACAATGATTTGATGCTTGCAATTCTAAATTTTACATCAACAAAAATTAAGAATTATGAAAACAAATCTTTTAATCGGAGTCATCTGTTTGGCATTCTTTAGTAGTAAAACACATGCACAAACAGCAATTGTAAACTCACATACAGAGTCCAAAAAATCAGAAGCCATGAAACAAATTTTTATCGATAAATTTATCGTTCCCGAAAAATCAAAACAAGAATTCTTAGAAAGGGTACGCATTAATAGAAACTTTATCAAACACTTAAACGGATTTATAAAAGATGACGCTTATGAGCGCACTGATGAAAACGGAAATTTAATTTATATGACAATTGCCGTTTGGGAAAACGAAGCTGTTTTGAAAAAAGCAAAAGAAACTGTTCAGTCCGAATATAAAAAAGAAGGTTTTAATATTTCCGAAATGTTTGAAAGATTAAATATCGTTATGGACAGAAACATTTATAAGGAGGCCGAAAAACTATAAAAGAGATCAAAACTCTGGTAAAAACAGCAATGCATAAAACCAAAACAAGTTATTTAACGTAACTATTTGTTTAGAATAATTCAGAATCTAATTTATTCAAATTATGAAATCGCAATTCAAACAAATAGTTATCGTTATCCTTTCCACTTTTTTGTTAAGCTGTAGTGCTGACGAATCAAGTTCAGAAACGGCAGTAAATCCTCCGGCTGTTATTCCTCCAACTATTCCGGTTCCAACTATTCCAATTTCAAAATCAATAAATTATTTAGCTTTAGGTGATAGCTATACTATTGGGCAAAGTGTTTGTGAAACTTGCCGTTTTCCTGAACAGCTCAAATCAAGTTTAAAGTCTATCTATCCGGAAAGTAATTTTTCATTAAAAATAATTGCGACTACCGGCTGGACAACTACCAATTTAATTTCAGCAATAAACACTCAAAATCCAGATGCTAATTATGACTTGGCTACTCTTTTAATTGGTGTAAACAATCAATATCAGGGTAGAGATTTCTCTATCTATGAAAAGGAGTTTCCGCAATTAGTAACCAAATCAATTGCTTTAGCGAAAGGCGATAAAAAAAATGTCATTGTTCTTTCTATTCCTGATTATGCTTACACCCCTTTTGGAAAAATGTCAATGAATCAGGAAAAAATTAGTACCGAAATAAACAAATACAATACGTTTGCTGAGAATTATTGTATGATGAACGGAATCACTTTTGTTTCTATAACTGATATTACCAGACAAGGATTAAACAATACTAGTTTAGTTGCTTCTGATGGATTACATCCTTCTGAGTTGGCTTATAAAATGTTTGTAGAAAAAATGCTGCCTCAGGTAAAAATGGCTTTGCAGGATTAAAATTTTTCAAATTTCAAGATAAATTGATCTGTTTTTCATCGTTTTAAAACAAATTCAGAATTTCTTTTTAAATTTGATTAAAATACTTTCATGCAAGTTTTACCGTCAAAAGAATTATCTCCTTATATCAAACATTATCTTTTTCTGGATAATAAGGAAACGACTATTCAAAAACTTCGTTTGTTTTCTGATGGTAATATGGGTATTGTCTTTTCTTTAAAAAGCAAACTCATTTCTGATATTACTAATCATGAAATAAAAACCTATTTGCCAGGCTCTTTTTTGTACGGACAGCTCAATGGCTTTAAAGACATTTATTCTGATAATGAAATTGCTTTAGTAATTGTTGTTTTTCAACCTAATGGAATAAATCAGTTATTACAAATTTCGGCCAATGAATTTCAGGATTCAATTATTAGTACAGATGCTGTTTTTGGCAAAAAAGGTATTTCTCTTGAGGAAAGATTATCTGAAAAAAATGATACTAATGAGAAAATTAAGCTCTTAAATGAATTTTTTAAAACTCTTATCTCTAAAAAATCAGAATCAAACCAATTAATAATAAATAGTTCTTTAGATTTTATTCTTGCCAATAAAGGATGTTTTTCTGTAAAACAATTAGTTGATCATACCGGGTATACCGAAAGGCATCTTGAAAGAAAATTTAAGGAATGTATCGGATTAAATCCGAAGAAATTTGGCAACGTTGTAAGGCTACATCATTTTCTAAAATTATTAAAACACAAAACCGAATATCTTAATCTGACAGCAATTTGTTACGATGCAGGATTTTCAGATCAATCGCATTTAATAAAAGAATTTAAAAAACAAACCGGAATCACTCCAACAGAATATTTACATAATACGGGGAAATTGGCCAATAATCTCCTGAAAACATTTCCTTCCATTACAGTATAAAATGTCGGTTTTATACAATTTATAAATTTTTCCTATTGCTATTTTTGATTCCAATTAATAGCTTCAAAAATGAAAAATATAAAAATAGCTACGGCTCAGTTTGAAAATAAGAGTGGCGATAAAAAATACAATTTATCTGTAATCGAAAAGCTCTCGCAGAAAGCTTCCGGCGAGGGTTGCAATGTTATTTCGTTTCACGAATGTTCAATTACAGGATACACGTTTGCAAGGCATTTATCGAAAGAACAAATGCTGGATTTGGCAGAAAGTATTCCAGATGGAGAAAGTATTTCAAAACTTATTGAAATTGCAAAAAAGAATGATATCGTAATTCTGGCGGGACTTTTTGAAAAGGACGAAAACGACAATCTTTTCAAAGCTTATGTTTGTGTAGATAAAAATGGTTTAGTTGCAAAATACAGGAAACTTCATCCTTTTATAAATCCATATCTCACACCAGGCAATCAATATTGTGTTTTTGAAATTGAAGGGTGGAAATGCGGGATTTTAATTTGCTATGATAATAATATTATCGAAAATGTTCGGGCTACAAAACTTTTAGGTGCCGATATTATTTTCATGCCTCACGTTACAATGTGTACACCTTCTACCCGACCGGGCGCTGGTTTTGTTGCGCCTCAACTTTGGGAAAACCGTGAAGCTGATCCTACCTCTTTACGATTAGAATTCGACGGGATGAAAGGTCGCGACTGGCTAATGAAATGGTTACCTGCGAGAGCCTATGACAATGCAGTTTATGCGATATTTTCTAATCCGATTGGCATGGATGATGATCAATTAAAAAATGGCTGTTCTATGATTATTGACCCATTCGGAGATATTTTAGCCGAATGCAGAACTTTTGAAGACTCTTTCGCGACCGCAATAATTACTCCTGAAAAATGTTTTCAGGCGGGAGGAAATCGTTATATAAAAGCTCGAAGACCAGATTTATATCGGGATATTATTGGTCAGGATCACAAATCAGAGCAAAATGTGGTTTGGTTAAATGCTGATGAAAAAAGTTAAAACTAATACAATTCATCAAACTTTAAACAGCTGAAAATTTATCTTTGAAGAATTCATTAATCTACAGAATACCTTTTAAAAATGGAATTTTTAAAAACTACAGAACAAGATATCGATGCTGTTTTCGACATCTATAATCAGGCGACATCTTATCAAAAAACAGTCAATAATAAAAGCTGGAGAGGTTTTGAAAAATCCCTGATCGAAAAAGAAATTGACGAAAACCGTCATTTTATTATCAAAGAAGGAAATGAAATTGCCTGCACCTTTGTACTTACTTTTAATGATTTGATTATCTGGAAAGAAGCTGCTAAAGATCCTGCCATATACTTACATCGTATTGCAACAAATCCAAAATTCAGAGGAAAATCCTATGTCACAAAAATTGTAGAATGGGCTAAAGTTTATGCCAAAGAAAATGGCAAAGAATACATCAGACTAGACACACACAGCGGTAATGAAAGAATAAATAAATATTACACGAGTTGCGGTTTCGATTACAAAGGAATTAGCACTATTGAATGGACAAGAGAATTACCGGAGCATTATAAAGAAGGCTCTTTTAGTTTGTTTGAGATAAAACTATAGTAATTTTTAAAACAAAAAATCCCTTATGAATTTTCATAAGGGATTTTCTTCTTGCAGAGAGGAAGGGATTCGAACCCTCGATACAGTTACCCATATACTAGCTTTCCAGGCTAGCTCCTTAAACCACTCGGACACCTCTCTTTATTGGTCTGCAAAGAACACAAAAAAAACTGAGTTACAAAAACAAAATCAAAAATTAGTTTACATACTTTTTCTAAACTCTTCCATAAATAATTTTACTGCCTTTTTTTGATACGCGCCTTCTATCGTTAGCATGAACGAATCTCGTTGCGTTGCAACTCCTGTAATGTTGATTGCTTTGATATTATCCCAGCCTTTTAAGGCTTTCTCGGTTACAATTGTTGCCCAATAATCGCTATCTCCTACTAATCGTAATAAAGCATGAACCGCGTTTAATTCAATCGAAACGGTGGGCTTCATATTGTTTTTCAAAAACAATTCATCAAGAAATTCTCTTGAATTAAACCCTTTCACAGGTAAAATAAGCGGAAGATCTTCTATTTTTTTAAAAGAAATTTTATCTAAAACCGCTAACGGATGCGTTTTTGAAACCGCCAAAACCAACTTTGAAGTAAATAATGGTACTTTTTGAAAAGGTAATTCAATTTCATTTGAAGAAATAACCAAAACCAAATCCAATTCGTTATTCAATAGTTTTTGTTCCAAAGGTTCGGTTGTGCCATATTCGACAACAATTTTTAAATGCGGATAGGTTTTGGCAAACAAATCGACGATTGGCAAAACCAAAAGCCCAAAAATATACGTTACACCAATTCGTAATTCTCCACCAATCATGTGGTTTAAATCATCAATAGCCTGTTTGCCACTTTGCACATTTTCTATAATTTGTTTGGCGTGAATTAAAAAAACAGATCCTGCCTCTGTAAGCTGAACTTTCTTTCCAATCCTAACAAACAAAGGCATTCCGAGTTCTTCTTCCAGTTTTTTAATTTGCTGTGAAAGTCCGGATTGGGTTACAAAACACAATTCGGCTGCTTTAGTAAAATGCAAAACGGCAGCTGTTTTAATGAAATATTCAAGTTGATAGATTTCCATATCGATAAGTTTTACTACTTGTTATCAGTAAAATTATTAATTTTTCTAATGAAATCATAATTCCGAACTTTGTAAAAAAATATCAACGGTTATGTTTAAAGCGTTAAAATCAAAAAACTTCAAATTGTTCTTTTATGGACAATCGGTTTCTGTTATCGGAACCTGGCTTCAAAAAACAGCTGTAAGTTGGATGGTTTACAGCGTTACCGGATCTGTTTTTTTATTGGGTTTAGCCACTTTTTTAAGTATGATTCCGTCTTTATTTCTGGCGCCAATTGCCGGAAGCATCATTGGCCGTTACGACAGACATAAAAGCATGATTTTACTACAGTCGTTGTCAATGTTTCAGGCTGGAGCTTTGGCTTTGCTGATTTATTTAAAAATATATAACATCAATTTTATTTTGGCTTTAAGTTTATTTCAGGGGATTATCAATTCGTTCGACATGACTTGCAGACAAACTATGATGATTGATATCGTTGATGATAGGGAAGATTTACCAAATGCGGTCGCCTTAAACTCAACCTTAAATAATTTTGCCCGAATTGCCGGTCCGGCCTTAGCGGGAATTATTTTACATCAATACGGTGAAGACATTTGTTTTATTGGAAATTTCTTAAGCTATATTCCGGTTTTGATTTCATTATTAATGATGAAAATCACGCCACACATTAAAGCAACTGACAAATTAAAAATGTGGGATGATTTTATTGAAGGTTTAGATTACGTTAAAAAAGAAACTGATATGGCAAAAATGCTATTGATGTTAATGTGCAGTAGTTTATTTGTGATTTCTTTTAATACTTTAATGCCGGTTTTTGCCAAGGACCTTTTTAGTGGAAACGCCCAAACTTTCAGTTGGTTCGAAAGCGCTGCCGGAATTGGATCTATTGTATCAGCCATTTATTTGGCTAATCTTAAAAAAGCCGACAATATGAACAAAATAATGATCGCTGCGAGCTTATTATTAGGCTTTAGCATTATTATACTTGCTTATTCAAATAGTTTAACTGTTGCGCTTATTTGTATGGCTCTGAGCGGTGTGGGAATGATGGCGCAAACCTCAGCTATAAACATTTATGTCCAGACACAAAGTTCAGTCAATATGCGTTCAAGAAGTATCAGTTATTATTTAATGGCGTATCAGGGAATGATTCCTGTGGGAAGTTTGATAATTGGATATGTTTCACATAGTATCGGAACCCGAAATACAGTTGCAATTCAGGGAATCATTTGTATTATTTCAGTAATTGTGTATGTTTATTATAAAAGACATAGTACTGAGGAAGAATTGGAGACTTGTCCGGTTCAGTATAGAAATCCAAAAAATTAAAATCCAAATTCCAATCTTAGGAAAGAAAATTCCAATTATCCGCAATCTTGTCATCCTGACGGAGGAAGGATCACACTCGTATTTCAACAAAGATTGGAAAGTTACTGTGCGGAGCTTCTAGTGTGATCCTTCCTCCGTCAGGATGACAAAACTATGTCGCTTTTACTTTTCTAAGATGAACTTATATCACTTATGGTAAAGAAAATTACAGCGAAATCTCCCCACGCAACGCCGTTTCAAAAATAGTTTTGAAATTTTCCTGCTGAATATTATGTCCTAGCAAATACATCAATTTTGTAATTGCGGCTTCTGTAGTAATGTCTTTTCCTGAAATAACGCCAAGTGATTTTAAGGCTGTACTGGTTTCGTATTGCCCCATATTGACGCTTCCTCCTGAACATTGTGTTACGTTTACAATATGCAAACCAGACTGAATCGCTTTCTGAATTAAATTCAAAAACCAATCTTCGGTTGGAGCGTTTCCTGAACCATACGTTTCAAGGACAATTCCGCGTAAACCCTTAATGGATAAAATCGAAGACAAAACGATTTCGCTCATTCCGGGAAACATTTTTATAATGGCTACATGATTGTCTAAATTTTTGTGGACAATCAGTTTGGCGTCTTTTTTTATGGGAAGAAATAAATGTCTGTTTAATTTAAGATGAACTCCGGATTCAACTAATTCAGGATAATTTGGTGCTGTAAAGGCCCTGAAATGTTCAGCATTTACTTTTGAAGTTCGGTTGCCTCGGTACAATTTATATTCAAAATACAAACAAACTTCGGTAATAACTGGTTGTCCATTTTCCTGAAGTGAAGCAATCTGGATTGCCGTAATCAGGTTTTCTTTGGCATCAGTACGTAAATCTCCTATTGGCAATTGAGAACCCGTAAACACAACTGGTTTTGCTAAATTCTCCAACATAAAGCTCAATGCTGAAGCGGAATAGGACATGGTATCTGATCCGTGAAGAACCACAAATCCGTCATAAGCGATATAATTTTCCTCAATTATCGTGGCTATTTTGGTCCACATTTCCGGATTCATATTCGATGAATCTATAGGATGTTCAAAAGAAACGGTTTCAATCTCACAATCTAATTGTTTGATTTCCGGAATCTTTTGCAACAGTTTTCCAAAGTTGAACGCTTTGAGTGCGCCAGTTTCAAAATCTTTGCTCATACCGATGGTTCCTCCGGTATAAATCAAGAGTATTTTAGCTTTAGATGACATCCTGATATTTTAATTTATTGACAACCGGATTGGCATACATTGATAAAAATCCTTGTCTGGTAACCGGATTATTGCATCCGATTCTCATTTCTAAACGACGTTCAAAAAGTGATTTTTCACTTTCTCTATACAAATGAGAAAATTTATCCGTTTCGTTTAAAATATCGTAAGCAATAAAGTTTGTTGGCCATAATCGGTAACTAGATAAAATGGAGTCATCAATAACTTGTGCCAACGCCTGGATTTGTTTGTTGGCGTTGTCATTTTCAGCAACGATCTGATCAATTTCAGTATCTAAAACATCGCCAACTGAAATATGTATTCTTTTTTTGGTTCCCATAATACCACTTAAAATGGTCATGAAATCCTCATTTTTTTCTTTAATATAAACTTCGTTCTTTGATTCTGCCATTAATTGTGGCATTTTCAAAACATCTGTCGGATCATATTCATATGAAATTGAAACCGGAACGATTTTTAATTTCTTAAAATAATCCATCAAATTAGCTTCGTCTGAACCCATTCCGATCATTTTTAAAACTCCCGGATTCGTTTCGTCATTTCCGTCTTTTGTTCTTCCTTCTCTTTGAGCAATCCAAACTGAACGATTTTCGCGAAGCAATAATTGCCCCATATATTCTGCCAATAGTTTAGAACTCTGCAACATTTCTCTTGGTGTTAAACCTCTTAAAACCAAAAAGTTTCTATTCAATTTTGCCAAAGTACTTAAGAATGCTTTTTTTACCAGATTGTCTCCAATTGCAGACGCTGTCATGACCAAACCATGTTCGAACAAACAGACATTTAACAAAGTTGTATCCAGTAAAATATCTCTGTGATTAGAAATAAACAAGTAAGAAGTATTTTTTTCAAGTTTTTCAAATCCTGAAGTTGTAAGACCTTCAGAACTTTTTTCAAGAACCTTTTGAATTGTATTATAAATAAAATTGCATTGAAAATCACGAATTGAATGTGTTTTTTTAAGCTGCTCTTTCCAAACCTCATCATTTACTTCCGGAAAAGTAAAGTTCATCATGGTTTTCATCATCGGATGATTCACAACATCACGAAGTGCTTCATTTATTTCTGAATCATAAAACGGTCGAATGGCATCAAATCTCTGCATTATAAATATCTATTTTATTTATTTAGGTGGGCAAAAGAACAAAAAAAAAATTAAAGTATTGTTAGTTGTCTATTAAATACCAAAAACGTCTTTTGAATTTTGCGTGGTAATTTTTGCTATTTCTTCTTCAGAAATAGTATAAATATAAGATAATTTTACCAAAATATTCACTAAATAACTGCTTTCATTTCGTTTTCCACGGTACGGAATCGGCGCTAAATAAGGAGAATCGGTCTCCAAAACAATATGTTTTAAATCGATTTGATTTAGAAACTGATCGATTTTTCCGTTTTTAAAAGTTACGACTCCGCCAATTCCCAGTTTCATATTATAGGATATTGCCTGTAAAGCTTGCTCATGAGTTCCTGTAAAACAATGAAAAATTCCAAATAAATCATCTGATTTTTCTTCTTCTAAAATTTCAAAAATTTCATCAAAAGCTTCACGGCAATGAATTACGATTGGCAATTTATATTGTTTTGCCAATTGAATTTGTCTTCTAAAAGCAATTTGCTGTTCTTTCAAATGCGTTTTATCCCAATACAAATCAATCCCGATTTCGCCGACAGCATAGAATTTTCTTCTGGCCAATTCGGTTTCGACGTGTTTTAATTCTTCCTCATAATTATCTTTTACGTAAGTGGGATGCAAACCCATCATCAAAAAAACATAATCAGGATAGTTTTGCTCTAAATCGTACATAGATTGTGTTGCAGCAGCATCAATTGCGGGAATAAAAAAACGTGTTACTCCTGAATTTATGGCTCTCTGCATCATTTCGTCACGATCCTGATCAAACTCTTCAGAATATAAATGTGTGTGTGTATCGGTAATTATGATTGTTGAATTCAATGGTGTAATTTTTAAAAAGCCAAAATTACGACAATATTAAAAACTTTCCCAATCTTGAGGAAATGGTGGCAAATGGCACACGGATGACGCTGATTTTTCTGTTTGAAAATAATCTTGATGAATCTTGTCATCCTGAGAAACGAAGACCACACAAGAAGCTCCGCAAAGTAAATTGCCAATCTTTGTAGAATTACGTGTGTGATCCTTCGTTCCTCAGGATGACAAACCAGGTGTTATTTCCCAGTCTCAACAAAAAGCAAAGCACGATCTAAAACCTCATCTTTTCCTTCCTGAATTCCTTTTATGGTTGGTTTTACTTCAATATCCGGAACGATACCTATTCTTTGTGTTTCTCTTCCGTCAGGATAATAAACCCCAATTCCTGAAAACAAAGTATGGAATCCCTGAAAGTCAAACTGACTTACATTTCCATCTGCCCCTGCTGTCTGACTTCCAATAATTGTCGTATTGCCCGATGTCTGGAAACACATTGCAGTCCATTCAGATTGACTAATTGAGTTCTCATTAAGCAAAACAATCACTTTTCCTTTGTAATTATCTTTGTTTTCAGAACCGCTTTTCGTTCCGCCATCCCAAATAAATTTTCCCGGATAACCATAATATGGGCGCGTGTAAATGGCAAATTCTTTTTCCTGAGAATTTAAAAATTGTGATATTTCTCTAAAAGTTCCGTTTGGATAATTTCTCATATCAAAAACAATTGCTTTGGAAGCTTTTAAAGCTTCAATCATTGCTGGAATATTTCTCGGTTTAATAATCCCCATGTCGACATAGCCAATATTATTATCTAAAAGCTTAAACTTGTCTTTCTTTTTCATGGCTCCCTTTTTAAATTCATTTCTGTGAGAATCATGATAATCAAACCAAATCATATCTTTTGTTTCGTATTTCCCATCTTTCAGAAATTCTACTTTAACATTATCTGAGGAATTCATCAAGATAATCTTTGTCAGTTTGTCTAAATAAGCAGCATCGTTTGAAGCACAGATTACATCTCTCTTTTCTGAGATAATATCCTTAATTGTTTTGTCATTTATTTTCGTGATTACATCGCCTACTTTAATGTCATAAGCCTCGGCCAGACTGTCGCCTAAAATTTCTGTCACCACTATTTTTTCATCAATAATTTTTCCGTCAGCAGGAAAAAATCTGCTTTTTCCTTCTCCTGTCGAAGCCGACTGATATACAAAAAACTCTGTATGGCTGTCATCCATTTTTGAAACCATTTTTTTCATTGCTATGTAAAAATCATTGTGATTTTCAGCTTTGACAACCTCAGGTAATATTTCTGTTAAAGTTTCATCCCATTTCTGACTCATTAAATATTTAAACGGAAAAAAATATTCGACAACATTCCAGTACATAAATATCATTCGAAGTTTGGAATTTTTATCATTAAAATTGGGATCATCATAACGCTCATTTATCAAAGAGACATTCTCAACATGTTCTTTTCCTTCAACATAAAACTGTTTGCCCTGAAATCTGTTTTCTTCAACAAATTTGAGCTTTTTCGAAAGCCTTTTTGAAAACAATTTATTACTATTAATCCAGCTTAAATCAAAATTTTTGTCAAAAAACCTGACATCTTTTGGTGTAGCAATTGGCGCAATTTCTTTTACCGGACCAAGATCATCAATCCAATTTTCCAGAACTAAAGAGAATTCTGCTTTGGTTTGTGCCTTATCAATTTTTGGTAAAATATCGAGAAGTTGTTGATCCCAATTTAACTCTCCACTGGCTACTTTTGGATGATAATATTTTAAGAATCCCCAAACTTTACAGATTGCGGCAAGTTTTTCGGTTTCTGTAATTTTGGCCTGGCCGAAGGTAATTTGTGTGAGAACTAAAAGAAAAAAGAGGGTAATTTTTTTCATTTAATAATGGTTAGGTTATAAATAGATTTGGGTATTTTGGCATAAAATAAGTTCGAATGTAGTTATTAAAATTCGAATTTAATTACGGCTTTACGTAAAGGCGAAAAAGTATTTAACCGCAAGGTGCACAAAGGGTTTACGCTATGGAACGCAAAGAAAATTAAAAACTTTGCGTCCCGAGGCTTCGGGATTGCGTAAACCCTTTGTGCACCTTGCGGTTAAAAAAAATTCGCAAAGCTTTTTAAAACTCTGCGAATAATTCTTCGTGTATCTCTGTGAAATAAAACTAATCTAAAGCATCTAAAAGCTCCTGAACTTCGTCATAATCCTCATAATCCTGAGAAATGGTTTGCAGGATCTGCCTGCAGCCTTTATAATCTTTTTGTTTTAATTTTATTAAAGCCAGATTCCAAAGTGACTTGTCTTTATAAATCGGGCTTGTGGCTTTCAATTCGTTAAAAACAGCTTCGGCTTTTTGATAGTGACTAACTTGTAATAAAGAAATCCCATAATAATACTGAACTTCCGGAGCTTTGTTTTCTTTTAAAGCTGCCTCAAAAAACGGAATGGCTTCCTTAAACTTTCTGGTATTAAAAGCTTTTTCGGCTTGCAATAAATGCACATTTGTAGTGCTCCTTTCTGTAAAATGAGCTTGTCCTGGATGATTATAATCGTTAAAAGACGGATTCTGATTATAGTCAAAAAAGAACAATCCGAATAAAATAATTACAGAGGCTGCCGCTGCTAAATACCACGGACGCATCAATACTACTTTTGGTTTACTATTATTGAAATGCTTTTCTGAAATTTGAGTCAGATTTTCCTTAAACGCTTCTCTTTCGGCTTCAAATCCAAATTTGTTTTCCAATTGAAGTTGTACAGCCTTGAAAGTCTCAAATTCTGATGCAAATTCCGGGTCTTCGGCTAATTGCTTTTCAAAATCAGTTTTTTCAGCAGCAGTCATTTCGCTTTGAAGATATTGGTCAAATAATATATAGCGTTCTTCGTTCATGACTAATTGTTTTTTAGAGAATTAAAATTTTTGGCTTCCTGAATCCACTGCGTTAACTGACCCACGCACAACGATTTCTTTTTACGGACATAGCCGTAAGTAACGTTGAGTTTTTCAGCAACTTCCTCCATCGATTTAATTGAAAAACTTAGTTTTAAAAGCTCCTGACATTTATCTCCCAATTTCTGAAACATGGTATCAAAAAGTTGTTGTTTTTCGTCAAATTCTTCTGTTTGTCCAATTAATTCGAGTGCAGATTCATTCATAGATACTACATCTTCATTAATTGTTACCCCTTTATTAGATCTTTTTTTAAACTCATTGAGCCATTTCCTTTTACATAATAAAAAAAAGTAGGCATCAAACGGGCAGGTTAATTTTAATGTATTGGCTTTCGCCTGATTAAAAAGCAAAATCATGACTTCCTGAACAATATCCTGTGCCTGTTCTTTATCGCCGGAATTATTCATGACGAAAAAAACGACTTTTGGAACGAACTTCTTATATATAGACTGAATGATTGCCGAATCATTTGCAGCAAGTCCTTCAATATACATTTGGTCAGGATGAATTTTATTTGCGCCCATAAAAAACTTTTTGATAGCTAATTTAGAAAAAGAATCTGAATTAAATCTCTTTTACAAGGGTAACAATTACAAAATCAAATTGATATAACGGTACAACAATCTTTTAAAACAATAAAAAATTAAGAGAAATGGAAACGTATCAATTTACAAACAATAAAAATCTGGATCAATTTTACGAAATGATTTCGGCCAAAAAACGAAATGGTTTTGTAGTTATTGAACATAACGAGAAGCTGCCTTATGTGGTTTTATCCAAAGAAAAAAAAGCCATCAAACATTCCTTCCATCTCTTTTTGACTTGTCTGACATTTGGACTTTGGTCATTTGTCTGGTTGTATCTAATAATTACGCTTTCGCAGAAAAAGAACATACTGGTCGCCGTTGATGAAGACGGAAACCTCTTTGAAGACAAATGCCTCTCAGTATGAATTAAAAAAATAAAAAACAGAGGTAACAATTTTAATGACGAGTTGATATAACCATATAAACAAGCTTAAAAAATAAATTTTGAAAATAAGGGTAACAATATCAAACCCGAATTGATATAAGAATATAAAATTAAAATTAACAACCAGAATCTGAAAACCACTTGAAACGAATCAAGACAGATTTATAAAAACCAGAAATCATGAACACAAAATTTAAAACTATCAGTCTTTTATTTTTATTAGTAATCACGTTAGTAAGTTGCGACACTAACAGTGATGGTGATGACATTATTATTTCGCCTCCAACTTCGGCAGCATTTAAAAGTATCAGTGAAAAAGGAGTTAAAAGAAACACACAAAATTTTACTATTACAGCCGGAGCCGGAGCAGTAACCTTTACTTCTGCAAAAGGAGTAAAAGTAAATATCAACGGAAACTGTTTAACTAAAAATGGAAATCCGGTAACAGGAACTGTAGACATCGAATACATCGAGCTTTTTGACAAAGGAAATATGTTGGTTACGAATAAACCAACAATGGGAATTACGGCTGACGGAAAGAAAAACCTATTAATTTCCGGAGGTGAAATCTTTATCAAAGCCACTCAGGGCGGCGTTGAGCTTCAAAATTCCTGTTCTATGAATATGATGATTCCGACTGCTTTAACAGATGGTTTAGACAATGCCATGACTTTATGGGCTGGTGTAATCGACGATAAAGGAGAATTAGCCTGGAGAGAAGCCAAAGATGCTAATGGCGGAAAAGGTGGTGTTCAGGGTGAAGGTGCCAACTATTATGTAACTTTTGGAAACTTTGGATGGACAAATGTGGATCGTTTCTACAGCGACCCAAGACCTAAAACAACCCTTCTTGTAGATGCTCCTGATGGTTATGACAATAACAATAGCGCTGTTTATTTGTCTTACGATGGTGAAGGACAAAATGCATTGGCTAAATTAGATACTTACACAGCCGCAGGATTATTCAGCGAACATTACGGTCAAATTCCGATTGGTTTAAAATGTCACGTGATTTTTGTGACTGAGGAGAATGGCAATTGGCGTTATGCAATAAAAGCCGTAACTGTTGCTGCAAACGATGTTTACACCTTTACACTTGCTGAAACTGTAGTCGGTACCGAAGCACAACTGATAGCCGCAATCAATGCTATTCAGTAACTTACAAAATACTTTTTAAGAAAAAGTGGTGATTTGCTCATCACTTTTTTTTACATTTAATCCAGTTTTTAAAATTAACTTTGATGATTTTTAGAAGCTAATCCTGCTATTCGTTGCAATCTTTTCCTGTCTAAAGGAGCCAGCAAAAGGATTTCCACTACTATCAGGGCTAAAAAACTACTAGCTATGAAACCACTTTTGTCTATTTTCTTTATTCTATTTTCTATTCTCTCAATAGGACAAACCAAAGTAAAAGACACCATAACCCGAAGAGCCTCTATTGGTTTTATTCAAAACGGAAATGCCGTTACTTTTAAGCCAGAAACACCGCCCTTGATTCCGATTGCAGGTGCGCCAAAACCAAGTTATTCTTATTTATGGGAACTCGGTGACGGGCATTACAGTAAAGAAGCCGAACCGAAACACGTTTATAAGAACAAAGGAACTTACACCACAAAACTTGCCGTAACCAACAATTACGATAACGGAAAACCACCGGCAACGCGACCTAAAAAAGTAGCTGTAAATGATATTACAGATACCAACTATAAAGACATCGCTTCCATAGAAGATCAAAACGGATTTGCGATTATCAAAAACTGCGATCCTATTCCCGAACAGGAAATGGTAGTCGTAGTAGGTTATCAAAATTTGGAGCATTATGTTGCGAGCGGAAAACTGTATTTGTTTTATAATGAAAAGCAATTCAAAAACAATAATTTTGAATTGGTCGATTTTAGAACCTATGCCAACGAACGTGAAGTAAAAGAAAACACTGTTGCTTCAGTAGATGATCTTGATGATTCTAAAAATTATCTGGCTTCCGCCGAAAATACAATCAAACTCAAAAAATACCGAAATACAACCGCTGAAGAAGATTTGGATGCTTCCTTATCAGAAGCAAATAAATTATATCATAATGTCAATATTTTAGAATTTGATGATACAAATCCTGGCGAAACACACAATGTTTTTTATACGTTTAAAACTACTCCGGAAATGATTAAAGATACCAGCGCAACGGTTACAATGCGTGGGATTTTTGTTCCAAATCGAAGTTATAAAAACCATAAAATAAAAAATCTCGAAATGGAAATCGTAACTTCTCACGACCCAAACAAAATGGGATCCAACGGAAGTTTTATGAATTACAGATTGGTGCGTTTTAAAAGAGTGAATTTTAAAACCCGTTTTCAAAACAACGGCGAAGGTCCGGCGAGAATGATTCGGTTAGAAACGGATATTCCGGATATGTTTGACAAAAAGACTTTTCAGATTGAAGACATGTATCCTAAATGTCCGATTTGTCCAAAAGACGAAGAACCAACCGTAAGTTGTCTGGATACGATCATCAAACAAAAACAGATTTTCTTTACTTTCAAAAACATTTATTTACCCGGAAGCGAACAGAAAAATGTACATGAAAAAGATTCTACCAAAGGTTTTGTAAAATATTCAATGAAGTTTGCAGAAGACTTTCATAAAGTAAAAACCCGAAGCCGAACGGCAATTATATTTGATAAAAACGAACCTATAATTACCAATTACGCTACTACCCGATTCTTACCCGGAATTTCGATTGGTGCAAAAGCTGGTTATAATCTCTATCCCGATTTAGAAAAATCGACGAGTTATTTTGTGGGTGCCACAATATCGCCTTTTAAATCGTATCGTTTTTATTGGCAGGCAGAATGGGTTAATGCTTTAAATAAATATGATAGCGAAGTTGATATTCAAAATGTAATAAATACAAACGCAAACGGAGTAAGACAATTGGTCCGTACAACAACTGAAACGGAAAACAAAAATGTCAATTGGGAAGTTCCGCTTTTGATTCGGTACAACATTAATAATTATATTGGAATTGGTGCCGGAATTCAGGCGAACATCAATGTCTCTGAAGAACAAAATCAGAATATAAAAATCGAAACTTTTGAAGGTGATAAAGAGAATTTTTTAATTAGTACCACCACAACATCTAATACGATAAAAAATTCTTTTGCTGATTTTAAAACAGGCCTTTTGTTTGATTTAACGGCAGGTTTTGCGAGAATTGGTCCGAGTTTGGGCGCGAGATACGTAATCAACTTTGAACAGAATTTTAACTATTTCCAGTTTTATGGGATATGGAAGTTTTGATTTTTTCATCATATAAGTAATATAAGTTCATGTTAAAAGCTGATTACTTATTATCGAAATATGCTTCTTTATGTTTAAGAACTAACATAGTATTTATAGAGCTTATATGACCTATTTATTTTAATCTTAGAATTATACGCAACAATATAATATGAACTTATATTACTTATATGGTGGAAGAAAAATACGTAATCTTATCTGGTTTATATTTTTTTTTATAAATCTGAATGTTTTTGGACAGCATCAGGAAGATAAAATATATAATGCAATTGATGTTTTCGTCGCTCATCCTTCCGCGAAAGCGTTACAAAATTTAACGAAAACGGAAGCTGATTTCTGGAAAAATTCCAAACCAAAAACTTCCGATGAATTGCTGGCGATTGTGGTTTTAAACTGTAATAAAGCGTATTATGAAAATCAATTCGGACAAACCGAAAAAGCGATTTCGAGTTATGAAAAAGCCTGGCAAATTTATCAAAAGCAACAACTCTCTAATTATGATATTATTGAATTTTGTCTAAAACCTTTAGGGAATTTATACACGGTTTTGGGTGATTATGACAGTGCCGAAAACACCATTAAACAATATTTTTTTATTGTCAATACTTCCAAAAATTATCCTGACGCCTCAAAACAAAAATTTGCTGCAATTTTGAATTTATCAAATGTTTATCAGAGTTCTGGCAAGATTTCTTTTGCGATTGAGTTATTGGAAAATACTTTGAAGACGGAGAAATTATCGAATGTTCAAAAAGGGATTTTATTGAATAATTTGGGGAATAATTATATGTTGAATTCTAATAAGTTTTTATTTGTTGTGAGTTCAACTGATAATACTGAGAAATCATTTAAAGCTGCAATTCAATATTTGGAAAAGGAAAAAGATCAATCAGGAACTTTATCAAATTGTTACAGAAATTTGGCTTCGTTAAACATAAGATGGCAAAACTACCAGCTTGCTAATTTTTATTTAAAAAAGGCAGAAAAATTGTTTTTTGAAACTCCGAATCAACAACCGAGACAAATCGCAAAATTGTATTATGAAAAGGCTTTGTTACTATTTGAACAACGAAAATATACTGAAAGTTCTAAAGAAATTGAAGCTGTTTTTAAAGTTTTAATTCCAAATTACAATTCAAAAACCATTCTGCCAAAACAAAATGATTTGTATGCTGAGACAGCTTTATTAGATGTTCTTGATTTGAAAGCTGCTATTTATATCAAACAAAATCAACCCAAAAAAGCACTTTTAGCTTATCTACTTTCTTTTCATATTGAAGATTTACTGATGAATGTTTTGGTTCATGAAAACTCAAAAATCATTACTCAAATGCGAGCCAGAAACCGTACTGAAAAATGTCTTTCGATTTACGAACGTTTGTATCAGGCAGAAAACAAAATTCAATATTTAGAAGAAGCTTTTCAATTATCAGAAAAAACAAAATCCGGAATTTTAAAAGGTTATCGCAACACTATTAAATTGGCTTCGACACAAGAAAAATTACTTTTAAAAGAATTTCAAAACTTAAATAATAATATTTTAAAAGAACAACAAAAAGGAAATTCGGCTAATATTTCAAATATTAATTCGGCAATAAAAAAACAAAACGAATTAATGCTTTCGCTGAAGCAAATTCAATTTAAAAATTCTACTTCAATTTCTGAAAATTTCGATTTGAAAACTCTTTTGTCAAAATTGGAAAAAGACAAAGCGTTAATGGTTTATTATTTTATGGGTGATGAAAATTTGTTTTATTTCACTTTACAAAATCAGAAAATTAATCTTCAACTTATTAATATTACAGATACTGCAATTCCTAAAATTGCACAATTTATAGATTATTTTAATTCCGCAGATGCTATTACAAACGATATTTCCGGATATAATAAATACGGAAAAGTGCTTTACGACATGTTGAAATTACCTCAAAACGCAATATATAAAAACCTCATCATTATTCCAGATGGCATTTTGAATTTTCTGCCTTTTGAAGCTTTGATTACCAAAGAATCAAAGACAACCAATTTTGCCAAAATGCATTATTTGTTGAATGACTTTAAGATTGCTTATAATACTTCGGCTAGTTTTTATTTGAATTCAAAACCTGTTTCAAATTCAGAAAAAACAATTTTAGGCGTTTTTCCAATATTTGAAAAAACGGCTTTTGAATTGTCTTATTCGAAAAAAGAATTAGAATCTATTCGAAATAATTTCAAAGGAAAATATTTAGAAAATTCGAAAGCCAGTTTCACCAATTTTAAAAAGAATGCTGCAAATTATTCGATTTTGCATTTGAGTACCCATGCCTCTTCAGGCGATATTGAAACTCCGGCGAGTATTAAATTTTATGATCAGGAAATTTTATATACTGAATTGTATAACCTCAACCTCAATCCGGATTTAGTAGTTTTAAGTGCCTGTGAAACCGGAATTGGAAAACTCTATAAAGCAGAAGGTGCAATGAGCGTTGCAAGAGGTTTTCAGTTTGCCGGCGCACAAAATTTGCTATTTTCTTTATGGAAAGTAAACGATTATACGACATCCGTTTTCATGACTGATTTTTATAAAAATATCAAAAATGATGTTCCGTATTTTGAAGCCAATGCCAATGCTAAAATTGCTTTTTTAAATGATAAGACCATTTCAAATGCAAAGAAATCTCCTTATTACTGGAGCTCGTTTGTGTATTACGGCTCCATTTCATCTGAAGAAGAATCAAATAATTATATCTATTACATCATTAGCTTTTTGACTGTAATTGGTTTATTTTTGATTTTCAATCATTATCAGAAATGGAAAATCTTCACCAGATTCTCAAAAAAGAGAATTACAAAAAAATAAAATTCAAAGTCACCAAAACACAACATCTTTTGATAAAAGCTAAAATCAATGGTGTTTCTGGTAATTTCATTTTAGATACCGGAGCTTCTAATTCCTGTGTAGGATTTGAAAGTATTGAACGTTTTGAATTAGCCTCAAAAAAATCTAAAACAAAAGCTTCAGGAGCCGGCGGAACCGGAATGAAAACAGAAATTTCAGGCAACAATTTATTACAATTGGGAAGCTGGAAAAATCAGGATTTTAGTATTGTTATTTTTGATCTTTCACATGTTAATGAAGCCTTGGAAGCTTACAAAGCAAAAGCTGTTCATGGTATTATAGGTGCGGATGTTTTATTGGAGGGTAAGGCTATTATAGATTATTATAACCATTGTTTGTATTTAAAATGAAAGCTTCATTTTAGGTTCAAATTTTTATGTATTTACGGGATACCGTAATTTTAACAATATTTATTGTGTTACATTTGTTAAGTCCATTTTAACAAATCTAATACTATGAAAAAAACTTTACTTTGTTTTCTTTTCTTGTTTACCAATCTATTTTATGCCCAAGTTACCAAGGTTACCATCTGCGAAACGGAACCTTTTAATCTGACTTCTTTAAAAGCAGATTTCATTGGTAATTTAAATCCGGATGAAACTACTGTAAGTTATCATTTGAGTCTGGAAGATGCAACTAATAACACAAATGTCATTGCCAACCCAACGAATTATATTGGTACTCCGGGGATAACAAAAATTTACGGAAGAATAGATAATAATGGAACTATTTCAACTAATTATTTTGACTTTACTGTATTTCCTTCTTTAAATGTATCAGCTTCTAATACACCAGTGTTATGTCAGGGAAGCAATACGGCATCGTTGACCATTAATGTTTCTCCAAGTGGCTCCTATCAATATTCAATAAATGGCAGTCTCTTTACAAGTAACAATCATTATAATAATTTGGTAGCCGGAGTTTATACTATAAAAGTACGAGGCAATAACCCTATCTGTCCTGATGTTACCATTAATTACACAATAACACAACCTGCAACATTAAATACAACCTCAATGGTTTCGGGCCAAATGGCAACTATTACGGCAATTGGAGGAACTGCACCTTATCAATATTCTTTAGAAGGAATAAACTATCAGCCAAGTCCAGTTTTTCAAAACTTAACACCTGGAAACCATATTTTTATGGTAAGAGACGGCAACGGTTGTATAGCAACTGTTCCTGCAACTGTGCTACCTGCTTTAACTGCTACGGCTATTATAACCAAGGAAATGGATTGTAGTGCAAATAGCAACGCTTCAATAGCTGTATTTGCTGCTGGTGGACAATCTCCTTATACTTATTCCTTAAATGGTAGTCCTTTCCAAGTCAATAATAATTTTATTAATTTACCAGCAGGAACATATTCTATAACTGCAAAAGACGCGGTAAATACGATTTCAAATCCAACTGCAATAACAATAAATCCACTTGTTGTTTTAAGCGCAACTGCTCTTGTTATAAACCCAACAAATTGTAGTACCGGAACAATAACTGCTATAGCTACAGGAGGAAAATCGCCCTATATTTACTCATTTGACGGCGGAATGACTTTTACTTCTTCTAATGTTTTTAGCGCTCCAAATCCTGGTACTTATGTTATAATTGTAAAAGACAGTAAAGGATGTTTATCTTCATCTGTAACCACAACAATACAGCCTGCGACACCTTTAGTTATAACTGCTTCAAATACTTCAATATTATGTAACGGTGTTGGTGATGCTTCCCTAACAATTACTGCTACTGGTGGAAAGGCTCCATATCAATATGCTATAAATAATGGCGTTTATACGAGTAGCAATATTTTCACCACACTTAATGCCGGAACTTATACACTTAAAGTAAGAGATGCTGCTGGTTGTGTATCAACTATTTATCATGCAATCAATCAGCCAACAGTTTTAACTGTACTTTTATCGACTTCAGGCCAGAACATAACCTTAACTTCATCTGGAGGAACTGCTCCTTATCAATATTCTTTAGATGGGGGTTCTTATCAAACTAGTAATGTTTTTACTGTTTTAACTTCAGGAAATTATCTTATAGAAGTAAGAGATTCTAACGGCTGTACAAGAACATTTGCGACATCGGTTGTGGTTCCGGATCCTTTAATTTCTTCGGCAATACTCGTTAAAGAATCAGATTGTATAAGTGGTGCTTCTATAGCTGTTAATGCTGCAGGTGGCAAACCACCATACGCATATTCAATAAATGGGGGAGCATCGTATCAATTGACCAATACTTTTACTAATGTTCCGGCCGGAACGTATACTGTAAAAGTAAAAGACTTTGCAAATACGTTCTCTAATTCAAACACAATTGTAGTAAATTCACCTAGTCCGATAACTGCAACTACTGTGGTTACACCTTCAGATTGTATTAATAATTCAATAACTGTTCAGGCAACAGGAGGACAAGTACCCTATATTTATTCTATAGATGGAGGAGTAACTTATGGCCCTGCTAATGTTTTTACTAATGTTCTTACTGGAACTTATAATATAGTTATAAAAGACAGCAATAGTTGTGTTTCACCAATACTATCTACAATAGTTCAATCTCCTTCGCCTTTAGTTATAACAGCATCAGACACTTCAATATCATGTTACGGCGGTACTGCGTCTATAATAATTAATCCTGTTGGCGGGCAAGCTCCCTACGAATACTCTATAAATAATAGTCCTTATACTATTAGCAATATTTACAGTGGACTTAACGCCGGAACTTATACGATTAGAGCAAGAGATGCCATTGGCTGTTCATCAGAGTTCGAATATGTAATAACACAACCAACTTCTATACTTTCCAATATTAATATTGAAGGCCAAACTGTAACTGTTATCGCTACCGGAGGAACAGCTCCTTATCAATATTCTGCAGATAATGTGAATTTTCAGTATGGGAACGTTTTTACAAATTTAAGTTCGGGACAACATAATGTATTTGTAAAAGATGCAAATGGTTGTGAGTCTTCATACAATGTAACTATCGAAGATCCAATTCCTTTAACTTCTACAGCAGCTATTACCAAACCACTAAATTGTGGTGTTAAGGCAACAATTACTGTTACCGCTGCCGGAGGAATAGCTCCTTATCAATATTCAATTGATGGTGGATTAACATACAAAACGGCCAATGTTTTTACTACTCTAAATGCCGGAACGTATAATGCAGTGGTAAAAGATGCTGCCAATACGATTTCGAACACAACTACTATAGTAATCGATCCGCTTGTACCATTAGTTGTTGATGTTGCTATAATTAGACCTCTCGATTGTACTGGTAGTGCTACGATTAAAGCTACTGTAACTGGCGGACTTGCTCCATACTTATATTCGGTAGATAATGGACCTAACAGTCTTACAAATACGTTTAACGTATATGCTGCCCGTAATTATACGGTAAATATTCTGGATAATGCTGGTTGTATTGTTAGAAAGGTCATCACTATTGCACCATATACTCCAATAGCTATGAGTACTGCAATTACAAATGTTTCTTGTAACGGTAATAATAACGGATTGATAAGAGTTACTGCAACTGGCGGAATTGCTCCTTTTACGTATTCAATTGGTGCAGGATACCAGTCTGGTAATACATTTAGTAATTTAGCACCAGGCAACTATACTGTTTCAGTAAAAGACAAACTAGGTTGTATTGTTACAAAACCTGCAGTGATTACTCAGCCTTCAGCCCTGGCATCTACTATTGATATTACAAATGCAACTTGCTTTAATTCGGCTACCGGAACAATTACTGTAAATGCTTCTGGTGGCACAGTTCCTTACAGCTATTCTATAAATGGTACTGATTATTTTTCAAATAAAACCTTTAATAATTTAATCGCTGGAATTTATAATGTATCTGTTAAGGACAGTAAAGGGTGCTCTATGTCATTTTATACGACAATTTCTCAGCCTAATTCTTTAGCAATTAATTTAACTAAAAGTGATGTTAATTGTAACGGATCTCAAGATGGAAAAATAACAGCAACAGCAACCGGAGGAAATGCTCCTTATACGTATTCAATAGGAACCGGATATACCTCATCAAATACTTTCAGTGGTTTAGCTCCCGGACTATATAATATTACTGCAAAAGATGTTGGCGGATGTACTACTACGTCTACAATAATAATAGCACAGCCAGCGTCTTTATCACTATCAGTCAGCATTATAAATCCTACATCATCAATGAATAGTGACGGAAAAATAACTGTTGCTGCTTCCGGAGGAACCGCTCCTTATTTTTATTCTCTTAAAAATAGTAATGGAACAGAAATAATCGCGCCACAAACCTTTAGCATCTTTACAAATTTAACATCTGGATCTTATGTTGCAGAGCTTACAGATGCACGTGGATGTACATTTTTACAACCAGGAATTACCATCGTATCGCCGCCGGCACTTGTTGCTACGACGAGTGTAATTCCTTTAACGTGCAATTCTAATGGAATTATAACGGTAAGTGCAATTGGAGGAACTGCTCCGTATCAATATTCATTTGACAACGGAATTACTTATACAACTTCGAATGTGTTTAGTACCTCTACACCTGGAAGTTATGCTATAAAAGTGCGCGACTACCAATATAATACAACTTCGCTTGTTGCAACAATCGATCCTGTAAATCCTTTACTATTAATGGCAACTATTGTTTCACCAATAACTTGTACGCAGAATGGATCAATTATAGCTAATGTTATTGGTGGTCAGGCACCATATGTTTATTCATTGAATGGAAGCCCATTTCAAAGCAGTAACCTTTTTAATGTGCCTGCAGGTTCTCATATTATATCAGTTCGGGACAGCAATGGCTGTACAGCAATTTCAGCTGTAGAATTAACAGCACCACTGCCTATAACTGCCTCTTTAACTGTTGTAGATCAAACTGTAACCATAACCGCTGTGGGTGGTTCGGGTAAATACCTCTATGCCATTTCTCCTAATACAAATTTATTTTCTGCAAATAATACATTCACAAATTTAGAAGCCGGCAACTACACTGTAATTGTTCGGGACGAAAGTGGATGTTATGTAATGTTGAATTTTGTTATTAATCCGCCAGCTCCTTTAATAGAAAATAAAGAGGCAATAACTGTTGATTTTAAACCCGGGCAAACTTTAGCAGATCTTATTGTTAATGGACAAAATATTAAGTGGTATAGCACTCCTAATACTTTAGAAGGAAAAACCAGCAAAACAAACGAAAACCCTCTGCCATTATCAACAGTTTTGGTTAACGGAACGACATATTATGCGTCTCAAACTGTCAACGGAATTGAAAGCAAAGAACGTCTTGCGGTAACCGCCAAATTGAATGGTGCCCTTTCAACACCAGATTTTGTATTAGCTAATTTTAAATTCTATCCAAATCCTGTGCAGTATACTTTAACTATAAACAATACCGCTGTTATTGATGAGGTTGAAATAGTTTCAGTTACCGGACAATCTATTTTATCTAAAACAATAAATAGCGATCACTCTGAAATTGATTTATCAAATGTCTCCTCAGGGGTTTATTTGTTAAAAGTAAAATCAGAAGGAAAAACGAAAACAGTCAAAATTGTGAAGAAATAAAGGAGTTAAATTCCAATAAAGAAATTGCTTCGCCTGTTCGCTAGCGCTCGAGTCCAAATTCCAAACTGACGCTTCATTAGGAAACAATGAAAAATCCCAAACTCCTTAATTGGAATTTGGGATTTTTTCAATCTAAATTCTATGTATCAAACAAGAACGGAAATTAAAAATAAAGAACAACTATTTTTTATTCACAACATAAAGGTTCATTACTCTGAAATTGATTTATCAAATGTCTCCTCAGGGGTTTATTTGTTAAAAGTAAAATCAGAAGGAAAAACGAAAACAGTCAAAATTGTGAAGAAATAAAGGGATTAGATTCCAATAAAAAAAATTCCAAAAATTCCAAAAATTCCAAACTAAGCTTTATTTGGAAATAATAAAAAATCCCAAACTCCTTTCGGAATTTGGGATTTTTTCAATCTAAAATTAAATCAACAATTAATGGGTATGTTTCGGATTAAAACCGTCTTCACTTAATTCTGTATGCTCATAATCAGCAACCATTTCAGCTTCGTAATCGATTTTATCTCCTTTGCTAACTTTAGCAATTATTTTCTCCATGATGTTATAAATAACCGGAACCACAATCAAGGTTAGGAATAAAGAAGAAATTAATCCTCCAATAATTACCCAAGCCAAACCGTTTTTCCATTCAGCTCCGGCTCCAGATGCTAATGCAATTGGGAACATTCCAAATACCATCGCAATAGTAGTCATCAAAATCGGACGCAAACGAGCATGATTCGCCTGAATTAATGCCGTTCTGATTGATTCTCCGGCTGCTCTTCTTTGGTTCGTATAATCGACAAGCATGATCGCATTCTTACACACCAGACCAATCAACATGATGATACCTAAAATGGTAAAGATGTTTAATGAGTTATTTGTTAAAGCCAATGCCAACATCGCACCAATAAACGAAAGCGGAATCGCAAACAATACCACAAACGGGTGAACGAAACTGTCATATAAACTCACCATTACAAGATAAACCAAAATAATAGCGGCTAATAAAGCGATTCCTAAAGTACCAAACCCTTCTGATTGATTCTCCTGGTCACCTCCCCAGATATAGTTAACACCAGCTGGTTTTTGAAGTTTGTCTAACTTCGCCTGCCATTGTGTAACAATTGTTCCTGAAGGAACCCCAACGTTTTGTCCTTTTACAGTTACCGACGCTGATTTATCTCTACGCTCTAATTGGCTAGGTCCTGAACCTTCTGTAATGGTTGCAAATTGAGATAATTTAATTTGTTGACCTGCAGCATTAATGAAAATCAAATTACTAACATCCGTAATACTTTTTCTGTCGAATGCATTGTATCTGATATTGATATCATATTCGTATTCACCAGCTCTGTATTTACCGTCTGTATTTCCACTAAAAGCTGTTTGCATCGTTAAACCAACTGTTTGTAATGTCAATCCTAAAGCAGCCATTTTATCACGATCTACCTTAACGTTAATCTCAGGGTTACCATCTTCAACTGTTAATTTGATCTCTGTTGTTCCAGGAATAGTACGTAATTCGGCTTCGGCTTTTTTGGCGAATGCCATAGCTGCTTCAGTTGAAGGACCTGTTACAATTAATCCTAAAGTTGCATCTTCAGCAGTACCTAAGATACCTACCGGAACCGTTTTTACTTTTGCTCCAACCAATACTTTTTCTAATTTACGTTTGATTTTTGCAGCGTAAACATTTGCATCATCTGTACGATCTTTTTGTTCGATCATTTTTACGTCTATCTCTGCTTTATAAGCTGTAGCCTGAGATGCTCCAAAACCTTCAGAAGTTTGTCCTACTGTTGTAATCTGACTGTGAACATATTCCTGAGCTTTCAAATAAGCTTCTGCTTTTTGGGTCATGAAGTTTGTTTGTTCTAACGACGCATCTTTCGGCATTTCAATTTGAACTAAGAACTCTCCACTATCAGAAGATGCGAAAAACTCTCCTCCAATGAAACCTCCACCCATTAATCCTATTGTTGATCCAAAGAACAATACCAAAACAACTAAAATAGTTTTAATATAATGATCTAAACACCAAGTCAATAATTCAGAAACCCAGTTGGTGAAACGTGTCAAATAACTTTCAAATCCAAGAATAATTCTTCCAAATAAATTCTTTCCTTCAATATGCTCTAATTTACCAAAACGAGATGATAACCATGGAATAATAGTAAATGAAGCTAAAAGTGATAGCAAAGTTGATATAATTACCGTAACACAGAATTGTGTAATAATATTAGAAACCAAACCTGAACTCATAGCTATAGGCAAGAATACCACCACAATTACTAAGGTAATCGAAGTTACGGTTCCACCAATTTCCGCTGTTCCATCATATGATGCACGGATTCGGCTTTTACCCATTTCCATATGTCGATAAATATTCTCGAGGACCACAATCGCGTCATCGACCAGAATACCAACCACCAGAGATAGTCCTAATAAACTCATTAAGTTTAAAGTATATCCCATTAAATAAATACCAATAAACGTAGCAATCAAAGATGCCGGAATAGAAACCATTACGATCAACGAGTTTCTAATACTGTGCAGGAAGAACAACATTACAAATGCTACCAGAATTACCGCTATCAATAAATCGTGAACAACAGAATCTGCTGCTTCTAAAGTAAAGATTGTACTATCTTTTGCAACTTCTAATTTTAAGTGATTCTTTTCATAATCTTTTTCAAGAGTAGCAATTGTTTTCAATAATTGCTCACTTACTGCAACCGCGTTTGCATCAGATTGTTTAACGATTTGTAAAACAATCGCACTTTTTTGATCTACACGAGATATTTTCTCTGCTACTTTTTGAGTATCCTGAACATCAGCAATATCACTTAAACGAACCTGAATTCCGTTTTGAGAAGAAACAACTAAGTTTCTTAATTCTTCAACACTTTTATATTTACCCGCTAAACGAATTAATATTTTTTGATTTCTGGTTTGGATGTTTCCTGTTGGGAAATCTAAATTCGAACTCAAAATATTTTGTTGAACCTGTGGAATAGATAATCCGTAACCCTGCATTTTTAATGCATCAAGATTTACCTGAATCTCACGTTCCTCACCACCAATAATATTTACCTGCGCCACACCTTGTACACGAGACAAAATAGGAGCAATTTTTTTATCAATTAAGTCATAAAACTCCGCTTCGTCCATTTTTCCGTTGGCACCAAGCGTCATGATTGGTAAATCACTCAGCGAGAATTTGGTTAACGAAGGGGTTTCAGCATCATCTGGTAAATCACTAATAATCGCATTGATTTTTCGCTGCGCATCATTTAATGAGAAATCGACTTTTGCATTTGATGTCAGGGTAATCGAAACAATAGATAAACTTTCGTATGATTTCGAATCAATTTTCTTGACATTCTCTAAAGATGCGATCGCATCCTCAATTTTCTTGGTTACTGTATTTTCTACCTCACTTGGAGAAGCTCCAGGATAAATGGTAGAAATTGTAATAACGTTTTGCTCAAATTTAGGGATCAGCTCATAACCTAACTGGCTGTAACTGAACAATCCACCAAGTGTCAGAATTGTAAACAATACAATTACTAACGACGGACGTTTTATGGATATTTCGGCTAATTTCATATATTTCTTTTAAATTTATTAAGTCCTTAGTTTTTAGTCCTTAGTACATGGAGTTATTTAGTTTGACTAACTCTAAGGCTAAGTACTATGTACTAATCACTAATTACTTTATTTAATAATTTCTACTCTGTTACCGTCTTGTAAGTTAATCTGACCTGTAGTAATTACTTTTTCGCCATCAGATAATCCATTGATGATTTCTACCTGATCTCCTAAAATTCTTCCAGCAGTTACTTTTTTCAATTTTGCGATACCATTTTCAGCTACAAAAATTTCGTTACTGCTTACACTTCCTACGAACGCATTTCTAGGTAC
Source organism: Flavobacterium sp. GQ95 (assembly GCF_059758655.1). NCBI lineage: Bacteria > Pseudomonadati > Bacteroidota > Flavobacteriia > Flavobacteriales > Flavobacteriaceae > Flavobacterium > Flavobacterium sp. GQ95. Next base: position 915,389 of record NZ_JCAXEB010000001.1, read on the forward strand.
AACCATCAACTGTTGTTTTTGTTGGTTTGAAGCAAAATTTGCAGTTCCGTACATACCTGCTTTCAGGTCATTATTTGTATTGTTTGCAATTTCGATTTCAACAGGAAAGTTTAAACTCTCGTCTGATTTTGCAGCAATAAAAGTAATTTTTCCGGAGAAAGTTTTATCAGGATAAACACTAGCAGTTACATTGATAGTATTCCCAACCTTTAAACTTGCCACCTGATTTTCGTTTACTGTAACTACTAATTTTAATTTAGAAACGTTAACGATATCAAACAATGCAGTTGCCGGCATTCCTGTCAAGATAGATCCTGGCTCAATATATTTTTTATTGATAAATCCGTTGATTGGTGCTTTTACTCTCGTATCTCCAACATTAATGTTTGCCTCAGTTAAGCTAGATTGCGCATTTGTTAAGGCTAATTTTGCCTGGTCCAATTGCTGTTTTGTAACACCACCTGTTTTAAAAGCATTTTCATATCTCGCATAATCCGATTTTGCGTTTGCGTATACAGCTTGTGCTTGCTGTGCATTTACATTGATTACGTCTCCTCTCATTGTCAATAAAGTCTGACCCACTCTTACGTAATCTCCTTCTTTTGCCAAAACGCTGATTACTTTTCCTGATTTCTCAGCAGAGAAAGTAAGTTGTTGAATTGGTTGGAAATTTCCATTTGCAACGAAGTCAAGTGAAACTTCTTCTGTTTTAACCGGAGAAATTTTTACTGAAACCGCAGCATTTTTTTCAGCAACGATATCGGTTTTAGCTTTATTCTCCTTCTTATTATTATTTAAGATATATCCAATCACCCCTAAGGCCGCGATTATGATTACGATTGTTATAATAGTTTTCTTCATTGTAATTAGTTATTTAATAAGAGTTTTTAGTTCGCCTTTCGATTTGATTAGTGTTATTTCAGCAATTTTGTAATTTAAAACTGCTCTTGTAAAATTATTTTGAGCTTCAAGAGATTCATTTTCAGCATCCAATAAATCGGTTAATGATGCCAACCCCTGAAGGTAATTGTTTTTTGTATCGCTTAAAATTTCTTTAGCCAAACGCATGTTTTCCTTTTGATTATTAATCGTGATAAGGTTGTTCTCTATTTGAGCCATTGCGTTTCTGTAATCAAGATCCAATGAAAGTTTGGTATCTTTAATATCTTCCTGAAGCGATCTGATTTGAACATCTGCTTGTCTTACTTTGGCACGTGTTCCGAAACCTGTAAAGATTGGTACATGTAAATTCAATCCAATTGCAGAGTAATCAGACCAGTATACTCCGTCTTTTGGTTTAGCAAAAAGAGGCATTTCAGGACCCTGACCTATATAATTATAACCTGCAACCAGAGATAATGTTGGATAATAACCTGCTTCAACAGCTTTCTTATTAAAGACTAATAATTCTTCTTGTTTTTTCAAAAGCAAATATTCTGTTCTGTTTTCAACATTCGGAACTTCAGTTAATGCGGCAGGAACCACTTCAAATTCCTCTTTTGGAATCTCGATTTGAGCTTCAATTGGCATACCCATATAAAACTTCAATGCATTTTCCTGTAAAGTAATCTGGTTTTTAATTTGTTGACGTTCTGTATCAATGTTTGACATTTTTACAATAATACGGTCCAAATCAATTTTTTTAGCCAGACCGTTGTCAAATTGCCCCTGTACGATATCACGAACTTTAGTAGTATTAACGTAGTTGCTATCTAATAAAATTAATCTTTCACGTTGAACATATACTCCATAGTAGTTATTTGCAACTCTTTCGATAACTTGCTCTTCTGTCAACTGATCGTTTATTTGATAAAATTCACGAGTCGATTTAGCAGCTCTTAATCCTGTAAAAACAGACTGATCAAACAATGCCTGGCTCAAAGAAATTCCAGCTCCTGAAGTCCATTTTTGACCAAAAGTAGCCTGAATAGAAGTTCCCGGCTGGCCAAAAGATCCTCCATCGATTACACTTGTTTGTAGAATTGGATTATAAGTTAAACTTGCGTTACCCGAAATTTGTGGTAAAGCTCTTGAGCGAATTTCCTGAATTTGATACTCACTATTTTCAACCTGTAGTTTAGATTTTTTAGCATCCGCTTTGTTTTGCAACGCGTATGTAAGTGCCTCTTTTAAGGTTAGGGTTTTGACTTGTGCGTTGGCAGTCAAGCCAATTGAACACAAAAATATAAGAATTATTCGTTTCATATAGATTGATTAATTAAGTACTAATTTTTTTAAGTTGTTTTTCTAATTCGATTATTCCTTTTTCGGTTGCCATAGCTCTGGTATGATATTCCAACGCTTCTAATTCTATTTTTTGGGCTTCTCTTTCAGAGACAGTAGTTTCATTAATATGAAAAATCAGCGTGTAATAAAATTTCACATAAATATCAATATTCAAATCTGCTCTGTATAAATTTTCACTTATTCCTTTTACGATATTATCTTTAAAATAATGATTGCACTGATCTATTTCATGTGTCATTACATTATGATAGATTTCCGGATAATGCTTTTTTAACTGATAAAGAGGCGAAGTATCACTTGCATTTTTAAACATATCCCGAAACATTTCACGAATTTCAAAATTCTCATGAATGGCATTATAATTTTTTGCAACAATGGTATCAATAACCTCATGAACTTGTTTATGAACCATTGAAGTACTTTCTTCAATCAGCACCTCTTTATTGCAGAAATATTTGTAAATCGTTTTTTTAGAAATACACATTTCACCTGCAATATCATCCATCGTAACACTTTTAAAACCGAGTCTTAAAAATAATTCACTCGCCTTTGATATGATTTTCTCTTTCATTTTAATTCAAATTGCATTACAAATATAATTAGGGATCTAAAACCTAAAAAAATAGTTTCCATTATATTTGTAATAATTTTACATTAATTTATTCATTATGTAAGATTTATATACTAAATTCTAAATTTGCAATAAGTTTAATATCTTTTCCCAATGCCAAACCTCCATTGTAGTTAAGTGCATTATAATCTAAACCAAAATCCTGGCGTTTTATATCTCCTTTAATTTCAAAAGCAACTTTCTTTTGCCCGTTGTAAGAGTGGACACCAATAAATTCTGCATCAAGTTCCACTACTTTAGTAACATCTTTTATAGTCAAATCTCCTTTGAAGAAATTAATATTATCATTAATTTTCTGAAAGGATGTCGATTTAAAACTGATAATCGGATGCTCATTTACATTGAATAAGTCATTCAACTGCATATGAGAATCGATTTGCTGAAAACTGTCATTTTTATTATTAATATCTAATGAAAATTCGACTGAAGCATCTTCAATTTCATTGTCTTCAATATTAACATACCCGTCAAATTTATTTGTAGTTCCTCCTAAGTAGGCGATTATCGAATGTCTCATTTTAATCAAAACATCTGATTGGCTAGAATCTAAGGTCCATGTTGTCTTCATAACTATTTGGTTTTGTTTAGTTTATAAATTATCTAAACTTCATATGGAAACTTTTTAAGTGTTCTTGGTTTCCAATTACGAGTGCAAATATAAACAGGAAACTCTAAACACCAAACAAGTTTCCAAGTTTTTTTTAATTTGAAGAGATTTTTTTTAATTTAAATGTTAACAAAAGGAAATGAATAAATCAATAAAATAAAATTTTGTAGGAAATAACAATTATATTACATATTTTTCGTACAATATTTATCATTCTAATTAATTAATAATAAAGGGACAACAATACTTTTCAGCCCAGTATAATACAAAAATGAAAAGAACTAATCACTTAATAATTTTATGAAAAAACTATTACTTTTATGTGTTACCATCTGCACTAATTTATTAATTGCTCAGGGAGGAACTGTCAATATAATCAACAGTCCCCTAGAAGTTGAAGTTGGACAAGCTAATACTTTTACTTTTGTTTATAATCCGATACCTCCTACTACTTCAAGCACAACTTACTCACTAAATTATTGGACTATAACCGCTCCAATAAGTGGCAGTAGTGCTATCAGCGGGAATATAAACGGGCAGAATGTTACAACATATCAATACACCCAATCCTCCGGCACAAATGTATCAGCAACCAGCCCATCAGTTATAACGGCTACCATTACTTTTGGAGATCAAGCACCTCGCTTTAGCGCAATTACACCAATAGCCGTAGGACAATTTAAAGACATAAATGGGCTTTATACTGGCATAATTGGAGCAACAGGACCTTATGCAGTCAGAGTTCATACAATAAAAGCCCCTACAATTTCACCAACATCTATTTTAGATTGCAGTAATGATAATGTACAAATATGCGCCAGTGATTATGATGATGCCGATTCTTTTACTTGGATAATTAGTGGGGGAACAATTATTTCCGGGCAAGGTTCTAGCTGTATAACAGTTACTCCAAACGTAAATGGAAATATTACAGCAACATGTTTAGTAAAAAGGATTAATGGATTATCAAATTATACAGCTACAAGTACAAAAATAATAACCAGATCTGCAAGATCAATATCATTTGTAACTAGTCCTGCTAATCAAGACTATATCTGCAGAGATGCGGGACTTGTTTTTAAATATCCTGATCAAACTGGTTTGACTAATGTAACTTGGAATGCGCCAAATTGCAACATATCTGCAGAAACAATTGTAAACGGAATAAGACAAGTAACAATTTACCCAACTACTTCAGCCACTGTTGGAAGCACAATAGCAATTAGTGCGGTAGCCAACTTTATTGGTGGTTGCACAGCTACTAGTACTGCATCATCATTTAAAGTATTAAGTAGTACAGTGCCTCCTACTCCCGCTGGTTATTTTAATGTAACATTGCCGGAAAACGAAAGCAGCATCTGTACTGCCACTACATTTAATGTTACTTTTACAGCATCTAATGGATTCAATAATGGTATAACCACAGTTACTCCGGCTTTTATATGGGGACCTGGAGATGAAATACACTATAGACCTAACAAAGCAACACCATTTACAGTATGTAACAAAAATTTATGCACAGGTGTGATAACTTGCAAAGTTTTCAATGTTTTCCCACCAGCACCCTGCGCAGAAAATAGAATTGCAAAAATTGAACCTATAGTTTCTCCAAATCCTTCAACGGGAGTTTTTAAATTTACTTTAGGGGAAATATCATCTGGTAATTATCAAATTTTTGATCAAAACTCAATTTTACTTCAAGAATCAAAATTTAGTAATCAAACCGAATTACAAATTGATTTATCCAGTAAATCAAAATCAGGTATTTACATTTTAAAAGTCGTAACAGAAAAAAATACTTTCACTGAAAAAATAATCATCAGTGATTATTAAAATTAAATAGACAACAACTTTTTAAAATATAAAGCCGTTTTGATAATTATCAAAACGGCTTTATATTTTAAAGTAATCCTGAATTTAAAAAACAAAGTTGTTTCTTTTTTTGTCTTACAAATTAATTACATCAATTAACATTTGAGTTGTATCTTTGAGCCTTGATAAACAGATTTTCATTTTTATGCACGATATAAGTCAGTACCAGGAATTTTTTATTAGTTATTTAGAAAACCAAAGCATAGACAAAGAACCCAAAAATCTTTATGAACCTATTACCTATATTTTAGGGCTTGGCGGAAAACGAATGCGTCCGGTACTTACCTTAATGGCTTCAGAAGTTTTTGATGCCGATTATAAAATAGCACTTCCGGCAGCAATGGCGGTTGAAGTTTTTCATAATTTTTCGTTAGTTCATGATGACATTATGGATGATGCTCCTTTACGAAGAGGACAAGTTACCGTTCATGAAAAATGGAATATCAACACCGGAATTCTCTCTGGTGATGCGATGTTAATTCTGGCTTACCAGTATTTTGAACAATACGAACCAACAATTTTTAGGGATTTAGCGAAATTATTCAGCAAAACAGCACTTGAAGTTTGCGAAGGACAACAATGGGATGTTGATTTTGAAGAAAGAAGCAATGTGACCATTCCGGAATACCTGAAAATGATCGAATATAAAACAGCAGTTTTAGTTGCCGCAGCCATGAAAATGGGAGCAATTGTAGCCAAAACTTCTGAAAAAGAAGCCGATTTAATTTATGATTTCGGACTTAATTTAGGTTTGGCATTTCAGTTACAGGATGATTTTTTAGATGCTTTTGGAGATCCGGAAACTTTTGGAAAACAGGTTGGAGGAGATATTATTGAAAACAAAAAAACGTATTTATATCTAAAAGCAATTGAATTTTCATCTGAAGAAAAAGCAGCAGAATTACAACAATTATTTGGATTGCAATTAGAAGATAATTTAGAAAAAATAGAAACGGCAAAAGCGATTTTTAACGAATCCGGAGCTTCAAAAGCGACTCAGGAAGCCATTGAAATGTACACTTTTAAAGCCTTTGAAACGTTAGAAAAAATGGATATTAACGCCGAAAAGAAAAATATTTTGAGAACTTTTGGTGAAAATTTAATGGGAAGAAAAGTCTAGTCTACTTTTCCAAGGATAGTAAACCCGACAGGTTTTTAAAACCTGTCGGGTTTGTCATTTTAAAAATTAAAACAATTCATCAGGATCAACTAAAGCTGATAATTTTTGTTTTAGATCCTCTTCTAAAATGGTTAAGCCGTATTGAAAAGAGGCGTTCATCCATCCAAAACCTTCTTCGGTTATATAGTCAAACTCGGTTCCTACATTTCCGTATTCTGCAAAGATTTTGTGCGAACTGATGGATAAATCAAATTTCTCCGGAATGGTTCCGTTATAATCGACAGCATTTCTGGTAATTAGCCAAAGCCAGCGATACACCATTTCCTGCGCTTCTTCGTTAAAATTATAATTCAGCAAACCTTCCCACAAAAGCATTTGATGAGGTGCCCAGCCAAAAGGATAATCCCATTGGCGAATTGGTGAATTGTCATCTAATTCTGCAATTGATTCCTTTGTACTTCCGGCAATTCCGCCTTTCATTTTAAATTTTGGAAGCGTCTTTTTTACCAAAATATCTGCTTGTTCAGGCGTACTTATTTTTGCCCAAAGCGGATAAAATGTTGTAGCAGCTTCAAAGAAATGCTGTTCCTCGGTTACAAAATTGTAATCAAAATAAATTCCGTTTTCGGGATTCCAGCACATTATATTGATCTTTTCTTTTCTGGAAGCCGCTTTTGAAATCCAATATTCACTCGAAAAAGATTTGTCTTCAAAATATTGAAATTCGTTTTTAAAATATTTTCCGATCAAAAAAGCAATATCAGTTTCATATTTATAAAGCAGACTATTTATGGCAACCGTATTCAAATTAGCACAGATTCCGACCAGTCTATTGGTTGTATCATGACCACTTTCGCGCATGCTGCGATCGTGAATAAAGTACTTATCGAGTTCAGCATCCACAACTTCTCTTTCGAGATATTTCTTTTCGAATTCACGGGTAGACAAATTATATTTGGGAGCAAATTGTTCTAAAATATCATCAAAATGCCCTTCTTCAACTTCAAACGGGAGCCCGATTCCTTCTGCTTTATAACGATTCAATCCATTTGCGGTAAGTCGTTTTCCTTCTTCCATCCAAACGGTTTGATATTCCTTTATGGCGGTTTTTAAATGCCTTTCAATCCAAAAAATATCAGGATTAGACTTTTCTAAAACATCGATTATTAATGACGTATAAAGTGGTGGCTGTGTCCGGGTTAAATAGTAACTTCGATTGGCATTTAGTATTTTTCCGTAATGATCAATTTGATATTTGAAGTTTTCGGCAATACCCAGAGCAAGATCAATTTTGTCATCAATTAAAAGCCCTTTGGCAATAAAATAACTGTCCCAGCCATACATTTCATTGAATCTTCCGCCTGGTACCACAAATGGAACTCCTGAAACTTCGTTGTTTTTTATTTGAAGTGCCAAAGCTAAAATTCCGGGTTTTTTATTGAGAGACAATACATATTCCGGTGTAATGTTCTTTGGCATTTGCACCACTTTTAATTTTGGAATTGCAGCCTCTAATTTCCTGAAATAATCAAAAACAATTTCATCGCCGAAAGGCACATACAAATAAGCTATTTCATTTTCAATTTTATCATCTTCCAGAATTTTCTTTACCCCAATAGCATCAATTGTTCTGGTAAGACCATTCCAATACAAGTCTTTTATTTTTCTGGAAATCCTTTTTACAGGATCTTCTGTTATTTCATTTAGATTGATTTCAGCAAATTCTGAATTATTTTTTTTCGCTAGCGCCAATTCCTGCAATAAATTCGAAAGTTGATATGTTCCTTCAATTACTGCCGGATTTCCATCCAGATCATACAGCAAAAAGCTTTTTGGGCCATTATCATCAATCGTTATTTTTTTATCACCATCAGTATCTTCCTGAGTCAATAATTTTTCGATGGTTTGGGTTATATGTAATTTAAATTTCATCTTTTGCAGTTATTTTTTTAAGAATAAAAAAGGATATCAGTAAAAAGGTCATTGGAATTAAAGTAAAATAAAAGGCATTTTCCGGTCCTTCATTTTTAAACAGCCAACCCGTTATTCTGGAACCTAATGTTCCGCCAAGAGCAGAAAAAATTACAATTAATCCGGTCATGGAACTTTGCAGATTTCTAGGCAAAGCGCTTAATACAATCGAATTTAATAATGGATAAATCGGCGCAATAAACAATCCGATTAAGGGAAATGCGAAACCAATTAAGGGTATATCTGAAAGTGTATTGATACTTTTTACTTCTAACCCGACCGTTTTTGGAAGTACAAAAATGACAATTAGCATAGCAGAAAGGATACAGAAACTTAAAACCCAAATCCAGTTTACTTTTTTAGTTACAATCCCGGCAATCAATCTTCCTATCGCCAAAGAAATGGCCAAAATACTAGCCATCATAATACTGATATTCTCCGGTAAATGAAGCACTTTTGTATTGAATGTTGGCAGCCAGGACAAGATTCCCTGTTCGATCATTACAAATAAAAAGACACTAATGACGAAAATAACGGTAAGCAATTTTGCCATTAATTTGAACATTTGCATGAAATCGTCTTTGAGATTTGCTCCTGCTGAAACTTCGGTTTCTTCAAATTTTACAAAGAATAAAAACAAGAACGAAAGCAGTGATAATCCTGCCAAAAACCAATAAACATTCAGCCATGAATTAGGATCATTTTCATTATTAAAAGCAGGAAATAAAAAGTATGCCAAGGCAATCCCAACCATAAAAAATCCCTCAATACTACTCATTAAGGCGTTATGCTCCTTTTGGGTTTCGGTCACAGTTCCTATTAACGAATAAACCGAAACTTTGATCAAAGCAAATGAAACCCCAACGGTTGCAAAAAGAATTTTAGCATTATCAAAAGAATTTCCAAAATACATAGAAATACAAGCCACCGTAACTAAACCCAAACCTATAAGCATTGATTTTCTATAGCCTATTCTTGGTAAAAAAGAAGCAATAAAAAAAGAAACAATGGCAATTGGCATGTCTTTAAAAGCTTCTAAAATACTGGCCTGAACTTCGTCTACGCCATAATTTTTCTGCGATTTTAAAATCACAATGCCGACACTATTTAATAAAATAGCAAAGACAAAATAATTAAGGTAAAGTGAGATTTTAATTCCTAGGTTTTTCATTTTTTTATTTGTCTATGCATTGTGGTTACGGTGTGGAGACGCACTGTTGTGCGCCTCTACAATACCGCATACCATTTGATTTTATATAAATTTAGAAATTAATCGCTACAGAAAATCTAAAAGCACGTCCTAAAATTGGTCTTGCCATAAAGACATCGCTTGCTGCAGATGTTGTTTGTCTTGGATCTCCTTCGGTTAAACCAATTTCATTAAATAAGTTCGAAGCATCGACTGCAAAACGAAGATTATTATAGGTGTAATTTAAACCTGCTCCTACTTCTTTATAAGCTGGTAAAACTTGTCTGTTATCCTGATTTGTGAATTTTTTATCATAGTAAGAAAACTGAACATAAGCTGTAAAATCTTTTGTAATATCGACTTCTGGTCTTAGGTTACAGAAAAACTTAGGGATTCTTCGCGCCGTGTTTCCATTAAAATCAAAAGTAGAGCCATCTGCATTGGTACCAGTAAAATTATCGTATTCCGGTTTTTGAACGGTGAATGTAAAGTTCAGTTTCACAAATTCATATCTTGCGTTGGTTTCTACTTCAAGACCAATATTATTTACATCGGCAAATTTATTTTCTGAAGACCCGTCAGATAAAATATCAGTGAAAGCTACATTTTTCAAATTCATGTGAAACAAATTCGCATTGACAGAGAAGAAAGAATTTGAATATTTATAACCCAATTCGAACTGATTAACTTCTGTATTTTCCAGTTTGCTTAAATCGGCTGCATTATCATAAAACGACTCTTCAATTGGCGATCTAAAACCGTGGCTGTAACGAACATACGAAGCCATGTTGTCATTGAATTTATAATTTCCTGCAGCAGTATAAGACCATTCACTCACATCATATCTCCAATAGGTATATGGATTTCCTTTTACAGTTGTCACCGCATCATCGGCGGTATTGTTATCTAATATTCCTAAATCTTCAGCAAAAAATCTGGCATTATCTCTGTAACCTGAATACTTGTCTTTATTGTATCTTAAACCCGCATTGAAGGTTAGATTATCCGTCGCTTTAATTTCTGCGTCAGCATAAATATCGTTCAAAAGTCCTTTTGTCTGAGCATCTCTTTCTAACCAGGTAATTCTCTCTACCCCATTCCAGGTATGATCAACTCCGGTTGTATTGTCTTTTACATTTAACAATCTTGGATTATCAGAAACACCCACTAAATAAGAATTCCAGTTCCAGTATTGGTTCGATTTCCAGTTCGAATAATAGTAACCGGCAGTCAATTGTACAGGATCTAAATCAAAAGAAAAAGAGAAATTATTAGCGAAATTGTTCATCTTTTTCTCGATGTGCCAAAGATCAGCTCTCATAATTAAAGCATTTGGATCAAGAGTCTGCCCGTTGTCTACATAAGAATACGTTAGATTACTGGCGGTTGTGTTTTGAACTCCTGTTGCATATGCATCTTGTGTCCATGGTCCTCCATTCGGGAAAATGGCATTATAATTCAAATCAATATTAGTTTGTTTGAACGCATTTTTGAAAGTTACTTTCTCTGATATTTTTTTCTTGAATTCAGCTCCAATAGAGTTAATTACAGGGTGAGAGCCATCTTCTAAATCGGCACTAAAAGTTCCGCCACCAAATTGAGGTACGTTTAAATGACTGAAATTTACTGAAGTTAACGTTCCATAATTTGGATTAAATCCATCTATGCCTTCAACTTTTCCGTTATTACTTTTTAGCGGAATTGGCAAATAGAATGTATTTCTGTCATCAAGATGTTTGAAATTTACTCTTAAATAATCATTGTCATCAAATTTATAAGTAATGTTTCCTTTGATTTGTCCGCCTTTATTGGCTGTAAAACCAGTATTTCTTACTCCATTATCAGCTCTGTAAAAACCTCCAACATTAAAGAATAATTTATCCTGAATTAAGGCGCCTGAAAGGTTAAGATCCGTTCTAAACATTCCATAATCTGAAGTCGTGAATTTAGCTCTTCCCATAAATTCATTTTGTCCTGTTTTTGAAATGAAATTGATAATTCCACCCGGAGCATTATTAGCGAAAATCGAAGCAGAACCCCCACGAACAGCTTCCATCTTGCTTACAGTTTCGTCCAATCTGTAAAAAGTATCGGCGTTGGCAAATTGCAAAGCACCATCTTCAAAAACCGGTAAACCATCTTCCTGAATCTGCACATATTCGTAAGCGCCCGCTGACGGAATTCCTCTTGCAAAAAGGTTGTTTCCAATTTCCCCTCCAGAGGCTTCAACTACAAATCCCGGAATCGTTTGCAATAAAGCTGCCGTACTTGATGGTGCTCTGTCTTCGATTGCTTTTGCTCCCATTGTAGTGATAGCAACACTGGATTCAAGCTTTGATCTCGGACTTGATGATCCGGTAACCACTACTTCTTTTAAACTTTGAGATTCGCCTTCAAGCAGTAAATCTGCCACTACGGATTCTCCTTCTTTTACCGAAACTTTTTTCTCGAAAGTTTTATAGCCCACATTTGTCGCGATAATAGTATAAGTTCCGGCTGCTATATTGGAGAATGAATATCCTCCGTTTTCATCCGTAATAGTGCCTTTTCCTGTTTCCTTAATAGATACATTGGCTCCTGGAATCGTTGCGCCACTATCGTCGAACACTTTTCCGGAAACAGTATTTTGATTTTGGGCAAACAGATTATTTGGTAAAAAAAATAGACAAAACATCAAAAGTAATGTGCCTAAATAATGGTGTAGCTTTTTCATTTTTTTGTTTGGTTAGTTAGTAATTATGGTTATCACTGTCAAACTTAATAACTAATTATAAGGAATATAGGAATTAAAAATCGAAAACGTTTTCGAAAACACCTAAAACGTTTTCGGAACTTAAAATTTTATCAATGCAGTTTATTTTTAGTACTTTTATTTCATGAATGACACAAAATTAATAGATATAGCCTCGGCATTAGGAATTTCGGTTACAACGGTTTCAAAGGCACTAAAAGGGTATACAGATATTAGTAAAGCTACCCGCGCCAGAGTTATCGAAATGGCCGAGACAATGAACTATATGCCCAATTCTGTTGCGGTAAATTTAAGAACCAACGAAACCAAAACCATTGGTGTCATTATTCCGGCAACGGTTCATCATTTCTTTTCCAGCGTTTTGAATGGTATTTTAGAAGAAGCTGAAAAAAGAGGTTATTTGGTCATTATACTACAATCGAATGAAAAATATGAACTCGAGAAAAAACAGCTTGCCTTATTAATTCAAAAACGTGTTGATGGCGTCTTGATGTCGCTTTCTAACGAAACGGATGATTTTACTCATATTAATGAAGCGATCCGAAAAAATACTCCTGTTGTTTTATTTGATAAAATTGCCAAAAGAGTAGACTGTTCCAAAGTGGTAATAAATGATGCCAAAGCGGCTTATGATGCTGTTACCTATCTTATTAATAAAGGATATAAAAAAATTGCACATTTTAGGGGTTCTTATGTTCCGCAAAATTCTATTGATCGTTTTTTAGGTTATAAAAGAGCCTTGGAAGCACACGGAATTGAGTACGATTCAAAACTGGTTTACGTTTGTGATAATAATACCGATTTTGAAGATGGTTACGAAAATGCCCAGAAAATAATGACTGAACATCCCGACATCGACGCTATTTTTGCGATTACTGATTTGGTCGCCATCGGAATTATTAAGTATTTTAATGAAGCAGGAATAAAAACACCGGAACAGGTTGCCGTTTTCGGTTTTAGTAATTGGTTTATGAGTACGGTTATTTCGCCAAAATTAACTACAATTGATCAGCCGGGATTTGAAATGGGACATCAGGCGGTTTCCCTTTTAATTGATGAAATAGTTGACATAAAAGAGCATCGTCCAGTAACACATCAAATTATTGAACTCCCTACAAGAATCATTGAAAGAGAATCGACAGTTAAATGATTTTTTAGTTTTAACTTTGCGTCAATTCTTAAAAAGCATCAATGTTTCCAATTCCTGAAAATACCGATTTTTTATTGGCTGATGCCGAAAAAGAAAATTTATATTTAAGTCTGATTGAGCAAATCAATAAAGATTTTAATCTGGCCAATGAAGGAATTGATTTTCCGCTTAGTATTTCTCCCGAAGAACTAAAAATTCAGCTGCACGAAAAAATCTACCGAATGATTCAGTATAAATTTGCTGAATATTTGAATCTCCTTTATATTATTGATGTTTCTGAAATTGAAATAAAAAAACTTGATGGATCTGATTTGGTGATATTGGCTGAACAGGTTTCGTTTTTAGTTTTGAAACGAGAATGGCAAAAGGTTTGGTTTCGCAACTATTACAAATAGAAAGTTAATCAGTTACCAAAATACTATAACTTTCAGGTCTTACGATTTTTTTTAATTTATCTAACTCATCTAAAAGTCCAAAACCTTCAGTATCAATTTTACTTCCTATAATTTGGAAACGAGCATTTTTAAAGCAAATCTTTGCTATTCCAACTGTTTTTGTATTCTTTTTAAAAATAAAAATATCTTTATATTCAGCAATACAGGCACAAGCATCATTTTTTAACGAATCTTTTTCGCTAAATATATTTTCAATTTTCTTTTCTTGCTTAATTGATAAATCGGATTTTTTGTATTTATGTCTTAAAAGAATTTTTTCAAAATTTTCCTTCGGAATACTGTCTGGAAAATGTCCTGTAAATAAACTGGAAAATTCTTTTTCATCATCGTTAGGTTTTTCAATGTGGATATGATTCGTAAAATCACGCGCAGAAAAATCTAAATAATAATGATCAATTTCATCACAATCAAAAAAAGGGCTCAATTCCTTTTTTGCAACTGTATTTTTGAGTTCTTCATTTTTAGAATTATTACAACTAGAAATTACAATAATTGCAAGTAAGAAAATATATTTTTTCAAATTTCTGTATTTAAAAACTTAGAAACTTAGCATCTCAGAACCTTAGCCCCTTTTAAAAGTATGCTCTCACAAAAGGCATAAAACCAGAACCGTAAAGACTCTTATTAGGATTATACAAAACATCATAGCGAGCACCGATAGTTACATTTCCAGTTCTGTAACCAGCGCCGAGATATAAGGCTGTGTTCCAAAAATCATCAGAATAAGCAGGGATATAATAGGTTTCCTCATAATCTGCATTGACTCTTACCTGTTCTAATTCGGCAGATAACTGAATTTGCGGAATCGGATTTACATAGGTTAGAAAACTTGCTCCGTAAACAAACGATTCATAATAATTCTTTTGATATAAATAACCAAATTGCAATCCAACACCCAGAGATACAATCTCATTAACATTGTAAATTGCACTTGGCATTACAGAAATATCGGTATATCCAGATCCAAATCCAAGACCTAATCCACCTCCGAACTGAACTTTATCCCAAAAATTAGGGCTGTTGTTAATAGTATAATTTTGTTGTGCGCTGACATAACTAGAAAAAAAGACTGTCATAATCACAAAAAAAGATTTGAAAACGATTGAAATTTGATTTTTCTTCATAGTTACATCTATTTTTAACAAATTTTTACGTAAAAGTACGTAAAAAAAAGATTTAAATAAATGTGATTGTTGTACTTTTGCCATTCTATTTAACAAAAAGTATATTCACTAATATTATGGATAGGTTTTCATTTTTAAATGCAGCGCATACAGAGTTTTTCGCACAATTATACGATCAATATTTAGTAAACCCAGACAGCGTTGAGCCTAGCTGGAGAAGTTTTTTTCAAGGTTTCGACTTTGGAATGACCACTTATAATGACGAAAATCCGGTTCAGCAGATTGTTGAATATGTGACTAGCGACAACACAGATTACAGCAAAGTTTCAGAAAAACTACAAAAAGAATTCAACGTACTAAAATTAATCGATGGTTACCGTACGCGCGGGCATTTGTTCACAAAAACAAATCCGGTTCGTGACCGCAGAACTTCATCTCCAACTTTAGACATTGAAAATTTCGGATTAACTACTGCTGATCTTTCGACAGTTTTTGATGCAGCTCAAACAATTGGAGTTGGACCATCTACTTTACAGGATATTGTAACCCGTCTTAAATCTATCTACTGCCAGCATATCGGAATTGAATATATGTACATCAGAAATCCTGGTGTTGTTAAATGGATTCAGGACAAATTAGCGGTTAATGTTAACCAGCCTAATTTTTCTTCAGAAGAAAAGAAAACAATCTTAACTAAATTAAACGAAGCAGTTTCTTTCGAGAACTTCTTACATACTAAATATGTTGGTCAAAAACGTTTTTCACTAGAAGGTGGAGAATCTATCATCCCTGCTTTGGATGCTTTGATCGAACAAGCTGCAGAAAAAGGTGTTGAACAATTCGTAATGGGAATGGCGCACCGTGGTCGTTTGAACGTTTTGGCAAACATCTTCGGAAAATCTACTCAGGATATCTTTGGTGAGTTTGACGGTAAAGATTACGATCAGGAATATTTTGATGGTGACGTAAAATATCACTTAGGTCTTACAGCTGACAAAAAAACAAGATCTGGAAAAAGTATCAACATCAATTTGGCACCAAACCCTTCGCACTTAGAAACGGTTGGAGCTGTAATTGAAGGAATCACAAGAGCAAAACAAGATAAATATTATGCTGACGATTTCTCTAAAGTATTACCTATCGCCGTTCACGGAGATGCTGCAATCGCAGGACAGGGTATCTTGTATGAAATCATTCAGATGGCTCAGCTTGATGGTTACAAAACCGGAGGAACAATCCATATTGTAATCAACAACCAGGTTGGTTTTACAACCAATTATTTAGACGCCCGTTCTTCTACTTATTGTACAGACGTTGCCAAAGTAACATTGTCTCCGGTATTACACGTAAATGCTGATGATGCTGAAGCTGTTGTACACGCAGTATCTTTTGCATTAGACTACAGAATGCAATTTGGACGTGACGTATTTATCGATTTATTAGGATACAGAAAATATGGTCATAACGAAGGTGATGAACCTCGTTTTACACAACCCGTTTTATATAAAATCATTGCAAAACATAAAAATCCAAGAGATATTTATGCTGAAAAATTATTGTCTGACGGCGTAATCGATGCTTCTTATGTAAATGCCTTAGAAAAAGAATACAAAACTGATCTGGAGCAGAATTTAGAAGCTTCCCGTAAAAAAGATTTGACTATTATAACTCCATTCATGAAAAACGAATGGGATGGATTTGTTCAGGTAACTGATACACAAATGCTTCAAAAAGTGGATACTTCTTTCGATAAAACAGGATTGGATTCTATTATCAATACAATCTCAACTTTACCATCTGACAAGAAGTTTATCAATAAAATAACAAAAATTGTTACCGATAGAAAAACTGGGTACGACAATAATACTATCGATTGGGGAACTGCAGAAGCATTAGCTTACGGTTCACTTTTGACAGAAGGATTTGATGTTCGTATTTCAGGTCAGGACGTAGAGCGTGGTACATTCTCTCACCGTCATGCTGTAGTTAAAGTTGAAGATTCTGAAGAAGAAGTAATTCTATTGGATGCTATCGAAAACAAAAAAGGAAAATTTGGCGTATTTAACTCTCTTTTATCTGAGTACGGCGTTCTTGGTTTTGATTACGGATACGCATTGGCTAATCCAAAAGCATTGACTATTTGGGAAGCACAATTTGGAGATTTCTCTAACGGAGCTCAAATTATGATTGACCAATATATTTCATGCGGCGAAGACAAATGGAACAACCAAAATGGTATCGTTTTATTATTGCCTCACGGATATGAAGGACAAGGCGCAGAACACTCTTCTGCAAGAATGGAGCGCTACTTACAATTATGTGCAAGACAAAATATGTACGTTGCAGATTGTACAACGCCAGCCAACTTCTTCCACTTGTTGAGAAGACAAATGAAAACTAATTTCCGTAAACCTTTGATAGTGTTCTCTCCAAAAAGTTTATTGCGTGACCCAAGATGCGTTTCTACGGTAGAAGAATTAGCAAAAGGAAGTTTCCAGGAAACAATCGACGATAATACGGTAGATAAAAAAGCAGTAAAAACTTTAGTGTTTGTTACTGGTAAATTCTACTATGACATTGTTGCTGAAAGAGAAAACAACGGAAGAAATGATGTTGCAGTTGTTCGTATCGAACAATTATTCCCTTTACCTGTTGAACAGTTAAAAGCAATCATTGCACAATATCCAAATGCTGATGATTATGTTTGGGCACAGGAAGAACCTAAAAACATGGGGGCTTACAGCTTTATGTTAATGAACTTTGACCTTGTAAAATGGAGATTAGCTTCATTAAAAGCTTACGCTGCTCCGGCATCAGGAAGTTACACAAGAGCCAAACGTCGTCATGCAGATGCGATTAGAATGGTTTTCGATAAAAATTTATTCAGATAAAAAGAATGTTTCAAGTTTAAAGTTTCAGGTTTAATAACCTGAAACTTTAAACCATAAAAACCTTAAACAAAAACAAAGATGATTTTAGAAATGAAAGTCCCATCACCAGGGGAATCAATAAAAGAAGTTGAAATTGCAACTTGGTTAGTAAAAGACGGAGATTATGTAGAAAAAGATCAAGCTATTGCTGAAGTTGATTCAGACAAAGCAACTCTTGAATTACCGGCAGAAATGAGCGGAATTATTACGCTAAAAGCTGAAGAAGGTGATGCAGTTGCTGTAGGAGCTGTAGTTTGTTTAATTGATACTGATGGTGTAAAACCAGCAGGAGACGCTCCGGCAGCACCAGCAGCAGAAGCACCTAAAGCAGAGGCTCCTAAAGCTGAAGTTAAAGCAGAAGCGCCAAAAGCAGCACCTGCTCCGGCAGCAGCGCCAGCAGCAACAAGTTATGCAGCAGGAACTCCATCTCCGGCAGCAAGAAAAATATTAGACGAAAAAAATATAGCGCCAGCAACAGTTTCAGGAACTGGTAAAGGCGGAAGAATTACAAAAGATGACGCTGTAAATGCAGTACCATCTATGGGAACTCCAACTGGAGGAAGCCGTGGATCTGAGCGTACAAAATTATCAATGTTGCGTCGTAAAGTAGCAGAAAGATTAGTTGCTGCGAAGAACGAAACAGCAATGTTAACTACTTTTAACGAAGTTAACATGACTCCAATCAACCAAATTCGTAATGAGTACAAAGATGCATTCAAAGCGAAACATGGTGGTCTTGGTTTAGGGTTTATGTCATTCTTTACAAAAGCTGTAACAAGAGCTTTACAATTATATCCTGATGTTAATTCAATGATGGATGGTGACTACAAAATCGCTTATGATTTTGCTGATATCTCAATCGCAGTTTCAGGACCAAAAGGTTTAATGGTTCCTGTAGTTCGTAATGCTGAACTTTTAACTTTCCGTGGAATTGAAGCTGAAATCAAAAGATTAGCTTTGAGAGCTCGTGATGGTCAAATTACCGTTGACGATATGACTGGTGGAACTTTCACAATTACTAATGGTGGCGTTTTTGGAAGTATGTTAAGTACTCCAATCATCAACCCTCCTCAATCAGGAATTTTAGGAATGCACAACATTATTGAGCGTCCAATCGCTGTAAACGGTAAAGTTGAAATTCACCCAATGATGTACGTTGCTCTTTCTTATGACCACAGAATTATCGACGGACGTGAGTCAGTTGGTTTTCTGGTTGCTGTAAAAGAAGCTTTAGAAAATCCAGTAGAATTATTGATGAATGGCGATGCTAAACGTGCTTTAGAATTGTAATTGTAAGTAATTTTTACATATAAAAAAGCTCGTTCATTCACTTGAACGGGCTTTTTTTTGCTTAATATTAGCTTAAGACTTGCTTAAGATGTTAATTTTTTAAGGAAATGTAATTTTAACCCTTTAAAAAATATTTTATTTAGAATAAATAAGAATAGCTTGTATAGTTTGCAATCAAAACCTAAATTTGCGCTATTAAAATCAATTCTAAATAAAAATGAAATATAAATTTACAATTTCTTTTTTGAGCTTTTGTTTTTTTCTATTGGCAAGCACTTCAACTTGGGCACAGGAAAAAGCAACTATTAAGGGTCAAATCAGCTTAGCAAACAATCAGGCAGCAGATAACGTTTCAATAGTTTTAAAAGGAACAAAAATAGGAACCAATACCGATGACAATGGCAATTACGAAATCAAAAACGTAAAACCAGGAAACTATGTTCTTAGAGTTTCTGCAGTTGGTTATTCTTCAAAAGAAAAAAGCATTACACTTAATAGCGGAGATGAAATAATTGAAAATTTTACTATCATTTCAAACTCTGAACAATTAGACGAAATTGTAGTAAACGGCGGTGCCAAAAAAAATCCATTAGCTCGCAAAGAAACACAACAAGTATCAAGATTACCTCTTAAAAATCTTGAAAACCCACAAGTTTATACTACAATCACAAGCGAACTTTTAAAAGAACAAGTTGTTACTAATATTGACGATGCACTTAAAAATGCTCCGGGACTATCTCCTCTTTGGGCTTCTACAGGACGTGGAGGTGACGGTGCTGGTTATTTCTCTTTAAGAGGATTTGCTGTACAGCCAACCATGATTAACGGATTGCCAGGATTAACAAACGGAAGTATAGATCCAGCAAACATTGATAAAATTGAAGTAATCAAAGGACCATCAGGGACTTTGTTTGGAAGTAGTTTAATCTCTTACGGAGGTTTAATCAACTTAACTACTAAAAAACCATACGATCATTTTGGCGGAATAATAGATTACACAGCTGGAAGCTACGGCTTAAACCGAGTTACTGTTGATGTTAACACTCCATTAGATGAAGAGCATAAAATTAATGTTCGTGTTAATTCAGCTTATCATACAGAAAACAGTTTTCAGGATGCAGGATTCAAAAAATCTTTCTTTTTTGCACCTTCTTTATCTTACCAGGTTAATGACAAACTTTCGTTTTTCATCAATACTGAATTCATGAATTACAAAGCTACAAATCCAACAATGTTATTCTTAGACAGAGGTGCTGAATTAAGAGTTCATAATATTGATGAATTGGGGTATGACAACAAACGTTCTTATACAAGTAATGAATTGGCAATTGAAACTCCTTCATACAATCTTCAGGGGCAAATGAACTATAAGTTCTCTGATCAATGGAGTTCCCAAACTGTAGTTTCAAGAGGTTCATCAAAATCTGAAGGATACTATTCTTATATTTATGAAGGAACTCAATTTGCACCAGATGCAATTTCAGAAGGTATTGTTTTAACACGTTACATGAACTACCAAAACTCTACAACCTTAACAACTGATATTCAACAGAATTTTATTGGTGACTTTGTAATCGGAAACATGAGAAACCGAATAGTTGCCGGTTTAGATTACTTCAACAGAGGCGCTATTGACAATGGATCAGGGTATGTAACAAATGGTACTATCTATATTGGAAACCTTGATCTAAAAACAGTAAACGAAAATATTTATCAAATTACTGACCCAACAAAATACATCACTAATGGTGATAATGGAAAACTGACAAAAGCTGGTTCTGATGCTCTTTTAGCTTCAGCTCCAATGAACAATAACAAAACAAAGCAAGAAGTTTACAGTGCTTATGTATCGAACGTAATCAACTTTACTCCTGCACTTTCTGCAATGGCAAGTGTACGTGTTGACCGTTTCATGACAGAAGGCGACGTTAGTACAAATGCCGACGATTACAACCAAACTTCATTCTCTCCTAAATTTGGTGTAGTTTACCAACCAATTATAGACAAAGTTTCGATTTTTGCTAACTACATGGATGGTTTTGCTAACACAGCTCCGGTAAATGATGTTTTACCTGATGGAACTTCTCAGCCAAGAACATTCTCTCCAGAGCATGCAAATCAGTTTGAAGTTGGAACAAAATTGAATGTTTTTCAGGACAAACTTTATGCGACATTCAGCTATTATGATATTAAAGTAACAGATCAGGTTTATACTGTTTATACTGCAACAACTCAAACATCTTACCAAAACGGTGGACAAAGAAACAAAGGTTTCGAAGCTGAAATCGTAGCAAACCCAATTAATGGATTAAACATTGTTGCCGGATACAGCTATACTGATGCACTTTTAACTGCTGGTGATCCGGATTTCGTAGGTCACAGACCTGAAAGTGCAGGGCCACAAAACACAGCAAACCTTTGGGCAAGCTATAAATTCCAAGAAGGTGATCTACAAGGTTTTGGTTTAGGTTTTGGAGGAAATTATGCTGATAAGAATAAAATCATGAACAGAACAGTAACAGGTCAATTTACATTACCATCTTACACTGTATTAAATTCATCTGTTTTCTACGGAACTGAAAAATATGTTTTGACTCTTAAACTTGACAATATTGCAAACGTTGATACTTATGATGGCTGGTCTACAATCCACCCAAAAAACATGAGAAGCGTATCTGCGAATTTTTCATACAAATTCTAATAAAACAAACAAAAGACACCTTTCAGTTAATCTAGAAAGGTGTTTTTTAAATTTTTAAAATTATGATAACAATAGCCAGCCTTATCGTTTTTTTAGCTTTTTATACTTTGTATTATACATCAAAAAGAGCAACATTATCTTATGATTTAGGTTTTGAAAAATGGATGAAAAACAATCCAAAGCAAACTAAAATCACAGGATTATCACTTCTTTTACTAGCATACTCTGTATGGCTTTTTACGCAATCATTATGTTGTGGTACTTTGATGTTTTTTATTCAGCTGATGGCTATTGGTAGTTTAATTATCATTTTAAAACCACTAAAAAAAGTAAATAGCATCGCTCTTTTATTATTATTCATAATCGTAGCAATATTAGAATTTTATTATTACTAAATATTTAAGCATTCTATGCCAGCAAATCCAAAATATTTAACCCAATCAAAATGGCAACGATTTGCCAAAATTACCGCTGCCATTCTAGGCGGCTATTTTGTTTCTGTTACTTTTCATTTAGCTTTAGCTTCATGGTTTAACCGGGCAAATATCCTGATGACAATGGCATTTAGTGGTTTCATTCTTTGGGTTGCTTTAATGGTTGTCGCTTTTCTTGCAAAAAGCGGATGGAAAATCTGGGGTATCTATATTCTTCTGACACTCGTTTTTTCTCTTTTTATTTATCTGGGTCAAACCTATAATCCAATGGCACAATAACCTATGAGCAATCGTAATTATAATATCTACTTTCATACACATACTGTTAGCGGAATCGTTATTAGTGTTGTCCTTTTTGTAATTTTCTTTGCAGGATCTTTTTCTTTTTTTAGAGATGAAATCATCAATTGGGAAAGAAGTGAATCTACTGCTATTACAAAAGAAATTCAATTAGATTACAACACGGCATTAGATACGCTGAACAAAAAATATGTTTTACACGGAAGAAACATTACCATTTCTAAACCAAGTACTGAAAGAAGGGTTGCCATTTACATGGAAGGTACCAAAGATACTTTGGCCCCAGCCAAACAAAAAGAAGGGCAGTTTTTTTATCTTGATACTAAAAACTTCAAAACCTTTACTTATGAAGAATCTTATTCGTTAGGAGAGTTTTTGTACCGATTACATTTCCTGGCACAAGTTCCATATCCTGTAGGTTATTATCTTTCCGGATTTGTAGCTTTATTTTTCTTGTTCGCTATTGTTACCGGTGTCTTATTACATTGGAAAAAAATTGTTTCAAACTTTTATGTTTTCCGTCCAAAGGAAAAATTAAAAACGTTGTGGACAGACGCTCATACTGCTTTAGGAATGATTGGTTTGCCTTTTCAATTTGTATACGCTGTTACCGGAGCTTTTTTCATGATTAAACTTCTGATTGTAGCCCCTGCTGTAATGGCATTGTATAAAGGGGATCAGGACAAATTATATAAAGAGTTAGAATACACGGATCCTGATTATAAATTCGAAAATAAAAAGTTAGCGAATCCTTTTGATATCGACAAACTGGTTGCAAAAGCAAAAAGCAATTGGTCAGATTTTGAGGTAACACGTGTTTTCATCCAAAATTATGGCGATGCAAACATGCATGTTCTAGTTGAAGGTGAAATGCCAAACCATAAAAAATTTACCGGAATCGGAAAAGTAGTTTACCGCATTGCTGATGAAAAAGAAATTGCAAAGAAAAATCCAATTACGCAGAACAATTATTTAGATGTTGTAAAAAATGTTTTGTACAGAATACATTATGGTGATTACGGCGGTTATGCTCTGAAAATAGTAAGCTTTATTTTAGGAATTATTACTTGTTTTGTGATCATTTCGGGAGTGATGATTTGGCTAGTGGCAAGACAAAAAAACAATATGCCTGAAAAGAAAAGACGTTTCAATGCAGCCGTGGTTCGCATCTATTTGGCCATTTGTTTAAGTATGTATCCGATCACAGCACTAGCATTTATCGTTACCAAAATATTTTATCCGTTAACTCAGGAAAATCTTTATACGGTTTATTTCGTCGGATGGCTGATCCTTACCATCTTTTTTATTCTTAAAAAGGATGATGCTTTCACCAATAAATTTTGTCTGATTTCCGGTAGTATTTTAGGGCTCTTAATCCCGATTACAAACGGAATTGTCTCAGGAAATTGGTTCTGGACTTCATTTATAGAAAATAAAATTCAGGTTTTCGTTATTGATGTTTTCTGGATTGTTCTGGCTTCAATATCACTTTATGTAGCTTATCATTTAAAACCTAAAAAAGAGGTTGTTGCCGAAAAATAATTGAAATAATTTGTCCGTAATTGATTTAGCGCATACTTTTACGCTTTTATTCAAAAAATGGGATTCAAAAAACAAGTACGTTTTTTACATAAATGGTTCGGATTAATTTCCGGGCTTATTGTTTTTATAATAAGTATTACGGGCTGTATGTTTTGTTTTCATGACGAAATAAAAGACATTACCAGAAAAGAATGGCGATTTGTTGAACCTCAAAACAAATCCTTTTTGATGCCCTCGGTTTTACAGCAAAGGGCAAAAGAAATTCTTCCCAAAAACACAGCAAGCATGGTTTCTTATTACGGAAGAAATCGGTCAGCAATTGTTTATACGTATTCTGATACTGAAAATTTATACCTGTATTTTAATCCGTACACAGGAAAATATTTAAAAACTGAAAATCCTGAAACTGATTTTTTCATTATTGTTGAATACATTCATTTGTATTTACTCCTACCCGATTATATTGGAAAACACATTATTGGCGGAGCAACCATAATCTTTATTTTGTTATTGATTTCGGGAATTATTCAATGGTGGCCAAAACGAAAATACGATATCAAAAGAAGCCTCACGGTTAAATGGTCTGCCAAATGGCGTCGCGTAAACTATGACTGGCACAATACATCTGGGTTCTATATTTCTATTATTGTACTTATCCTTGCTATAACTGGATTAACTTTTACATACGAATGGGTTGGAGATGGTATTTATAAAACTTTCAATTTTGGTGGAGATAAAGCAACAGAAACCAAAGCGCCCTTAATCGATACCACAAAATTCAAAACAAATAGTATAATCGCAGTCGATCGCGCCTTTATTGAAACTGCAAAATTACAGCCAAAAGCCGAAATGTTTTTTGTTTTGCTTCCGCAGAAAAAAGGTGACATTATTAGCACTGGAGCTTATCCGCATACCTTAAGATATGATCATCAAAGCAATTATTATTTTCATCCGCTCGACGGAAAATTAATTCAGAGTGATCCTTACGATAAAAA
Source organism: Flavobacterium sp. GQ95 (assembly GCF_059758655.1). Taxonomy (NCBI): domain Bacteria; kingdom Pseudomonadati; phylum Bacteroidota; class Flavobacteriia; order Flavobacteriales; family Flavobacteriaceae; genus Flavobacterium; species Flavobacterium sp. GQ95. The sequence continues at coordinate 940,699 of NZ_JCAXEB010000001.1, forward strand.
GAGTTTAGGTCTACAGGTTGTCGAAATGAATTACGGAATCCATACAGGCCAAATTCTGGATTTACCCGGAAAAATCATTGCTTTTATAGGAAGTTTAATAGCAGCGGCGTTACCAATAACAGGTTTTGTGATTTGGTACGGAAGAAGAAAAAAAAGTCAAAAAAATTAAAGGCATAAAAAAAACCGCTACTAAAAGCGGTTCTTTAAAAATATTTTTAGAAATTACCTTAGTTTGTATTTGCTAAAGCATTTTTCTGTAAGTTTTTAATTGAGCTAATTTTGCTGTTTTCATAAGCAACTTCGCAAAGGCTATTTTCATTAAAGAAAATCCATTTTCCAGTTTTCAATCCGTCTGTGTATTCTCCTACGGCAACTTTATTTCCTTTTTCATCATACGATACCCAAACGCCATCCAGTTTACCATCCTTAAAGAAACCTTCTTGTTGTACTTTACCATTTTCAAAGTAATAAGTAGCTTTTACTTTATTTCCAACAGCTTCTAATTCTGGTTTTACCTCTTGTGCAACTAAAATTCCAGAGAACATCATTGCAACTAAAATCACACATTTTTTCATATCTTTAGGTATTAATGTTATCAAATTGTTATCAAATATAGTTAATACTTTACATTAAACAAACTTTTACTTAACAATTTGGTAACATTGAATAAAAGCTTAACATTGGGGATTACCTGAAACCAAAAAAACCAACGCCGAAGCATTGGTTCTACTGGGATTTTGCAAAAAATACAAAATTACGATATCGTTATAATTTCATACAAAAATTAGTTCAATAATGCATCTAATTGTGTCTGAAGTTCTGGAGAAGAAGGTCTTGCTGCATCAGAGCTTACGATATTTCCTTTTGGATCAATCAGAATAAACCTTGGAATTCCGGTTACACCATAACTCGTTACAAACTCAGATTCCCAATCTTTATCTGCAAATAACTGCACTCCTCCTAAGTTTTTATCTGTCACAAATTTTTTCCATTTTTCGTTATCTTTCAATTTATCAATTGAAATGCTGACAAACTCAATTTTTTTTGCGTGATATTTCTCTTCTATTTTTTGCAAATATGGAATCTCGGCTCTACAAGGCGCGCACCATGTTGCCCAAAGATCAATGTAAACATATTTTCCTTTTAAATCAGATAATTTTGTTTTTCCCCCTTTATGATTTTCATATTCAAAATCAGGAGAAGGCTTTCCCTTAAGTTTATTTGCTTTTGTTACATTTTCATAATTCTCAAGTGCATATTGATTAAAACGCACAAAATTATTTTTCATGGCAGTTTTAAATTCCGGATCAAAATTTCCTTTCTCCAAACTTTCAATATCTGTCTTGTTCTTAGCCTCTAAGAGTACTGCAAATTCAGTTGGCTCTTTAGAAAAAGCTTCCTCTAGTTTTTCATTCCTTAAAGCTTGCTGCGCCAGAAAATTACTTTCGTCTACACCTTTACCATTATAAACAATAGTTTCGTCAAATTCCTTGGCATTCATCGTTAAATTTACATCAGAATTTGGCTTTAAATACAAACGAGAAGATTCGATACCATCTGAAAACACATAAAAACCTTTTGGCGCATCAAATGAAGCCACAAAAGTTTCCTTTTTGTCAATAGGAATGACTTGTTGAAATCCATCTCCCCTAATGACTAAAGTGTCACTATTTCTATTGGCAATTTTCGCCGTAAATTTAATTTGATTTTTGGCTTGACCAATAACATTCAAAGCGCTAAAAAGCAATAGACCAGTAACAAAAAGTTTCTTCATATATATTAAGATTTGTTTTTAGTTATTCAAATCTAAAGAAATAACAACTTCAAATTTTATCAATTAACAAAATATTTCAAATTAATGAGTATCAAGTAGAACATTAAATGGTATAATTTGAATTTTGTGTTTACTTTTGCAGTCTAAAATTTTGATCATGTATAGAAGTCATAATTGTGGCGAGTTAAACGCCTCAAATATTAATACGGAAGTTACACTAGCGGGTTGGGTACAAAAATCACGCGATAAAGGATTTATGAATTGGGTTGATTTACGTGACCGTTACGGAATTACACAACTTATTTTCGACGAAAGTCGTACTGATAAAACTGTTTTTGAATTAGCAAAAACGCTTGGTCGTGAATTTGTAATTCAGGTAAAAGGAACTGTTATTGAGCGTGAAGCCAAAAACAAAAATATACCGACTGGTGATATCGAAATTTTAGTTTCTGAATTAAACATTTTAAATGCGGCTTTAACTCCTCCATTTACAATAGAGGATGAAACAGATGGTGGAGAAGACATCAGAATGAAATACCGTTATTTAGACATCAGAAGAAATCCTGTAAAAAACAGTTTATTATTCCGTCATAAAGTAGCGATGGAAGTTCGTAAATATTTATCTGATTTAGATTTCTGCGAAGTTGAAACTCCTTATTTAATCAAATCAACTCCGGAAGGAGCAAGAGATTTCGTTGTACCAAGCCGTATGAACGAAGGACAATTTTATGCTCTACCACAATCTCCGCAAACTTTCAAACAATTATTGATGGTTGGTGGAATGGATAAATATTTCCAAATCGTGAAATGTTTCCGTGATGAAGATTTACGTGCAGACCGTCAGCCTGAGTTTACACAAATCGATTGCGAAATGGCATTTGTGGAGCAAGAAGATATTTTGAATGTTTTTGAAGGACTAACAAGACATTTATTAAAAGAAATTAAAGGTATTGAAGTAGACAAATTCCCAAGAATTACCTACGAATATGCTATGAAAACATACGGAAATGACAAACCCGACATCCGTTTCGGAATGGAGTTTGGAGAATTGAACGAATTTGCACAACATAAAGATTTCCCAGTATTCAATACTGCTGAATTAGTAGTGGGAATTGCTGTTCCCGGAGCAGGAAATTATACTCGTAAAGAAATTGACGGTTTAATTGACTGGGTAAAACGCCCTCAGGTTGGAGCAGCAGGAATGGTGTATGCAAAATGCAATGACGATGGAACTTTCAAATCATCTGTAGATAAATTTTACGATCAGGATGATTTAGGACAATGGGCAAAAATTACAGGTGCAAAACCTGGCGATATGATTTTTGTACTTTCTGGTCCTGCAAACAAAACACGAGCGCAACTTTCAGCACTTCGTATGGAATTAGCAACTCGTTTAGGATTACGTAAACCAGAAGAATTTGCTCCATTATGGGTTGTAGATTTCCCATTATTAGAATTAGATGAAGAAAGCGGACGGTACCATGCAATGCACCACCCATTTACATCTCCAAAACCAGAAGACATGCAATTATTGGAAACGGAACCTGGAAAAGTTCGTGCAAATGCTTACGATATGGTATTAAACGGAAATGAAATTGGAGGAGGATCGATTCGTATTCACGATAAAGCAACGCAACAATTAATGTTCAAATATTTAGGATTTACTGAAGAAGAAGCAAAAGCACAGTTCGGTTTCTTAATGGACGCTTTCCAATTTGGAGCGCCACCACACGGAGGTTTAGCATTTGGCTTGGATAGACTTGTTGCTATTTTAGGAGGTCAGGAAACAATTAGAGATTTCATTGCTTTCCCTAAAAACAATTCTGGTCGTGATGTTATGATTGATGCACCTGCAACAATTGATGATGCTCAATTAAAAGAATTACATATTAAAGTTGATATCGTATAAATTTTTAGAAATTTTTAAATACAAAACTGCAATTATTTTTTGGTTGCAGTTTTTTTTATTTCTTTTTTGTGATTTAGTGAAATTCTTAAAAAACACAATAAACAAAGCCTTCAGAATAATTAATTCTAAATTATTCAACAAATTGCGATAATTGTCAAAATGACCTTAATGTAAGACTTGGTTTTCTTAGTTCTATTCTTACAATTAATGATTCTCAATTAAAGCACATCTGTACATGATTTGATGCAATATAAATAGCGAAAACACTGTGAATCAATAATTTTTATAAAAAATTAACACCTTATTGTCTTTTGTATGAATTTATATCTTACATTTGCTTCATTATAAATTATTATTACAATTACAATGCGTACAGGTACAGTAAAATTTTTCAATGAATCTAAAGGTTATGGATTCATTACAGACGAAGAAACAGGAAAAGATATCTTCGTTCACGCTTCAGGAATTAACGCGGAAGAATTACGCGAAGGTGACCGTGTAAGCTATGAAGAAGAAGAAGGAAGAAAAGGGAAAGTTGCTGCTAAAGTAGCAGTAATCTAAGAAAAATATAGCAATTTATTTTTTTTGCCTCTGAATGGTTTTAAAAACGTTTCGATTTATTTCGAAACGTTTTTTTTTGCTCAAATCTTAAAAAAATATTAAAATTTGGGGATGTTATTTATAATCAATAAAAATTAGATGCAAACGTCGTTTCTGAGCTTACTTAAATCATTTTTTAGCTTGTGATTTACAGAGTTGAGAGCTATCTTTGTGGCTTATTTTTTAAGTAAAAAACCTAAGTTTATGCAATCTGATCAATACAGTTACATTCCTATTTTAATGCAGTTCATTTTAGCTGTTGGTTTTGTGGTAGGAACAATCATAATTTCTGGAAAATTAGGACCAAAAAGAACCTCTGAAGTTAAAGACAAAAACTTCGAGTGCGGTATCGAATCTGTCGGTAATGCCCGTATTCCTTTTTCAGTAAAATATTTCCTGGTAGCTATTTTGTTCGTATTGTTTGATGTGGAAGTAATTTTCCTTTATCCTTGGGCTGTAAACTTTAAGGAATTAGGAATTGAAGGAATGTTGAAAATGATTGTTTTCATGGCGCTTCTTTTAGTTGGTTTCTTCTATATCATCAAAAAGAAAGCACTAGACTGGGAATAATAATTTACGATTTGAGATTTCAGATTTTAGATTTCTCAAATTCAAAGATTTAATGATAATAAATTGATTTTGATTTATACGATTTACCCAAATCTAAAATCTGAAATCTAAAATCTAAAATAAAATGAGCGATTCAAATGTAAATATGGTTGCGCCGCCAGAAGGAGTTGTAGGAGAAGGTTTCTTCGCTACAAAACTAAATGATGTTGTAGGTTTAGCAAGAGCCAATTCATTATGGCCATTACCTTTTGCAACTTCATGCTGTGGCATCGAATTTATGGCTACAATGGCTTCACATTACGATTTAGCAAGATTTGGTTCTGAACGTGTGAGTTTCTCTCCGCGTCAGGCAGATATGTTAATGGTAATGGGAACTATTTCTAAAAAAATGGGGCCTATTTTAAGACAGGTTTACGAACAAATGGCTGAACCTCGTTGGGTTATTGCAGTTGGAGCCTGTGCTTCATCAGGTGGAATCTTCGATACTTATTCTGTTTTGCAAGGAATTGACAAAGTAATTCCGGTTGACGTTTACGTTCCGGGATGCCCGCCAAGACCAGAACAAATTGTTGATGGAGTAATGAAACTTCAGGAATTGGTAAAAAGCGAATCTGTTAGACGCAGAAGCTCTCCAGAATACCAAGAATTATTAGCTTCTTATAACATTTCATAAAAATGGCTTTAGAAAATACCCTGATTCAGGATAAACTTACAGAAACATTTGACACGAGTGTTTTTAACTTTCAACTAGAAAGAGATATTTTTTCAATAGAAACAACAGCTGACAAAATCACTGCCTTAATTCTTTTTTTGAAAAACGATTCTGATTTACGCTTTCACTTTTTAACCGATTTATGCGGTATTCATTATCCGGACAACGAAACAGATCGTCAGTTCGCAATAGTATACCATATGCACAACTGGTACGAAAACAAACGTATTAGAATCAAAGTATATCTTAACGGCGAAAAACCAGAGATAAAAACCATTTCGAATATTTTCCTAAGTTCAAACTGGATGGAAAGAGAAACGTACGATTTTTTCGGGATTAACTTTATTGGACATCCACAATTGAAACGTATTTTGAATATGGATGAAATGATCTCTTTCCCAATGCGAAAAGAATTCCCACTGGAAGACAGCGGAAGAACGGATAAAGATGACAGATTCTTTGGAAGAACAACAACAAATTGCTAAAAAATAAATAATTCAACATTATAAAATGTCAGAACTATTATTACCACCAGAGCATCGATATGCTAAAATAATAAAGGAGAAACTAAACGAAGACGGAAGCGAGCTTTCAGTACTGAATTTAGGTCCAACACACCCAGCAACACACGGTATTTTTCAGAATATCTTATTGATGGATGGAGAGAGAATTCTTGAGGCTGAACCAACTATTGGTTACATTCACAGAGCTTTCGAGAAAATTGCCGAAAATCGTCCTTTCTATCAAATTACGCCTCTTACAGATCGTATGAACTATTGCTCCTCTCCTATTAACAATATGGGATGGTGGATGACTTTAGAAAAATTGTTAGGAATTGAAGTTCCAAAACGTGCTCAATATTTAAGAGTTATTGTAATGGAATTAGCTCGTATTACAGATCACTTAATCTGTAACTCGATTTTAGGTGTAGATACTGGTGCGTATACTGGTTTTCTTTACGTTTTTCAATTTAGAGAAAAAGTTTACGAGATCTATGAAGAAATTTGTGGTGCTCGTTTAACAACAAATATGGGAAGAATTGGTGGTTTCGAAAGAGATTGGTCACCAGAAGCTTTCCGCAAATTAGATGTGTTTTTAAAAGATTTTCCTGTCGCCTGGCAAGAATTTGAAAACTTATTCGAAAGAAACAGAATTTTCCTTGACAGAACGGTAAACGTAGGTGCGATCTCAGCAGAGCAAGCAATGGCTTACGGATTTACAGGTCCAAATTTACGTGCTGCAGGTGTTGATTATGATGTTCGTGTTGCACAACCTTATTCGTCTTACGAAGATTTCGATTTTATTGTTCCTGTTGGAAAATCTGGAGATACTTATGATCGTTTTTGTGTTCGTAATGCCGAAGTTCGCGAAAGCTTAAGTATTATTCGTCAGGCTTTAGACAAGATGCCTGCCGGAAATGAATATCATGCAGAAGTTCCTGATTATTACCTGCCTCCAAAAGAAGATGTTTATACTTCAATGGAATCTTTAATTTATCACTTTAAGATTGTAATGGGAGAAGTTCCTGTACCAGTTGCAGAAATTTATCACCCGGTTGAAGGAGGAAATGGAGAATTAGGGTTTTATTTAGTTACTGACGGAAGCAGAACTCCATATAGATTACATTTCAGAAGACCTTGCTTTATTTATTACCAGGCATATCCAGAAATGATTAAAGGCGCTTTATTATCAGATGCAATTGTTATCCTTTCAAGTTTAAATGTTATTGCAGGAGAATTAGACGCCTAAATGATTGCAGATTTTGGATTTTAGATTTCAGATTGGGAAAATCTAAAATCAGAAATCAGAAGTCTAAAATTTAAAAGAATGCCGATTCTAGATACAGATTGAAAAATCTAAAATCTAAAATCTAAAATCCAAAATAAGAATGGAAAGAAAACATTACAAACAAGAAATAAACATGACTGAAGCATTGATGACTCGCATCAATGAATTGATCAGTCATTATCCTGAAGACAAAAGAAAATCAGCTTTATTGCCTGTTTTGCACGAAGTGCAGGACGCGCATGATAACTGGTTAAGCATCGAGTTGCAGGATAAGGTTGCTGAAATTTTGCACATCAAACCAATTGAGGTTTACGAAGTGGTTACTTTTTATACCATGTACAACCAAAAACCAATTGGAAAATACATGTTCGAATTCTGCCAGACTTCTTGTTGTTGTTTAAATGGTGCTGAGAATTTAATGGATTATACTTCTGAAAAATTAGGCATTAAAATGGGAGAAACAACTCCGGACGGAATGTTTACTATTGCCGGAGTAGAATGTTTAGGTGCTTGCGGATACGCTCCGATGCTGCAGTTAGGCGATTTCTACAAAGAAAAATTGACAGAAGAAAAAATCGATCAGTTAATCGCTGATTGTAGAGATGATAAAATAATATTACACGATAAATAAGATGTCACAGAAAATATTATTAGATAAAATCAATGTTCCGGGTATTAAAACCTACGAAGTGTATCGCCAAAATGGTGGTTATGCTTCTGTAGAAAAAGCTTTGAAAACACTTACGCCAGACGAAGTTGTTGAAGAAGTAAAAAAATCAGGGCTTCGTGGTCGTGGTGGTGCGGGTTTCCCAGCCGGAATGAAATGGAGTTTTATCGATAAAAAATCAGGAAAACCAAGACACTTAGTTTGCAACGCCGATGAGTCTGAACCAGGTACTTTCAAAGATCGTTATTTGATGGAATTTATTCCTCACTTATTGATCGAAGGAATGATTACTTCTAGTTTTGCCTTAGGCGCTAATCTTTCATATATCTACATTCGTGGAGAATATATGTGGGTTTTCAAAATCTTAGAAAGAGCAATCGCCGAAGCAAAAGCTGCCGGTTGGTTAGGAAAAAATATATTAGGAACAGGTTACGATTTAGAATTACATGTTCACTGTGGAGCCGGAGCTTATATTTGTGGCGAAGAAACTGCACTTATTGAATCTTTGGAAGGTAAAAGAGGAAATCCTCGTATTAAACCACCTTTCCCTGCGGTTTCCGGACTTTGGGCAAACCCAACAGTGGTAAACAATGTTGAAACTATCGCAGCAGTACCTTGGATCATCAACAATTCTGGAGATGACTATGCAAAAATTGGTGTGGGTCGTTCAACAGGAACTAAATTAATTTCTGCTTCAGGACATATTAAAAATCCTGGTGTTTATGAAATTGAATTAGGATTAAGCGTTGACGAATTCATGAATTCTGATGAATATTTAGGAGGAATGTCTTCAAGCAGACCTTTGAAAGCGTTTGTTCCAGGAGGATCTTCAGTGCCAATTTTACCAGCTGAATTAATTTTCAAAACAGCAAACGGCGAAGACAGATTAATGACTTACGAATCTTTAAGTGATGGTGGTTTTGCTACCGGATCTATGTTAGGTTCTGGAGGATTTATCGTTTATAACGACACTGCTTGTGTGGTTAGAAACACTTGGAATTTTGCACGTTTTTACCACCACGAATCTTGTGGGCAATGTACACCTTGCCGTGAAGGAACTGGATGGTTAGAAAAAATCTTGTGGAGAATCGAAAACGGTCAGGGCCGTGAAGAAGATATCGAACTACTATGGAGCATTCAAAGTAAAATCGAGGGTAACACAATTTGCCCGCTAGGCGACGCAGCTTCCTGGCCAGTAGCAGCAGCGATCCGTCACTTTAGAGATGAATTTGAATACCACGTTCGTTTCCCTGAAAAAATTAAACACAGAGATCATTTTGTTGCTGAACCTTTCTCGCAAGTGAAACATTTAGTAGGCGGTAAAGTAATCGTATAAAGAAATATAAAGCAGAAAGTTATAAAGTTAATAATATAAAAAGGACAGCAAATCTTTTAAATATTCCGACTTTCAACATTCAAATCAATAAGAGATGAAAGTAACCATAGACGGTCAAAGTATAGACGTAGAGCCAGGAACAACGATCCTGCAAGCTGCACGTATGATTGGTGGAGATTTGGTACCACCAGCCATGTGCTATTACTCAAAATTAAAAGGCAGCGGCGGAAAATGTCGTTGTTGTTTAGTTGAAGTTGCTAAAGGTAGTGAAGCTGACCCAAGACCAATGCCAAAATTAATGGCATCTTGTGTAACAGGATGTATGGACGGAATGGAAGTAAACAGTAAATCTTCTGACAGAGTAATGGAAGCCCGTAAATCTGTAACAGAATTTTTATTGATCAATCACCCGCTTGATTGCCCAGTTTGTGATCAGGCCGGAGAATGTGATCTTCAAAATTTAAGTTTCGAGCACGGAAATCCAAAATCACGTTTTATCGAAGAAAAAAGGACATTTGAACCAGAAGATATTGGTCCGAATATTCAACTACATATGAACCGTTGTATCTTATGTCAAAGATGTGTACAAGTTGCAGATCAATTGACAGACAACAGAGTTCACGGAGTATTAGATCGTGGAGATCACGCTAATATTTCAACCGGAATCTCAAAAGCTATCGATAATGAATTCTCTGGAAATATGATTGACGTATGTCCGGTTGGAGCATTAACAGATAAAACTTTCCGTTTCAAATCAAGAGTTTGGTTCAACAAACCTTACAACGCACACAGAGAATGCACAACTCCTGGATGTTGTGGAAAAACTACAGTTTGGATGTTTGGTGGAGAAATTCAACGTGTAACGGGTCGTAAAGATGAGTACCACGAAGTGGAAGAATTCATTTGCAACTCTTGTCGTTTTGATCACAAAAATGTAAATGACTGGGTTATTGAAGGGCCAAGAGAATTTGAAAAAGATTCTGTTATCAACCAAAATAACTACACTCAAAAATTAGAGAAAGTAGAAATTGCTACAGAAAAAACTATCCTTATGGGTAGAGATATAGACCGTAAAAAAATTAGTATGGCTGAAATTCCATTAAACAGTAACAACAAAATTTCTTAATGATGGTAGATGGTACGTTTATTATAGAGAAAAGTGTTGTAATTTTTGTGGTTTTTGCTATAACAATGATCATGGCGATGTATTCTACCTGGGCTGAACGTAAAGTTGCGGCTTTTCTTCAGGATCGTGTCGGACCAAACCGCGCCGGCTGGGGAGGTTTATTACAACCACTTGCAGATGGTATGAAATTATTCTCAAAAGAAGAATTTGAGCCAAACACGCCTAATAAATTTTTATTCGTTGTTGGACCAGCAATTGCCATGAGTACAGCCTTGATGACGAGCGCTGTAATTCCATGGGGCGACAGACTTCATGTTTTTGGACGTGACGTTTTATTGCAGGCAACTGATGTAAATATTGCTTTATTATATGTTTTCGGAGTAATTTCTGTTGGAGTTTACGGAATCATGATTGGTGGATGGGCATCAAACAATAAATTCTCATTGATGGGAGCTGTTCGTGCAGCTTCACAAATGGTTTCTTATGAAGTTGCTATGGGATTATCAATGATCGCTTTATTGATGATGACCGGAACTTTGAGCTTAAAAGAAATCTCTGAGCAACAGGCCGGAATGAACTGGAATGTTTTCTATCAGCCTTTATCTTTTCTGATTTTCCTTATTTGCGCTTTCGCAGAAACAAACAGGACTCCTTTTGATTTAGCAGAATGTGAATCTGAGTTGATTGGTGGCTATCACACAGAATATTCATCCATGAAAATGGGATTCTACTTATTTGCTGAATACGCTAATATGTTTATCTCCGCTACAATTATATCTGTATTGTTTTTTGGAGGATACAATTATCCTGGAATGCAATGGATGGTAGAAAATGCAGGAGTTAATATAGCTAACGTTTTAGGAATTGTAGTCTTATTTGCTAAAATATGTTTCTTCATATTTTTTTATATGTGGGTACGTTGGACAATTCCAAGATTTAGATATGACCAGTTAATGAACTTAGGATGGAAGATTTTAATTCCGCTTTCAATTCTTAATATTATCATTACGGGTGTTGTTATTTTAAGACATGATCTTGTAGCTTTCTTAGGATTCTAAGGAGTTCAAAAAGTCTGGATAAAGATAGCATAAAGCAAAATTTGCTTCAAATAAAAATAAAATAGGTTTTTGAATTTGATTTAATTTCAAATCGTAAATCATAAATAAAAATATTAAAAATGTCAATAGAAACTATATCATTATCGGGTAGAAAAAAGATGGTCTCGAACAAAGAGATGACTTTTTGGGAACGATTGTATCTTGTGGCGATTGTGAAAGGGTTGCTTATTACACTTAAGCACCTTTTCAGAAAGAAAGTAACCATTCATTACCCAGAACAAGTACGTGAAATGAGTCCGGTTTATCGTGGTCAACACCAGTTGAAGCGTGATGAACAAGGCCGCGAGAACTGTACGGCTTGTGGATTGTGTGCTTTATCGTGCCCGGCTGAAGCAATCACTATGAAAGCTGCTGAGCGCAAACCAGATGAAAAACATTTATACAGAGAAGAAAAATATGCTTCGATTTATGAAATCAACATGTTAAGATGTATTTTCTGCGGTCTTTGTGAAGAAGCTTGCCCGAAAGATGCAATTTATTTGACGACTTCAAAAGTTTTGGTTCCTTCTAGTTACGAAAGAGAAGATTTCATTTTTGGAAAAGACAGATTAGTGATGCCGCTTGACGTGGCGATCAAAAATGCTCAACTTAATAATGCTAACTAAATGATACATATTCCTGATTTTGCACACGCAACAACTGTACAAATTATATTTTGTTTCTTAGCGTTTATTACGGTAATTACCGCATTTTTGACCATATTTAGCAGAAATCCAATTCATAGTGCTATCTATTTAGTGATTTGTTTCTTTTCGATTGCTGGTCATTATTTATTATTAAACTCTCAATTTTTGGCTATCGTACATATAATAGTCTATTCGGGAGCGATTATGATTTTGTTCCTGTTTACGATTATGTTAATGAATCTAAACGAACGCCATCAGGTTCACAGACCCAGAATTACACGTTTGGGTGCCATTGTTTCTTTTTGTTTGATTGTTATTGTATTAATTGCAATCTTCATTAATTCGAAACCAATTGTTGGAGCATACGATTCAACTGGAGAAGATTTCCAATCTATTAAAGTTTTGGGTAAAATATTATTGAACGAATATATGGTTCCGTTTGAATTTGCTTCGATTTTGCTTTTAGTAGCCATGATTGGAACAGTATTATTGTCTAAAAAAGAAAAATTAAATAAATAATGGGTAATATATTAAATCAAATAGGTATTGAAAACTACATCTTTTTAAGTGTTGTACTTTTTTGTATTGGTGTTTTTGGTGTATTGTACAGACGAAATGCTATTATCGTTTTCATGTCTATCGAAATCATGTTGAATGCAGTTAACCTTTTATTTGTTGCTTTTTCAACGTATCATCAAGATGCACAAGGACAAGTTTTTGTGTTCTTTTCGATGGCAGTTGCTGCAGCAGAAGTTGCGGTAGGATTGGCCATTCTGGTTTCTATTTTTAGAAATTTAGGCTCAATTAGTATCGATAATTTAAAAAATTTAAAAGGATAAATGGAAATGGATACCAATTTAGCTTTAGTCTTAGTTTTATCTCCTTTTTTAGGATTTTTAATCAATGTTTTTTTCGGGAAAAGCTTAGGAAAAACAGTTTCTGGAATTATCGGAACTGCTTCTGTAGTGATTTCCTTTCTTATAACAATTTTCTTTTTTAATCAAATTACATCAACTGGAAAAGCCATTCAGGTAACTTTATTTGACTGGATCCAGATCAGTAATCTTCATGTTAATTTAGGATTTTTATTAGATCAATTATCAGTTCTTTGGTTGCTTTTTGTTACCGGAATTGGATCATTGATTCATTTATATTCAATCAGCTATATGCACGATGATGAAAATATGCATAAGTTTTTTGCGTATTTAAATCTATTTGTATTCTTCATGATTACATTGGTAATTGGAAGTAACCTATTAGTTTTATTTATTGGTTGGGAAGGTGTTGGACTTTGCTCGTACTTATTAATTGGATTCTGGCATAAAAATCAGGACTACAATGATGCTGCAAAGAAAGCTTTCATCATGAACAGAATTGGAGATTTAGGTTTATTAATCGGAATGTTCATTATTGGTTCAATGTTCTCAACTTTAGATTATGCAACTTTAAAAACGGCAATTGCAGGAGCAACTAACTTAAACTTACCTTTACTTTCGTTAGCAGCTTTATGTTTGTTTATTGGAGCTTGTGGTAAATCAGCACAAATTCCATTATACACCTGGTTACCTGATGCGATGGCCGGACCAACTCCAGTTTCTGCATTGATTCACGCAGCAACAATGGTTACTGCAGGTATTTTCATGGTAACAAGATTAAACTTTGTTTTTGATCTGGCGCCAGACGTTCAGACTGTAATAGCTATTGTTGGAGCTGTAACGTCATTAGTAGCGGCAACAATTGGTTTGGTACAGACGGATATTAAAAAAGTATTAGCCTACTCTACTGTTTCTCAATTAGGTTTAATGTTTTTAGCCTTAGGATTTGGTGCTTATGAGGTAGCTGTTTTCCACGTAATCACACACGCATTCTTCAAAGCTTGTTTATTCTTAGGATCAGGATCTGTAATTCACGGATTGCATGGAGAACAGGATATGCGTAAAATGGGAGGTTTGCGTAAAGCAATGCCAATCACATTCTGGACCATGTTAGTTTCTTCATTGGCAATTTCTGGTGTACCATTTTTCTCTGGTTTCTTCTCTAAGGACGAAATCTTATTAACGGCTTTCCACCATAGTATTCCATTATATATTATTGGATCTATTGCTTCAATCATGACTGCTTTTTATATGTTCAGATTGATGTTCCTTACTTTCTTTAAAGATTTCAGAGGGACTGAAGAACAAAAACACCATTTACATGAAAGTGACGGATTAATTACTTTCCCTTTAATGATTTTGGCAATTCTGGCAACTTTTGGAGGTCTTATCAGTCTTCCTGGAAACAGTTGGTTAAATGAATATATGGCCCCTCTTTTCACTAAAGTGGCCGGAGAAGAACATCATTTGGGTACGACAGAATATACCTTAATGGGAATTGCTGTTTTAGGTGGATTTATAGGTATTTTTATTGCTTATATCAAATATTTTAAACAAGATAATGTTCCTGAAGCTGATGAAAATATTACTGGTGTAGCCAAAGTTTTATACAACAAATATTATGTAGATGAACTTTACGATGCAATATTTGTACGCTCTATAAACGGATTATCAAGATTCTTTAGAGACTATGTTGAAACTGGTTTATCTGCAGTTGTTTTCGGATTAGGTAAAGTAACTAATGAACTGGCTTTTCAAGGTAAAAAATTACAAAACGGAAGTATCGGATTATATCTATTTGCCTTTGTTTTAGGTCTTTGTGCCATTATTTCCTATATATTTTTAGCTCAATAATTTTATAACTATGAACGTTTCTCTTATATTAATTATTCTTTTAATTGGTGCATTTGTCACTTATTTTGTTGGTGATAAACTGGCATCAAAAGTAGCTTTGTTCTTTAGTTTGGCAGCTTTGGGCTGTTCGGTTGTATTGTTAAATCATTTTTGCGCTGGAGATAACATCAGTGTAATTAATGCCTGGATTACACAACCTAAAATTTCATTTGCGCTGAATGCTGATGGATTGGCAATTGCTATGCTTCTGTTAACGGTAGCTTTGACGCCTATTATTATATTCTCATCTTTTGGGAATGAATATAAAAATGCAAAAGCCTTTTATGCTTTAATTTTATTTATGGCTTTTGCAATGACAGGAACTTTCCTGGCGGCAGATGGTCTTTTATATTATATTTTCTGGGAATTAGCCTTAATCCCGATTTACTTTATTGCACTTATCTGGGGTAATGGAGATGCTGAAGAACGCAGAAAAGCAGTGGTTAAATTCTTTATTTACACACTTGCCGGTTCCTTGTTCATGTTGGTTGCTTTCATTTACTTGTACCAAAAAGCCGGAAGTTTCTTAATCGAGGATTTATACAAACTAGATTTATCTGCTGATGATCAGTTATGGATATTCTTAGCTTTCTTCTTAGCTTACGCAATCAAAATTCCAATTATTCCTTTCCATACCTGGCAGGCGAATGTTTACCAAAAAGCGCCAACAGTTGGAACTATGCTTTTATCTGGTATCATGCTAAAAATGGGATTATATAGTGTTATTCGTTGGCAATTGCCAATTGCACCTCTTGCTGCAAAAGAATACATGGATATTTTCATCGCTTTAGGAATTGCTGGTGTAATCTACGGATCAATAGTTGCTTTGAGACAAAAAGATTTAAAGAAATTATTGGCTTATTCTTCTCTTGCTCACGTTGGATTAATTGCTGCAGGAACTTACACTTTAACTGTTGATGGTTTACGTGGAGCAGTTCTACAAATGATTGCTCACGGTTTTGTTGTAGTTGGATTATTCTATGCTGCTGAAATTATTTACAGAAGATTCGAAACGAGAAACATTTCAGAAATGGGTGGTATTCGTATCCAATCGCCAAAATTCACTTCTATGTTTTTAATTTTGGTTTTAGCTTCTGTAGCTTTGCCAAGTACTTTTAACTTCGTTGGAGAATTTACTGTTTTGTATAGTCTTTCTCAAATCAATATTTGGTTCGCTGTTATAGGCGGAACAACTATTATTTTAGGAGCTTATTATATGCTTAAGATGTTTCAAAGTGTAATGTTAGGGGAAACAAATTCGAAAACTTTTGCAGATGTATCTGTTAATGAAGGAATTTCATTAGTAGTGATTATTGCTGTTTTAATTTTCTTCGGATTTTATCCAAAACCAATTACAGATTTGATTACACCAAGTTTAGAAACGATTTTGAGCGTTATCAATAAAAATTAATATTTTAAATAAAAATAAATTAGGGCATCTGTAGTTTGGATTTCCTAAATCAAAAAAGCAAAAATGAATACATTAATAGCTATAACAGGATTGGGTATTTTCTGCCTATTATTTGAAATTCTTAATTTAAGAAAAGCCATTGTTCCAATTACCATTCTTGGTTTATTGGGCGTTTTGGCACTTAATTTTTCTGAATTTGGATCAACAGAAAGTTACTACAACAATATGATCACAGTGAGTAAATTCTCGATTGCGTTCTCTTCATTGTTTATTATCCTGACCATTTTCTTAGTAGCATTAAGTCATAATTTCTATGAAAATCATCCAACCAAAATTTCAGATTTTGTTGCTATAAAAATATTTTTATTAGCCGGAGGAGTTGCGATGGTTTCTTTTGGAAACTTAGCGATGTTTTTCTTAGGAATAGAAATTTTATCAATTGCTTTATATGTACTTGCTGCAAGTGAACGATTGAATCTGAAAAGTAATGAAGCTGGGATGAAATACTTCTTGATGGGATCTTTCGCATCAGGAATTATCTTATTTGGTATTTGTTTAATTTACGGTGCGATGGGAAGTTTTGATGTTGTTGAAATTAGCGAAAGTTCTTTATCAGCTGAATTACCAATCTGGTTCCCAATCGGAATGATATTAATGACTATTGGTATGTTGTTTAAAGTAGCTGCTGTTCCATTTCACTTTTGGGCTCCGGATGTTTACGAAGGATCGCCTGCTTTGACAACTGCTCTAATGAGTACTTTGGCAAAAGTGGTAGCTATTGCAACACTTTATAAATTAATTTCGGCTTTAAATTTAATTCCATCACTAGAAAATCAGGATTTATTAGGAACTTTTGAAACTATTGTAGTTATCATTTCTATTGCTTCTATGACTGTTGGAAACATAATGGCATTACGTCAGGTAAATGTAAAACGTATGTTGGCATTCTCAGGAATCTCACATGCAGGTTTTATGTTGATGACTCTGTTAACGATAGCAACTTCAGCAGGAGTATTGTTATATTATACAGCAGCTTATGCATTAGCAGGAATCGCTGCATTTAGTGTTATTTTATACGTTTGCAAAAATCAGGACAACGAAGATATCACCAACTTTCATGGTTTAGGAAAAACTAATCCTTTATTGGCTGCAATTTTAACTGGTTCCTTATTATCGATGGCAGGTATCCCGATTTTCTCCGGATTTTTTGCCAAGTTATTCCTGTTCAACCAGACAATCGAAGCTGGTTACATCGCTTTAGTGATTGTCGCTGTTATTAATTCAATCATTAGTGTTGGCTATTATTTCAAACTAATTTTAGCTATGTATTCTAAAGAACCAAATCAGGAACGTACCGGAAAACCATTTCTTATTTATGCTGTTGCAATAGTTTCAATGATATTAAATATTGTTTTAGGTTTGTTTCCATCTTTAGTTTTAGATTTATTGAACTAAATTCAACTATAACATACATCAATCCATCAAGAATTTTTTTGATGGATTTTTTGTTTTAGCACCAATTCTTTCAGAAGAAAATTTCATGTTAAAAATTTTACAGAAATAATTGCACTTCAAAAAAACTCCATATATTTGAGTACAATTAAATGTATTAGAAATATGAACTTCAATTCAAAAAATCCATTTTTAAGCGACAAGCGTTTTTCATCAAATGCTGTTTCAAAAGCTGAAGAAGTGCACGAAGCAAAGATTATTGATTACAATCAGGAAATGACTTTGTCAGGTACTATCAATAAGACAGCTATTTTATTTTTAATTTTAACGGCTGCTGCTATGGTAACATGGTGGATGGCATTTAACGGAATGAATCCTATTGTGCCTGCTTTTGGAGGTGCTATTATTGGTTTAATTCTGGTTGTTATAGCTTCTTTCAAACAGCATCTTTCTCCTTATTTAGCTCCAGGTTATGCCTTGTTTGAAGGTTTATTTATTGGTGGAATCTCTGCTATTTTTGAAATTAAATATCCAGGTATTGTTGTCAATGCTGTTAGTGCAACTCTAGTAACCTTCTTAGTTTGCCTGGGTTTATATAAATTTAAAATTGTAAAAGTTACAGAGCAATTCAAGTCTGTAGTTATTGCTTCTACACTAGCAATTGCAACATACTATTTGATTTCATGGCTTGCTTCTCTAATTTTCAATTTCACACCGGTACATTATGGAAACGGTATGATGAGTATCGGAATTAGTGTTTTTGTAATTATCATTGCAGCTTTAAATCTTTTCTTAGATTTTGATCAAATCGAAAAAGGAGTCCAACAAAGAATGCCAAAATTCATGGAATGGTTTGGCGCTATGGGATTAATGATCACCCTTGTTTGGTTATACGTTGAATTTTTAAGATTACTTTCTAAATTATCAAGTAAAGACTAAATTTACTTCAACATATTTTAAAAGCCTTTTTGAAGTTTTCAAAAAGGCTTTTTTTATGGTTTCAAACTCTCCAAAAAAAGAATTAAAAATTCAGCTTAATTTTTATCTCCCTTAAAATTCTAGTCAAAAAAGAAGAGAAAATTATCATCCAAAATCATTTTCTTCCTTAAAATTTCTCATCTCTAAAATAAAAAAGTAATTTTTTTCCTTCAAAATATTATTCAGACATACTTCTTTCATTTTTATAAAAAATTGCTAGACTCCCAGTAAAATTTCTTACATAAAACTTCTAAGAAAGCCAGCAAAATTAACACTTCACAAGATTTAAATTTTGTATGTAATAAATTACAATTAATGCAACTTATTACATAATTACTAATATAATATCAATATTTTTACATAATGTGTTTTTTTATTCTAAAATAAATACGAATTAAGAAAAACTTTATATTTTTGTGTAATCGATTACAATTAAATATTGAAAATTGATAAACAAAAAACCACTTTATTAACTATTAACCACTTAAACCAAACAATTATGAAAAAAAATCTACTTTTTCTAGCGCTCTTTTTTATAACAGTCCAAATTTGGGCACAACAAATTAATGAAGCTTCTGGCTGGCTTGAATCAGCTTTTGTAAAATGGCAGCCCGTAAGCGGTGCCCAAACATACAATGTCTACTACACAGGGCAAGGTGTAACAGACAAAAAAATTGATGATCAGCTTATCCGTAGTTATGGAAGTTATTTCCGGGCTGATATCCCTGGATTACAAGCGGGAACATACACGGTAAAAGTAAAACCTGTAATTTCTGGTGTAGAAGGAACTGGAACAACAACAGGTAATTTAACTGTTTCAGCTCAGGATCGTAATGGATTTGCATTTGCTGGCGGTCGCGTTCCGGGAGGATACAAAGCTGACGGAACTCCAAAAGACAATGCGGTGATTCTTTACATTACTCAAAACACCAAAAATACCATTTCCATGAATATCACTGGTGCGAGTTCAAATCCGTGTATTGGTTTACAAAATATTTTGTATGCTATTAAAAAAGGACAAGACACTCGTCCATTTATCATACGTCTAATCGGGAATATTACAGATATGACCGTTATGGAAGGCGGAGATGTTGTAATCGAAAATTCAAACAATGCTTCAAGTTATTTAACAATTGAAGGTATAGGAACTGATGCTGTAGCTAATGGCTGGGGTGTTCGTCTTAAATCGGCTTCTAACATTGAAGTTAGCAATCTTGGATTTATGAACTGCAACAGTACAGCAGGAGACAATGTTGGAATGCAGCAAGATAACGATCACATTTGGGTACACAATTGCGATTTATTTTATGGAAACGCCGGAAGTGACGCCGATCAAATAAAAGGCGATGGTGCCTTAGACAACAAAACGTCAACATACATTACTTTGTCATACAACCACTTTTGGGATAACGGAAAAGCGAGCCTTTTAGGATTAAGCGAAGGAACGACCAGCGGCTTATATATCACTTATCACCACAACTGGTTTGACCACTCTGATTCTCGTCATCCCCGTGTTCGCTATTATTCTGCGCATATTTATAACAACTATTTTGATGGTGTTTCTAAATATGGTTCAGGTTCGACATTGGGTTCTTCTTTATTTGTTGAAGGAAATTATTTCCGTAACAGTAAACATCCAATGTTAACGTCATTACAAGGAACAGACATTTGGGACGAAGCGAATCAGGTAAATAATGCCGGAACTATGGGGACTTTCTCAGGTGAAGCCGGAGGATCAATCAAAGCTTTCAATAATACTTTTGACGCTTCAAACGGAACAAATAATATGCGTTTTGTTGCTTACAATGATCCTAATCCTTTATATAACATCTCTGGAAAAATTAGCTCAACAACTGACTTTGATGCTTATGTTGCATCAACAAGAGGTGAAACTGTAAGCAGCGCCGTTAAGTCTAAATCTGGAGCAAATGTTTACAACAACTTTGATACTGATGCTGCATTATACGTTAAAAACTTAGTTGTAGATCAGCCTGCCACTGCTAAAACAAAAACGACACAATACGCAGGTCGTGTTTCGGGAGGAGATTTAAAATGGACTTTTGATAATAGTGTAGATGATACTTCTTCACTTGTAATTACAGCACTTAAATCGGCATTAACTAATTATAGCGGAACTTTAGTAGCGGTGCAGGGAGAAGGAAATCCTCCTGCAAGTTCTCAAACCTTAACTTCTACAAGTAATAATAATCAAACCGTAACAAGCGGAACAGCTATTGCATCCATTGTATTTACCTGGGGGGGTAGTGCTACAGATGCAACTGTAACAGGGTTGCCAGCCTCAGGAATTAGTTTTGTAAAAAATAGTACGACTAAAACAATTACTATTACAGGAACTCCAACAGCAACATTGTCTTACTCTATTGCTACAACGGGATCTGGCACTCCTGCAACAGGATCAGGAACAATTACAGTTAATCCGGCAGGAACTCAAACGTTAACTTCAACGAGTAATAACAATCAAACTGTTGCCAGTGGTACTGCAATAAGCTCAATTGTTTTCACTTGGGGAGGAACTGCAACAGATGCAACTGTTACTGGATTACCGGCTTCGGGAATTAGTTTTGTGAAAAATACTACGGCTAAAACAATCACGATTACCGGAACACCAACAGCAACTTTGTCTTACTCAATTGCAACTACAGGAACTGGTACTCCAGCAACAGGATCCGGAACAATCACAGTTACAACAGGAACACCAAGTGGAGATCAAAATCATAATTTCACCACTTCAGGAAAAACCAGTTCATTTTATACTATTACCGGAAATATGAATTCAACTCCGGGATCTGTAACTTATGCAGGACTGACTCTAACAGCACGCTTAAAAATTGAGTCTAGCACTTCTATTACTTATACTACTGCAAGTGCATCAACATTAACTTTGGTTTTTGATTCTAACTTTACAGGAACAATTAAAGTAAACAACGTTTCTTATACCGCATCGGCTGGAATAGTTACAGCTTCAATTCCTGCAGGTTCAAATACTATTACTAAAGGATCTGTTGCAAACTTGTTCTACATCGGTACACATTATACTGGAGGAACTGCACGTATGGCACAGACGACAGAAGTTGTTGCAGAACCTGAAACTGCAAAAATGATTTTATATCCAAATCCGGTCGCTGATGTTTTATATCTAACTAAATCAACTCAGACAGTAGAAAAAGTTTTAATTTACAATATGTCTGGTACATTAGTAAGCAGCACAGGAAAAGATGCTGAAAGTATAGATTTAAGCAATCTTATTCAGGGAACTTACTTAGTAAAAGTTTATACGAATGATGGTTCATTCAACCAAACTATTCTTAAAAAGTAAAAATTTAAGACAATTCTAAAAAGTAAAAGGCTTCCAAATTTGGAAGCCTTTTATATTCTATAAGTTTTGAAGATTTATTACAAATCAAATTTTATTCCTTGTGCCAGAGGCAAACTTGTAGTATAATTGATTGTATTTGTTTGACGACGCATATAAATTTTCCAGGCATCAGAACCTGATTCGCGACCACCTCCGGTTTCTTTTTCTCCACCAAAAGCACCTCCAA
The DNA here is from genome assembly GCF_059758655.1 of Flavobacterium sp. GQ95. Taxonomy (NCBI): domain Bacteria; kingdom Pseudomonadati; phylum Bacteroidota; class Flavobacteriia; order Flavobacteriales; family Flavobacteriaceae; genus Flavobacterium; species Flavobacterium sp. GQ95. The sequence goes on from NZ_JCAXEB010000001.1 coordinate 963,097, forward strand.
TTTCAGCACCCGAAGTTCCAATATTTACGTTTGCAATTCCGCAATCTGATCCAACCACAGATAAAAATCTTTCGGCTTCACGCAAATTATTTGTCATAATTGCAGAAGATAATCCTTGTCCCACTCCGTTTTGAATTTCGATCGCATTATCAACTTCACCGGAATATTTAATTAAATATAATACAGGAGCAAATGTTTCATGCTGTACGATTGCGAATGAATTTTCAGCCTCGGCAATTGCAGGTTTTACATAACAGCCACTCTCGTAACCATCTCCTGAAAGTACTCCGCCTTCTACTAAAATTTTCCCACCTTCCGCAACAACTTTGTTTAGAGCGATCGCATACATTTCGACTGCATGAGTATCGATAAGTGGTCCGACATGATTGTTTTCGTCAAGCGGATTTCCGATGCGTAATTGTTTGTAAGCTGCTACTAAAGCATCTTTAACTTTATCATAAATACTTTCGTGAATAATTAAACGACGAGTTGAAGTACAACGTTGTCCCGCAGTTCCAACAGCTCCAAAAACAGCTCCAATTACGGTCATTTTAATATCAGCATCCGGAGTTACAATAATGGCATTATTTCCTCCTAATTCTAATAATGATTTCCCTAAACGTCCCGCTACAGCCTGTGCAACAATTTTCCCCATTCGGGTTGAACCTGTTGCAGAAATTAAGGGTATACGGGTATCTTTTGTCATTAACTCCCCTATTTTGTAATCTCCATTAATTAAACATGAAATTCCTTCCGGAAGATTATTTTCTTTAATTACCTGTGCAATAATATTTTGACAAGCAATTCCGCATAAAGGTGTTTTTTCAGAAGGTTTCCAGACACAAACATCTCCTGAAATCCAGGCTAAAGCCGTATTCCAGGCCCAAACTGCAACCGGGAAATTGAATGCCGAAATAATCCCGACAACTCCTAATGAATGATATTGCTCATACATACGGTGTCCAGGCCTTTCAGAATGCATGGTTAATCCGTGCAACTGGCGAGATAAACCCACTGCAAAATCACAGATATCGATCATTTCCTGAACTTCTCCGTAACCTTCCTGCAATGATTTCCCCATTTCGTAAGAAACTAACTTACCTAAAGCTTCTTTATTCTGACGTAATTTTTCTCCAAACTGACGTACAATTTCACCACGTTGTGGTGCAGGAATCATACGAAATGTCTTGAATGCTTCCGTCGCCGAACGCATTACTTTTTCATAATCTTCCTGAGTTGACATTTTTACTGAAGCAATTAATTTTCCGTCAACTGGTGAAAAACTATCTAAAATTTCTCCTGAGGAAAAATTTTGTAATCCTGTTGATGTTCCGTCATTTATCAATTTGATGCCCAATTTATCCAGAGCTTCATTCATTCCAAATTGCGATGCTATTGTTGTCATTGTAACTTTTTTAGTTAAAATTGTTATATTTTTTCGTAAAGATATTATTTCGAGATGAATTTCAATGAAATTGTGTCGTTAAAATCAAAGTAAATTTAGGATTAATAAATGTCTATTTCTGAAATATGAACTAATTTATTCGCTTTAATTCATGAAATTTGCAGGAACAAAATTATATAAACATGTCCATTTTCAATCGATTTTTAATCTGTTTACTTTTAATTACAGCAAATGCTTTTTCTCAAAAAGAACAAAAATCCTCTTTTCAGGTTGTTCCTTTGGGAGTTAAAGGTGGTATTGATGAAAAAAATCTATCAGCTTATTTATTGGCTCCAATCAATACGAACGATTATATCAGTTTAGACGCCGGAACTATAAATGCAGGAATTGAAAAAGCAATTGAAAATAAAGTTTTCAAAGTTTCGACAAGCGAAGTTTTGAGGAAATATATAAAAGGTTATTTCATTTCGCATGCACATTTGGATCATGTTTCTGGATTGATTATTAACTCTCCAGCCGATTCATCTAAAACTGTCTACGCTACTAATAAATGCATGGAAATGATGGAAAACCATTATTTTAATGATCAAACCTGGGCTAATTTTGGAGACAAAGGTCCTGGAACTCCATTAAAAAAATATCATTTTCAAACTTTAAATATTGGTAAAGAAACTCCAATTACGAATACTACAATGACGGTTAAAGCTTTTCCGTTAAGCCATGTTAATCCTTTTGAAAGCACTGCTTTTTTAATTAAAAATGGAGATTCTTACGCTTTATATTTAGGAGATACAGGACCTGACGCTGTTGAAAAAAGTAATAACCTGAAAGATTTATGGACAGCAATTGCTCCGCTTGTAAAAAACAAACAATTAAAAGGAATTTTTATTGAAGTATCCTTCCCAAATGAACAGCCAGACCAATTTTTGTTTGGCCATCTGACACCAAATTATTTGATGAAAGAACTTCATGTTTTAGAAGACTTAGCAGGAAAAGACACTTTGAAAGGTTTTAAAATTATAGTCACACATTTGAAGCCGCCAACTAAAAATATTGTAAAGCTTAAAGAACAGATCAAAAATCAGAATGATTTAGGATTGCAAATTATTTATCCTGAGCAGGGGAAACGATTTGAATTGTAGTTTTTTTTAGCCACAGATTTCACAGATTAAACGGATTTTTTAAACGTTGAACTCAATACTTCTTATGAAAATAATTCCCCTAGCCCTGATGGGAGGGAAAATCCTTTTGTGTCCGCCGCGGCGGACACAAAAGATTTGGAAGGACAGCAGGAAATAGCTCCTTAAAATTAGTATTATTAAACTCTCCTAATTATTTCTTCGCCACAAACCTCGGATCAGATTCCATTACAGTTCCGCAATTATCACAAGTTCTTAAATCTTGTGAATTGTAGAAATGTTCAAAATGAGGCAAGAAATCTCTCTCGATATTGTGCAATTCAAAATACACTTCGTATAATTTATGATTGCAATTATCACAATGCCAAAGCAGTCCATCAGTATATCCTTGTCCGGCACGTTTGCGCTCGATTACCAATCCGATTGAACCCGCAGAACGAACTGGAGAATGCGGAATTTTAGCAGGATGAAGATACATATCGCCGGCATTTAATTCCATTTCTTTGCGCTCACCATCTTCCTGAATTACGACTTTTATGCTTCCTTCAAGTTGGTAAAAAAGCTCTTCGGTTTCGTTATAATGATAGTCTTTTCGGGCATTTGGACCCGCCACAATCATTACAATATAATCGCCGGAGTCTATATATAGATTTTTATTTCCAACTGGTGGTTTTAATAAATGACGGTTTTCGTCGATCCATTTGGTAAGATTGAAGGGTTTTGCTATTGACATTTTCTTGAAGTACTGAATTTATATTTAGCTAAGTTAAGGAAAAGTTTCCAGTCGCGGTCGCAGTTTTCAGTCCAAAACTGAGACTGTGACTGTGACCGTAAACTGTGACTATTTTTTCTCTTTTATCAAATAAATATAAACGGGGAAATGATCACTAAAACCAACTTCGGTTTGACTATGACGCAACGGATATCCTTTATATTGGCCTGAAGTCTGAACTAGATACGGCCTACTGAAAATACCAGATTTCCAAAATTTAAAAGAGGTGAAATCGGGCTGTATTAAAGATTGTGTCATCATAATTTGATCGAAAATATCCCAGGAATCTCTAAAAGCAATTGTTCCCATTCCCTTATTTGCCATCTCTTCAAACGGATTAAAAATACCAAATTCAGGAACTTTTGTTTTTTTCGCCTTTGCCTCTAAAGCTATTTTTACACTTTTATTATATGGCCCATCGTTTAAATCGCCCATTGTAAAAACTTTTGCATTCGGGTTAATCATTTGCAATGAATCAATAATTTTTCGATTTAATCTTCCTGCAGCTTCACGAAATTGGCTCGAAGCTTTTTCTCCACCCGATCGCGACGGCCAATGATTGACGATAATACTTATTTCTTCGCCTTCTAAAAATCCGGTTATTAAAAGCTGGTCTCTGGTAAAAACACGATTATTGTCTTTTGTAGTTTCCATTTTATCTTCGAGTTCATCGTCAGGTTCTTCTTTTTTCTCTTCTTTTATTGCTACCTTACTTTTATAAATTAATAGCGGGATATTAGAAAATGAGGTTGGTTTGAAATATTTCTTTTGATACAGTAAAGCCACATCAATTCCGCGTTTATCAGGCGAATCAAAATGAATGATTCCGTAATCAAAAGAAAGTAATTTGGGTTCTTTAATTAAATCTTCTAAAACGCCACGATTTTCAATTTCAGAACCTCCAATAATTGTTGGTGCATTTGGATTTTCAGGAGTACCAATTTCTGAAATTACTCTTGCGATATTTTTTAATTTCTGATGGTATTTTTCTTCTGTCCAATGTTGTGCTCCTGTTGGTGTCCATTCGTCATCGTTTATATTAAGGTCATTATTGGTGTCAAAGAAGTTTTCGAAATTGTAAAAAGCTACAGTGTGAATAATATATTTTTTGGATTGCGCCTGAAACGAAAGAGAAAACAGAATAATTAAGCTAAAGTAAGATCTGAATAATGGCATATATTTTATTTTAAGTTACAAATTAAGAGAATTTATCACTTTGTAGGAAATTTCAAATAAAATTGTTTACTAAAATTTCTATATTTGTTTTTTACTACTTATAAAAACAAATCATGAACACAGACAATCGACAATATAATAGGGAACACTTATTTCGTGGTACACTCCTATTTCTTATTTTTGTCTTACAATCATTCACCTGTCAATCTCAACAAAACATGATCACACCACCTTATTTACAAAAAGGAGATACTATAGCAATTTTAGCAACTGCCCGAAAAAATATCGATGATAATCTTAAACCTACTATAGATTTATTACATAGTTGGGGTTTGGAAGCTGTTATTGGAAGCACAATTGGGCTTGATGTGAACCAATTAGCCGGAACAGATGAACAGCGTGCCGTTGATTTTCAGAAGCAGTTGGACAATCCGAATATTAAGGCGATTTGGTGCGTTCGTGGTGGCTATGGAACAGTAAGAATGATTGATCTTCTTGACTTTACCAAATTCAAACAACATCCAAAATGGATTATTGGCTTTAGTGATGTGACTGTTTTGCACAATCATTTAAATACAATGGGTTATAAATCGATTCATGGAATAATGCCTGTAACGATTCCGCGGGCGACTCCTGCGGCTATTAGTTCTATGAAATCGAGTTTGTTTGGTGAACCTTTATCATATTCTGTTGGTCCGGATAAAATGAATCGTTTCGGAACAGCAACCGGTGAATTAGTTGGAGGAAATTTATCTATTTTATACAGTTTATTAGGATCACAATCGGCGATAGATTGTAAGGATAAAATTCTGTTTATAGAAGATTTAGATGAATACTTATATCATATTGATCGTATGATGATGAATCTTCGTCGCAACGGATGCATAGAAAACCTGAAAGGAATTGTTATTGGAGCCATGACTAAAATGAAAGATAACGAAGTTCCGTGGGGAAAAAATGCACTTGAAATTGTGGATGATGTGACTAAAAAATACAATATTCCTGTCATTTTTAATTTCCCAGCCGGGCACATTCAGGACAACAGAGCTTTAATTATGGGTAGTACTGTTACTATTGATGTGAATGCATCTGGAAGTACACTTACTTTTAAAAAGTAAATTCTGCCCGATCTATCCTTACTTAAGGAAAAGCTTTAAATACCACACATAAAAATCTCGCAAGGATGCGAAGTCGCAAAGTTTTAATTTAATTCTTTGCGACTTTGTGTTTTTGCATATATGACAAACTCATAACTCTTAACTTATAATTCATAACTCAAAAAAAATGGCTGAACACAATGAACTAGGAAAAAAAGGTGAAGAACTGGCTGTAAAATATCTTCAGGAAGATGGGTATGAAATATTAGATCGAAACTGGACTTTTCAGAAAGCCGAAATTGATATTATTGCACAAAAAGATAACTATTTGGCCATAGTCGAAGTTAAGACAAGATCGAGTTTAGATTTTGGAGATCCACAGGATTTTGTGAAACCAAAAAAAATTCAATTACTCATAAAAGCAGTAAATGCCTACATAAACGATAGGGAAATGGATTTTGAAGACACGATCGAGGTTCGTTTTGACATCATTGCGATCCATAAAAACGGCGAAACATTTGCAATTGAACATCTTACTGACGCTTTTTATCATTTTTAACATAATTTTTTATTGTTATAATTGTAACAAATTGTTTTTTTATTTATATTTGCAAAGATTTTTAACATCACTATTAAACTAAACCAACACAATTAAGTTACAAAAAAAAGAAAAAAAATTATGAAAACCGTTTCTTCAATCGTCGAAAATTACATCAAAACAAAGCCGTTTTTATTAAATGCGTTATCTCTCGGAATTATTAATTTAACTTCTCTGTCCCGGAACATTATGACCGAATTAGAAAGTGAATTTGGTAAAGAAGTAAAACAAGGCGCTGTTGTAATGTCTCTTAAACGACTTACCGAAGAATTAGATTTTAAATTGAACCACAAAATCAATAAAGTCATCAAGAATATTGGTGAAATTACGGTTCGATCTGAGTTGACGGATTACACCTTTGCAGCTTCAGAAACTGTCCTGAACAAACAAGCCGATTTAATTTCTGATATTAATGCCTTATCTGATATCTTTTATACCTCATCTCGTGGAGTAAATGAAACCAACATAGTGGTCAGCAGCAGCGTCAATCATTTAGTTGAAAAACACTTTATGCGTGAAAAATTGATTCAAAAATTGGATAATTTAGCTTCAATTACAGTAAAATTACCAAAAGAAAATATTGTAGTTCCTGGTATTTATTATTTCATTTTCCAACGTTTAGCATGGGAAGGAATTATCATAAACGAGGTAATTTCGACTTCAAATGAATTTACCATTTTAGTGGGAGAAGATCAGGTTGATGTTGCTTTTAAAGTGATTAAAGATTTGAAGAACTAATTAATTCAAATAATCCGCTGGATTTTATCATACAATCCTTTTGTCTTTTGAACCAGACAAAAGGATTTTTTTGTTCTTATTGAATTCTCTACTTCAATTTTCTTTTTCGTAAATAAGAATATTCTCAAAAGACAAATTCTAAATTAAATAACAATTTAGTAAAGCGTCAAAAATACACTTACTTGACAAAAAGCCACTTTTGGACTGTTTTTGCCTCATTTATTCAAAAAACGTTATAAAAATAAGAATTAAGTTTTTTTATATATAATTTGTTGCGAATAATATTTTTATATATTTGCTGAAGTCAAGCCCCAATCTTCAGTTTGACAGTACACTATAATTAGAATTAAATAGAGGCTAATTAAATTGCTAGAAACAAATATCCATAGCGAAAGATTATTGCTAAGTGAACTCAAAAAAGGCAAAGAAAAAGCATTTCGCCAACTTTTTGATTTATACTATCAGGACATCTATGGTTACAGCATTAGTCTTTTAAAATCGAAGGAAGCAGCAGAAGAAAATGTTCAGGATGTTTTTATGAAAGTCTGGTTGCATCGTGAAAACTTAAATCTGGATCAATCGTTTAAAGCCTATATTTTTACTATTACAAGAAATCAGGCTTTTAATACCCTAAATAAAGCTGCAAACGATCTGGCACTTAAAGAAGCTGTTTTTTACGAAAGTCAAAAATCGCATGAATCTGGAGATTATTCCATTAGGGAAGATGATTGTAAAAAGCTTCGAAAACAGGCCATGAAACAGCTCCCTCCAAAACGAAAACAAATATTTAAAATGTCCCGAAAGAAAGGCATGAGTTACGAAGAAATTAGTCAGGAACTCGGCATCTCTATAAATACAGTCAGGAACCAAATGAGTAAAGCATTAGAATCGATGCGAGTCTTTTTTCACGTTCATGATGAAATTATCTAAACCAAAAAACCATTTAACCATTAAAATCATCCTCTTCGGATGATTTTTTTTTGCAGATAATCGCACGCAAATTAGACAGATTTTCGCAAATTTTAATAATCCGATCCTATAATTACAAAGGATCTAAAAAATATCGACAATTATTCTAAACATAGCCCGCGGTTTCAACCGCGGGAGACGGATGTGATTTGGATCGTGATTATGCATTATTTATATATTGCGTCACCGCGGTTGAAACCGCGGGCTATATTTGAAAAAATATGATAAAAAAACAATTAAAAATCGCCGTAAGCCTGTTTAAATTTCTTCAATCTACGGGCAAACAACAATTTAATTAAAAAAAATATTTTTTTTTAATTATCTTAAAATCAATTTGTTATAATTTTTTTCAGCTTTTTAAATGTTAAAATTAAAAAATTTATAACATTTGAGTAGTACTCAATTCCTTTTCAACTGTATTATATCAGAACCGGACCTAAAAACAATTCGTAATGAATTCAAATTCAGAAATAAAAAACCTTTTACAAAAGTTTGTTTTAAACCAATGTACCCCCGAGGAAACAAATGAAGTAATTGCTTATTACAAAAAAAATCAACTTACAGACGACTTTCCGACTGTAGAAGACATTCAAAATCTTTTGGGTGAAATGCCAAAAATGAATCACCAAACTGCCGATGATATTTTCTTAAATATTTTGAGTGCTGCTAAAGAACAAGAAACGACAATTTCTATTGCGCCTAAAAAATCAAATTTCAGAAAATACATTTCGATTGCTGCCTCAGTAGTTGTTTTATTAGGAATTGGTCTTGCTTACCAAAAAGGAGCTTTCAATACCAAAGCTGAACCGAAATTCGATTTTAAAAGCACTGATATTGTATTGCAGTTAGAAAATGGAAATATTCAGATTATCTCAGAAAATAATAAAGTTGAAGTTAGAGATGCGAACGGCAATGTAGTTGGAAATCAAGACGGAGATAAAATCGTTTACGACAATAATTCTGATTTAGAGAAAGTCGCTTATAACACCATCAAAATTCCGTATGGCAAAAGATTTCAATTACAATTGTCTGATGGAACGCTTGTTCATTTGAACTCGGGCACCACTTTAAAATATCCTGTAAAATTTATTGCCGGCGAAAACAGACAAGTATTTTTAGAAGGAGAAGCTTTTTTTGATGTTGCCAAAGACAAAAAACATCCTTTCATTGTGAATGCCGACAATTTAAATGTGCGTGTTTTAGGAACGCATTTTAATGTTTCAAATTATCCTGAAGATACTGCAACAGATGTTGTTTTAGTAGAAGGTTCAGTTGGAATGTACAACATACATGAAGAGTTTGATGCTAATAAAAATACTGTTCTGAAACCAGGCCACAAGGGAAGTTTCACTAAAGAAAATAATATGATTTTTACAAAACCTGTTATCACCGATATTTATACTTCATGGATCAATGGCGGGCTTACTTTCAGAAATATGACTTTTAAAAATATCATTACAAAACTGGAAAGACGCTATAATGTAACCATTGTAAATAAAAACGAAAAATTGGCGAACGAGAAATTCAATGCTAGTTTCAGCGATGAGTCAATAGAGAAAGTAATGAGCTATTTTAATGACATTCACGGCATTAATTACACCATAAAAAACAATCAAATACTAATTAAATAACCACTAAAACCAATGAAAAAGCATGAAGAGAAAATACTAGAATAAAAAAATCGGAAAGAGCTGCGAACAATTTCCGATTAACTAAGTGATTGAATATAACGAATTAACTACAATCAATTAACAAAATTATGAAAAAAAAATCAAAGAATACTGGGTTTTTATACCGAGTGTTCCAAAATGACCTAAAATTGAAACTAACCACACTACTTATTTTGGTCGCCATGTTTAATATTAGAGGGAATACTTATGCCCAAAGGACGAAAGTAACCCTGGAATTAAACAATTCAACAATCGAAAAGGTTATTGAGACCATAGAACAAAAAACAGATTTCAGGTTTATCTATAAACTAAATGATATCGATTTAGATCGTGTTGTTTCCATTTCTGTAAAAGATCAGCCTATATATACCGTATTAGATAAGCTTTTTAAAGGAACTCCAACTGAATTTAAGGTTAGGGACACTCAAATTATCCTAAAAAAACCAGAGCTTAAAACTGAAGCTGCTATCTATCAAAAACAAACGGTTTCCGGTATTATTACTGACGAAAATGGTTTGCCTTTGCCGGGAGCTTCTGTTCTTGAAGAGGGAACCAGAAATGGTATGGTTACCGATTTTGATGGTAAATACAAAATTACTGTTGAAAGCAGTTCAGCTATAATTATCGTGAGTTTTGTGGGGTACAAAGAAAAAAGAGTAACTGCTAACCAAACTATTATAAACATCCAGCTTCTTCCGGATGCTACAGACTTACAGGAAATTGTTGTAGTTGGTTACGGTTCTACAGCCCGAAAAGATGTTACAGGAGCAGTTTCTTCAATAGCGGCAAAAGATATGAATCAGGGTGCGATCGTTAATCCGTTGTCGTTGATTTCAGGAAAAGCTGCTGGTGTAAATATTACGCAAATAGGTAGCGAGCCAGGTGCAGGACCAAGCGTTCGTATTAGAGGTATTTCTTCTTTAATTGGAGGAAATGATCCGCTTGTAGTAGTTGATGGAATTCAGGGAAATATGGATTTATTAAATCAGGTTCCACCAAGCGAAATTGAAACTATAGATGTTTTAAAAGATGCTTCTGCTACAGCTGTTTACGGTTCAAGAGGAGCGCCTGGGGTTATCATTGTAACTACTAAAAAAAATAAAGCCGGAAAAACTACGATGGAATATGTAGGTTATACTTCTATCGATTTTATTCCAAAAAAACTAGACATGCTTGATGCAAACCAATGGTGGGAAACTGCTCAAAGTGTTGGTGTACCGGCTTCAGCAAATCACGGTTCAAGTACAGATTGGTACGGTCTTTTGACTGAAACGGGAGTTACACAAACACATACATTATCATTTGGTGGAGGAACTGATAAATTTAATTACAGAGCTTCTATAACCGCTATTATGCAGGATGGAGTTGTAATTAATTCCAGTAATCAAAAATACATTGGACGTATTCAGGCAACTCAATTGGCTCTTAATGACAAATTAAAATTGACTTTCAATTTAAATACCGGAGTAAATAATACTACGAATAGTATTGGAACTATTGGAACAGTTGCATATCAATCTAACTTAATCACAAATTCATTATTGGCCAGACCAACTGATCCTGTTTTTAATACTGATGGAACTTATTTTACAGATGCAACCGTATTTCATTATTTAAATCCTTATGCCGCTGCGCAAGAAGTTACAAATGAAAGACAAGACGATAATTTATTCGGAAGTTTAAAAGCAGATTTAGATTTAGGAAAAGGTTTTTCAGCAAACTGGTTTGGTAGCTGGAGAAAAACAAATTTAACGATAGGATATTACATGCCGGAAGAATCAACAGATTCTAATGCAATTGAGCAACACGGTTTTGCTAATATAGATAATAAGAGACAAAACGAAAAATTAACCAATTTAAGTCTTACCTATAAAAAAACCTTTGGCATCCATAGTTTTAATGCATTGGCTTTATACGAATGGCAAAGCCAAACTTATCAGGGTAATTATACTCAGGCGAGAGGTTTTATTAGTGATGAAGCCACTTATAATGCACTTCAGTTTGGTGATATGTCTAAAGTGAGAGCTTCAGACATCAGATCTTATAAAAACGACAGATCTTTAGTTTCTTATTTAGGAAGATTAAACTACTCTTTATTAGACCGTTATTTATTAACAGCAAGTATCAGACGAGATGGTTCATCTGTATTTGGTGCCAACAACAAATGGGGGAATTTCCCATCCGCATCTGTGGCATGGCAAATCAACAAAGAGTCATTCATGACCAATCAAAATTTGTTTAATGAATTAAAATTACGTGTCGGATATGGTGAAACGGGTAACCAGCAAGGTCTTAATCCACAAACATCATTACCATTAGTGGATAGTGCAGGAAATATTTATTTTGGAGGTTCTATTATCACCAATTTTACCATTTCTCAAAATGCAAATGCTGATTTGAAATGGGAAACCAAAAAACAAACTAATATCGGGCTTGACTTTGCTCTATTAGAAAATAGATTAAGAGGTAGTCTTGATGTTTACGATTCAAGAACAGATAATCTTCTATTTGATTATACTGTACCTCAGCCCCCTTATCCTTATAATAAAATTAAAGCCAACGTAGGAAGTATTTCAAACAAAGGTCTGGAGGTTGCTCTTGCTTATGATGTTATTAAAACGGACAACAGCACACTAACACTTGCAGGAAACGTATCGTTCATGAAAAATGAAGTACTTAATTTAAGTGGTAGTATTAATGGTATTCCTTTAAATACAGACTATGTTAATTGGGGAGCACCAAATTCTTTATTGGTACAAGGAAAACCAGTTGGTTCATTTTATATTTTAAAAAATAATGGTAAAAACGCAAATAGTGTAGAAACAGTAGCAGATATTGACGGAAACGGTATTATTGATCAGGGTGTAAGAAGTGCAGATCGTTATTATGCAGGTTCAGCATTGCCAACTTACACTTTTGCATTTAATCCATCTTACAGATACAAAAACTTTGATGCTTCTATGTCAGTAAGAGGTTCCGGAGGAAATAAAATCTACAACAATCTTAATCAAAGGTTAAGCATGTTAGAGAATACGGGTAGTTCAAACGTTTTACAAAGTGCTGTTGACAAAGGGATCTTTTCTTCTCCATACGGATCTGATTTATGGTTAGAAGATGGTTCATTTGTACGTTTAGAAAATCTTACTGCCGGATATAGTTTCCGTTTTACTGATAAATATGTAGATTCTATTCGACTTTCTCTTACGGGAAACAATTTACTGCTAATTACAGATTATACAGGTGTTGATCCGGAATTAAACATAAGCGGAAGTGGTGATCCTAATGATAATTTTGGTGGTGATAAAGGAATTTATCCACGTACCAGAAGTGTTACATTTGGTTTGACTGTAAAATTTAAATAGTAAAAGAAATGAAAATTAAAAATATAGTAGTAGCAGGAAGCGTGTGTTTCCTAACACTTTTTAGCTGTACAGATATCAACGAAAACATATACGACAAATATCAACCGGACAGCTTTTACGGAACTCCGGAGGGAGCCAACATTGCCCTTGCCAGTGTGTATGCAGAAATCCCAGGTGACTTTGAACGTAAAAGTGTACCAGGTGTTGGTTATGCCGGAGCTGATAACGGCTGGTATGACATGAACTGTATGTCCTCAGACGAGCAGGTAATTCCGCATAGAAATGACGGTAACTGGCAACAGGATTTTGCCCGTCTGCACAAACATGAATGGCTGCCAAGCGAATTCATTATTAATAATACCTGGAACTGGTTGTACAAATCTGTTTTCAATGCCAATTTAGCGGTTGAATTATTAGAAAAATCAAATGCTGAAGCTTCAAAAATTGCTGAAGCAAAAGTATTACGTGCTTTCTTTTATTATCTATTAATTGATGATTTTGGTGATGTTCCTTTTTTCACGGACAACAACATTACAGTTGATAAAATTCCGCAATCAAGCCGTAAGGAAGTTTTTGCATTTATAGTAAAAGAATTAACTGAAAACGTAGAATTACTTTCTGTTACAAAAGGAGGAAATTATTACGGAAGATTTAATAAATGGGCTGGATATACGCTATTAGCAAAAGTATATCTGAATGCTCAGGTATACACAGGAGAAGCAAAATGGAACGAATGTTTAGCCGCTTGTAACAAAGTTAGCGAAGGTGGTTTTTCTTTACATTCTGGTGCAGAAAACGCTGCTAGTCCGTTAGGAAATAAATATTACGAATTATTTGGAGATGTACTTCCTGATGATGAAACTATTTTACCGATTTTCGCAACTCTTGATGTTGTTTCCCGTAATATTTATGGTATTCGCAGCGTTTATGGGCCTCACGGTAATACTTTATTTGGATTCAGTGGCTGGAATGGAACTATAGTCCCTACTGATTTCTTCCTGAAATATGCTGTAAATGATGTTCGTAGAAAACAATTTTTATTTGGAGAACAACCAGGCGGATTTAATTATACTCTTGAGGTTGGTTCTTTAGACAATCCGGGAGCGCCACCTCAGGCGGGAGTTCGTAATGTTAAATTTTTTCCTGCCGGAACAAAAACTGGCGGAGGAGCATCGAATGACTTCCCTATTTATAGATATGCTGATGTAATCTTAATGATGGCAGAATGCAATGTCCGTTTAGGAAATCCAGCTGCTGCAAAACCTTTTATTGATCAAATCAGACAACGTGCAGGTTTAGATGGTCTGGCTGCAAACCCAACTCTTGATGATATTTATAACGAAAGAGGATTTGAATTAAACTGGGAAGGGCACAGAAGACAAGATATGATTCGTTTTGACAAATTTTTACTGGCAAACGAATTCAGACCAGCTTCTCCTGCCTACAGAAAATTGTTCCCAATTCCAACATCTGCTTTAGATGCTAATCGCGGACTTAAACAAAACCCGGGTTACTAAAAAACAAAAACTATTATGAAAAAATATATAAATAAATTATTCGTACTAGGCAGTTTGCTTTTTTTAGCTACTTCCTGCGAAAGCGAAGGTCAACTAACAACCTTAGCAAAAGTTAGCTTTCCTTCTGCGATTGAAGCTTCATCAAGTACAATAGTACTTAAAGAAGATACTTCAGATCAATCAGCTTTACTTGTTTCCTGGTCAAAAGTAACGTATCCTATTGCGGCGCCTGTAACCTATGCTATACAAATTGATTTACCTACCGATATCAAAGGAAGCGAGGCCTGGGCAAAAGCGAAACGAGTTGAAGTGGGAGAAGATGTTTTAAGCAAATCTTTTACCGGAGCAGAATTAAATAAAATTGCCACAGACTTAGGGCTAAAACCTAACGTTGCCGGAGAATTAGTAATTCGTGTAGAATCTTCCATGGATCATAGAGTGTATTCAAATCCTATTTCTATAACAGTGACGCCTTACCTGAAAACCGTTGTTATAGGCGAAATCTATATGCCGGGAAGTTATCAGGGATGGGGTATAGAAACAGCAGCTGCTTTAACAGAAATCCAATTAGGAGTGTATCAGGGTTATATGACTGTACCAACTGGTGCAGGTCCCGGATTTAAATTAAACAAAGCAAGAAACTGGGCTCAATTCTACGGGGCAGGCGACACAAATGCTGATTTAAAAAACATGAGCGATACTGATTTGACACTTCCTGGAGAAGGTTCATATCAAATAAAAGTAAATTTAAATACTTTAAAATGGAGCTCTACGCCATATGCTTGGGGAATTGTTGGAACTTCTCAGGCAGGAGGCTGGGATAATAGTACTCCTATGAGTTACGATCATCAAACCAAAACATGGAAAGTGACTGCCAACTTAGTGCCTGGAGCTTTAAAATTCAGATTAAACAATAGTTGGACTATTAATTATGGACCAGCAGATCCTTCAACAAATACAATTAATTTCGACAATGGAGGAGCTTATGACATTCCTGAAGCGGGACTTTATGAAGTAAATTTCAAGATTAATGAAGTAGATCCTGTAACTAATGGTTACCCAAAAACTGCAACTTGTACTATAGTTAAAAAATAATCTATCATTTAAAATAAGCTAGATTAGTTTGAGTGATACCTGCCTTTTTTGAGCGAAAGGCAGGCTATCTTAAACTCTGTAGTTATTTTATCAAATTCAAAAAAATATGAAATCAAATATAAACATCGTCTATGCTTTAATACTTGCGTTAGCATTTATTTCGTGTAGCTCTTCTGATGACAATTCCACCTCTATTGCCCCTTCGCCTTATACACAATATGGAGCTTCATTTGACAAAATGCCAAAGAAAGAAGATGCCATAATTTATCAGGTAAACATTCGTGCTTTTAGTCAGGCAGGGACGTTAAAAGGTGTTCAGGACAGACTAACACAAATTCAGGAATTGGGTGCAAATGTTGTCTACTTAATGCCTGTTTATCCGGTAGGAAAAGTAAAAGCTTCCGGAGAACTTGGTTCACCTTATGCTGTACAAGATTATAAAGCAATAAATCCAGATTTTGGTACTTTGGCCGACCTTCAGGTTTTGGTTGATGAAGCACACAAAAAAAACATGGCGGTTATTTTAGACTGGGTTGCCAATCATACGGCTTGGGATAATGCCTGGATTACACAACATCCAAATTGGTATCAAAAAAATGAAAAAGGAGAAATCATCATTCCTCCTGGAACAAATTACAATGATGTTGCGCAGTTAGATTTCAATAATACTGAAATGAAAGACGCCATGATTGATGCTATGTCTTACTGGGTTTACAATGCAAACATTGATGGTTTCAGATGTGATTATGCTGATTTTGTTCCTCAGACTTTTTGGTCTGATGCGATCACAAAATTGAGAGGCATCAAAAAAAATCAAAACATCTTAATGCTTGCTGAAGGTACAAAAGTGAATCAATTCGCTACTGGTTTCGATTATACATTTGGATTTAACTTTTTTACATCTTTAGAAAAACTATTCAAAGAAAATAAACCTGCAACTACTATTCAGGAAGCAAACGCTGCTGAATATGCAAACAATTACAACCCTGAAAACAGAATTGTAAGATACACCAGCAATCATGACGTGAACCTTGCAGAAGGAACACCTTATGAACTTTTTGGAGGCAAACAAGGTTCTATAGCTGCATTTGTTGTCGCTGCGTATATGAAATCTGTCCCAATGATTTACAACGGACAAGAAGTTGGATACAATAAAAGGATCAATTATTTTGCAAAAACACCAATCGACTGGTCTACCGCTGATGCGTCAGTTTTAGCAGAATATAAAAAGATAGTCGCCTTTAGAAATTCAAGCAATGCCATAAAAAAAGGAACTTATACAGGATATAGCAATGTTGCTATAAGTGCTTTTACAATGGTAAACGATACTGAAAAAGTTTTTGTCCTTTCTAATTTAACCAGCTCAACAGTTAAATATTTGGTCGCTCCCTCATTAAAAGGAACATGGAAAGATGCTTTCACAGGGACTTCGGTTACTGTTGGTGCAGAATTAACGTTACAACCTTTTCAATATTTAGTGTTGAAAAACTAATACCAATGCAACTTTATAAATTAGATTTGCAAAAAACTAAATAACATGAATTTTCAATCCCAAAAAATGCCGCTTCAAATTCGTTTGAGCAAAAAACTAGCGCTTTTACTTTTTGTGTGTGCGAACTCCTTATGGATTCAGGCACAAGAAATTAATTCGCCGGACAAAAATCTTTCCTTAAAATTTGAATTGAAAGAAGGTGGAATTCCATCTTACCAATTATCATATAAACAAAAAGCAGTTATAAAACCAAGTTCTTTGGGTTTAGAACTTCAAAATTTGCCTTCGTTTTTGGATGGTTTTACCGTAACAAATACAGCACAATCCTCTGTTGATGAAAATTGGAATCCGGTTTTAGGAGAAGAAAAAACAATCCGAAATCATTACAATGAACTGGTTGTCACTTTAGCGCAAGCAAAAAACAATAACAGATACATTCGCATTCGTTTCCGTTTGTTCAACGACGGGTTAGGTTTTAGATATGAATTTCCGAAGCAAAATGACCTGAGTTATTTTGTAATTAAAGAAGAGCGTTCTGAATTTAATTTAGCGGGAAATCATAAAATTTTCTGGATTCCGGGAGATTATGATACCAATGAATATGCGTATACAACATCGAAAATTTCTGAGATTCCTTCGTTGATGAAGAAAGCGACTATCGAAATCAATTCGCAATGGCCAATAAAAGAACTTGCTGTTCAAACGCCATCGATGATGAAATCTGATGATGGTTTGTACATTAATATTCACGAAGCAGCGTTAATCAATTATCCGGCGATGTATCTTGAAGTGGATGCTGTAAACAACAAAATGCGCAGTCATTTAGCGCCAGACGCTGTGGGTGCAAAAGGGTATATGCAAACAGATGCAGAATCGCCCTGGAGAACAATTGTCGTAAGCGATAAAGCAACAGAGATTTTGGCTTCAAAGTTAATCCTGAACCTCAACGAACCAACAAGTTATAAAGATGTTTCGTGGATCAAACCGGTAAAATTCATCGGAATTTGGTGGGAATATTTTGTTGCAGGAAGAAGTACCTGGGCTTTTGGCAAAGAAAACAATGTGAAATTGACGGATGATTTTACGAAGCTTACGCCGAATGGAAAACACGGAGCCACGACAGAACGTGCAAAAGAATATATTGATTTTGCTTCAAAGAATGGTTTCGATGCGATCCTGATCGAAGGGTGGAATATTGGCTGGGAAGACTGGATCAACAACTGGAAAGAAGAGGTTTTTGATTACGTTACCGCATACCCGGATTTTGATGTAAAAGCAGTTCATGAATATGCGGCTTCAAAAGGAGTTAAAATTATCATGCACCACGAAACTTCTGGATCTGCAACCAATTATGAGCGCCGTTTAGACCGTGCTTTTCAATTTATGAATGACAACGGATACGATGCTGTAAAAACAGGATATGTAGGTAAAATTATTCCACGTGGTGAACATCATGACGGGCAATGGATGGTGAATCATTATATCAATGTAGCCAAACGTGCTGCCGATTATAAAATCATGATCGATAGTCACGAAGCGGTTCGTCCAACAGGTTTAAACCGTACTTTTCCAAACTGGATTGCTCAGGAATCTGCTCGCGGAACGGAGTTTGAATCTATGGGGGGATTAGCTCCGGATCATACTACGATTTTGCCTTTTACAAGATTAATGGGAGGCCCAATGGATTATACGCCAGGGATTTTCCAAACTGATCTTTCGTACTACGGAACAGGAAGTTCGCAGCGTGTCAACACAACTTTGGTAAAACAATTAGCGTATTATGTTACGATGTACAGTCCGTTGCAAATGGCAGCTGATATTCCGGGGAATTACGAGCGTTTTCCAGATGCTTTTCAGTTCATTAAAGACGTTGCTGTTGATTGGGATAACAGCTATATTTTAGAAGC
Source organism: Flavobacterium sp. GQ95 (assembly GCF_059758655.1). Classification (NCBI taxonomy): domain Bacteria; kingdom Pseudomonadati; phylum Bacteroidota; class Flavobacteriia; order Flavobacteriales; family Flavobacteriaceae; genus Flavobacterium; species Flavobacterium sp. GQ95. Next base: position 982,034 of record NZ_JCAXEB010000001.1, read on the forward strand.
TGAACCAGGAGATTACATCACGATTGCTCGTAAAGCTAAAGGAAAAGATGCCTGGTTTGTGGGAGGAATCACAGACGAAAATGCAAGAACAGCAAATATCACATTTGATTATCTGCCTGCTGGCAAAAAATTCATTGCCACTATTTATGCTGATGCAAAAGAAGCCAACTGGAATAAAAATCCACAAAAATATACTGTGACTAAAGTTGTTGTAACCTCAAAAACAATTTTAAAACAATATTTAGCTCCAGGCGGAGGTGTTGCCATCAGCATCAAAGAAGGAAATGCTACAGAATTAAAGGGATTGAAAAAGTTATAGATTACTAAGTTTTTTTGCCACGAATTACACGAATTTTCACGAATTAAATTATTTTTTAAATCTTAAATAGATTAAAAATTAGTGCTAATTCGTGTAATTCGTGGCGAAATAACCATGTCCTTTTGTGGACAAAAATTAAAATTTTACGACTTGAAAACTATTAACCACAAAATGTTTGTCGAATTTAAAACCAATGCGAGTGAGAATGAATTTTAGTTGAAGATGCCGACAAGCATGCAAAAAACCGAAATTATGAAAATCAAAATTACCACTAGATTATTTCATTTCACGAAAGCAGTAATCTGTTTTCTATTATTATTTGCAAGTTCCGTTTATGCACAAGATCCGCCTCAGTACGGTACGCCATTCGCTGGTGTTCCCGATACCCGGGATGTCAACATGTATCAGGTACATATTCGTCCGTTTAGTGCCAACGGAAATTTAGCCGGAGTAACCGCCCGTTTAGATAATATTAAAGCACTCGGTACCAATGTTATTTATTTAATGCCCATTTACCCACACGGTACTGATTCTCGAAGTTCGCCTTCTCCTTATTGTATTAAAGATTTTAAAGCGGTTGGATCAGAATATGGCTCGCTTTCTGACTTAAGAACTTTAGTTGATGGTGCCCATAGCCGTGGAATGGCCGTTATTCTGGACATCGCCATCAACGGTACCTCTTGGGATAATGCCTGGACAACCACGCATCCTGAGTATTATATGAGAAGTGGAACAACCATTCAGCAATTAGGGAATTTTTCAGATATTGCAGCTCTTGATCTTAATAGTTCAGCTACACGAGGTGCTATCAAAGATGCCATGCGTTATTGGATTTTAGCAGCAAACGTTGACGGATACCGTTGCGATTATGCTAATAATCCTCCGTTAGATTTTTGGTCAGAAGTTATCGGAAACATCCGTGGAATTTCTTCTCATAAATTATTAATGTTAGCCGAAGGAGACAGACAAGCCAACTTTACGGCTGGTTTTGATATGAACTTTGGTGACAGATGGTTTTGGAATGCCTTAAAAGATGTTGCTGCCGGTGGTCCGGTTTCGACTCGTTTTCAAACGATCAATGATTATGAATATGCCAATGCTACGGGTTCTAACCAAGCGGTTCGTTATACCGGAAATCATGACACCTATACCAATGATAATGGTGTACAAAGACCTTTTGTAATCTTCAATAATCATAACGGAATTGTAGCGAACTTTTTGGTTTCAGCTTATATGAAAGGAGTTCCTTTTTTGATGAGCGGACAGGAAATTGACTACGAACCCAAAACCGACTGGCCATGGCAAGGTTTTAAATTCAACTGGTCTCAAAATCCAACAGCGGCTGCAGATTTTGCTAAAATTTTAAATTTCAGAACTTCGAGCGCTGCTATCAGACGTGGAGATTTAACGATGTATGCGAATGATGATATCAGCATTTTTACAAAAACATTAGGTTCTGAAAAAGTAATCGTAATGTCGAATTTACGAAACGCTTCTAAATCTTATGTTATTCCGGCGGCTTTAGCAGGAACTTATGTAAATCCATACAACAACAATGCTTCCGTGACTTTAACTGCGGGCGCAACAAGATCATTTGCGGCTTATGAATATTTGGTTTTAACCAATACCAATGCTCCGGTTGTTGCGGTAACAGGTGTTTCTGTTAGCCCATCAACGGTAACTGTTGGTTTAGGTTCTACGCAACAATTAAGTGCAACGATCGCTCCTGCAAATGCAACAAATCAAAATATAAACTGGACATCCAGCAATACTTCAGTTGCAACAGTTAACGTTTACGGATTAGTAACTGCTGTAGCAGCAGGAACAACTACAATCACAGCTACAACTGTTGATGGCAATAAAACGGCAACTTCAGCTATAACGGTTGCAGCGATTCCGGTTGCTTCAGTAAGTGTTACACCAACTACAGCAAGTTTATATACAGGAAATACACAACAGCTTACTGCAACAGTTGCACCCGCAAATGCTACAAATAAAACCGTAACGTATATTTCAAGCAATACGGCAATTGCAACAGTAAACTCTAGTGGACTTGTAACAGCAGTTGCTGCAGGAACGGCGACAATTACCGCAACGACTCAAGACGGAAACAAAACTGCGATAGCAACAATTACAGTAAATCCGAATACTAATTTTACTGTTTATTTCTATAAACCATCTAATTGGGGAACCGGAATTAAGATTTATTACTGGAGTGCTTTGCCAGCGGGAGTTTTAGCAAATGCAACCTGGCCAGGAGTTAATATGACCGATACCGGAAATGGCTGGTACAGTTATACGTTTACCAATGTAACGTCAACGAATTTAATTTTTAATGATGGAACTAGTCAATCTGCCGATTTAAGCCGAAATAAAACAGGTTGGTACATGAACAATACATGGTACGATTCGAACCCTGGAACTGTTGTGGCTGTTACAGGCGTTATTTTATCGCCAACAACAGCAACATTATTAGTTGGTGCAACACAACAATTAACACCAACAGTTGCGCCTGCAACAGCAACGAACAAAACGGTTACTTATAGTTCAAGTAATACTGCTATCGCAACTGTAAATACAACTGGATTAATAACTGCCGTTGCTGCAGGTACTGCTACAATCACAGTAACAACTCAGGACGGAGCAAAAACAGCGACTTGTGCGGTAACTGTAAACGCAACAAATGTTGCGGTAACAAGCGTAACTTTGAGTCCAACTACGGCTTCGTTGGCGGTTGGTGGAACGCAACAATTGACGCCAACAATTCTTCCTGCTAATGCAACAAACAAATCGGTTACTTATAGTTCTGGTAACACAGCTGTGGCAACAGTAAATGCTTCTGGATTAATTACAGCAGTTGCAAACGGAACTGCAACTATTACAGTAACAACAGTGAGCGGAACCAAAACAGCAACTTGCGCTGTAACAGTTTCAACTGCAACAGGAAATTATTACACTATTAAAAACAGATGGACCGGTGCTTATTTATCTGATGCTAGTGCGAATGTTGGTTACGGAACTACAGTTTCTGGAAACAATTACAAATGGCAGAAAATTGCTATTGATGCTACTTATTTTGTTCTTAAAAATGTTGCAACTGGTGAATTAATTAATATTGAAGGTCAAACCGGAACAGTTCAATGTAATATTACAGATACCACTTTCTGGAGCGCACAATGGTCTAGCGATTATATTGATGGAACTTGGACAAGATTGAGAAACAGATGGCAGTCAGGAAACATTATTCATGTTGAAAATCAAACAGGTTCTGCTCAATACGGAAATTCGCAAGATGGCTGGTACAGCGCACAATGGCAATTGGAACCAACAACAGTTGGAACAGGAAAATCTGCTTTAAATATTGAAGATGCTTCAGCAACTGAAGCTGTAATTGGGATTTATCCGAATCCGGCAACTGATAGTGAATTTCATGTATTAATGCCTGAATTACAAGCTGGAGATGTGGCTTCGATCACCGTTTCAGACATGAACGGAAGAACTGTTTTAACAGAAAGACTTTCGACTTCAGGACAAATTAATCATCATTTAACTTCTGGAATTTATATCGTAAATATTAATTCTAATGAATTTAATGTGACTAAGAAGCTGATTGTTAAATAATTTTTTTTCGCCACGACTCGAGCGATAACAAATAGGCGAAGCAATTTCACGAATTAGCAAGAATTAATATTTTTTAAAAAGTAAAAGCCGGATGAAAATTTCATCCGGCTTTTTTTATGTTTTTTCAAAGCAAAGTTTGAGAAAAGGTCAATAGAATTACTAAACTTCTAACTTAGCCCCGATAGGACTGAAAATCCTTTTGTCCCGGTGTTCGGGGCAAAAGATTGAAAGGGATAGCGGGACTGATCGTCTTTTGAAAAAGAATCTTTCTGCTTCTAAAAAATAAAAAAATTATTCTTCAAACAACTCCATCAATTCCAATGCACGTTTGATAGACTTTACATTATCAAAAGTCAGTAACAAACGTAAACCATTTACTGTTTGTTTTTCTTTCATTTTGCAGAGCGAACTATGCTTTTGCACAAAGGTCAAAACGTTTCTGAACTTAGACGATTGATAGTAATCTGACTGTTGGTCTGAGACAAAATAACCAATCATTTTGCCTTGTTTCAAGACTAATTTTTCGATTCCAACTTTCGTGGCGATCCATTTTATGCGGATGCTGTTTAGCAATGCTGTTGCTTGTTTTGGCAACGGTCCGAAACGGTCGATCAGTTTTCTTTCATATTCTTTTAATCCGGCTTCGTCTTTTATCGCGCCCAATTCGTTGTATAAAACCAAACGTTCTGAGACATTATTAATGTATTCGTCCGGGAATAACAACTCAAAATCAGCATCGATCTGAATGTCTTTTACGTATTCTTTGGTGTCGATATTATTCTCTTCCGGATATAAATCTTTAAACTCGTTTTCCTTCAACTCTTCGATGGCTTCGTTCATGATTTTTTGGTAGGTATCAAAACCAATTTCGTTAATGAAACCACTTTGTTCGCCTCCTAATAAATCTCCGGCACCACGAATCTCCAAATCTTTCATAGCGATGTTGAAACCGCTTCCGAGTTCGCTGAATTGTTCCAAAGCCTGAATACGTTTTCTCGCATCTTCGGTCATGGATGAATACGGCGGACAGATGAAATAACAGAATGCTTTTTTGTTGCTTCGCCCTACACGACCACGCATTTGATGCAGATCTGATAATCCGAAATTATTGGCATTGTTGATGAAAATCGTGTTGGCATTTGGTACATCCAAACCACTTTCGATGATCGTGGTTGCGACCAAAACATCAAAATCTCCGTTCATGAAACCTAACATCAATTCTTCTAGTTTGGCACCTTCCATTTGTCCGTGGCCAATTCCGACTCTGGCATTTGGTACCAAACGCTGAATCATGCCAGCCACTTCTTTTATATTTTCGATTCGGTTATTGATGAAGAAAACCTGTCCGTTTCGTTGAATTTCATACGAAATTGCGTCGCGGATTATCTCTTCATTAAATCCAACAACATTCGTTTCTATCGGATAACGATTTGGCGGAGGTGTTGTAATTACCGATAAATCACGCGCTGCCATCAAAGAAAACTGAAGTGTTCTCGGAATTGGCGTTGCGGTTAATGTCAGTGTATCGACGTTTGCAGCAATCGTTTTTAATTTATCTTTTACGTTTACACCGAACTTTTGTTCTTCATCGACAATCAATAAACCTAAGTCTTTAAAAACAACATTTTTGTTGACCAATTGATGTGTTCCAATGACAATATCTAATTTTCCTTCGGCTAAATCTTTTAAGGTTTGTGCTTTTTGTTTGGCGGTTCTGAATCGGTTTAAGTAACCAACAGAAACCGGCATATCTTTTAATCTTTCCGTGAAAGTTCTGTAATGCTGGTACGCCAAAATCGTAGTTGGAACTAAAATCGCAACTTGTTTACTATTGTCGACAGCTTTAAAAGCAGCACGAATCGCAACCTCTGTTTTTCCGAAACCAACATCGCCACATACTAAACGATCCATCGGGCGATCGCTTTCCATGTCGGCTTTTACTTCCTGTGTTGATTTGGTTTGATCCGGTGTATCTTCATAAATAAACGAACTTTCTAATTCGTTTTGCAGATAACTATCCGGCGCAAATTGAAAACCTTTTTCTAAACGGCGTTTTGCATACAACTGAATTAAGTTGAAGGCAATATGCTTGACGCGCGCTTTGGTTTTTTGTTTTAAAATTTTCCACGCGTTCGATCCTAATTTATAAATTTTAGGTGGCGTTCCGTCTTTTCCGTTGTATTTTGAGATTTTATGAAGCGAGTGAATACTCACATATACAATATCATTATCGGCATAAACCAATTTTATGGCTTCCTGCGTTTTGCCTTCAACCTGAATTTTCTGCAAGCCGCCAAACTTCCCGATTCCGTGATCGATGTGTGTTACATAATCTCCCACAGAAAGTGCGGTCAATTCCTTCAGCGTAATATTCTGCTTTTTAGAATAACCGTTTTTAATGTTGAATTTATGATAACGCTCAAAAATCTGGTGATCGGTATAAGCCGTAATCTGATTTTCTTCGTCAATAAAACCTTGGTACAAAGGCAATACAATAGTGTGATATTGCTTGCGGATATTCTCTGAATTCGCTTCATCGAGCGATTCGAAAATATCGTGAAAACGTTTTGCCTGCGTTTCATTCGAGCAAAACAGATAATTTTTATAGCCGTTAAAATGATTGTCGCTTAGATTATTCAGCAACAAATCAAATTGTTTGTTGAAAGATGGCTGTGGCTGAAAATGAAATTCGAATTTTTTAGTGATTTTGAAAATTGGTTTTGAAGCCAATTCTACTATAGAAAAATCCAGGGCACGTTTAATAAACGAACTCTGATTTAAGAATAATTGTTCCGGAGTAGCGTGTTTTATTTCTCCTGAAAGTTTCTCAAAAGCTTCTTCGGCTCTTGCGAATTGTTTGTCTAACTGACTGAAAAGTCCGTCAGTATTTTGGATGAAAAGAACCGTTTTCTCTGCAATATAATCTAAGAAACTTTCGCGATTTTCCTGGAAAATCTTGTTTTCGACATTCGGGATAATCGTGATTTTTTTATGGGTTTCTACAGATAATTGAGTCTCGACGTCAAAACTTCTGATGCTGTCTACTTCATTCCCGAAGAATTCAATTCTATACGGATGATCGTTTGAGAAAGAAAAGACATCGACGATTCCCCCACGAACTGAAAATTCTCCAGGTTCTGTAATAAAATCAACTCTTTTGAATTCGTACTCAAACAAAACTTCGTTGATAAAATCGATCGAAATTTTATCGTTCAGCGCCACTTTTAAAGTGTTTTTATCTAATTGCTGACGCGTTACAACTTTCTCAAAAAGTGCTTCCGGGTACGTAACAATTATGGCTGGTTTTTTTCTAGAATTTATTCGGTTTAAAACCTCAGCTCGAAGCAAAACATTGGCATTATCCGTTTCATCAATTTGATACGGACGACGAAATGAAGCTGGATAAAACAATACATCCTGCTCGCCAATCATTTGCTCGAGATCGTTCAAATAATAAGCGGCTTCTTCTTTATTGTCTAAAACAATCAAAAAAGGCAATTCGGTTTTTTTGAAAACAGCACGAATAATAAATGAAACTGCTGATCCTAACAAACCGCTAAGATGCATTTTTACCTGATTTTGCTCCAGTAATTGTGTGGCAATCTGCTGTGTTTTTGGCAGATTGTCATACGTTGTATATAAGGCGTTTTTACTCAATTTATTGATAAATTTGGATCTTTAACCTGGTTAGGAATCGCTCGTGTTGTATCTAACATTCTTAAAAAATCAGCTTCTCCTTCTTCTTTTGGAATCTTATTTTTTTCGACAATTTTATCCATTTGTCTTTCTAATGAAACCAATTCCTTGTTGATTTCTCCAATTAAAAAAGTCACTTTTTCGTCTGGAATTGTGCTCAAATGAATAAATAAATCCATCATTTTGACTTTGGTAATCAAAATTGAAATTCGGCTTTTTATTTGAGGCTGATTAAATTCGGCAGGAATATTATTGTTTAATGCAATAGCTTTTTTTGAAATTGCAGTCGATTTTTTTTGAAACGCACCAATTGTCTTTCTTGGTTTCTCGCCTAGTTCTTTTAGAAAGTCACGCCATTCATTCCATGAAGTCGCATTTTTTTCTGAAACTTCATTAATCGGCTCATCAATAAAAACCCATGCTTTATTAATATTGTTGAAGATTTTTTCATTCTTTTTTGCTTCTTTTGCGTTTTCAGCAAGACGTCTTTCATTATCATTCTGACATGAATTCAACACAAAAATTAAAAGCAAAAAAAGAGATATTTTATATTTCATTTGATAAAACATTAAGCTACAAAGTTACAAAGTAAATTTACAATTACGAATTCTGTTTTTTGCCAAAGAATCTATAAATCAAGGTTATTTTTTTCGCTACTCCGGATAGTTATCGGGATAATAAATTAAGGTCATTTCTTTAGGGCTTATCATCAATAAAATGATTTTTAACAAAGCCTTTTCAAAGGCACAAGGACACATCATTGCAGGCACAAAGACACACTCCTGAAAAAGAGAATTATCCAACAAACAAACTTTTTCATTATTGAATTTATAATTTATGATTCAAAAAAACGTACGTAATTGCGAAAACGTTATATTTGTATCTCTAAAAAAACTACAAAAATGAATCCAAAAATCTTGATCATTGGCGCTTGCGGTCAAATTGGGACAGAATTAACCCAGAAATTGCGTAAGTTGTACGGAACAGAAAATGTAATTGCTTCTGACATCCGAAAATTAAATACTGACGTTGTAAATTCCGGACCTTTTGAAGTGGTCAATGCTTTAGATTTTAACCAAATTGAGCATCTTGTAGAAGTACATCAAATTACTGATATTTATTTAATGGCTGCACTTTTGTCTGCTACAGCCGAAAAAAATCCTGCATTTGCCTGGGATTTGAATATGAACTCCTTATTTCACGTTTTAAATTTAGCGAAAGCAAAAAAAATAAAGAAGATTTTCTGGCCATCAAGTATTGCGGTTTTTGGACCAACAACTCCAAAAGAAAATACCCCTCAATATACCGTTATGGAACCTTCGACAGTTTATGGAATTAGTAAACAAGCCGGAGAAAGATGGTGCGAATACTATCATAACATTTACGGGGTTGATGTTCGAAGCATCCGTTATCCTGGTTTAATCAGCTGGTCTACTCCTCCAGGCGGTGGAACTACTGATTACGCTGTTGATATTTTTTATAAGGCTATAGCCGATAAAAAATACGAATGCTTTTTATCATCAGAAACCAAAATGCCAATGATGTATATGGATGATGCCATTGATGCAACAATCAACATTATGAAAGCGCCGGCAGAACAAATCAAAATACATTCTTCATACAATTTAGCGGCAATGAGTTTTACGCCAACTGAAATTGCTGAAGAAATTAAAAAACATATTCCGGAATTTGAGATTACTTACAATCCTGATTTCCGTCAAAAAATTGCGGACAGCTGGCCGGCAAGTATTGATGATGCTGAAGCGAGAAAAGATTGGGGCTGGAAACATACTTTTGATCTTGAAACCATGACTAAAGATATGCTGGAGCATTTAGGATAAACTCCAAAAGGAAAAAATAAGACTCGTCTAATTTTCAGAAATGAATTTTAAACGAGTTTTTTTTGCCATTTCATTTCCCATACAGCCACTATGATTTTATTATTATTTTCTTACATTTGAATTGCTTTTGAACCAAAAACCAATTTAAATCTATGACAAATACATTTCAACCCATTCAGGAAGATAAGAGGACAGCAATAGTTGATATTTTAAGAGGCTGGGCTTTATTGGGAGTCGCAATAGGAAATTATGTTGATTTTCGATATATTGGATTAGAACGTTTTATTGTAAAAAAAGGTATTTTTTCTGAGGTTATAAGCTATTTTAATCTGTACTTTTTTTCAGCCAAATCCTGGACCTTATTAAGTATTTTATTTGGATATGGATTTGCTGTACTTATTAATAATGTAGCAGAAAAAGGCAAAAATCCTGTTTACTTTTTTTGCTGGAGAATGTTTCTTCTATTTATTTTTGCTTTTATAAATTCTGCTTTTTGGCTGGGCGATATCTTAAAAGACTATGCTTTTTTAGGCTTATTGCTTTTATTCTTTTACAAGAGTTCATCCAAAACAATTCTAATAACGTGCGGAATACTTCTTTTAACCGTTCCGTTTCTTACTGCTTATATCCATTCGATAAAACAAACATTACCTGATGTACAATCTACGGCTAAATACCTGAAATTATTTTACTCTGATAACTGGCTCGATGTATTTAAATTTAATTTGCTGGGAACGTATTACCAGGAAATGATTAATCTTGCTTATGCTGTTACAGTACATGTCGTGATGTTTGCTCTTATGCTTTTAGGTTTCTACGCTCAAAAAATCAACTTTTTTAATCGTTTACCTGAGTTTAAAAATCTATTAAAAAAAACTATTATAATAACACTGATTATGGCAATAATTTCCGGTGTTCTTTTTGAGATTGCCATTAAGCAGAAAGTAACTTTCCCTTATTTTCATCCTGTTTTTTGGATAATAATTAACACGATGGTATTCATCTCATCGGGAATATGTTTACTATATACAACCGGAAAACTGAAAACAATTTTTAGCTATTTTAGGGTTAGCGGTAAAATGACATTGACGAATTATATGATGCAAAACATTATTGCTGCTTTTCTGTTTTCAGGAATTGGTTTTAAAATTTACAACACTTTGCCTTATTGGTTTTACTTTTTCCTAGCAATTTTTGTCTTTATTATTCAATTATTCATTAGCAAATGGTGGCTTTCAAAATACAATTATGGTCCAATTGAATGGTTATGGAGATCTGCCAGTTACTGGAAATTATTTCCTTTTAAGAAAACACAATCTGAGATTACTACTGAAGTAAAAACAGTAAAATCTCAATTTTAAATAAATTTTGAAAAAAGAAAAAGCCCTTAAAAAAAATAATTTTAAGGGCTTTTTGTATAATGGTATTTTACTTACTTCACTTCAAAAACATTGTTCGCAGCTTTAATATCAGCCATTAATCCGCTTGGATCGATGGCGATTTTTTTGATTGCTGTTTTGTTTTTGTTGATTGTAAAACTGTAGTTTGACTGAGCCCACGCCCAATCCTCCAAAACAGTTCTTTTTACGTTTGGATTTGGATTTGGTTTAATGAAATTCATCATTCTTAACGGAATGTAGAAACTCTCAGAAGTTCCATCGGTGTATTCAACAGTCAAATCAATTGGCATCGGCATTCTTCCAATTCTTTCTAGAGAGACAGTTGTTTTTCCACCATTATCAACAACTTCTTTTATTCCGTAATCAATAGTATTTGCTGTTTCAGCCCAATCAATTAAATACCAATCCAATTCAGCTCCTGAAACTCTCTCCGCTGTTCTTTTGATATCATTTGGAGTTGGATGCTTGAATTTAAAATCATTGTAATATCTTTTTAAAGTAGCATCTAAATTTTCCTGCCCAATTACATACGCTAATTGTGATAAAAAGATACTTCCTTTTACGTAAGATGAAATGCTGTAAGGTCTGTTTTCATCGTAACGATCACCATGCGTTGTTTGTGGTTGTTCTTTTCCAGATTGTACTAATTGATAATAAGCTGCATAATTTCCTTTAAATGGATTTTCTTCCTTTTTCGCTGCAATTTCATTTAGAGCAGAATCTTCAATATAAGTTGTAAAACCTTCATCCATCCATGGATGTTTTGACTCATTTGAAGCCAAAATATGCTGAAACCAGGAGTGTCCTAATTCGTGTGTAGCCGTTCCTAAAATTCCTTCAAGTGTACCGCTTCCTAACATCAAAGTACACATTGCGTACTCCATTCCTCCATCTCCACCTTGAATAAATGAATATTGTTTGTATGGATAAGCTCCTACTTTATGGTTGTAATAATCCATCACTTTTACCATTAAAGGCTCTAATTGTTTCCAATTTCCGGTTGTTTTTGGATCGTTTTTGTAGAAGAAATGCAAATCAACATCATTTGGTCCTTTTACAATATCGTGTGTGTATTCTTTATCAGCAGCCCACGTAAAATCGTGAACATTTGGCGCGATAAAATGCCAGGTTAAGGTTTTTGTTTTTTTCGGATAAACAACAGTTACACCAGCATCTTCATAACCATGACCAATTGAATTTTTATCCTGTAAATATCCTGAACCACCAATTGTATATGCTGCGTCAATAGTAATTTTCACATCAAAATCTCCCCAAACTCCGTGAAATTCTCTTGCGATATATGGATCTGCATGCCAACCTTCAAAATCAAATTCGGCTAATTTTGGATACCATTGTGACATCGATAATTCGACACCTTCTTTATTATTACGTCCTGAACGACGAATTTGCACCGGAACCTGTCCTTCAAAATCTAAGGTGAAAGTTGTTTTAGAATTTGGTAAAATTGGCTTCGCCAAAGTCACTTCTAAAATCGTACTTGAAGTTCTCGTTTGAGCCGTTACACCATCTTGTTTGAAATTTGTAATTTTTAAAAATCCGGTTTCGTTTGGTTTTAAAGTTTCAATGCGGCTTTGTTTTACTTCTTTGCCGTCAGCATCTTTAATTTTATTAACCATCCTTGCATCAGGATCTTTTATCGAATGCAAACGTGCATCCATTTCGCTTCCTGGCTGAAAAGCATTTGGGTATAAATGGTAAAATACTTTTCTTAAAGTATCAGGAGAATTATTCGTGTATACCAATTCTTGCTTTCCCTTGTACTGATAGTTTTTGACATCCATAGCAACCTCCATTTTGTAATCAACATGTTGTTGCCAATATGGGGCGTTTTGTGCAAATGCTGAGTTTAAACCAAAACTCAAAAAGGATAATAGTATAATTTTTCGCATCATTGTTTTAATAAAAATGGAAGAGCTGCCACTCTTCCATCGTGATTAGTATTTTTTATTTCTTCGACATTTTTTCAGCCATTAACAACGCATTATAGGCATTCACCATTTTAGCTGTTTTTGATGATTCAGCTGATGATACTGCCACTGGTGCCGTATCTGGATTTGGATTTTCTCCCAAAACTACTTTTGGAGGAAGTGCAACTCCGGAATCCATCAGAATTTGTTTTACCTGGTTTGCTTTCAATTTTGGATAATAAGAGCGAATTAAAGCAGCAACTCCGGCAGCATTTGGTGATGCCATTGATGTTCCCTGCAAGTATTTATATTTATTATTTGGAACCGTTGCATAAATTTCTTCACCCGGAGCAAAAACATCTACGTTGATTTTTCCAAAATTAGAAAATGGAGCAACTACATTTTCTCCGTACGCTTTATTAATCGCACCAATTGTAATTACATTATCTGTAAACTCTTTAACGTTGTCTTGAGAATCATTTGGATAATTGATATTTTTTGTTTCATCGATATTATATCCATCATTACCTGCAGCATGGACAATTAAAACATCTTTTTTCTTTGCATATAGTAAAGCATCATAAACCCATTGTTTATGTGGAGAAAAACTTTTCCCAAAACTTCCGTTAATTACTTTTGCGCCATTATCAACCGCATAACGAATTGCTAATGCAATATCTTTATCATATTCATCTCCATCCGGCACAGCTCTTACGGTTAAAATTTCAACATTATTAGCGATTCCGTCTCCTCCTAAATTATTACCACGAACTTGTGCAATAATTCCGGCAACGTGAGTTCCGTGAAGTGCTTCTTCTTTATCAGGACCAAAAACAACATTGTTTCCATAATGATTATTTTTAATGTCTTCAGGGTTATCGCCTACGATTTTTCTTCCGTCAAATTCTTTGTTTAAATTGTAATCTAACTGATCATAAACCTGTTTTCTATAATCTTCCAATTCTGCTTCAGGATCAAAAGTTGGTCCTGCATTGGTAAAAATTTGTGTCATGACCATTTTGCTTCTTGCTACTTTTTGATCAGTAGAAGTGATCGTGCTTAAATCTTCAAGTTTATAAGTCGTTTTATTTAATTCCTTTTTAATAGTACTATGAACATCTAATAAAAAATCTACTTGTTGCTTATCTTTTAAGGCTTTTTCATATTTCTCTTTATACTGTGCCAAAGCATTTTTATATTCCGGAGAACCGTTGTCTCCTTTTTTAACAACACGCGTCATTTCAAGATTTTCATGCACGGCATCTCCAAGGAAATTCCAACCGTGAACGTCATCAATAAAACCGTTTTTATCATCATCGATTCCGTTACCTGCAATTTCTTTAGGATTCGTCCAAATCATTCCTTTAAGGTCTTCATGTTCGATATCGACACCCGAATCAACAATACCAACAATTACTTTTACACCAGTTTTACCTTGTAGTAATTCGGCGTAAGCCTTATCAACACTCATTCCGGCAATGGTATCTTTTGCCAGATCAAGATGACTCCATCTTTTCAATTCATTTTCGGTAACCGGAGCTTTTTTTACAATAGCAAAAGGAGCAGTAATTGCTGCTTTAGGAGTTGATACCTGCGCTTGTAAGGTTACACTACAACCTGCTAAAACAAGTAATGCAAAAGCAGATAAACTATTTGGTTTTATATGACTCATATATATAATTATAATAAAAGTTAAAGATGGGCCTAAATTATGATTTTTTGTTACAAAAAACTAACAGTTAACACTGTGTTATGATTTTTTAGTTATGATTTAAGAAAATGTAAAATAATAGAAAAGCCCTTTACAGTAAAGATTAAATTATTTCCTACGAAAGCAATTATTAATTATGACTACCGTCTTTCTGAGGCATCATAGATTAAATTATTGAGAAAAAACAGCTTCTTTACGTAATCCCGTAAGGAAAGTTAGTTTAAAACCTGTACACTTGCGCGACTGAATCATAAACTTATTCTATGAAAACAAAACTACTCTTGTTGCTGTTACTGGCAAATTTTTCGATTTATGCGCAGATTAACTTAGTTCAGAATTCTGGATTTGAAACCTGGACCGGTAATATACCACAAAGTTGGACCGTTGCGAATTCTGTTATTTCAAATGCTGATTTTGCGTCTGGACAGTGGAGTGCAAAATTATCATACACAACTGTGTCTCCTAAAATTACTACACAGGTTCCTATGAAGGCTGGTGTTACTTATACCGTAAAATATAAGTATAAATATATACAATCAAATTATGGCGGAGATCATCCAATTGCTTTGAATATTTCAAAAGCAGGAAGTTCAACGACTTTATCAAGCAGTACTTTTGCTACAAATAATTTGTGGACTTCAAAAGAAACTACTTTTACACCAGATGCAGATCTATCTTACGATTTGTCATTTTCTACTTTTAGCTTCGACAGCGCTACTTTTTATGTTTTAATTGATGATGTAGAAGTTTATGTGCAGGGAACAGAACAATACACTCTTATTCCCGATGTTAATTTTGAGAAAAAATTAATTGCATTAAAAATTGATTTTGGGACACCTGATGGGAAAGTACCAACGAATAATGTTAACAAGTTAACCTCTTTAAATATTTCTTCTAGTTCTATCACTGACTTAACCGGAATTGAAGATTTTACAGCTTTAACTAGTCTGAACTGTGCTTTTAATAACACCATACAAAAATTAAATCTTTCAAAAAATACCGCTTTAACAAATTTATCAGCGCAATATAACAGCCTAAGTACGGTTGATTTATCTCAAAATACCTTACTAACAGATGTTATGCTTCATAGTAACAGTCTGACTGCTTTAGATATAGCTGCAAATAAATCTCTTATTTCTTTGACCTGTAATTCTAACAAATTATCAGTATTAGACCTTTCAAACAATCTAAAATTAAAAACTTTAGATTGTTCTAATAATCAACTGAAATCTCTAGATGTAAAAAATCATACTGATTTAGAAACATTACGATTGGGTGCAAATGCAATTACAGCTTTGGATGTTACACAAAACTTAGCGCTAAAAAATTTAGATTGCAGGGTTAATGATTTAAAGATTTTAGATTTAAGAAAAAACGTAGCTTTAACCAAACTAGATGTAAGCAGCAATGAACTTACAATTTTAGATTTAAAAGCAAATACTAATTTAACCTTTCTAAATTGCGAAAGTAATCCGTTAACAAGTTTTGATGTTTCTTCAAATAAGGCTTTAGAGTACTTAATTTGCGGACACAGTGGTAGTCTTAGTACTATTTTAGCAAACTTAGATCTTTCTGCCAATACTAAGCTTATTGAATTATCAGTTTCGCAAGCTACTTTTTCAGGACTTGATTTAAGTAAAAATACAGCTTTAAAAATGCTTGATTTACAAATTGGTAAATTATCTTCTTTAGATTTATCTGCAAATACAGCATTAGAAGTTGTATTGGTTGGAGGAAATGAATTAAAGGCTTTAGATGTCAGCAATAATAAATTATTACAATCTTTGGGCCTCTATTCTAATCAACTAACTTCTTTGGATCTTAGTAAAAACACTGCTTTAACTTATGTAGACTGCGGCAATAATAACTTAAGCAACCTTAATTTACAAAACGGAAATAATCCGAAGTTAGCCAGTACCGGAATCTATTTCACATATTTTGATGGCAGAGCTGGTTCAACACATCAATCTTACTTTAAAAACAACGTAAATCTAAAATGTATTCAGGTTGACAATGTTGCGTATTCCAATAGCAACTGGTCGACCTTAAAAGATGCTGAGGCTAATTTCAATTCGTTAGCTTGCGAACTTTCGACAATAATTTCTGATCCTGTATTTGAAGATAAATTAATTGCGCTTCAAATTGATAAAGATGGTAAAAACGGAGCTGTTCTTAATTCTAGTATCAATACAATCACAACACTTGATTTATCTAACAGTTCAATCGTAAACCTAACAGGCATTGAAGGATTTACAGCTATAGAAACTTTAAACATTTCAAACAACTTAATCACTAAAGTTGATTTGTCAAAAAATACTGCTTTAAAAACCTTAAATGCTTCAAATAACACCGCACTTACCTGCATTAAAGTTGCAGACTTAGAGTCTGTAAAAAGTTGGAATATTACTAAAGATCCTGCTGCAAGTTTAAGTTTAGATTGTGAAGTTTATACCCTTATTCCTGATTCAAAATTTGAAGATGCCCTTATTTCTCTAAAATTTGACAGAGATGGAAAAAATGGAAAAGTAAAAACTGAAAGTATTTCTAATATTTTATATATGAACGAGCTTTCACTAAAAGGCATTACAGATTTAACTGGGATTGAAGATTTTAAATCTCTTATACAATTAGATGTTTCCAGAAACAATTTAACTTCCTTAGATGTTTCAAACAACCAGGCCTTAACTTATTTAAATGCATCTGGAAATAAAATTGAAAATGTAAAGCTTCCGACAAATAATACATTAACCAGTCTAACCCTGAATTCCAACAACATTACTGCTGTAAATCTTAGCAATCAGGCTAATTTAGTTTATGTAGATCTTCGAGCTAATAAACTAGCAACTTTAGATTTGAGTAAAAACATCAAAATAAAGGATTTAGATGTTTCAAGAAATCAATTGGTAACTTTGGATATTAAAGCAAATACTGAACTGACTCAGTTTACATGTTATGTTAATAATATCAGAACTTTAGACATTTCAAAAAATTCAAAATTAACCAGTGCGAATTTGGGCGCTAATAAATTGGCAAATCTGAACGTAAAAAATGGAAAAAATACTTTATTAACTTACGTTAATTTTACCGAGAATCCTAATTTGACTTGTATTCAAGTAGACGATCTGGCATTTTCTAACCAAAATTGGGCAACTAAAAAAGACCTAACGGCTGCTTTTTCGCAAGAAGCTTGTCCTGTAGTGGTTCCTTACACATTGATTCCTGACCCTAAATTTGAAGATAAATTGATCGCGCTTCAAATCGATAAAGATGGTAAAAATGGGAAAGTTTCAACACTAAGTATCGCAGTTTTAACAAGTCTTAATGTTTCAGGCAGTGGTATTACTGACTTAACGGGAATTGAAGACTTTAATTCCTTAGGCTCTCTGGATTGCAGCAATAATGCATTAACTGCTGTAAATTTTTCAAAAAACATCTCTTTGACAACATTAAATATCAGCAAAAATAAATTGACTGCTTTTAATGCTTCAGAAATGCTGTCTTTGACTTCTTTAAATTGTAGTAATAATGCTTTAACAAGTTTAAATCTAACTAAGATCTATTACGGCAACGACAGTCAGCTAGTTACTGTAGATTGCAGCTCAAATGCTATAAAAGATTTAAATACTAAAAATAGTATTGGGCTTACTAATTTAAATTGTACTAAAAATGAACTTACTGCTTTGGATCTTTCCAATAACGCAGTACTTACTTCTTTAAGTGTGAGCTTTAATAAAATAAAATACTTAGATGTTTCTAAAAACACGAAACTGAAAGAGTTTGATTGTGCCGCCAATAACATGTACACGCTGAATGTAAAGAATGGTAACAATGCCAACATGAAAAATATGATTTTTGGAAACTTTACAGAAAATCCAAATTTGGCTTGTATCCAAGTTGATAATGCTACATTTTCTACCGAAAATTGGATTGCAAAAGATGCCAAAGCAACTTATTCTACAGAAGCATGTCCTGAAAATTTTCAGTACACATTAATTCCTGATCCAAACTTTGAAAGAATTCTAATATCTCAAGGGATCGATAAGGATGGCCCGAACGGAAAAGTTCTAACATCAAGTATAGAAAACCTGACACAATTATCTGCCCTTGATCTAACCAATAAAGTGACAGATTTAAGTGGAATTGAAGACTTTAAAGCATTAGAAAGATTGTCTTGTTATCATGGCGCTTTAACGAAATTAGATGTTTCTAAAAACCTGAAATTAAAGTATCTTGATATAGCAGACAATAAAATCAGTACTTTAGATTTATCAAAAAATACAGCTTTGGAAACTTTAGATTGTAATTCTAATAATCTGACGGAGTTAAATGTTTCTGCTAATACTTCTCTAAAATCGCTTAATGCTTATAGTAACTCATTAACAACAATTGACGTTTCTAATAATATTGCTTTAGAAACATTAGCTGTATTTACAAATAAAATAACAAGCGTAAATGTTGCAGCGAATGTAAATTTGAAAAGTTTGCAAATTTCAAATAATCAAATTAAAAGTATAGATATTTCAAACAATCTTGCTTTAACAACTTTGAGTATTTCTAATAACGAAATAAAAAGCATTGACATTTCACTGCATACGAACTTAAATGGATTATATGCAAAACAATGTCAACTAACTTCTGTTAATGTTTCAAATAACAGTCAATTGTTAAACCTGGAGATTTCTGGAAATAAGATTACAACAATAGATGTTTCAAAAAATCCGCTATTACAAACTTTAATGTTGGATTCTAATGAATTGACGAGCGTAGATTTTAGAAATGGAAAAAATAATCTAATTAATAATAATTACATTTCATTTAGATCTAATGCGAAGTTATATTGCATTCTTGTCGATAATGTAACCTATGCTAATACAAATTGGTTAAATAAAAAAGACCCTATTGCAACTTACAATACAGAATGTACTGGTGAATTAGTTTTACCTGCAAACAATTTTACTGTTGAAACTAAAGGCGAGTCTTGTCTTGGTGAAAACAATGGAGAAATAAGCATTGTGGCCAAAACAGCATTTGATTATGTTGCTACTGTTAATGACAAGCCTTATACTTTTACAAACAATAGTTTAAAAGTTACTGCTTTAGTTCCTGGAGTTTACCAAATTAAGATTACTATTCCTAATATAATTTTCGAACAAAACTTTACTGTAACCATTGTAAAAGGTGCTACAATTGCTGGAAAATCTAGTATTGCATCTAAAAAGGTAGATATCGAAATTACTGAAGGAACTGCACCATTTACAGTTTTTGTAGATGGTACAGAACAATTTCAAACAACTGATTCTAACTTTTCTATAGAACTTAGCGAAGGTGGATTAATCGAAGTAGCTACTGCAAAAGCTTGTGAAGGAGTTTATGCTAAAAAGGTTAAAACGACAGAGATTCTGGGAACAGTTCTTTCTGCCTACCCGAATCCAACTAGTGGAAATTTTGAGATTGAAATTCCAACCGACAAAAATGAAATTACAATTGAACTTTACAATTTTGGTGGTCAATTAGTTTCTCGCAAAGCGTATGTTATCGAAAATGGAACGGCAAAATTAAATCTTGAAAATCAACCTTCAGGAATTTATGCAGCTAAAATCTATTTAGAAACTCCAGAATATATTAAAATCATAAAAAAATAAAGATGAAGAATTTTATATACCTATCAATCATCGGTTTACTATTTACAGCCTGCGGTAGCGGTGGCGGAGATGATCCTGTTGCTCCGGTAAATACTGCACCAACTGTACCTGCATTAGCAAGTCCGACCGATAATAAATTATGTTTAGACAATACCGTTGTTTTTCAATGGAACCAATCCAGCGATACTGAAAAAGATGCAGTGGTCTACCAGATTCAGGTTGCAAAAGACAATGGTTTTACTCAAATCGTTTCAACGTTAGACGGAACATCCAGCCTGACTAATACTGCTACTTTAGACAAAAACACGGCTTATTATTGGAGAGTAAAAGCAACTGATGCTAAAGGTTTAGCAAGCGCCTACACGGCAACTTATAAATTTTATACAGCTGGTGTTGCAGTAGTAAATCATTTACCATTCGCTCCCGCTTTAAAACAACCATTTATAAATAGTGTTTTAACCGGAACGAGCGCAACTTTAGAATGGACTGCTTCTGATGTTGACACTGGCGATGTTCTTTCTTATGATGTTTATTTTGGAACGGCCAATCCGCCAACGGTAAAAATAAGTGACAATATTTCTACACTTTCAACTAACATTGCAGTTGAACCTACAAAACAATATTTCTGGCGAGTAGTTGTAAAAGATAACAAAGGAGGAGAAACTATTGGTCAGGTTTGGAAGTTTAAAACGAACTAAATTTATATATTTTAAAGTAAAATCCCATTTCCATTAATTTGAAAATGGGATTTTTAAATAATATTGCGTCATATTTTAGCCTATGAAAACAAAACTACTTTTATTGCTTTTATTAGCAAATTTTTCTATTTATGCACAGTATACATCTATTCCTGATGTGAATTTTGAAAAAAAATTAATTAGTCTGGGTATTGATTCTGGTACTGCCGATGGTAAAGTGCTCACCGCAAATGTGAACAAATTGACTTCATTGGATGTTGCTTATAGTACAATTTCAGACTTAACTGGTATTCAGGATTTTGTAGCTTTAAAAGATTTTAGATGCGCTCATAATCAAATATCCAAACTTGATATTTCCAAGAATTTGGCTCTGACTTCTTTAGACTGTTATAATAACCTATTGAGCGTTTTAGATGTTTCTAAAAACTTGAATTTAGAGGAATTAAGGTGTGGTTCGAATCAATTAACTGCCTTAGATGTTTCCAAGAACTTGTCCTTGACTGTTTTATACTGCAATCCTAACAAATTAACTGCTTTAGATGTTTCTAAAAACCTAGCTTTAAGATATTTAATTTGCAGCGATAATCAATTAACCGCCCTGGATGTTTCCAATAATACTGCTTTGGTTATTTTCTACTGCGAGAGTAACAAATTAAAAAATTTGAACTTCAAAAATGGTAACAACAATTCATTGAATGATGGTTATGTCAATTTTATATACAATCCAGCTTTAACATGTATTCAAGTAGATAACACTGCTTACGCCAATGCGAATTGGTCTAAAAGTAAAGACGCTACAGCTACTTTTAATACAGTCTGTATTTCTTATACTTTGATACCTGATGCAATGTTTGAAGCCAAATTAATTGCTTTAGACATTGATAAAGACGGCATGAATGGAAAAGTGGCTACAGAGCATATTGTATCTTTAAAGAGTTTGGATGTTTCCAATGCTGGAATCACTAATCTAAGCGGTATTGAAGATTTTGCTCAGTTGGAAACCTTGAATTGTTCTGGAAATAATTACACTAAGCTTGATTTTTCTAAAAACTTCACTTTAAAAACAATAGATATAAGCAAGAATGCCAACTTAGAAAGCATCGATTTGCGTAATGGTAAAAACACTCTGCTGACGACAGTTGATTTTAAATTTAATCCTGTATTGCGCTGTATTCAGGTCGATGATGTGGCTTTTGCTACCACAGCCTGGAGCAACTTCAAGGATAGTTATACTTCCTTTAATACCGATTGTACAATTTATACTTTGATTCCTGATCCAAAGTTTGAAGCCAAATTAATTGCTTTGGGTATTGATAAAGATGGTATTAATGGAAAGGTGGATAGAGAGCGTATTGCAACTTTAAAGAGTTTGAGTGTTTCAAATAGTTCAATTTCTGACTTAACTGGTATTGAGGATTTTGTTGCTTTAACTGATTTATATTGTGACAATAATCTAATAACCAAACTTGACGTTTCTAAAAATGTGGCTTTGAATAATTTACGTTGTAATAATAATCAGCTAACCACAATAAATGTTTCTAAAAGTGTGGCTTTAACTACTTTATACTGCAATAATAATAAATTGACAGCTTTGGATATTTCTAAAAATTCGATTTTAAAAGAATTAAGATGTGATAACAATCAAATAACAACCTTAGATGTTTCTAATAATACAGCTTTAACTTACTTATACTGCTTTGTTAACAAGTTGACTGCGTTAGATGTTTCTAAAAACCCGGCTTTATACTATTTATATTGTAGCTGGAATCAAATATCTACTCTTAATGTTTCCAAAAATACCGCTTTGGGGTTTTTAGATTGCTATAATAACAAGTTGACTGCTTTGGATGTTTCGAAAAACCTGACTTTATCTTATCTAAAGTGCGAATTAAATCAAATATCCACACTTGATGTTTCAAATAATCCGAATTTGAATTCTTTATACTGCAGTAGTAACAAATTGACCGCTTTAGATGTTTCTAAAAACTTGATTTTAGATCATTTAAGTTGTAACTTAAATCAAATAGCCAAACTCGATGTTTCTAACAACCTGGCTTTAACTTTTTTAGAGTGCAATAATAACAAATTGACCGTTTTGGATGTTTCTAAAAACGTGTCGTTATATTATTTAAATTGTAAATTAAATCAATTATCCACACTTGATGTTTCCAAAAATGCAGCTTTGACTTATGTTTATTGCAATAGTAATAAATTAACGGCTTTGAATCTCAAAAACGGCAAAAACACTAATTTATTAGCAAACGATTTCACTAATAATCCTTCCTTAACCTGTATTCAAGTTGACGATGCTGCTTATTCCAATACCAATTGGGCGAATATAAAAGATGCTGCTGCAAATTACAATGTAAATTGTTCACTATATACTTTAATTCCAGATCCAAAATTTGAACAAAAACTGATTGATTTAAGAATTGACACAGATGGATTAAATGGATCTGTACTAACATCAAGTATTAATACCGTTACAGAGATTGACGTTTCTTTCAGCGAGATAACTGACTTAACAGGAATTCAGGATTTTTCGGCTTTAACAAAATTATTTTGTGGAAACAATCAATTGAAGAATATAGATGTTTCTAAGAATACAGCTTTAAAACAATTAATGTGTGAATCTAATATATTAACGAAATTAGATGTTTCTAAAAATGCTGCCTTAACTTATTTAAAATGTGATAAAAATCAATTAACTACTTTGGATGTAAAAATAAATACAGCTTTAATCTATTTATCTTTTTCTTCCAATCAAATAACAAATATAGATGTTTCTAAAAACACAGTTTTAAGCAATTTATTTTGCAGTTCTAATTTATTATCAAATTTAGATGTTTCAAAGAATACTGCTTTAGTAGCTTTGTATTGTGATTCTAATCAATTAACCAATATAGATATTTCAAAGAATACGAGTTTAAATTATTTCTATTGTGATTCTAATCAATTAACTAATTTAAATGTTTCTAATAATATTGTTTTAAGTATTTTAACTTGTGCATCTAATCAATTAACTGCTTTAGATATTTCAAAAAACACTGCTGTAGCTGTTGTACTTTGTAATAATAATCAATTGACAAGCCTAAATTTAAAAAATGGAAAAAATTCTATTTCGCCTGCAAGTTTTGATTCCACTAATAACCCAAATCTAAAATGTATTCAAGTAGATGACATTGTTTATGCTAATACCAATTGGATAACTAAAAAAGATACAATAGCAAGTTTTAATGTCGATTGCATAGATTTATACACCACTATTCCCGATATAAATTTTGAAAAAAAACTAATTTCTCTAGGAATTGATGTTGGAGTCCCTGATGGAAAAGCTCTTACACCAAATTTAGCGTCTATCACTTCTTTAGACGTTTCTTTAAGCAGCATAAGTGATTTAACCGGAATTCAAGATTTTTCAGCTCTAAAATTCCTGAAGTGTAACGATAATTTGTTAAAGAATTTAGATATTTCTAAAAACACTTCTTTGGTAGATTTATTTTGTTTCTCTAATCAAATAATCAGTTTAGATGTTTCAAATAATAGTGCTTTAATAAATCTATCTTGCTATAATAATCGATTAACAAATTTGAATATTTCTAAGAATATTGCCTTAGTTGGTTTAAGTTGTGAAAACAACCAGTTAACAAGCCTAAATTTAAAAAATGGAAATAATACTATTCTACATTTCCTGAATGCAACAAATAACCCAAATTTAAGCTGCATACAAGTAGATAGTGTTGTGTATGCTAATGCAAATTGGATTACATCAAAAGACGCTAAAGCGAGTTACAATTTAGATTGTACTCCATACACTTTAATACCTGATTCAAATTTTGAACAAAAACTAATTAATTTAGGAATTGACACTGATGGATTAAATGGAAAAGTTCTTACTTATAATATTAGCACTGTAAAGTTCTTAGACCTTACCAAAAGTAATATTTCAGATTTAACAGGAATACAAGACTTCGTATCATTAACTGATTTGTATTGTGGTCAAAATTCATTAACAACACTAAATGTAAGTAAGAATACCACTCTGACTACTCTAGACTGTAACAACAATAAAATAACCTCTTTAGACGTAAGTAATAATATTGCTTTACTTAATTTGAGCTGCTATTCAAATCAATTAACAGCGTTAGATATTAAAGTAAATACAGCGTTAACAAAATTAGATTCGGGTTCAAACAAATATACTGCTTTGGATGTAAGCTCAAATACTGCGTTAACATTTTTGGGCTGTAATACTAGTCAATTAACCAGTTTAGATGTAAGTAAGAATACAGCTTTAAATCTGCTGGATTGTCGCGAAAATAAATTAACCTATTTGGATGTTTCTAAAATCACTACTCTAACAGAGCTATATTGTCAATCTAATCAATTAACAAATTTGGATGTAAGCAAAAATAAAGCTCTAGAATTTTTAAATTGTTCAAAAAATCAGCTAACCACTTTGGATGTTAGCGTAAATGCTGCCTTAGTCGGTTTATATTCTAATTCTAATCAATTAACGAGTCTAAATTTGAAGAATGCAAACAATGTTAAATTTGCATATCTAAATCTTATAGACAATCCAAATCTAAGCTGTATTCAAGTTGATGATAGTAATTATTTTGATACAAATTGGGCTGCTAAAAAAGACAAAAATGCAAGTTACAACACTAATTGTATATCTTATACTCAAATTCCAGATTCAAATTTTGAACAAAAATTAATTGATTTAGGAATTGACACTGATGGTTTAAACGGAAAAGTTACGACTGCAGACATCGAAAAGATAACATATTTGGATCTTTCTAACAGCAACATTACAGATTTGACTGGAATTGAAAAATTTACATCATTAAAATATTTCACTTGTAATTCTAATAAAATAACAACCATTGATTTAAGCAAAAATCTGGTGCTTGAATATATAGATGTTAAAGAAAATAATTTAACAAGTCTAAATGTATCAAAAAACACAAAACTTCATACTCTTGAATTTGCACAGAATCAAATAAGTTCAATTGATTTATCTCAAAACATAAATCTTTTAAGATTGGGTTTTAACTTTAATAAAATAACCGAAATAGATCTTACCAATAATAATCTTACTGAGCTTCATTGCCGTGGTAATTCCCTAACAAAAATTGACCTAACGAACAAACCTAATTTAGCATTTTTAGAAATTGGTCTTAACAAAATAGCATCATTAGATTTAACTACAAATAAAAAGCTTGAGGAGTTAGAATGTGCTCATATGGGATTAACAAATCTAAATGTTTCGGAAAACAAAGAATTAGTACTTCTAAATGCTTTTGGAAATGAGCTGAGCTCTCTGGATGTCTCACAAAATACAAAATTAAAAGCGTTATATGTTGAGTATAATCCATTAACAACATTAAATCTGAAAAACGGAAATAATGCAAACTTCATATTAGCAAATCCTACCAATAAATCTCAAACCGTTGTTTACACAAGTTTTTTAAACAACCCAAAGCTTTCTTGTATCCAAGTAGATAACGTCGAATATTCTAATACAAATTGGGCAAATATTAAAGATGCTTCAGCAACCTATGTCTCGACTTGTAAACAATTAGGGCTTGAAGAATCTGTTTTCGATAAAGTTGTTGTATATCCAAACCCAACAAAAGGTGAAGTATACATCAACAATATCACTTTAGACAAAGTAACCGTTTACAATACCATCGGGCAATTGGTTAAATCATTTAATTTGGATTCTGGCAATACAAACAATAGCATAGATTTGTCCGAATTACCAAAAGGAGTTTATTATTTATACTTAATTAATCAGGATGCTGCATCAGCGAAGAAAATTATAATCGAATAAATATTAATTCTCCATAATACAAAAAACCCATTTTCATTCCATTGAAAATGGGTTTTTTATTTTTGCTGCAGTTTTTATGAAAACTTATAAAAATCACTCCTTTACGTAAACCCGTAAGGAAAAGTCATTTAAAATATGTACACTTGACCGACCGAATTGTAAACTTATTCTATGAAAACAAAGCTACTCTTACTGCTGTTATTGGCAAATTTTTCTATTTATGCACAATATAGTTCAATACCGGATATTAATTTTGAAAAAAAATTAATCGCTTCTGGAATTGATTCTGGTGTTGCTGATGGACGAGTTCTTACCGCTAAAATTTCCACATTAACCGTTTTAGATGTACACGATAGTTCAATTACTGACTTAACAGGTATTCAAGACTTTGTTAGTTTAGTAACTCTTAGCTGTGATGATAACTACATTACAACATTGGATATTACGAAATTAACAGCTTTGACTTCTTTGTCAGCTTCCTCTAATAAGTTAACTACAATTGATCTCTCAAAGAATACTAACTTAAATTGGTTAGATCTTCAAAAAAATGAATTAGTTAGTTTAGATGTCAACAGCAATACTGCCTTAAAAACCTTTTATTTTGGTGCTAATAAAATTATAAGTATAGATATTTCTAAAAATGTATTATTAACTGATGTTTACAGTTCATATAATCCAATAACAAATTTAGATGTAACTAGTAATATAGCATTGAAAAGTCTAATCTGTTCGAATCCAACGTTAACAGCATTAGATCTTTCTAAAAATAAGGAATTAATTAATCTTGATTGTTCAGGTTCAGGAATCAAGAGTATCGATATTTCTAATTGTCCAAAATTAACTTCGTTCAAATGTAATGATGTAGGCTCTCTAACCTCTTTAAACTTAAAAAACGGTAATAATACCAATTTTACTATTTTTGATATTAGACGAAATTATGGTCTTTCATGTGTTCAGGTAGATGATCCACTATATTCTAATCGTTATTGGTTAAGTTTAAAAGAAGCCACATCAGTTTTCAGTACTAATTGTTATGGTTATACCGCGATTCCTGACTCAAATTTTGAAAATAAATTAATTGCTGACGGCATTGATAAGGACGGAAAAAACGGAAAAGTACTGACATTTAATATTTCAAGAGTTGGGTCGCTTAATATAGCATCGAGTTCTATCGCTGACTTAACCGGAATTGAAGATTTTGCTGATTTACAATTTTTGTATTGCCCATCTAATCAACTAACAAACTTAGATTTTTCCAGAAATCTAAAATTGTTTAATATCGATGTATCATCAAATAAGTTAACAAATCTGAATATTACAAATAATATTGCGCTGACTGATCTAAAAGTCGATTCGAACCAATTGACAGGACTTGATACGTCAAAAAATTTAGCATTAGTTAATTTTTCGAGTACTTCTAATCCAATAACGCAATTAGATTTCAGCCTGAATTCTTCTTTAAAAAGTTTAAATTGTTCTAATAATAATTTGACGAGTCTGAATTTAAAAAATAACAACAATAGTATTTTAAAAACTATTGATTTAAGAACAAATCCATCTTTAAGCTGTATTCTGGTAGATAACAAAACGTATTCTGACACAAACTGGGCGACTAAAAAAGATGCTTCAGCAAATTTTAATCACTCTACTTGCGATCTTTATACTTTAATTCCCGATGTTAAATTTGAAACTAAATTAATTGCTCTTGGGATTGATTCCGGCAGTATCGACGGAAAAGTGCTAACGGCAAATATTAGTACAATAACTACTCTGGATGTATCTGCAAGTTCAATCACAGATGTAAAGGGAATTGAAAATTTCACCTCTTTGAAAGAGTTAATATGTTTTGAAAACAGAATAACGAACTTAGATCTTTCTCAAAATTATGATCTGACTTATTTAGACTGTGATAAAAATGCACTAACTTTTTTAAAT
This sequence comes from Flavobacterium sp. GQ95, assembly GCF_059758655.1. Taxonomy (NCBI): domain Bacteria; kingdom Pseudomonadati; phylum Bacteroidota; class Flavobacteriia; order Flavobacteriales; family Flavobacteriaceae; genus Flavobacterium; species Flavobacterium sp. GQ95. The sequence goes on from NZ_JCAXEB010000001.1 coordinate 1,010,664, forward strand.
CTTTATAAAAATACCTTATTAACAGATTTAATCTGCAGCAATAATAATTTATCTTCTATAGATGTTTCTCAGAATATCAATCTTATTAATTTCAATTGTGCAAGCAATCAGCTTTTGAATATTAATGTATCTAAAAACACAAAACTGCTTAGTTTTAATTTTAACGGAAATCAATTAAAATCTTTAGATCTGTCTAAAAATACTGTTTTAACAACTTTAGACTGTGGGGGCAATCAATTTGCAGTATTGGACTTTTCAAAAAATACCACTCTTATCAATTTAAACTGTAATAGAAATAAACTTGAATACCTGAATTTGAAGAATGGAAAAAACAATCTTTTAATTGAACCAGATTTCAAAAACAACCCAAAACTGACTTGTATTTTAGTCGACAATACTTCTTATTCTGATATAAATTGGGCAAATTCAAAAGAGGATATCGCAAGCTATAATGAAGTTACGTGTTCTGTTTTAATTCCGGACTCCTATTTTGAAGATAAATTAATAGGTTTAGGCATTGATAAAGATGGTAAAAATGGCCAGATCTCTATATCAAGCGTTTTAGGTGTAACTTCTTTAAATGTGTCAAACAGCTTAATATCTGATTTAACAGGAATTCAAAGTTTTAAAGATTTGACTATTTTAAATTGTTCGAGTAATAACCTAACAACTTTAGATTTGTCAAAAAACACCAATTTAACAGAATTGAGTATACCATCGAACAAACTGACAAATCTGGATCTTTCTAAGAATACAGCTTTAACAAAATTAACTTGCTATTCTAATCTTTTTACAAATCTTGATTTTTCATCAAATACTTCTTTAACGACTTTATCTTGCGACAGAAATAAACTAACAAGTTTAAATGTGTCAAAAAATAAGACGCTGACGTATTTAGATTGTTCTCAAAATCAATTAGCAGCTTTAGATGTTAGTCAAAATACAGCTTTAGTTAATTTAAATTGCTCTACAAATCAATTAACGAATCTCGATATTTCGAAAAATACCACGTTAACATGGTTTCTTTGTAATTTGAACAAAATAGAAACCTTATATGTTTCCGGTAATCTTGAGTTGAAACAATTGTCCTGCACTGATAATAAATTAAAAAGCCTGGATGCTTCTAAAAATACTGCATTGACCATTTTTGAATGCAGTACTAATAATCTTGAATATGTGAATATAAAAAACGGAAACAATAATAAAATAATAAGAGCTTCATTTGGATACAATCCTAACCTGTTCTGTATTTTGGTTGATAATGCAACCGTGGCTTCTGGTAATTATATCACATGGAAAAAAGATAAAGAAGCAACTTATTCTGATACTGTTTGTGACACTGCTTTTACATTAATCCCTGATTCTAATTTTGAAGATAAACTTATCGAATTGGAGATTGATATTGATGGGAAAAATGGAAAAGTATTAACTAAAAATATCGCATCAATTACTCAATTATTTGTTATTTCAAGTTCTATCTCAGATTTAACTGGTATACAAGACTTTAAAAGTCTGGAATTTTTAAACTGTGAAGACAATAAATTAACAAATCTGGATGTCTCTAAAAACCTATTATTAACTTCTCTTTACTGTGGAAAAAACAAATTGACAACTCTGGACGTTTCAAAAAATATTTTATTAAACGAAATGATCTGCGGAAATAATCAATTAACAAATCTGGATGTTTCTAACAATACAGCTCTGGAATCTATACGTTGCGATAATAATCAATTAAAAAATCTTGATTTCACTAAAAACACAAAGCTTGGTACTTTGTATTGTAATTCTAATCAGCTTGAAAGTCTGAATTTAAAAAGTGGAAATAACATCGACTTATATGATACTAATTTTACGTTAAACCCAAATCTAACTTGTATCCTTGTTGATAATGCATCGTTTTCTAGTTACAACTGGAAAACAAGTAAAGATAGTATCGCAGTTTACAGCGAAACTCCTTGTCAGGCAGCTTACACGTTAATTCCAGATATTAATTTTGAAAATAAATTAATCGCTTTAGGAATTGATTCCGGAACTGCTGACGGAAAAGTTTTGAGTTCAAATATTAGTTCGGTTACAGAATTAAATCTGTATGGTGCGAATATTAGCGATTTAACCGGAATACAAAATTTTAAAGCCTTGGACTCTTTAAACGTAATGTCAAACAAATTGATTGCTTTAGATCTTTCTGAAAATTTGGCATTAAAATATCTTCTTGCCAATTATAATAATTTAACAGAGATTGATCTTTCTAAAAATGTGGGTCTTGAAAACTTAAACTTAGCCAATAATAGCTTAAAAAACATCGATGTTTCAAAAAACCTTAGTTTGTTGTATTTTGTTTGTTCAACTAACCAATTAACTACTGTAGATGTTTCAAATAATAAATTATTACGACTATTATGGTGTGAAAGAAACCAAATAACAAACTTAGATGTTTCTAAAAATACTGCTTTGTCTACAATTCTTTGCTCCGAAAATCCATTGCTGACCAATGTAAATTTGAAAAATGGAAATAATGGTTCTATACAATTGGAACCTTATACAATTAACTTTTCAAAAAATCCTTTACTAACGTGTATTGTTGTTGACAATGCGATTTATTCTAATGAAAAATGGTTTGGCTTCAAAGATTCTACTGCATCTTACTCAACTGTAGACTGCGCTCAGATTACCGCAATACCAGACCCAGCTTTTGAAAATAAGTTGATAGCCTTACAAATTGACAATGATGGTAAAAACGGATCTATTTTAAATAGTAGTATTTCAAGTGTAACTTCTTTAAATCTCTTAGCTAGCAATATTAAAGACTTAACAGGAATTAAAGGTTTTACAAGTTTACAAACTCTTAATTGTAGCGGAAATCAATTATCAGCTCTGGATATTTCACAAAATAAAAACTTGACTGTGCTTGATTGCAGCAGTAATAAATTATTATCTCTAAACCTGAAAAACGGAAACAATAAAAACTTTAAGAATTCTAACTTTACTAAAAATTTAGATTTAAGTTGTATTCAGGTTGATGATCAAGCTTATTCAAACCAAAACTGGACAAATTTTAAAGATAATACCACAAATTACAACGTAGATTGTACATCTTACACAACACTTACCGATACTAATTTTGAACAAAAATTAATTGATTTGGGAATTGACACTGATGGTCTAAATGGTAAAATAAACAACTTAGGATTAGATAAAATTACTTATTTAGATCTTTCTAATTCTAATATTAGTGATATTAAAGGTCTCGAAGCATTTACCGGATTGACTTACTTAGACCTTAACACTAATAATATTCAATCTATTGATATCAGCCACAATAAATTGTTGGCAAAATTTGCTATTCATGAAAACAAACTATCAAGTTTAGATATCACCGCAAATACTGAATTATTTAATCTAACATTCAGTATGAATCAGATTTCAACAATTGATTTATCTCAAAACAAAAAACTGCATTATGTTGTAGCAGATCAAAATTTATTGACCAATATAGATTTTTCTTCAAATCCTGAATTAGAAATGATTTATTGTGGTAATAACAAATTGACTACACTAAATGTATCTAATTTGCCAAATCTTTTGGATTTAAATTGTATCTATACTGACATTTCAACATTAGATGTTACATCGAATCCAAAACTGGTAAACCTATACTTTAATAATGCCAAATTAACAACATTAAATCTTACCAAAAATCCATTATTGAAGAGGCTACAGTTATCCTGGAACCAACTCACAACTTTAGATTTATCTCAAAATCCTAATTTAGAACTTGTTTTCTTAGAATTCAATCCGTTAACATCACTTAATGTCCAGAATGGAAATAATAAAAACTTCATTTTACCATCACAATCTGGCAAAAAATCTGAAACTGCAATATACACGAGTTTTCTAGGCAATAAAACACTTGGTTGTATCAAAGTTGATGATCCGGCATATTCAAATGCGAATTGGTCTAAAATTAAAGAAGAAACTACTGTTTATTCTGCAACTTGTTCGTTAGGTGTAGAAGAATCTGTTTTCGATAAAGTTGTTGTATATCCAAACCCAACAAAAGGTGAAGTAAGCATCAACAATATCGCTTTAGACAAAGTAACCGTTTACAATACCATCGGGCAATTGGTTAAATCATTTAATTTGGATTCTGGCAATACAAACAATAGCATAGATTTGTCCGAATTACCAAAAGGAGTTTATTATTTATACTTAATTAATCAGGATGCTGCATCAGCGAAGAAAATTATAATCGAATAAATATTAATTCTCCACAATACAAAAATCCCATTTTCATTCCGTTGAAAATGGGATTTTTGCTGTTTTATTACTTTAATTTCTTCATCAAAATTTCGTTGGTTTAGAATGACAAACCTGACGACACCTCAAAATACGGCTACATTTTTCAAACCAGGTTTGGGTGGAAATTTGATTAGATTTTTCCTCCTTTAAACGCATAAAAAAGGGCCGTCTAAAGACAGCCCTTTCTTAAAATATTTCTGAATAGAATTATGAGTTACCACATAATTTAGTATAATCATCAAACATTTTGATATAAGTTTCTTTGTTTTCAAAGTCATAAGCACCTTTATCAATGCTTTCGATCATTTGTGGACAATCAGAAAAATATTCTCTTAATGCTTTTCTTCTTCCAAGGAAAACTGGTGGACTAAAGAATTCATCCTGAGCTGGTTTTTTCAAAGAATAATCATCCTGTGGAAAGAATTCATGATACAATGAAACTTTACCTCCTTTTTTAACTTCTTCGAACAATGAATATCTTTTTGTATTGGTTTCTACTTTATCACCTAATGATACTAGAGGAACTCCTCTTCCAGCTTTACCTACAATGTACATTCTGCCTTCATTGTCTTTAATGTTAACAACCTTTTTCAAGTTTGTTTTTTCAGGTTTTTTCTGTCCTTCAATATAGATTCTGACACTACTTTTTTCTGAACCAATACCATCCATCATAGCTCTAAAACCAGATACCGTTTGTTCTGTTCTCAAATCTACCAATTCCGGGAAATCACTGATGATTCTAACCTTACCTTTGAAAACTTTTGCATCTACATCTAAAACTTCACCATCAAACTCAGCATATTTAAACGCATTAGGCGATTTTTTGTAAGCAGCCAAAACTGGTTCTGCCTGAATAGCTTCAATTGTAAATGCTTTTTCAGTAATCTTTTTATATTTATCAATATCTTCGATTACACGTGTTAAGTAAGGATAATCATCTCTCATACCTAAAAAGCTTTTTTCATTTTCTTTTACTCCAGGCATATATTTATTAGCCTCATCAACATTTCCTAAAAGAATATAAGTAGCAACCAGATTATAGTTGGCACTAAATCTTATTTTTTTAGCTAAATCTTCATCTTCTTTATCTTGAAAATTCACATATTCTAACCAATATTTTTGTGCTTCTCCAAATAAATCTGCCCAATTTTCTCTGTCTACATCAACTAAAGTTGGTAAAACCTGAACAGATTGATTGAACTCGTCTACATTAAAAGTAGATTTTGATTTTTTCTTCTTTTCAAGATCAACATATTTTAATTTGTTAATCGCCGGACCGTACAAGTAAAATCCTTCAAACTCAGCAATCATCGCATTAAAATTATCACTTAATATTTTAAAAGCTAAATTGTCATAAGTATCTGATGGATTTGTAACAAACATACATACTTTAGGAGTAGTATATCTTTTGTAAATTACTTTTCCTGATTTATCAGAGATTTCTAGATTAGACTCTAAACCAATATAATAAGCAGGTGCTTTTTGGTAATAAGTTTCTAAATAATCCTCGTCGTGTATTAACTCATAACGAGTTAAATTGTATTTAATTTTAAAATCTCCGTCGTTAGATTTTTTTAGACCTGAGATTGCGAAACTTTCATTGAATTTTTCTGCAGAAAAAGGTAGTTTTCTAAGATTGAAACTGCTTTCTAAACCTGGTGACAGATCTAAAACCATTTCGTATGATTTATACTTTCCGTACTTAGTATCTACTGGCGGAACAGGTCCACGTAAATTTAGTCTGTTTGTAATGGCAGTCGTCTTACCAAAAGCCATTGAAGTCATCTGACCACAAACAGTTTGATTTATACCAGTAAGAACCAGTAATAAAATAATTTTTGTAATGTTTTTCATGTATTTCTATTTAAGGGCTGGGTTATGTGTGGTATTTAATTTCGACGCTTTAAAACTTGCGATTAATTTATTAGCTTTTTCGATCAAACCTTTTCCGTCGCTTTTATCGTAATCGTTAGCAATTAATTTTTCTGATTCAGCAATCGCTTTTTCTGGCTGATCTAACATTATGTAAATCACAGCCAAATTATAGTAAGCAGAATATCTCAATTTACGAGAAGGCTTGTTGTCTTCCGGATACTTCGTTTTCAAAGAATCAAAATATTCAATTAAAGGCTGCATGTTTGATTTTAGATCATCTATTGGTTCATCAGCTTTCATAGTAGCAAACAAAGCTTTAACTGCCTGAATTGCTTCAATTTGTGCATTTCCTTCATCGCTTTTAGCATCCAAAATCCAAAGGATCTCATTATCATTTTTAGGCTTGAACCCGTAAGTATAATTGATATTATAATTAAAACTATTTAATGAATTGTCTGCAAATTCTCTAAGTTTTTGGTCACGGATAGCCCCTCTGTTTAGACGAAATTCCTTCATTGGTGCAGAAGGATCTGTATATTCTTTTGATTTATACTCTAATGTTCCGTTAAAACTAATGTTATAACCATCAGTAACAGCTGTAGTATCTTTTTTAACAACAGCATTTTTCAAAAATCTGTTAGTTGGTGCAGCAGCTTGTATAGTTTTTTCTGCCTGAACTTTTGCATCTGTTTCAGCTGGTGTATGTGGGCCTTTTATTTTAGCATAACCTCTGGCGGCATATGTTGATGTAACAGAGTAGTATTCTGTTCTGCTCGTCACTCGTCCGTCTTTGTCTTTCTTTTCATCAACTCTGGTTTGAGGAGAAGCACCACTTTCGACAAAATCTTCTAAATTAAGTTCAATATCAACTGTACCGTTTTCCTCCACTTTTTTCCAGCCAAATATATTAATCTTGTCATTTAGACTCATTGGATCTATATAACTTTGTAAAGCTCCGCCTAGTCTTACTCTCGAAGAAAAAGTTCTTTTTTCAAAAGGTACTGGCTCTTTTGGAAGAATTTGATAACTGACGTTAAAATAAAAACGATCCAAATCTACTTTCTGCGCTTTTGAGCTAAAGACAGACATGAATAAAATAAAAATAATGATTTTTTTCATAGGTTAATTATTAATAATTTTGAGCTACAAACCTATTTATAATATTTCAAAAAAACAACTTTAAAACCCTGTAAAAGAATGAAGTTTGCATTAATTTTACACAACTATAAAGCCTAATGAATCAGACAGTTGCAAAAATTTTTCTATTAAAAATTTTAACAATAATTAACCTAAATAATCTTATTAATGTGTTAATGAAATACAGATTTTACTTAAATAAAAAGCACCTGCTTTTGTTCATTAAAAATGAAAAAGAAAAATCTATAATTTTGACATTAAATAGATATTAGAAAATATCGTCGCAAGTGAAAATCTCCTTTAATCGTACACCTTTTTCAGTATGCTCAACGGTTATAATTTGATTGTGAGCATCGTGCTCCAGAAACAAATAATAATTCTGATCTGCTGCTGCATTTAATAGTTTTGCTTTTTCAGGCATGGTCAATAAAGGTCGCGTATCATATCCCATTACATAAGGAAGCGGAATATGCCCTGCTGTAGCCAATAAATCAGCACAAAAAACAATTGTTTTGTCTTTATATTGAATATGCGGAATCATCTGTTTTTCGGTATGGCCATCAACATAAAAAATTCCGAAATTCATTTCTTCAGAAAAACCAAAATCAACGTCAGGGCGTTTTATAAAATTCAATTGTCCACTTTCCTGCATCGGTAAAATATTCTCTGATAAAAAAGAAGCTTTTTCTCTTGGATTTGGCTGGGTTGCCCATTTCCAATGATTTTCATTAGTCCAATATTTAGCATTTTTAAAAGCAGGCTCGTATCCCGTTTTATCAGCGTTCCATTGCACACTTCCCCCACAATGATCAAAGTGCAAATGCGTCATAAAAACATCCGTAATATCGTCGCGGTGAAAACCATATTTTGCAAGCGATTTATCAATCGAGTGTGATCCCCAAAGCGAGTAATAACCAAAAAATTTCTCTGATTGTTTGTTTCCCATTCCTGTATCAATCAAAATCAGGCGATTTTGATCTTCAATAAGCAAACAACGTGCTGCAATATCAATTAAATTGTTCGCATCGGCCGGATTGGTTTTATTCCAAATTGTTTTAGGAACAACACCAAACATAGCGCCTCCGTCTAATTTAAAATTTCCGGATTCTATTGGGTAAAGTTTCATGAGAGTATATTTCTTATTGAACAAATCTAGGAAATCCAATTTCCTTATACTAGAAATTTTTCCCTAAAATCTTTATAAGAATTTATTCCAGCGTAATCGAAGTGTTTCCAAAAATTTCCTGTTTGTCGAAGAAGTTGACAAAATAAGTTCCTTTTGGAAAATGACTTTCATCAGAATTCAGAATTCCATAAACATTTGCCGGTTTTCCCTGAAAATCAACTGCTACTATAAAACTGTAAACTAAAGCTTTATCATTTCCGAATTCGATTAATTTATCTTCACCTAAAACCTTGTTTTTTTGATCCAAAACCTGAACATAAAAAATCCTTTTTCCGGTTTTTGCAATCGAATTTCCATTTATGGTAAAACTTACTTTGAGCTTTTGAGCATTTTTAGCTTTATCTGTTTCCAGTTCTTTTCCGGATTTTTTCTCAAGAAGTGCCACCACCTTAAAATTATTCATGGTTAGTTTTGAGGCATCTTTTAAAGTTGATTCCAACTTTTTTTGTTTAGAAACTAAAGTGTCATTTTCAGCCTTTTGCTGATACATAACCACATTTTGATTCTCAATTTCAGTTAATAAATTTTTATTTTGAGACTTTAGCTTTTTAACCTCCAACACGTTCGAACTTAATGAGAGTCTCAGGTCAGAAAGTTGATTGCGATATAACACTATTTGTTCCACCGAAGGATTCTTTGATGCTCTAATGATTTCCATCAGATTTTCAACATTTCTTTTCTCAATTTCTAATTGTTGCGATAATGATGTCTTCTCTAAAATTGCAACATCATAAGCCAATTTTAGAATGTTTAAAGAATCTAGTATATCTTTTTGAGCGAGTTCGCGTTCACTTAATTGTACTGTATTTTGTTTTTTATCTGTTATATTTTTAGACAAATCAAAATCAAGACTTGACTCTTTACTAAAAATATAAAATGTAGCACCTAATCCAAAAACAAATAATAGTGCAAAAAGTGATTTTATCCACCCATTTTTATAATGTTTTTTCATAATTACTCCTAACTTTCTGCAAAAATACCACAATTTTACTAGTTGAAATACGTATAAATACGGTATTTTAACTTAAAACAAACATTATTAGCAGCTTTAAAATTAAATAAGCTTTTATTTTCAACTGATCAAAAAAATAAGATTTATCTATCCTAAAATAGAATTTTATAAAACAAAATAACTTCTATCTATTTTAACATTTGTTATAATAATGTGAACCGTTATGGAAAAAGGTTTTTAAGTCGTATCTTTGCAGACAATTTCATTTGAACATTGAAACACAGCACATTAAAAATGTAATATTTTGATTACTGTTTTTAAAAGTGAATTTAAAATGAAAGAAAAAACAAATACCATATACAATGATAAAAGTTTCTGATACAGCCAAAAAGAAAATCATCGACTTGATGAAAGATGATGGTTTTGATGCCGCACACGACTATGTACGCGTAGGTGTGAAAAGTGGCGGATGCTCTGGTTTATCATATGATTTAAAATTTGATAAAACCAAAGGCGAAGACGATAAAATATTCGTAGACAACGACATAACAATTGCAGTGGAGAAAAAATCATTTCTATATTTAGCCGGAACAATCTTAGAATTTTCTGGAGGGCTAAACGGAAAAGGATTTGTATTCAATAATCCAAATGCAAGCAGAACTTGTGGTTGCGGAGAGTCATTCTCACTATAATTAACAAAGAATAACAAGACTAATAAAGAGTAATTTCTTTGAAATTTTTGAAAAATTACATCTTTAAATCTTTACATCAAAAATGAGCAAATACACAGAAGACGATTTAAAAATCGAACTCGAAACTAAAGAATACGAATACGGGTTCTATACCGACATCGAATCGGAGACGTTTCCTATTGGCTTAAACGAAGATATCGTGCGAGCTATTTCTCTTAAAAAAGAAGAACCGGAATGGATGACTGATTGGCGTATCGAAGCTTTCCGTGCATGGAAAGAAATGATTGAGCCGGAATGGGCAAATGTTCATTATCAAAAACCAGATTTCCAGGCTATTTCTTATTATTCAGCTCCAAAACAAGTAGATCCTACTAAAACATTAGACGATGTAGATCCGGAACTTTTAGAAATGTACAAAAAGTTAGGAATCTCTGTCGATGAACAAAAAATGATGAACAATGTCGCTATGGATATTGTTGTCGATTCTGTTTCTGTAGCTACTACTTTCAAAAAAACTTTGGGAGAAAAAGGAATTATCTTCTGTCCGATTTCTGAAGCTATTAAAGAGCACCCTGAATTGGTAAAAAAATATTTAGGAACTGTTGTCCCTCAGAAAGACAATTTCTACGCAGCATTAAACTCAGCAGTTTTCTCTGACGGAAGTTTCTGTTATATTCCAAAAGGCGTTCGTTGTCCAATGGAACTTTCAACTTATTTCAGAATCAATCAGGCAGGAACAGGGCAATTCGAAAGAACGCTTGTTATTGCTGATGCAGGAAGTTACGTTTCATACCTTGAAGGCTGTACGGCTCCAAGTCGTGACGAAAACCAATTGCACGCTGCTGTGGTTGAATTAATCGCTTTGGATGATGCCGAAATTAAATATTCTACCGTTCAAAACTGGTTCCCTGGAAACAAAGAAGGAAAAGGTGGAGTTTATAATTTCGTAACTAAAAGAGGTTTATGCGAAACGAACGCTAAAATTTCATGGACACAAGTAGAAACAGGTTCTGCTGTAACCTGGAAATATCCTTCTTGTATATTAAAAGGAGACAATTCGGTAGGAGAATTTTATTCGATTGCCGTTACCAATAATTACCAACAGGCAGATACAGGAACTAAAATGATCCATTTAGGTAAAAACACTAAATCGACTATTATTTCTAAAGGTATTTCGGCTGGTAAATCACAAAACAGTTACCGTGGATTAGTGCAAATTAGCCCAAGAGCTGAGAACGCAAGAAACTTTTCGCAATGTGATTCATTATTAATGGGTAACAATTGTGGAGCGCATACTTTCCCTTATATTGAAAGTAAAAATCCATCGGCTAAAATAGAGCACGAAGCAACTACAAGTAAAATTGGAGAAGATCAGGTATTTTATTGCAACCAAAGAGGTATCCCGACTGAAAAAGCGATTGCCTTAATTGTAAACGGTTTCAGTAAAGATGTCTTGAACAAACTACCAATGGAATTTGCTGTTGAAGCTCAAAAATTATTAGAGATTTCTTTAGAAGGATCTGTTGGATAAATGAAAGATGGAAAGCAAAAAAGTCATCATTTTAGGTTCAGCCAGAAAAAACGGAAACACAACAAAAATTGTCGATGAAATTGCAAAAGAATCGGGAATTGATGTGATTGACTTAAGTGATTATAATATTTCTCATTATGATTACGAAAGCAAAAACAGAGAAGACGATTTTCTTCCTTTAATTAGAAGAATACTTGAAGATTACGACACTTTAATTTTTGCAACGCCAATATATTGGTATAATATGAGTGGAATAATGAAGGTTTTCTTTGATCGCTTTTCGGATTTAATCCGAATTGAAAAAGAAACCGGACGAAAGCTTAGAGGGAAGAAAATTGGTGTGATATCAAATTCACACGACAACGAAATTGAAGAGAGTTTTTACATTCCGTTCAAAAAAACAGCCGATTATTTAGGCATGGAATATTTAGGACACGCGCATTTTAATGCCAACATCCTGAACCAAACAACAAAAATAGAATTGACATTTATATAAAAATAAAAAAACAATGTTATCAATAAAAAACCTTCACGCCGGAATTGGTGATAAAGAAATCCTTAAAGGAATTAATATAGAAGTTAAAGCTGGCGAAGTACACGCTATCATGGGACCAAACGGTTCTGGAAAAAGTACACTTTCGGCTGTTATTGCCGGAAACGAAAACTACGAAGTTACTGACGGACAAGTTTTCCTTGACGGAGAAGATCTTGCTGATCTTGCTCCTGAAGAAAGAGCACACAAAGGAGTTTTCCTTTCGTTTCAATATCCTGTAGAAATTCCTGGAGTAAGCGTAACGAACTTCATGAAAACTGCCATCAACGAAACTCGTAAAGCAAACGGACAAGAGGAAATGCCGGCAAACGAAATGCTAAAAGTAATTCGCGAGAAATCTGAATTATTAGAAATCGATCGTAAATTTTTATCTCGTTCTTTAAACGAAGGTTTTTCCGGAGGAGAGAAAAAAAGAAACGAGATTTTTCAAATGGCTATGTTAGAACCAAAATTGGCTATCCTTGACGAAACCGATTCTGGTCTTGATATCGATGCTTTAAGAATTGTGGCTAACGGAGTTAACAAATTAAAAAGCGAGAAAAACGCAATTATCGTTATCACGCACTACCAACGTTTGTTAGATTATATCGTTCCGGATTTCGTTCACGTTCTTTACAACGGAAGAATCGTAAAATCAGGCGGAAAAGAATTGGCTTACGAATTGGAAGAAAAAGGATACGACTGGATTAAAGCAGAAAACTAGTTTACAGTTACAGTTTGCAGTTTGCAAAAACTCATAACTCATAACTCATAACTTACAACTACGAAAATGGATTTAAAAGAAAAATTAGTATCGTCTTTTATGGCTTTTGAAGAGCGTGTCGATGTACATTCAGATTTACATGACATTCGCACAAATGCCTTAAAAAACTTCGAAAATAAAGGTTTCCCAACCAAAAAAGAAGAAGCCTGGAAATATACATCGTTAAACGCCATCTTAAAAAATGACTTTACGGTTTTTCCTAAGCAGGAAAATGCAATCGAATTTAATCAGGTAAAAAAATATTTTTTACACGAAATCGACACTTATAAATTAGTGTTTATTGATGGTGTTTTCAGTTCGCATTTGTCTTCTACTACGCATGACGGAATTGATGTTTGCCTGATGTCATCGGCATTGACTAAACCAAAATATAAAATGGTTATCGACAAATACTTCAACCAAATTGCAAGTAAAGACGAAAGCTTGACTTCGTTGAATACTGCTTTTGCAAGTGAAGGGGCTTTTATCAATATTCCGCAAAAGAAAGTGGCTGACAAACCTATTGAGATCATGTATTTCTCAACAGGAAATGAATCTGCTTTGTTGGTTCAGCCAAGAAATTTGATCATTGTTGGAGAAAATTCACATGTTCAAATTATCGAACGTCACCAAAGTTTGAATGAGAATCCGGTTTTAACCAATTCGGTTACTGAGATTTTTGCTCAAAAACGTGCGATTGTGGATCACTACAAAATTCAAAATGACAATCTTGAAGCGAACTTAATTGACAACACTTACGTTTCGCAACAACAAGAAAGTCATGTTTACGTACATACCTTCTCGTTTGGAGGAAATCTGACTCGTAACAATTTGAACTTCTATCATTTTGGAGAAAGATTGACAAGTACCCTAAACGGAATCACGATCATTGGCGAAAAGCAACACGTTGATCATTATACTTTGGTAAACCACGCAACGCCAAATTGCGAAAGTTTCCAGGATTATAAAGGAATTTTCTCTGATCGTTCGACTGGAGTTTTCAACGGAAAAGTTTTGGTAGAAAAAGAAGCTCAAAAAACAAATGCTTTCCAAAAAAGCAACAATATTTTATTGAGCGACAAAGCAACTATCAACGCAAAACCACAATTAGAAATTTTTGCTGATGACGTAAAATGTTCTCACGGTTGTACTGTTGGACAATTAGATGAAACTGCCATGTTCTACATGCAATCTCGTGGTATTCCTAAAAAAGAAGCTAAAGCTTTATTGATGTACGCATTCTCAAATGCCGTTATCGAAAGCATCAAAATACCGGAATTAAAACAAAGAATTACTAAAATCATTGCCATGAAATTGGGTGTGAATTTAGGATTTGATTTGTAGAAAGCTTAACCGCAAGGTTCGCAAAGATTTACGCAAAGTTCGCAAAGTTTAGATTTAAACTTTGCGAACTTTGCGCTTTTTACCTGGCGTCTTTGCGGTTAAAATTTTATTTTTTTACAGAAGAAATTATCCCTTTCAAAAACCCATTAAAATCAAATCCAAGTTCTTCTTCCTTCACTCCCATTCTCACAATTACCATATCTAAAGACGGAATAATCGCCACCATTTGACCTTGGTAACCACTGCAATAAAACATATCACGAGGAACATCAGGGAATTTCCCTCCGGCATTTAACCAAAATTGTGCTCCATATTTTCCTTCAGAAGTATTGGTTGGTGTAGCCGTATATTTTACCCAGCTTTCATCTAAGATTTGTTCTCCGTTCCAGTTTCCTTTATGAAGGTATAACAATCCAAATTTTGACCAGTCTCGTGGCGTCGCCCATCCGTAAGAAGAACCCACAAAAGTTCCTGACATATCTTGTTCGACAATCATCGAATTCATTCCGATTTTGTCAATTATGGCGCTGTACCAAAAATCAAGATATTCTTGTTGTGTTTTGAATTGGCTTCTTAAAATTCTGGATAATAAGTTAGTTGTTCCAGAGGAGTAATTCCAATGCGTGTTGGGTTTAAATTGTGCCGGTTTATCCATTTGCACTTTCCCCATATCTTCTGCCTGAAAAAGCATTTTGGTCGCATCGCAAATCGTACTGTAATTCTCTTCCCATTCTAAACCGGAATTCATATGAAGCAAATCATTAATCGTGATAATTTTACGATCGTCTTTTTGCCATTCTGCAATTGGAGCCGGTTTGTAAATATCAATTTTTCCTTGTTTGGCCAAAACACCAAAGGCAGAACTTGTGATACTTTTTGTCATCGACCAGCCTAAAATTTTACTGTCTTTATTAAAACCGGTATCGTATTTTTCGGCTATCAATTTATCTTTATACAAAACCACAACGGCACGGGTTCTCTTTTTCTTTCCTCCATTTTTATCAAATGAATTATCAACAGCACTTTTCAATTTTGTATAATCAACATTTGAAAACGTAGTATCTTTTGGTTCATTATTCCCATAAGGAAAAGGAAGATGGTTGACCAATTTTGTTCTTTTTGGAAGTAAATACGGTTTCGAAACATCAAAATCTTCATTGATTAAAGTTGCACCTAAACCTTCTCGATAAATCGCTTTTCTTTCTTTTAAACCATAAACAGAAGCTGTTGCAAACTTACCTGCTTCATCAATAGAATTTTTAGCCAGATCAATCATATCAATATCATTGTCCGTTTTCTGGATCAGGTCTAACGGCCGATTATCCATAAAATGACCAGAAGCGACACTTTTGGCTGAGAAACCAGAAATCAGATCAAGCTTCGGATAAGTTGTAAATCCGAAATACAAAAAGGCAAGAACCAAAACAAGAGCAAGAACTTTGAGAAATTTTTTCATAATGCTAACGGCTATTTTTACTGCAATATAAATAATTTATCCTCACGATATTAGTACTTAATTTAGATTTCCATTTCATATAATTTATAAAATCAAATCTAATTTTACAGATTCAACATTTAAGCCTGCAATTGATGGTACTATAAAAGGAAATTATCGAATTGCCGTAGAAACAAATTTAGTTTTAGTACTTTTGTAAATAGAATTTTTCTAAATAAGACATGCTAGATATCCAAAAAATAAGAGCTGAATTTCCGATACTTTCACAAAAAGTAAACGGAAAACCATTGGTATATTTCGATAACGGAGCGACTTCACAAAAACCACAAATTGTGATCGATGCTGAAGTGAAATATTATCAGGAAATAAACGCCAATATCCATAGAGGTGTTCACACTTTAAGTCAATTAGCTACTGATGCTTACGAAGTTTCTCGTGGTAAAGTACAACAACATATTAATGCAAAATTTGCTCACGAAGTACTATTTACTTCTGGAACAACACACGGAATCAATTTAATTACGAATGGTTTTGCATCTATTTTAAAACAAGGCGATGAAGTAATTGTTTCGTCTTTAGAGCACCATAGTAATATTGTGCCCTGGCAAATGTTATGCGAAAAAACCGGAGCAACTTTAAAAGTGATTCCGATGAACGAAAATGGTGAATTGATCATGGAAGCTTTTGATGCTCTGTTATCAGAAAAAACTAAAGTCGTTACCGTAAATCATATTTCGAATGCATTGGGAATCATCAATCCGATAAAATATATTATTGATAAAGCACATGCGGTTGGTGCTGCTGTTTTGATTGATGGTGCACAGGCAGTTCCACATTTAAAACCAAATGTTCAGGAATTAGATTGTGATTTTTATGCTTTTTCAGGACATAAAATGTGCGGTCCAACCGGAACCGGAATTTTATACGGAAAAGAAGAATGGTTAAACAAACTTCCTCCTTATCAGGGCGGTGGCGAAATGATCAAAGAAGTGACTTTCGAGAAAACGACTTATGCTGATCTTCCTCATAAATTTGAAGCCGGAACGCCAAATATTGCTGGCGGAATTGTTTTGGGAACTGCTATCGATTACTTAAACAATATTGGTTTCGAAAATATTCAACAGTACGAAAACGAATTATTAGCACACGCTACAAAAAGTCTATTAGAAATTGAAGGCCTGAAAATTTACGGAACCGGAAAAAATAAAGCTTCTGTGGTTTCGTTTAATATTGATGGAATTCATCCTTACGATGTCGGTTCTATTATCGATAAATTAGGAATCGCCGTTCGTACAGGTCACCATTGCGCACAACCCATCATGAATTTCTTTTGTATTCCGGGAACCATTCGTGCTTCGTTTTCTTTCTACAATACCAAAGAAGAAATTGACGCTATGGTTGAAGCGGTTAAAAAAGCAAAAACCATGTTAAGCTAAAACACATTTTATGAGAACAATATCTTTATTACTCCTGGTTCTTTTTATTGGAACGGGCTGTTCAAGTCAAAAAAAAACAGATATGACAGGAACTGAAATCGAATACACTGCCATGTCTCGCGGACT
The DNA here is from genome assembly GCF_059758655.1 of Flavobacterium sp. GQ95. Classification (NCBI taxonomy): domain Bacteria; kingdom Pseudomonadati; phylum Bacteroidota; class Flavobacteriia; order Flavobacteriales; family Flavobacteriaceae; genus Flavobacterium; species Flavobacterium sp. GQ95. The sequence continues at coordinate 1,027,993 of NZ_JCAXEB010000001.1, forward strand.
ATACAAAAGAATTGTCGTTAAAGATCAAAAAGTCGCGGTAACAAATGGAAGAGATACCGAAGCAATTGTAACTGAAATAGATAATGCAAAATGGAATAAAATTGTATCGGAATTTGAGAAAATAAATTTAGATAGTCTCTCTGCTTTAAAAGCACCAACAGAAAAACGTTTTTATGATGGCGCGGCAATCGGAAATTTAAAAATAATACAGAATCCAAAAACATACGAAACGAAAGGTTTCGACAATGGTTTTCCTCCAAAGGAAATCGAAAAATTGGTAAATTTGCTGACGGATTTTGCTAAAAAATAATTATGACAATAAAAGAGATACAAAACGAAATAATAGATGAATTCTCAATGTTCGATGATTGGATGCAACGTTATGAGTACATCATCGAATTAGGAAAAAGTCTTCCGTTAATTAATGAAGAATACAAAACTGACGAGAATTTAATCAAAGGATGCCAGTCGAAAGTTTGGTTGCATGGTGAACAAAACGATGACAAAATTGTCTTCACTGCAGATAGCGATGCTATTTTAACCAAAGGAATAATCGCGATTTTAATCCGTGCTTTCTCGAATCAAAAAGCAGAAGATATTATAAATGCGGACACTCAATTTATTGATGAAATTGGTTTAAAAGAACATTTATCAGCAACACGTGCAAACGGCTTAGTGTCGATGATTAAAAACATCAAAATGTACGCTTTGGCTTTTAATGCAAAAAACAATTAAAGTTTTATTTTAAACCATATAAGTCCATCTAAGGGATTATAAGCTTTGTGTTCGCTGGGCTTATAAGTTAAAATATAAGAAAAGGTTAAAATCCAATCTTCTAAATGAACTTACATTACTTACATGGTGGAAAAAATAAAAAGTAAGTTTTATCTTTCTTTTATATTTCTTATTATTGCTGAAAAATAGTAATGATAACGAAGAAATATTTGAAAGATTTAATTTATCAAGTTAATGGAGCAGCAATTGAAGTTCATAAAAGCATTGGAGCCGGACTTTTGGAGAACATTTATCATCAATGCATGATTAAAGAATTATCTTTAAAAGGAATTAATTTTCAATCTGAATTGATAATTCCAGTTGAATATAAAGGTCTCGAATTAAAATCAGATTTGAGATGTGATTTATTTATTGAAAATTGTTTAGTCGTTGAACTAAAATCTGTCGATCAAGTTATACCAATTCATATTGCCAAATTAATGTCATATATGAAACTTTTAAAATGCCCGATAGGATTAATGATAAATTTCAACGTCACAAATATTTATCACGAAGGCCAAAAAACATATGTCAACGAATTATATCGATGGCTTGAAGAATAAAAATTAAAATTAAACCATATAAGTAATATAAGAGATTATAAGCCCGTCGCTTAAATGATCTAAAACCATTTTTATAGAGTTGCAGAATAACGCCCCTTTTTAAATGAACTTATATTACTTATATGGTGGAAAAAAAACAAAAAAATGGAACAAGAAATTGACACAAACGAATTAGGAGAATCTATTGTAAAAGTTTTAAAAGGAATTTACGACCCGGAGATTCCTGTAGATATTTACGAATTAGGATTGATTTACGATGTAATGGTTAACACAGATTACGAAGTAAAAATCTTAATGACATTAACGTCGCCAAACTGCCCTGTAGCGGAAAGTTTACCAAGAGAAGTAGAAGAAAAAGTAAAAACAATCGAACATATCAAAGATGTGGATGTTGAAATTACTTTCGATCCGCCTTGGAGCAAAGATTTAATGAGCGAAGAAGCAAAATTAGAATTAGGAATGCTTTAAAAGTATACAGTTTACAGTCTCAGTTTACAGCTTTCACTGTGACTGAGACTGCGACTGAAAACTAAATAAAATGGAAGAAATCATCAATAAAGTTGCAAACAGCGCACTCGAAGTATTCGATTTGGAAGATTATTATCCAAGGGGAATGCGTGTGCAAATTGACATTTCGCAATGGCTTTTAGAAGGATTTTTATTGAAAGAAAAAGACTTTAGAGAGCATTTAAAAAATCATGATTGGTCACAATATCAGGATCAATATGTAGCTGTAAATTGTAGTACTGATGCCATTGTTCCGGCTTGGGCATTAATTTTAGTGAGTGTTCATCTGACACCTTATGCAAAAAAAGTAGTGAATGGAACTATCGAAGATTTAGACGGCAGTTTATACGAAGAAATCTTAAAAAACATTGATTATTCAGAGTACAAAAACAAACCTGTCATCGTAAAGGGCTGTTCGAAAAAACCAGTTCCAATGCGTGCGTATATTTTAGCCACTACATATCTGCAACCTTTTGCCAGAAGCATTATGTACGGAGAAGCTTGTTCAGCAGTTCCGCTGTACAAAGAAACTAAGAAATAACTTTCTTTTACGATCAATTAATACCGAACCTTTTAACGGTTTTTAGTATATTTGTTAATACACTTCTAAACTAAAGACTATGAGAAAGCTAACGTTATTACTTTTCATTTTAGTAAACTTCCCTTTTGTACAAGCCCAAAACACCGAAAAAGAATTAATTCAGAATACTGAAAAAGCAGTAAAAAAAATTAACGATACTATTGAAGGAGAAGGTTGGAAGACAAAAGGAACTGTTTCACTTTTATTAAATCAATCGAGTTTTAATAATTGGATTGCCGGAGGTGAAGACAGCTTTTCAGGGACTCTCGGAATCAACTACGATTTCAATTACAAAAAAGACGACATAACCTGGGACAATAAAGTTCTTGCTTCTTATGGACTTTTACAGACCAAAAATGATGACTTCACAAAAAAAACAGATGACCGATTAGAATTCAATTCCATTGTCGGGAAAAAAGCTTTTGGTCAATGGTATTACTCTTACTTTCTGAATTTTAGAACTCAGTTTTCAACAGGTTATATTTATGGTCAGGATCCTAACGGAAAAGAAATCAGAACCGAAAGGACTAAGTTTATGTCTCCGGGCTATCTAACCACTGGTCCCGGAATTTACTGGACAAAAGATGCTAATCTGAAAATCAACTTTGCACCACTTACTTCAAAATTTACTTTTGTCGATAGCGCTTACACTACAGGTATAAATCAGCTAACTAGTCTGCCTTATGTAGACGGAGAGTATTTTGGCGTTGATGAAGGTAAAAGTATGCGTTATGAACTGGGTTTCTACGCTTCACTATATTACAAACTCGCGATTATGACCAATGTAACAGCCGAAAATACTTTGAATTTATATTCTAATTATTTAGAAGATCCTCAAAATGTTGATATCGATTACTCGCTTAATATTATCATGAAAGTGAACAAATTTTTGTCGGCCAATTTATCCTTTCAGGCAATTTATGACGACAATGCCTATCAGGGTCTTCAAACCAGAGAAGTATTTGGTTTAGGGCTTAATTTTGGATTTTAATCCTTGTACTATTTTACCGCAAAGAGCGCAAAGATTTTTTTTAAAGCTTATTTATAAAATGCAAAGTTCGCAAAGCTGGATGTTGATTTAGCTTTGCGAACTTTGCATTTTATTTTACCTTAATATAAAAAATCTTTGCGCACTTTACGGTAAAAAAAATTCTTATTCTTCTTCTTTTTCGATTGCATCTTTATAATCCGGATACAAGAATTTATTATAAGGAAATCTCGTAATATGAATCTGGCGAACTGCTTCGTAAACCCTTTCTCTAAATTCCTCAAAATTTTCTTTATTGGTTGCCGAAATAAATAATGCATTTTCTTCTCCCAAACGATGCATCCAGGTTGCTTTCCATTCGTCAAGCGTATAATGTCTTGGTGTTTTCTCCGTCATTAAATCATCTTCATCGATCGTCAAATGTTTGTAGGCATCAATTTTATTGAAAACCATAATTACAGGTTTTTCATGTGCCTTAATATCCTGCAAAGTCTGATTTACAGATGCAATATGATCTTCAAAATCAGGATGCGAAATGTCTACAATATGCAATAGTAAATCGGCTTCACGAACCTCATCAAGTGTGCTTTTAAAAGAATCTACCAATTGTGTTGGCAATTTTCTAATAAAACCTACAGTATCCGAAAGTAAAAATGGTAAGTTCTTTATCACCACTTTTCGAACCGTTGTATCCAGGGTTGCGAATAATTTATTCTCAACAAAAACATCACTTTTACCAACAGCATTCATCAAAGTCGATTTTCCAACATTGGTATAACCAACCAAAGCCACACGTACCATCGCACCGCGATTGCTACGCTGAACACCCATTTGTTTATCGATCGTTTTGATTTTTTCTTTAAGCAACGAGATTCTGTCGCGAACAATACGTCTGTCCGTTTCGATCTCCGTTTCCCCAGGTCCACGCATACCAATACCCCCTTTTTGACGCTCAAGGTGCGTCCATAAACCAGAAAGTCTTGGCAATAAATAGATACATTGCGCCAACTCAACCTGAGTTCTTGCATAAGAACTTTCCGCTCTTTGTGCAAAAATATCCAGAATCAAATTGGTTCTGTCTAAGATTTTACAATCTATAATTTTAGAGATATTTTTTTGTTGCGAAGGTGACAATTCATCATCAAAAATTAAAGTCGATATGTCGTTTTCTTTTACATAAAGATTAATTTCTTCAATTTTTCCCGTTCCCATAAAAGTCTTTGGATTCGGGCGTTCCATTTTTTGCGAAAAACGCTTGATAACTTCACCTCCAGCGGTGTAGGTTAAAAACTCTAATTCGTCAAGATATTCGTTAAGTTTTTCCTCACTTTGATTTTGAGTCACAATACCAACAATGGCAGTTCTTTCAAAATTTATAACTTCTTTTTCTAACATAGCTTTGAATAAGGTGCAAATTTAATGATTTGTAGCACACTAACCCTTATAGAATATTGTTTTTAAGTTCTATTTAAGAGTTTGTTGCTATTTTTAAAAAACAAAACCATTTAGAAATTACTCTAAATGGTTTAATCTAACTGAAAATACAGTTTTTATTCGTAGATAAATGTTTTCTCCGTTTTTACGATTCCGTTCTCCTCGATCTGAGTACAGAAAATTGGAAAATTTAATTTGTTGTATTTATATTTTCTGCTTACGGCAACCAAAGCACTAGATGACGGACTAAAATTTACTTCATTATTATAGGATATTGCTTCAAAGCTAAACTCATCTTCGTGATAAGAAATCATTGGTACAATTACTTTATAATTATCGCCAAACAAAGTCTGAACAATAAGTTGATCTACCGATTTTTTATCATCAAACGTATAGGTTTTAGAGATTTTATCTCCTACCAAACCTTTGTGTCTTACCACATTATCATTGGTATAAACATATTCGATTTTACCAACAATCTGTTTGTTTTTATCACGAGAAGTACGTCTTACAATAATACCGTTTTCAACAATATACTCAATATCATCAACTAAGTTTTGATGATTGGTACTTTTTTTAGTCGTGACTTTTATTCTGGCGCCTTCATAAAAGAAGGTGACTACTTTTGTTATATAATCAGGGCCTTCCTGATATTTTTTGACAAATTTTGTGATGTTATTATCCGCATCATAAGTATAATTTACAACTTCTTTCCAATCGCTTCCTACTTTGTCTTTTACAGTCATATCGAGTAATCCGGCTTTGTTGTAAAAGAAATGCTGAACAACATCTGAAGTGGTAATGGTCTGTATTTTACCATCTTTAAACACAACAGTTTTATTTATAATTTCACCATCGGTCGAGTTCTGATAGTTTGTTTTTACAATATTAATTTGCTTTAAACGAACAGGCGCAGTATTGTCCTGGCTATGCACTAAGCATGGAAGTACCATCATCAGGATGGCGATAAAGTAGGTTTTCATAATTTTAAGTATCAATTTGGGATGACCAAAATACAAAATTCCATCAAATTTTAATAGTTTAAATCTCAAAAAAAATATACTACTAAATTATCATCCAAAAAATCAACACTTTAAATTCATTTTAAAAAAACACAACCTACTTTTCGCCAAAAATTTTAATGTCATCAACCATGAAAGCACCATTTAAGGTTTTGTCTTTCCCTGAACCAATATATTTAAATGCAATATGAATATTTCCTGAATAAGCAGATAAATCAATTGCTCCGGAACTTATAAAAGCGCGGGGCAGCGTTGACAAAGAAGGAAATTTTGCCTCTAATTTTTTCCAATTTGCCTTCGTGACATTCGAGCCATCGAAATTAGTAGAAACATAAACTTCCAATGCATTTAAAGGGGAATCCATTTTCAAATCATGTTGCGCACTTCTAAAAGACAAGACAGCATTTTTATAACCCGTCATATTAATTTTAGGAGAAATCAGCCAGGCAATATTCTCAGCAGCTGTTGTACCTGTCGTATTAAACTCTGCATAACCATTCCCGCCATAAACCATGCTTTTCCATAATTTTGAGGCTTTTTCTACAATGTTGCTCCATCCCGGCAATGTAAAATTTACATTGTTTTTTACCGTTTGAAAATCTTCGGCAAAAAATGGAACATTTCTTTTTCCATTCATTACAACATCTTCTTTTGACCGAATCACCATTTGATAATCAGAACCAAATTTTGTCAAAATACCACGAACCGTTCCGCTTCCTTCGGGAACCAGTTGATCTGAAAAACTGGCAAAACTACTGGTCCTGAAAATAATCTGATTGCCTGTTTTATCCCGTAAATTCCAATTGGTCGAACCTCCGACATTATTCGTTTCTTCAAAGTAATGACGACCGAGAGCCCCTTCTGTAAATTCTACATCAGTAAGTTCTATCAAAGTATTTAATTTAGTATCATCTAATGCTTCTTCAATAGAAATTTTCTTAACTAATAGGTTTTCATCAACAATTGTACAAGAAGCATTCAATACATTTTTATAATCATTCTGCGAAATTCGGCCAATAGTAGGGTCTCCGGCATTACTCACATTCAGACTACCTATTCGCAATCCTCCATAAAATAAATCTGTAAACTGATTTTTAAGTTTTACAAACACTTTATTTCCTACTCGATAATCGATATAAGTATTTGAAGCATCTACGGGAACACTAAAACCAATTGCGGGAATTCTTTCTTTTGCCAAAGTCTGAAACGAAATGGTCTTAAAAAAATTCCCGTCTTCATCACTTGATACTACATAGGCTTCTATAATATCATCATAGACATATTGCTTTGCAACCGTGCCTGCAAGATCATGCACTTTTTCGACTGTTTTATTGACTGTAAAATCGGGTTGAGTACAGTCCAATTTAGGCGTTTCAACATCATTATTACAGCCATAAATAAGTAATAATGAAAGTGTAAAAATTGAATTTAAAAATAGCTTTTTCATAAAAATTCTGTTTCAGATTTATAAACCGATCGTAAGATTTACAAAATAAGTCCGACCGTATCCGTAATAATATTTTGGGCCAAATGATGGTGTCCCGCTCGAAACATCCTGGTTTAAAGCTCTAAAGTTGGCGTTTCTTGCCTGTTCAAAACCACCCGTTTTATATATGGAGTTCATAGCATTATTTACACTTGAAAAAAGTCCAATATATTTTCCATGAACACGCCAGGATTTACCTCCTGAAATATTTAGTAATGTGATTGGATTAAACTTTTCCTGCTTTAATAATTCATCACCTCGTTGTTTTGTAGCTTCCGGAAAAGGAAAACCATTTGCCGGATTGATATAAAATTGTGCTGTTCTGGTAATTGGAGAAATATCAATATAACTTTCTGTGAGATAATTAATATTAGCACCAATCCACCAAAATTTCGGATCTCTATATTCGAGTCCCAACGAAAAAGCTTGTTGTGGCATTCCCGCTTGTTTGTAATTTTTAATGTAAGCCTTGCCAAAATCAAAAGTCGTTTGTTTATCTGCTTTTACAGCATTTGCATCGTTAATTATCAAAACATCCGGATTACTATTATAGGTATAACTACCATACGCAGCTGATAAAGTCGCTTTTAAGGTAGATGAAATTTGATACTCAAAACTCAATTCTGCCCCACTATTTTTCTTGTCTAAATGTGTCAGAGTCTGACTTACAAAAGCATCTGTTGCATCGTAACCTGCGCCGTTGTCAAAAATACCTTCGGCATAAAAAAAGGAAGTTTTTGTGCTGTTTTTAATCAACGTATAATAAGCAGTCAAACGTATTTTTAATTTGGGGGAATGATAAACATAATTGGCTTCGGCACTTGAAATATTTTCACTTTCTATTCCGTCAACAATAGAATTATTGAGTCGTGAATTTGAAAATGTATTCCGGAGCGAAGGTGCTCTTGACAAATGTGATCCATTAAAAAACAAAGATTGTTTTCCGGAAATTTTATAGGTAAACCCACCTTTGAAGCCAAAATTTTCAAAATTTACTTTTTGGCTTTTACCGAGAGAAGTTGTGGGATAAATTCCGTTTTGATACAATCCTTCCCGTTGATAATTAGATACAGAATACAATTGAGCCAAAAAAAAATCAGTCTTTTTATAAGAGAATTTAAATTGTGTAAAAGCATCAATTGTGTTAGCTAAAAAATTATAATTGTAGCCATAAGTATCCCCCACTTTTACTTGCCGATTTGGATTTTGTAAATCTGATTGTGATTCATTTCCTTTATAAAACGGATCAATATCTTCAAAATATTCACCGCCGAGTAAATCTAAAAGATATTGAAAATTATGCGATTTCAGGTTTCGAAAATTTACACCACCATCAAAAGAAATGTTAGTTGTTAACTGTGCATTCAAATTTGAACTTACTGCAAAAGTTTTATCGTCTGTTCGATCTTCATATAAAACATAACGACTCTGCGCTGGTTCATAATCAATAACTGTTTTGTCTGAATTTGCAATTGGTTTTTGATTTGCACTATACATCACATCCCAATCTATTTGAGAATTCTCCCAAAACAGGATTTTGCTCTTTTCTGCATTTTCATAATCCGGAGTAAAAGCACCTGAAAATTCTCCCTGATCTTTTGCATAAAACGAACTGAAATAACTCGGCAATTTTCGGTAGTATGTTGGGTCTGGACTGTCCGCTTTTTGATAATCGATATTACTATTTCCTACTTTCCCAAACTGATACATAACGCTCGAATTGAGGTTTGTCTTTTCATCAATTTTAAAATAATGATTCAACATTAAAAGTGGTTCTTCCACCCTTTTTACTCTTGCATTTCGTTTTTCTCCGTTCTGAAAACCCCAATACGAATTGTATTTTTCGTTTGTTAATTGCGTTACTTCATCTGTATTTGCTGAATTTTTTCCTCGGGAATTGGGTGTATAAAAGCCTGTAAAGTTCAAGGATTGCTTAGAATTTAATTTCCTTTCTACACTGATAAAAAAAGATTCCGCTTTGAAATTTGTTCCTTCAAAAAAACCTTCATCCGACCAACGTTTTCCTGCTGAAACAGCATATGCCCAACCCGAAACATTCATTCCGGAAGCGTATGTTCCAATTGCACGCCAATTGTATGACGTATTGCTTCCTGAAAATGTTAGCTGTCCTCCTTTTCTATACATTGACGCCTGGGTAAAAATTTGCTGTGTTCCTAAAATGCCTCCAAAAGTATAAGCGGAAGGTGCAGTTCCAACAGAGAATTCCTGATTTCGAAGTACATTATTCAAACCACCCCAATTGTTCCATTGTGGTCTTCCGTCATAAAGTTTATTCATGACCATACCGTTGAGCATCATCGTTCCGTTTTCACTATCGAGACCCCGAACTCTAAATCGGGCCTGTCCCCAATTGAACGCCGAGGCCTGCATAAAAGCATCTTTTGAAGCTTGTAAAAGACCGGAAGTCATCTCAGATGAACTATTATCATCTGAAAAATCGCTTTCTAATAAGGTTATTAAAGCAGCTGGGGTTTCATCTGAGAAATTATCTTCTAATTGTAAAATTCCGAGATTAACTTTAAATCCAAGATTGGATTCCAGTTTTAAAAGCAAATCTTTGTAGCCCTGGCTGTGAATTAAAAGCAACTGTTCTCCTTTTATTTGAGAATGCAGTTCGAATCTTCCGTCCGGTAATGTAAGTTGTGTCAGGGAAGAATTTTGGATAGAGACAACAACATTCTCTATAGGATTTTGTGTCTTGGCATCGATCACAAATCCAAAAAAAGTCGTTTCTTCTTGTGCGAAGACAAAATTAAGAGACAATAAAACAAAAAAGAGCAAGTACTTTTTTCCCATTAAAAATTCCAATTTACTTTCAAAATAGATTTCGGATATTAATCCTTATTCAAAAGATAAAATTGGTTTTTGGAAAAAGCATTCTAATTCAGATTCTTAGTGAAATCTGAAATTCAAATGTAAATAAAACATTTTAAAAAATAAATAAATTCCTACTAATGTTTGAATTGAAATTTGAAATTAATTAAGTAGCTTTGCCTATTTTTTGTTTTTTTAAGCGTTAATTTTTAAGCTGTCGTTCTAATTTTAGATACCATAAAAGCAATCAGAACGCCAAAGATTCCGATAAAGGCAAACGAAAACTGAAGTCCAAAATTTTGAGCAATATGCCCAATTATCGGAGGCCCCATTAAGAAACCAAGAAAGCTTACACTTGAAACTATAGTTAGTGCCTCACCGGCTGGTACTGTGGGATTTTTTCCAGCCATACTATAAACGGTCGGCACAATTGTAGCAACTCCTAAACCAACTGCCATAAAAGCAATCGTACACGGAATAATATAAGGAAGAAAAACGGCTGTAAAAAGTCCGGCAGAGATCATAACACCACTAATCTGCATCACGCGTTCACGTCCAAATTTGTTAATTAGATTATCGCCTAAAAAACGTCCGCTGGCCATCATGATCATAAACGAAGTATATCCTAAAATTACTAATGCTCCAGGCGCTTTTACAATATCTTTAAAATAAACACCGCTCCAGTCGAACATTACGCCTTCGCTGGCCATACTGCAAAAACCAATTACACCAAGCCATAATAAGGTTGTGTCTGGCTTTGCAAATATTTTTTTCTTCTCTGTTTTATTCTTAATTTTTTCTTTGGCTCTTACCAAAAAATTAAAATTGAAGGCTACCATCAATAACACGATGGCTCCTACAATTATAAAGTGATGCAATGGCGACAGTTTTAAAGCTAACATTCCTAAACCTACCAAAGCTCCGGTAAATCCGGCAAAACTCCACATACCGTGAAAAGCAGACATTATTGTTTTTTTGAAAAGTACTTCTGTATAGACACCCTGTGTATTTACGGCAATGTTCGCCAGATTTCCGAACAAGCCAAACAAAAATAAGCCTAAAGATAATTGTAATGCTGTTGTTGCCAAACCTAAATTGGCGAGACAAAAAACATACATTATTAAGGAGAAAACCAAAATGCGGTGGCTTCCAAATTTGGTTACCATTTTTCCGGAAAAAGGCATAATGGCTAATTGTCCCATTGGAAGTGCAAAAAGTATAGATCCCAAATCTCCTTCGGTTAAATGCAAAGCGGTTTTAATATCCGGAATTCGGCTTGCCCAGGTTGCAAAACTTAAACCCATTCCGAAATAAAACATTCCAACAGCAAAACGAATTCGGTTTAAATAAGAAGCTTTTGCTTCTCTATAGACTTTCTTGATTTTCCCTTTAGTTTGGAAAAGTGATAACGGATTGAAGTTGATCAAAGTGATTGATTTTTAAATTTCTACTATAAAAATACAAAAAATGACTTTACACACTAACGAAGACCACCAGTTCCTCAATTTATAACGTTATATGTTTATAATTTTTTTAAGGAACAAAGGTTTTGAGGAACAAAGAGACAAAGGTTTTCTATCTATCTGCATAAAAAAAGACGCACTACTGTGCGTCTGTATTTTTTTTGCCACAGATTAAAAGATTAAAAGGATTAAAAAAAATCCGTGCTAAAGCTGTTTTTAATCCGTCAAATCCGTGGCCAATTTTATTTACAAATTAATTACTTTCTGCTGTGCGTTACTTGCAATAGCGGCTTCAATAATCTGCATTACTTTTACACCGTCTTGTGCTGTAACCGGTTCTGGTTTGTTGTTTGCAATGGAATCATAAACACCATCAAAAAACGAGAAATAATTTCCCTGAAGCGTTGGTACTTTTTCCTGGACTAATTCTCCGTCAATTTCTGTATGTAAAAATCCCCGAAAGATTTCTGATTCTGTTCCCCAGGTATCTAAATTTGGTTTTTTTCCGAGTTTCAATTGGTCTTCCTGAACATCTCCGCGCTCTTTTAAAAACGAACCTTTTTTACCATGAATAGTGTACGCAGGATTAGGTTCTCTCACAAAAAAACTAGCTTTTAAACGCACTCTGAAGTTTTCATAAATCAATACTAAATCGATCCAGTCATCAACCAAAGAATTTTCTCTGGTGTAACGAATATCTCCAAAAACCGATTTTGGCGAACCAAACAAACAAATTGCCTGATCGATTAAATGCGGGCCCAAATCTTTCAAAATTCCAGCACCATCATTGGCAGTTTCTTTATGCGCTTTTGGGCTTAATATTGGATTGTATCTGTCAAAATGAAATTCGGCTTCGACCAAATCTCCTAAGACACCGTCTTTGATTATTTTCTGAATGGTTTTAAAATCGCTGTCCCATCTTCTGTTTTGGAACACAGCTAATTTTAATCCTTTTTCTTTTGCGATTGATGCTAATTCTTCTGCTTCGGCTACAGTCGTTGTAAAAGCTTTTTCGACAACGGCATGTTTTCCGGCCAAAAGCACTTTTTTAGCATATTCATAATGGGTTCCAACAGGAGTGTTTACGATTACCAAATCGACATCGTCTGCTAGTAAATCATCGATTGTTGGATAACTTTTTACATAAGGATAATCTTCCTGAATAAGGTTTTTACTTCTTTCCCAGGAACCTAATAATTCAAATCCCTCATGAATGTCTAAAAATGGAGCGTGAAAAACTTTCCCCGACATTCCATATGATAATAGTGCTGTTCTTATTTTTTGCATGTTTTTGGTATTTGGTTTTGCCACGAATTACACTAATTTCCACGAATTATATTGGATTCAAACTAAGTAAAAAAATTAGTAAAAATTAGTGTAATTCGTGGCAACTTTTTTTAATCTATGTAATCCTGGCTAAATATATTTATTTAATTTTAGCTCGTTCGTATTGTTTTGGCCATTGAATATCATCGTTTAAATCTCTGGCGAAATCTAACGGCAAGTTAGGATTTCTTAAAGATTCTCTGGCGAATAAAACTAAATCGGCCTGATTGTTTTTCAAAATTTCTTCGGCTTGTATGGCGTGCGTTATTAAACCAACTGCTCCCGTTAAAATATTTGCTTCTTTTTTAATTTTTTCTGCAAACGGAACCTGATAATTGGGGTGCAGCGGAATTTGCTGATGCGAAACTAATCCGCCAGACGAAACATCAATTAAATCTACTCCTTTTTCTTTTAAGATTACCGAAAGTTGTACAGATTCTTCAGGGCTCCATCCACCTTCTGCCCAGTCCGTTGCTGAAATTCGGACAAACACAGGCAGGTCTGACGGCCATTCGGATTGAACTGCTTCTACAATTTCTAAAGTAAAACGGATCCTGTTTTCGAAACTTCCTCCGTATGCATCAGTTCTGTTGTTCGTTAGAGGAGAAAGAAACTGATGCAGTAAATAGCCATGTGCACCATGAATTTCTACAACCTGATAACCGGCTTCAACTGCTCTTTTAGTTGCGGCTTTAAAATCGGAAATCACTTTTTGTATTCCGTCTTTATCCAAAGCTTCCGGAAGAAACGGTTCACCATCGTGATACGGAATCGCGCTTGAAGAAACCGTCTGCCATCCGCCCTGAGCGAAATCTAACTTTTTATTGCCTTCCCAGGGAGCTGAAACACTGGCTTTTCGTCCTGCATGCGCCAGCTGAATCCCTGGAATCGCATTTTGCGAAACGATAAATGCGTTGATTGTTTTTAATTTTTGAATGTGTTCGTCTTTCCAGATTCCTAAATCAGCAGGAGAAATTCTGGCTTCGGGAGAAACCGCCGTGGCTTCCTGAATAATCAGGCCTACGCCTCCGCTGGCACGGCTTCCTAAATGTACCAAATGCCAATCGTTTGCAAATCCGTCAACTGCCGAATATTGGCACATAGGCGAAATAACGATTCTATTTTTTAAAGTAATTTTTTTTATAGTAAGTGGAGAAAATAATAATGAAGCCATATAATGTAACTTTTAATGGTTTTACACTACCAATTGGGTAGATAGTGGTTAAAAAAGTAAAGTTAAAGCTTCTTCTTAAAAGGAGAAATCTAAATGTTTATTAATTAACAAACATTTAAAACCTTATGTCTTATATTGCACTATCAAATTAAAATAGAAACGTTACTTTTGTGCGTTAAATTACGAACTAAAAATACAAAATGGATATAGTTATCAAACTCTCTCAATTTCTATTGAGTTTATCTTTACTTATTATTCTTCACGAATTAGGGCATTTTATCCCTGCAAAATTATTTAAAACCAGAGTCGAAAAATTTTACTTGTTTTTTGATGTTAAATACTCCTTGTTAAAAAAGAAAATTGGCGAAACAGAATACGGAATTGGTTGGTTGCCGCTTGGAGGTTATGTAAAAATCTCCGGGATGATCGACGAAAGTATGGACAAAGAACAAATGGCATTACCACCTCAACCGTGGGAATTTCGTTCTAAACCGGCTTGGCAGCGTTTGATCATCATGTTGGGTGGTGTTACAGTTAACTTTATTCTTGCTTTTATTATATATATCGGAATGGCGTTTGCTTACGGTGATACTTATGTGGCGAATGCAGATTTAAAAGATGGTGTTTGGGTAACCAATCCTGCAATTGAAAATATAGGAATAAAAACAGGAGATAAAATAATTTCTATCGACGGTCAGAAAATCGAAAACTTTGACGATGACACTAACATGAAAGTGATCATGGCCAAAGAAATTCTGATTGAAAGAAACGGACAGCAACAAACTATCAAAATACCGACAGATTTTGTTGACAAACTATCAAAACATGAAAAAAGTTTATTGATTAGTCCGAGAATGCCTTTTGTTATTGGAAAGCTTCAGGATGATTCGCAAAATACTTCGCTTAAACCAAAAGATTTGCTTATCACATTAAATGGGCAAGAAGCTAAATATTTTGATCAGGTTAAAGGAATTTTAGAGGTAAATAAAGGCAAAACGATTCCTGCTGTTGTATTGCGTGATTTAAAAGAAACACCAATTACGGTTAAGGTTTCTGCAAAGGGGACTTTAGGAGTTGTTGCGGGTAGCTTAGATATAAAATCATTAGAAAAATTAGGTTACTATAAAATCAGTACTAAAACATATAGTTTTGCTGAATCTATTCCGGTTGGACTTACAAAAGGAAAAAACCAATTAGTAGGTTACGGAAAGCAATTGAAAATGATCTTTAATCCAGAGACAAAAGCATACAAACAAGTGGGTGGTTTTGCAGCGATTTTTAACATTTTTCCGAGTTCATGGAGTTGGGAAACCTTCTGGTCAATCACTGCTTTATTGTCAATTATGCTTGGCGTTATGAATTTATTGCCAATTCCGGCACTAGATGGTGGTCATGTGATGTTTTTATTATACGAAATAATTAGTGGTAAAAAACCAAGCGATAAATTCCTTGAAAACGCCCAAATGGTTGGTTTCGTTCTACTTATAGCACTGCTTTTATTTGCTAACGGAAACGATATTTACAAGGCGATTGTCAAGTAGAAAAAATAATTAATAAAAAGAGTTAAAATATTTTTGGTAAATTAAAAAATCAACTATATTTGCACTCGCTAAAAAGAGCAACAACTTCCTCCTTAGCTCAGTTGGTTAGAGCATCTGACTGTTAATCAGAGGGTCCTTGGTTCGAGCCCAAGAGGGGGAGCAACTTTTTTTAGCAAACATATTTACCTTTAAGGTGATTCCTTCTTAGCTCAGTTGGTTAGAGCATCTGACTGTTAATCAGAGGGTCCTTGGTTCGAGCCCAAGAGAGGGAGCTTATTAAATACCACTTACATATGTAAGTGGTATTTTTTTTTGCTAAAGTCAATAACAATAAACCTTCCCAATAGACTAAGTCAATAAAGCGTCAATTAATGATTTTATAAATACTTTCTTATTATATTAGCTTTTGCAATATCAAAAACTAATATTTTGAGAGGACAAGAATTTACTAAAATTATAAAATTCAAAAAAAAAGTAGGAGAAAAAAAAATTGATGAGATAGTCAATGAATTTTATAATTACTATAACACTGATTATGAAAAGAAAAACAATTATAAATTTGATTTTTCTGACGTAGAGTGGATTGATAACCAAGGTATTTTAGTTGTTACTGGACTGCTTAAATACTTAGCAGATCTCGACATAAGCTTCAAGTTTAATTTTTTAAAAAACGGTTCGGGTGAATTTGTAGATGTAAGAATTGCAAAACAATTTGTAGAGATTTGGGAAATATGGAAAATTTACCAAATTGCCCCTAATGAGGAATATAACAAATATTTTGATATAGATGGGAACTTCATAGAACAATTAAAGAAAAAATATAGTATAAAACTTTCCAATCACGAGATCTATGATAGATATGGAGTGACACCTTTCTTGGCTTTAAATAAAATAGAAAAATACAAGGATAATGAAATTGGAGAAATGCTTTCTAAAATTTTTAATCTTACGGAGGCTACCAATGAAATTTTAAAAGATAACAATTGCTATTTGCCATTTGAAAACAAGACCATTAGTTCAATAATTACAAAAGAACTGTATGAGAATTTTTTAGATCATTTTGAAAAATCCATTTTCCCAAATGAAAATGACTTTGCATTTATGAGTCTTTCTTTAAAAAAGAAAATGAAGTCTAATATTAGTAATGAAAAGATACAGTTCATACTCAGAAAAAATTTCGAAGACGAGTCAATCCCTGAATTAAAAAGTTTTTATTATGACTCAAAAGAAAAACAATATAAAAATGAATCTTTACTTCAAATATCTTTTTTAGATTTTGGAGAAGGTATACCAAAATCTCTTTCTAAGTCTTATAATCAGAGTGATAAAAAAGGGTTTTCTTCCAAAGGCCTTGACGAGCACTTAGATTCAAAAATATTAGAGTTTGCATTTATGCCAACTTCATCGCAGCATAAAGTTCATGAAAGATACTTAGAGTCTTTTATAGTTCCTCGAGGATTGTTTGATGTTTTGTCAATTGTAAAAAGATTTGAAGGATTGTTGGTTGCAAGAAGTAATTATGGTAAGGTAGCGTTTGATTTCTCAGAGAATAAAGATTTTTCAAACGCTATTCAAACTTTTGGAAGATCTGGTGATTTTTTCCCAGGAACTCTTATTAGTATATATATCCCAGAAAGAAATTTACATAAAGCATTTGATTACTCTTCAATAAAACCATTTTTAGAGTCTCCTAAAGTGGATTTTACTAGCACCAAAATCAAATATATAAGTGTTTTTGAAATTCAAAATAAAATAAAAGAATTGTATGTAGGAAAAGAGGATCTTTACAATCATCTTTTTGAAAATTTGGTAAAGGATTTTAAGCATGTGGAGGAAAACCTAATTTATATTGACTTTAAGGGCTATGAATTAGATGAAAGAATTACAAAAAAAATTATTTACTTCTTATGCTCTGACTATGACATTAATTCTTCAAAAAATATTATTGTCGTAAACCCACCACCTATACAATTTCTTGAAAACATAAAAAACGAAATATCTAATTTAACCTTTACGGACAAAAAATTTACTTTTCATCCTACTCCTTTCGTCTTTATAAATCTCAATCGAAACAATATTGAGTTATTTTGGTTAGGAGTTTATTCAGAAGAAGATATTAAAAAGCTAAATCAATTACTTTATGAAAGTCACAATTTGGCATATTCTGATTTTGAAAATCCTGAAGATTTAGTAGGGCATATAAATACCTATGATGAGCATGGAAATCTAGTCTCCATACTAAAATCATCTCAAATTTTAGATTTTTATAAAGAGAAGATCTCCATCTCTCGAAATCATGAACTTGTAAATTTGATAAATCCAAATATCAAAAAAGAGGATGGCTCAGTATTTCTTTGTAACGGTAATTATTATCAATACGAGTATATACAGCTTTTTGATGTTTTAAATAATAGTGACAAACTTAATTATCTATCAAATGAGCTTTTTTACGAATTGGAAAACTCAATTGGAGAAATTGAAAGTTGTTTTTTTATTGGAATTACTTCAAGTAGTCAAAAAATAATAAAGACTTTAATTGAAAGCAATAAAATCCATTCTGAAAAATGTATTCTATTGGATAATTATTTTTCATTTGAAAAGGAGGAAAATTTCAGTAATTCTATAATTAATGGAAAGAAAGTTGTTTTGATTTGTGATGTCATTTCGACAGGTTTTATGGTTGAGAAATTGGAGTTGCATCTCAATAGTTTAGGTGCTGAACTTCATAAAATAGGTGTTATAATTGATGCTATTGATGAAAAATTTGATGGTAAAGACTATTCTAAGATCAAAAACAAATTAATCACGATTTACCCTTATAAACTTGAAAAATTTAAGAGGAAAGATATTAGTGCGCTTCTTCATGAGAAGAAACTTAAAGTCATCAGAATTAATCCATTTACTAATACACCAATAACACAATCTATTTTCGATACTAATTTTAAAAACTCTGTACTTTTGGAAAACGATGAGTTTGTAAAATTAATTAATCCCGAAGATATACATGTTGGCTATTTTAGTTTTAACAACTTAATACATCCTTATTTTTTCGATATGGATAATGTGTTAAAAGATTCTGAAATTTCAAAAAAACTTCTGACCGTTTTATTTTCTAAGTTAGAGGAAAGAGAATCTTTAAAAGAATTAAATGTTGTGTTTTTTCCAAAAGACTCTGGAATAAAAAATATTAATATTGATTTTATAAAAAATGACATTCTTAAGAATCAAAATGTTGACTTTCAAGAATTGGAAAGATTTTCAACTAGTGATGGATGGAAATTTTCACACCCTCCTCAATATTTAATTAATAAATATCTTTCTAAGACATCAATGATTATTGATGATGGGTCATGTTCTGGTGAGTCAATTATTCAAATGATAGATGAAGTTGCTTTTTTAGGAGTTAAAAAAATATATGTCCTTTCAATTATTGGTAGATTAAGCGAACATAAAAGAGAATTTTTGTCAAGAATAAGTTCTATCTCTAATATTTCTACAGATATTGAAATAAAAATATTTTTTGGGTCGCATTGGCATATTCCAACGTACTACAATTCTAAGAGCCCTATAACTTCAGAAAGACATTCTCTAAATAATTTATTGCAGTTCTCAAATACTCCAAAAAACATTAAATCAATAGCTTATTTAGTACTTGATGAAATAAAAGCGAAAAACATTTCTCAGGGAAATAATAAGCATTTAATTAAATCAAAATCTGGAGAAAATGTTTTTCAAGATTTAATTATAATTAGAAATGAAATAGGTAAGATAACCGAGTTTAGATTCTACAAAGAATACTTTAAAGAATTTGATGAATTTATTTCTATGTATGAATCGAGAAGTAGCTCAAAAAGAGGAGAGTTTCCATATCGAACAATAGAACTGTTTTGCGGAGTCTTAATACATGAACCATATTTATTTGATAAAATACAAATGGTAGTTCCTGATATAATTGATAAAATTAAAGAGTTTGTTTTTAAACTTTTTTGGTCCGAAACCATAATTAATCGAGAACAATTATATTTTAATTGGAATAATAAAAATCTATTTCACTTAATTTTTATTGTTTTTAAGAACAAAGAATTATTTGATATTCTCAATATAGAAAATTTTACTGATTTACTTAATAAGTATGTAAAATCAAATTCAGATTTAAACTATATATTATTTAAGCTATCCTTTTATCTTCCTATTCAACAATTAGACATTAATAGATTTAAGTATTCTGGACAACTAAAATTATTAATTAATAAACTAATAGAAAAAGGAGCAATTAAAGAGGACCATAACCGTATTCTTAAAAGATTTAGATCATTTTCTAATAGTTTAGTAAGTAGCAATGATTATGAATCTAATCTTGCCAAAGTGAAAAATAATTATGCAAAAATAACAGACGATAAATTTCATAATATTGATATATCTGCTCAAATGGATATTTTATTAGTTCAGTTAGATGTTATATCTCAAGGTTATAATATTGAGGCAGAGAAGTCAATTATAAAAGCTTGGGACTGCATTTCCCCCTTTATAGATTCTTTGCTAAATCTTTCTAGTTCGCATCCTGAGTTTTTTCTACCTTTTGGTAGAACTTTAATTGATGAAATTGAAACTAATGATAAATCACTTCGTAATAAATATGGTTTTTTATCAGATATGATTTACGGAATTAATTCGACATCAAATTTTGTAGAAATTAGAAGTTTAGCGAAAAGTATAAATAAAAACTTTATTTCAAGTGAAAGTTATGTGTATAAAATCTTTTATAACATTATTACAAAGGATTTTATACATGAATTTGAAATTTTTTTAGAAATGATTAAAGCAACCTATGAAGATGCTACTATTAACGTAAATGAATATGATAAATTAAATTTCGACATAGACATTCCAAAACTGTTATTACTTGATGGGATACTTGAGCAAATTTTGAATAACTTTCGTCATGCAGATTTATCTATTCCAATAATTATTGAATTGGATTTAAATTTTGTAACTAATAATGTTGGACTGACTATAATCAATAAATGTATGGATCCGAGCTTTAATGAATATGGTGGAGGAACTGGTCTTCAACAATTAAATGATTTAAATAGTTTTCCTAATAATTCCGTAGAATATAGCTATAGTAATGATTATGATGTTTTTAGACAAGTGATTAAATTAAAAAAAATATAATTATGAAATTAAACGAAGTAATACTTTTTGTGTATGATACAAAAGATAATCATGAGGCTGAACACACACAGAAGAGAATTGGTAAAGAACTTTATAAGGATGTAAGGTTAATTGAAGATAAGGCAAGTTTTCAAAAAGAGTTTTCTGCTTTAGCAGGTAATCAACCTTTTGTATTTGTTTGTCATGTTTTCCATGCAGCAAATTCATATGATGAAAAACATGGTGGATATAAGGATTTTAAAAGCTCCGGGATTTTGGATGAATTTGATATAAATCCAATATATGTTTCTTCAGGAGATAGTGGAGAGGTTGCGAAAAATATATATGATATTGAACATGATCGTGTAACGGTATATAATTATAATAAAATTCATGATTCTATTCGTTTAGGAAGTATCGCACCTACTTGCAAAAATAAAGACAAAAAAAATCTAAATCCAGATTCACAATATGAATTTGGTATCATCACCGCATTGTATAAAGATGAATTTGAACAAATAAAAAAGCATTTCGTTTGGAACGAAGAGGATTCTATTCATATTGGGAGAAAAAAATATTGGATAGGTCATTTAATTAATGATCCTTCAAGAAAAGTTGTAGCTTCAATACCGAGCGCAACCGGGATGGTTGATTCAGCTATTATTGCAACACAGATGTTAGAAATATTTAAACCGAAGTACATGATTATGTCAGGAGTCTGTGGTGCGAAAGAAGATACAAAATTTGGAGATATTGTATTAGCATCTAAAATATTTACATTCCAAAAAGGAAAAATTTCAGACATAAGAGATGAAAAAGGAGATTTAATTGAGTTATTTGATAAAGATCAAAATAAAATTAGCTATGACCAATTGTATGATGGTACTGGTAAAAAAGTAAAAGTTTCAATTGAAAAATTTGAAATTGAGCACGATTCTATTATAGAATTTAAATTAAAAGATTTTGTAGAGCCACATCTAAGTGATATACAGGAAAAAATTAATAAGGAAGACACATTATCTGTACATGGAAAAAGTATTGATATTCATTTTGATGGAATGGCATGCAGTACAATGGTTATAAATAAAGAAGGTTTTTTTGAAGATAAAATAAAAATTGTTGACAGAAAGACTGTTGCAGTAGAAATGGAAAGTTACGGGGTGGCAAGAGCTTGTGAATTCGGAAATGAAGGTAAAACAAATTGGATAATATTTAAATCTGTGATGGATTATACAAGTAGTAAGGGAGATGCCGCGAAAAAATTTGCAGCTCATACAAGTGGATTGTTTTTAAAATATCTTATTTACGATGGAATTCTAAAATAAAATATATGTTTTATAACTTGGATGGCATCATTACTACTGAAAAACCTATAGACAGGTTTTGGATTAAATATTGTGCGGGAAATTTTATTTTTAAAGAGAATGATAAAACAGAGGAATTAATAAATACTTGTAGTAAAATACGACGCAAATTCGCATGTAAGCTTTTCGGAAGTTTACAAACATATTATGATTTATTACCTTCAATTTATCCAGCTCTACAAATGGGAGGAATTGATGCAGAGTTTAATGTATCTAAGAAAGATTTTGAAGAATATGTCAACTCTCTAAATAATAATGAATCGATAAACAAAATACTTTATTTCTACGACTGTGCAAATATTGTTGAAACTCTACAAAATAGCATTTTAGAAACAAGTTACTTATTTGGAAATTTTTACAAGGTATTAAATGAGAATTCATTTCTCATCAATGATAGATTGATCATTGATGATGATTTGCAGTATGCTTCGGGACCAATCGTAACAAATATTACATCTATAGTAAATCACTTATTTATCAATCTCTACAGTCAATTAGATTTTGTTACTAAAATTGTTTACGAATACGAAAACATGCAAACTGATTTTTTAAGTTATCCTAAACTTAAATGCGATAAAGTTTTATATGGGAATGGTAATAATACTAGATTAAATAATTTAAAAAACTCCATTTATGAAAAATCTGAAAATTTAATGAAAATCATGATACTTCGAAATCAAATAGTTCATAATGCGTCAATAGACAATCTTTCAAAAGTTTATTACAAAATTAAGAAAAGAGTTGTCGTAGAAAAATTTATATTAATACCTGACTTTAAAGATGGGAGCTTGCAAAAATTTAAAAATAGAAATAGATTTTTTAATGATAATACAAAATTAAATCAAATTCTGCCGGAAATTATACTTGAACATTCTAATAGATTACTATATACTCTTAAACAGATTTAAATTTTTAATATCACTAAAAAGGCATACATTTCGGTAACATAAAAAATTAAAACAAAACACAGTCTTGATACTATTATACCCATCCTTTTTTTAAGCTCCAACATTTACAAAATGAAACTTACTTTCAGTTACCACCTGTGAGAAAAATTGTATTTTTGTTTAATCAAGCAATAGCAAAAACACAAATAACTTTCTCAGGAATTTTAAATATCTTTGAATTATGAGCACACTAACAAAACCAAATCATATAGGGCGAAAAATTAGCCGTATTCGTGAACTTCGAGATATGAAACAAGAAGCATTAGCGCAGGCTTTAGGAACCAACCAACAGGCTATTTCTGCTATTGAAAATAGTGAAACGATAGATGAGGAAAAACTAAAGGCAATTGCTGAAGCTTTAGGTGTGTCTGTTGAAGGAATTAAGAATTTCTCTGAAGAAAATATGATTAATTATTTCAACACATTTCATGATACTGATTTTAGCAATAGCCAAGGAGCTTTCAGTCAAAATCATAATTGTTCATTCAATCCACTTGATAAGGTTGTAGAACTTTACGAACGCTTGCTTTTGGGTGAAAAAGAAAAAGTGGAGTATTTGGAGAAGTTGTTGAAAGGAAAATAGATTCTTAAAGAATAAATAAAAAGATTAAAAAAAGACTATCACTTCCATGATAGTCTTTTTTCTTGCTATGAGATTATCATTTTTATTTGTCTAGCTACCACTAAATCACAAAAAAAGCGCTGACAATTTTACTTGCAGCGCTTTTTCTATTTTTAAAAACCGATCTAAAACTAAACCCCCAACTTCTTAGCAATTTCAGTAGGAATCCCACCTTTATTCACCATTAGAGCAGTAGTTTTATATTTCACAAAATTTTTGGTTACAAACAAGAAACCTTTGTAGTCGTTTGTTTCTCCCCATGAATTTTTTACGATATAATATTCTCTTCCGGTTTGATCTTTTGCAAGACCAATAATATGCATTCCGTGGTCGTCTGTTGTAGTGTAATTATCAAACGCAGCCTGACGCATCTCAGGAGTAATTTCCGGCTCTGGTTTTGGTCCGTTGAACATGTCTGCTTTTTCTTCAGCGGTCATATCATCAAATTTCTTTGTCGGAACATAGGCTACACCATTTTTCCAGCTAAAGCTTTTCTCACTCACATCAGTTGCCCATGCTACTGTGTATCCTTTTTTCAACGCATTGTCGATAACATCTGTCATGTCATTTACTTTTACGTTGTAAACCTGATCAAATGACCAGTTGTCCGGCACCATCATGGTTGTTTTTTGGTAATATGGCGAAGTGGTAAAAGATGACATTTCTACATATTCATCAGGATTAATTCCCACTACTTCTTTTGCAAAAGTTTGTGGCGTATAATTTTTTCCTTTGTATGTAAAGTTTTCCGGCACTTTTCCTAAATAAGAATCAATTACTGCAGCATATGCTTTTTGCCAGTTTGGTGTTAACTCACCATTCGGGTTTTTAACCACAGCAGCTAAAACGCCTTCGATAAGCGCTGCCATTTCGCCAAATTTATTCTTATCCGTTCCGTAGTTTAATCCTGTGTAAGCTTCTCTCGGAACAGTTCCGTATTTTTTGTACATATTGATTACGTCATGCAACGCACCTCCGTCACCCAGGGTCACAGCGCCATGCATACGCACATAGTTAATTCCTTTTTCTACATATACATTTCTTGCTGAATAAATCTGAGATAATTCTACAGGTTGTTTTCCCAAACGAATCATTTCTGATTCTAAAAATGAATTTGTAGAATAACTCCAACAAGTTCCTGAAGAACCTTGTGTTTTTACCGAAGTTGTTCCAAGGTTAATTTGCTCTGTGAATTTAAAGTTCTCTTTACTTTTATCACTCGCATTCAGCTTTAGTGAGTTTACTAAAACATCTTGTGCAAAACAGCTGCTCACACCAAGCAAAAATGCTGATGCTACAAAAACTGATTTCATCGTAATTTTATACATAATCAATGATTTAAATAGTTAACCAATTAGTAACCTTTAATTAATTTTTGTTACAAATCAATTAAATATTAACTAATAAAACTAAAGCTTTGCCGTTAATTTTTACACAATGTTTTTATTAATCTATAAAAACTTACAAAATATGCAAATGTTAATTAGATAATGTGTCAATTAGATAATTAGATAATTTTTCTTTGCTTAATACTAGAAAGCAATAACGTCGCAAACAATTATGAAATTGATAGCTATATTAATAAATAAATGGTATTTTGCTTTCCTTTTTTGACACACACCATACCTGAAAATGTTCGAACTACAAAAAGAAAAATACTTAGGTAATACCAAAAATATTTTCACCAATACGCAGGGAATTGCTGTTGTTGAAACGGAGTATCAAAGCAAAGTTTATGAAGGCTGGCATTCGCACAATAATGCGCACATAACACTTTTTCTACGAGGAGGAACTACCGAAAAGCGAAAAAACTTTAGCGAAGTAGTTGGCCCGGGTTCGTTGTTGTTTTATCATAGCGATGAATTGCATTTAAATCACGATACTCATTTTCCGTCGAAAAATATCAATATTGAAATTGAAGAAAGTCTTTTAAAAGAACTTCAGATTTCCGAATCCATTATCGAAAAATCGGTTCAAAATTCAACACTAACCAAATTTTTGATTCTGAAGATTTTTAAAGAATGTCTTGTTGCCGATACTTTTTCGAGCGATACCATTACGATGTTATTTGCGCAATTGGCAAATTCAAATTCACATTTGGAAAGATTTGAAAAAAGTCCGTTTTGGGTGAAAAGCCTCAATGAATTATTAAATGATTGTTGGAATGAAAATCCAAACTTGCAAGATTTGGCGCAGGTTTTAAACTTAAATCCGATTACGATCTCGAAACATTTTCCGAAGTATTTTGGCTGTACTTTGGGCGAATATATGCGAAGAATCAAAATAAATCGTTCGCTTTCGCTGATAGAAACCAACAAAAGTAATTTGACCGAAATCAGTTTTCAATGCGGATTTTCAGACCAAAGCCACTTCATAAGAACCTTTAAAAATCAAACCGGATTTTTACCCAAACAATTTCAAAAATTATAGAGAGGCAAATTTCATTCTATTTTTTGGTTTTAATGCTGCTTACTTTTGTTTCAACTTAAATACCTAAACAAACCAAAATGGAAGTTCAAACTCTTACTACAAAACAAAAAATATTTAATTTTCCGTTAATCAAAATTATATTGGCGCTGATCGTTTGCCTTTTACTGATCAACATCGGCCAGGCAATTGCAGCAAAATTGTTGTTGATGACGCCTCTGGATAAAAATTACAGAAATCTAATTAAAGGAATTATTGTCTCGGCTTTAGCTTTAACCAGTTATATTGTTTTCTTTAAATATTACGAAAAAAGACAAGTAACCGAATTCGCTTTAAAAGGAATTACCAGGAATTTAATTCTCGGAACTTTAATTGGAATGATTTTACAATCGCTTACCATTTTGGTTATTTATATAAATGGCGGCTATACCGTTCTTTCCGTAAATCCGGTTTCGTTTATTATCATTCCGCTTACTTTGGCTTTTACCGCCGCTATTATTGAAGAGATTTTAGTTCGCGGTATTCTCTTCAGAATCATGGAAGAAAAATTGGGAAGTTATATTGCCCTGGCTATTTCGGCTATAATTTTTGGAGCTTTACATTTGGCAAATCCAGGTGCTACATTAATTTCTGCTTTGTGTGTTGCTATTGAAGCTGGTTTGTTATTGGGTGCCGCATTTATGTACAGCAGGAATTTATGGTTTCCGATAGCGATCCATTTTGCATGGAATTTTATGCAATCCGGAATTTTTGGAGCCATAACATCCGGAACTACAAAAGTAGATAGTTTGTTGGTTGCAAAGATTGAAGGTTCAACATGGATAACCGGAGGAGAATTTGGTCCGGAAGGAAGTATTCAGGCGATTATATTCTGCTCTATAGGATCAGCCATATTGCTGTTTTTATGTCATAGAGAAAATAAGATAGTGAAACCTTATTGGGTGAAATAAAAATTTATTCAACCACAAATTTCACAAATTAGCACAAATTTATATTTAAATTCCCGGTAGTTATTATCGGGAATCTTTCTCTTGTCTCTTGTCTCTTGTCTCTTTTTTCTATTTTCTATTTTCTATTTTCTTTTCAGCTATCGCATCCAATTGCTTCCAAAAACAATATAATACGCCCATTGTTCCGGTCCTTTTGCCACATCTACCCCCATTCTTAATTTGAATTTACGGGCCAGTAAATACCGGAAACCAGATCCGTAACTGTACACAACAGGTTTCGCAAAAGCCTGATCCCAATCGTTAAAAGCGCTCGCCAGACCACCGTAAGCCATAAGACTCCATCTTCGGTACAAATCCCATCTAAATTCGGCTTCGGTAACGATACTTGTTTTTCCCATGTATCTGGCAGCCGGAATTCCTCTTAAATTGATTCCAGGCAAAAGATAAAATGGCGGACTTCCGAAAGCTTGTTCTCCTTCGATTCTCAAACCTCCGATTAATTTTTTTGATAATGGATAATATCCTATTGCGGACAGATTGACGCGCCAGGCATCATAATCAGAACCAATGGCATCATCTGACCAGAAAAAATCTGATTGTATCCGAACTCCTTTATCGGGCGTAAAAATATTATCACGTCCGTCAAACTGAATAGCACCACCGAGTTGACTCACGGTACTTTTTATATCTTTTGGCTTAACAAAAGAAGGCGGAAGATTCAGGTTTAAATCCGGCAATGTTATATCAGAATTAAGAAATAAATATTGCGGCCCAGCGCTCCATTTTGCGTTTTTAAACTGTTTTAACCATTGGGTATAAAATATCGTAGATCTAAAATTGAGTTTAAATTCTATGTCGTCTCCATTGGGCCTATTTTCATAAAAAGACAAATTCATGTCTCCATAAGCTGCCATGACACGGTATAAAATTTTCGGTTTTATTAAAGTAGCAGAACGAAATCCAGCCACCATCCAGCTTTTATTTCCGGTGTACATTCCCATTCCCCCAGTAATATCCGGATTTATAAATCTTTTTTTACCATTCTCATCAATTACTGGTGCGTGTTTTTTAAGAAAAATAGGAGCGACGGCACCTCCAATTCCGCCCAGGGCAGGCTCGGTAATAATCGTTGGAATCACAATAAAACCATGCGCGTAAATGATATAATCACTTAAATCGATGGCGTGGTCTATAGAATCTCTTAAACTAATATGTTGTTTTTGTCCCATCACCATATTGAATGACAAAAGGAAAAAAACATTTGCGAGAACCATTTTTCGGAAGAGCTTTGTGTTTTTCATATTAGAATTTCAATACATTATAATTCTTTCAACTATTCTTTCTTTAAACTAAACACATGCGCCAGTGTAAGGAAAAAAGTATTTCCCTGAAATCTGTTAATAGCATCAACCTCAGCTACCCATCTAAATCCTGCAGAAGTTTTACAACCAATATGAAAATAATTTACTTCAGCTCCTATTGCTCCAACACTATCTTTATCGCCTTCAACAATTCCGATTACCGGAACAGGAATTTTGTCATCGGTCACTTTATATTGTAAATAGTAAATTAAACCCGCATTTAATATTCCTGTTGGAGCGGTTTTTTCGGTATTCATCATATAAAATGTTTTACCCAAACCTCCTTCGATACTCAAAATATCTCCGGTTTTAATATCGGTATCCTTCTTTTTTCCATTGATTTCATAAGAGGCCAAAGCAGAAAAATGAAAGGTTTTTTTATCGTTGAAAAATAAAGTTGTTCCTGCAGAAAATTCATTCATAAACATTCCCAAACCACTGTTGTCAGAAGCACCTGCGGTATAACTGCCAGTTGGTAAATACAATTGGTAACTCACCACAAAATCGGCTCTTTTGTGATGCCAGCCTAATTGAATCGGCTGAACATAAGAGTCTGTCAATGCTAAAGAATTATTGACATTTGCATTATTTCCCTGAATTGTATTTGATGCAAAAGCTAATAATGCTGTTGCTCCATAATTGGCTCCCAGGATTTTAAAATCACTAACCCACGAAATACCAGCTCCTGTAATAGTCATTGTAAAATCAGGATCTACAGGTGCTTTATCGCCATTGGCATCTCTTAAAGATGATGCTGTATAAAAATATCCCGGAATATAAACACTTAAGGTATTGGCTGGTGTTTGAGTTCCTGATTGCAACCCCATAGCACCCAAAATATGACCTCCTTTAAGCTGCGCTTGTCCTGCAGAAAAAACAAAAAGGAATACTAGCGTAATTATTGATTTTATTGTTTGTCTTTGTTTAAATCTCTTTTTCATCATTTCTGTTTTAAAATTAATAAGACCCAACAAACCTCTTTACAAACTGTTTCCTTTTCAGTTTGAAGATTCTTTTAAATAATAAGTAGTTGTTTTTTCAGGATTTATTCGGATTACTTTGAAATATTCCGAAGGTGATTTACCTGTATGTTTGATGAAGGCTCTAAAACAAGTCGTTCTTGATTTAAAACCAGAATCCCAGGCCATTCCTTCAAGCGATAAATCTTTCCATTCCGGATCGTTTATTTTTTCCTTGAAATATTCAATTCTTTTCAGGTTTACATAATCCTGAAAATGAAGGTTAAATTCTGAATTTATTAAATTGGAAAGATGATGTACCGATATTCCTGTTTCTTCAGCAATGTCCCGAATCACCAGATCTTTCTTCAGAAAAAGCTCTTTTGTAGCAAAGATATTTTCTAATTTGGCGAGATATTCTTGTTTTTTTTCTGTCGTTAATTCTTTTATTAATGGCAGATTGTTTTTTGTTTCATTTGTTTTGAGGAGCACCAAATGATTGTCATCCTGATCAAAGTTAGAATTCTCATTTACTTCACTGATAGCATTTACATCTTCTGCTTCATTTGCGTCGTAGAAAATTTGAGGTTTAAAATAAAGCCATCCAACTGTAAAAACAAGCACTGAAGAAATCAGGATATAACATGAAAAGTCGATACTATCAACCTTGTTCACTAAAAAATAATGTACAAAAAGTGCTGAAAACAAAAACAAGATCATCAAATTATAAAGTCGGATCCAGCTTAAAACTTTTATTCTGTTAAAGTGATCTTCTTTGAATTTTTTCAAATCATAATTCAAAATCATCATCGTCTGGCAAAAAGCATACATCAGCCAGATTGTTAAACTCAACATAGAAAACGGACTTCTTATTTTTACTGCAAGATAATTGATAACCGGAAGATCGAAATATCGATCAACCCATACAACCCATGTTAAACCAAAATAAAAGATAAAAGGTACGAAATGTAACCAGTCGTATTTTCTGAATATCCTTTCTGAAAACAAAACACTTCTTACATACAAAAAAGCAGAAGGTGCTACTAAAAATATAAAGGATTTTGTGATCATAAACAGATCAGGAAATGGTTTAAAAGTATTGGCCGATAAGTAAAAATTATAGATGCTTACAACAGCAAGACTAAACAAAAACAGCCCTAAAAAGAAACTTTTTGAATAGTTTTTCTTTGAAAAAAGGACCATAAATGACGTCGCAAAACCAACTATTGTGGCTACAAAAAAGAAAAGTGAAAGTACTATATCGAGCATAATTTCGGGCTTAAATTTTAAAAGGTATTTCTTTCAGTGTAACTTAAAAGAACAGACTTGGGAGTCGTTGAGAAGGCTATACTTATTTGCCGAAACAAATAAGTATAAATGCCTTATACATTAAATTTATAAGCTATAAACCTGTCAACTATTTTTTGGCTAATCCCGGAGGGAAACCTTCTAGTATTTTTTTGATTGCACCATTGATAAATTCTTCCGGATTATCAGGTTTGCTGTCAATTTGTGCATTACCGATTCCCTGCCAAACCAGTTTGCCTGTTTTGGTAGATACAATATCAATTATTAATGAACCATCAACATAATCGTAAGTATTAAATGTTGTTGAACCGCCACCCATCATAGCACCGCCGCCCCAATATCCGTACGGACGATACATACCGCCATAACCATAGAAATTAGTATCGGCTGTAACCTGCGTTTTGTTTTTTAGGATAGATACCGCATTTACTTTTAAATCCGGATTAGAAGAGGATTCTGTAAAGCCTTTTGCGGTCATTTCGGCACGAATGGCTTTCGCAACACGGTCTACATTAAGCTGATTAACCTGACCTTCCTGTGCTTTCAGGTCATACACCGTGAAAGTTCTGTATTCGCCAAAGTTAGCAGCATGGTCATAATCAGTAGTTACTTTTACAGTTGGAGAACAGCTGAAAAGCAATCCCAATACAAAAAATGGGATTATACGAAGATTCTTTCTTTTAATATTCATTTTGTGGTATTTAAATTAATGATTAAATAAGTTTAACTTGAATTTATTAAAATGCTGATCAAATCCAGTATGAAGGTAAAATCATGTTAAATAGATGCTATATGAATACAACTATCTACAAAACAATTATTTACCATATACTCAAAGATAAATCATTTTGTTTAATTAACATAGTAGAGTGGTAAAAATTCTTACTTATTTAATTAGAATAAGTATTTGTTTATTTATTATGTAAGTAACCATTCTAAAACTATAAAATATTATAAACTGCTATTTCAGACATCTTATTCATAAAATTCAATTTTAATAATTAATGAGAGTTACACCTCATCTGAAATTGGCAATCTTCCGTCTTTAATTGCTTCCAGCATTTTATAATAATCGGCATCATTTTGATTGGCATAGGAAATTGAAAATTTTGCAATGGCATTGGCAAATTCATTTCCTTTTCCAAGATACCCGGACAAGATTGAAGGATCTCCGGTACGGGCATGTGCTCTTGCCACAGCCCAGCCGCAAGCTTTTGCATAATCGGCCATGTTTTTGGCTTTCATAATTTCCAGAACCGGTTTTACTTTGGCATCACGAAGCTGTCGGATATAGAAAAACTTATCCTGGCTGTCGTTCGTCCATCCTAAAAACATATCCGAAGCAGACTGCATCAGCTTTTGACCTCTGACAATTCTTTCTCCCTGGTGGCTGTATTTGCCTTTTGTACCTATATGAGGCTCTAATACACTATGTCTGGCCTCTTTAAATTGCAAAAAAATAGGTTCGCCTGTAGCTGACATCAATAAACTTATGCCACATAGCGTTCCCACACTTCCTACACCAACCACTTTTATCGCAAAATCGTGCAAAGCATATCGGCTTAACAACACTTTTTTTTCGTCCGATAATGTTTCCATATATCTTTTATGAATAGTTGTCGCTTCTCTTTCAAGTCTTTTCCATTCTTCGCCGATTGGATGAAAAATCAGAGGTGGTTCGTCTTTTATTCGGGCACGGGTTCCTTCCATATAAGTCATTTTTGCAAACTCTTTTTCGTGCGCCGTATATTCTGAAGCCTTTTTTAATCTTTTTTGTTGAAATTCTTTTATCTCTTCATCATCCCCTCTTTCGATAAGCTCAGCAAGATCAATATCAGCATACCAAATTTGAAGTGCCGATAATTGACTGTATTCCAGCATGTGTCTCTTATAACTATCGGCAACATGCCAGGCAAATTCTTTACAGATTTTATTCGGGAATTTCTTCCATCTTCCTGCAATTACAAAACTTGTCGCCAGTCTTTTGATATCCCATTCCCAAGGTCCCGGAAAAGTTTCATCAAAATCATTAATATCAAAAACTATCTTTCGTTCTGGCGTTGCAAATCCGCCGAAATTCATCAAATGACAATCGCCGCAAAGCTGAAGCTCAATTCCTGTATTTGGAGTTTGTGCCAAATCTGAAGCCATAATTGCAGCTGTACCTCTAAAAAAAGTAAACGGACTTTCCATCATTCGGCTGTATCGTATTGGAACTAAATTTTCCAATCTTCCTACACTTGTTTTGATCAGAATTTCTACAGGATCTTCCCTATTTTCAGACGGATTCCATTCTTCATGAACAGACCGTGGCACCAATTTTCTAA
Source organism: Flavobacterium sp. GQ95 (assembly GCF_059758655.1). NCBI lineage: Bacteria > Pseudomonadati > Bacteroidota > Flavobacteriia > Flavobacteriales > Flavobacteriaceae > Flavobacterium > Flavobacterium sp. GQ95. Next base: position 1,061,105 of record NZ_JCAXEB010000001.1, read on the forward strand.
TAGCCACACCTTTATCAAACCGCGCTGCTTTTGATGCTGCGGGATTAAATAAGTTGTCGTCTGTATCTGTCGATTTTTCAGCCATAAAGGATGATTTATTATTTAACTTTTACAACTGCCGGCGGTGTCCAGTTTCCTTTAATTACACGATCCTCTGGCCAATAACATCTTACATATAGCGAAAATGTTTCTTTTGGAGAAGGAAGCCAGTTACTCATTTTATCCTGTGATGGAGGTGTATTTTGAACATACAATGTCAATGAACCGTCAGCATTATACTTTAGATTTTTATTCTTGGTTCCTAAAGAAAATCGGTTAACTGAATTTGGGGAAAAGAAATGATACTGGTTGTATAAAGTAAGCGACCAAAATCCTTTTACGGGAGGAACTTCGCCTTTGGCAAAAGTTACAGTGTATTTGCTGTTACCATGTAATCTTTGCCCTGAAGCATCTTTGTCCTGATAGAAATACTTGGTTTCATTAGGTTTATTCACAAAAATATTGGCTTTAGCACAAGCCGTTCTTGTTAAATAATCCAATCCAAATTGCGCTCCGTTTCCTTGTGTTGTCCAATTGTCTTTTAACGGATATCCAACATTCGAAAATTGAAATAATGGTGTAATTAATTTTTGGTCAGCATCAATAGCGGCCTGTTTTAAGATCGCTTTTATTTTCGGGTCTTTTTGAGCAGCTGCCAAAACGGATTGTATTTGTCCATAAATAGCTTCTTCACCCGGAAGTGGTGGAACTTCTTTTAAAATAGCAGGCAACTCATCAAAATAAACTTCAGGTTTTACCCATTTTGTTTCTTCATTTCCTTCTTTTTCGGGTGACGGTAAAACGGGGATTTTTGTCCAGTCTTTTGTTTTCATTTTTCCATCAAACTGACTTAGCGGATACATTATTATTTGCTGAATAAGTGGCTGAATCGATTTCTTGTCTGCCGGATCATCCGTTTGAAAAACCCTCGGAATCACAACTCCTAAATCTGTATCACATTTAAAAACTCCTGTAATTCCATCCGGAACTTTTCCATTCCATTTGGTCCCGTTAACAAATAAAATCCCGGTTTTGTTCCATACATTTTGCCTAAAGTTGCATAACCATCTGTTCGTTGATTACAAACCTGATACACCCAAAAACGGTCTCCAAAATCCGGAACCTGAACTACTAAGGCATCTTTAGTAAAATCAGTTAAACCAAAACCATATACAACATCCTGATTCGGGCACGCTACATCTCTTTCTCCCGGCTTGATATAATCAGTCAGCATACACAATTGATTTGGTGGACTTAACGGTACAATTCCGCCTTTATACAAAGGTTCTGGAAGTTTCTCAAAAGTTACTTTTCTATTATGAATATTAACCATTGGCCATCCCCATAAAAAAGCCAAAGATCCAATATGCTTGACATATTCTTCGGTCATTATTGTATTGGCGGCCGGACCAGCAGGAATACCTTTTTTAACTGCTGAAGAATCCTCGGTCACTAAACCATTTCCAACACGATCTCCTGCTGTGATCTCTTTTTTACAGCTAATGCTTAACAAACAAGATACTGAAGCTAAAATTACAAGACATTTATTTTTCATAATATTGTTTTTGGTCATTACGTTCTATTACTTTTTTTCTTCAATTGGAGCAGGAAACCATTGGCCGTCCTGAACAATTTTTTTAGGGACATATGTTCTGAAATTAAGAGAGAAACCTTTTCCTGCTGGTGTTGGCAGCCAGTTGCTTTCAATTGCACCTTTAGGCAAAGATGAAGCCAGCCAGATACTCAAAGAACCGTCAGGATTTTTCTTTAGTCCGGAAACATTATTCAGATTATAGCGTTTTAATTTATTGTCCACTACTCTGTAATCCGGCACGCTATATAAAGTTGTTGACCAAAATGCATCGACTGCAGTATCTGGCAGAGCATCTTTTGGAAATCTGATTTCATATACTTTATCGCCGCTCAAAGGTTGATTTTTACTATCTATCAAACCAATAAAATAAACAGCTTCTTCTTTTCGATTGGCCCATAAACCACCATAATTTATAATATCACGAGCCTGAATATCATCGCCAAAATTACCGGCTGCATACGATACTGACCAGCCTCCTTTTTGGGTTCCAAAACCTTTTGCACCGGCTAAAAATCCTGGAATTGCTTTCGTTTTGACTACTTCATCTACATGGGCTTTGGCTTTTTCATCTGTTTTACGATATTGTTCTATTGCAATTGCTTTGTCCTGATATTCTTTTGCCTTTGGCATAACATCAGGATAGGAAGCAACTACTTCTTCTACTTTATCAAAAATTTCTCCTCCAATTGGTGCTTTTGGAGTAAACTCAGGAATAGTTAACGGTGGGGCAATTTTAATTCCGTCAGGAACAGTGAATGTAAATTGCTTTTGCAGTTTTTGAGCAATATCCGGAGTACCTTTTAATTCTACACGAGCCAGCATTTTTGCTTTTTCAGATGGTAATTCGATTTTTACCGCATCCGCAGGAATCGTTGGATTTGTTCCTTTTAGAACTAAAGCAAATTTTCCATAAGGCGTTTTAGGAAAATTACGATTGTTGATATTCACAATTACTTCTCCCCAACCATCCAGTAATTCTGCGGTATAATAACGTCCTTCGATCTTTGGAACATTCAAAATAACGGCATGGTCTTTATCAACTGCAATCCAGGCCTCAAGATAAGCAACATCCAAATTTGGATTCACAAATTGAGCCGTACCCAGCGGATTGTATTTGATTTTATTATAGCCGACTTTTTCGACATTAATGTCATAATTTTCCTGTTGAATTACCAGATATCTGCCATACAAATAGGTGTAGGCGTCAATAATGTCCTGGTCCGTTGGAACTGCATTATTATTTTCTACCGATGCAGAAGTTGTTGAAGTTGAAGTTTCTTTTTTACAACCAATAAATAGAAATATTGCAATGACAATAAGAACTAATTTTTTCATATTGCTGATTTTAAGTTGGGTAATTTATTTAAAATTTACTGAGGAAATATAAAAGCCACAACCGCTCTCAATCCCCAATCGGGTCTGATATCTGAATGGCCTACAATTGGTATTAAAGGCATAACAGCAAATTGCATGGTTTGTCCTCCTAATTTTGTAATGGCGCCAACATTCGGGCTAACCGTAATAAGCGTTGTATTTCCTTGCCAGTTTTGCGTAATCTCTGAAGTAAAACCTAAACTTGCACCACTTTTGTAACTGTGAGTCAAAAATATTTGCGTGTAAAATTGGTTAAAATCAGCACGATCTGCGTTTCCGGCAACTGACCAAATTTGATTGGCTAAAAAACCAATTGAAAGCCCTTTTCCCTGATGCATAACCAGGACACTCGGTCCAATACCAAATTTTTCTGTTCCTAAAAATTTTTCTGTAGCGGTTGGAACCAAAAAAGCTGGACCAACCCCTAATATAATTCCCTTAGTTTTAGGAGCAAAAAAAGCGGTTACAGTAGCATCACTTAAACCAAATTCATGAGTATTTTCGCCGGTAACATCCTGTTGATCTACCACCGGAAGAATATAACGGGTAATTAAATTTAAGTTTTCACTTAATTTAAAAGGGACAACGGGCTGTATGTTGATCTGATATTTTATTCCATTATAGGGACCAATCCCGTAAGTAAGATTGTTTTGCAGTGGAACACTAATTAAGCTTGCCACCGGATTCGCCATTTTATCGGCAAGTTCTTGTGCGCTATTGCCAGCCTTTGGTTCCTCTTGTGCAAAAGCAGAAAAATTTAAAAGAAAAACAAATGCAATAAAAAGAGATTGAATTGAAATAGAATACCCTGGAAGTTTCATGATTATTTTCTTTTAAAAGATTTTTATTCATTCTTAAAATCAAAAAGAAACAACTTTCAACTTTTAAAAGTTGTTTCTTTTAATACTAACTAATTCAAAATTATTTGGATGGAAAGATTGTTTTCCAATCATCTTTCATACTTATCACATGATATTTGTATTTGGCAGCAGTATTTAAGGACAAATTATCTTTTTCCTGATAATTAAATTCTCTAATAGAATCGTTATGATTTACGATCATTTGAAAAGAAGGATATTTACTTCCTGAAGAATATCTTAACATGGCCAAATCACCTGCACCTCCTTCGTTTCCACAGGCAAAAACGGGTCTTTGTCCAATATGAAGTTGTATACCAACAGGTTTTCCTGCCTTATCATCTAAAAGATCTAAAGCGGGTTCTCTTTTAATAGAATTTGTGGCGTCGTCAAAGGTGTATTTGAAAGATGTTCCAACCACTTGGTCTTTTGGTATTCCGTAAAAATCGGCTGATATTGCTCGTACTAATTCGATCGTTCCACCGGTTACAATGAAAGTTTTGAAACCATTTGCGCGCAAATAATTTAAAAGCTCTAATTGTGGTTGGTATCTGATTTGTTTTAATGGAACATTTTTACCCGGATATTGGGCACCAGCAAAAAACTCTTTTGTAGAAGCTTCAAATTCATCTTCTGTCATACCGGTATGTGTTGCGGCTACCAATTCGATTAAAGCTTTATCTCCTCCTTTTTCAAAATAGGTTTTATCTTTTTCTACAACCGCTTTAAAGGGTTGTTTTTGAGCCAAAGCAGGATTTTTTTCAATCATTTTCTTAACTCTGTAAAAAGCAAATAATTCCTGAACATAAGGTTTTTCAGCCCAAAGTGTTCCATCATTATCAAAAGTCGCGATTCTGTTTTCAACCGGAATAAAATCAGGACTTCCTTCTTTAGTTACCTTTGTAACATACGCTATAATATCACTTTTAAGATTACCATCATTCCAGCTAGGCAGCGGATCGCCGCTTGTTGCAACTGTTGTTGTACTATCCTGAGAATTAGTACTTGTAACAGTATCTGTTTTTTTACAAGAAATAAGTAATAATAAAAACAGAGGTACTATATATATTTTTCTATACATAATATTGATTTTAAGTTATTGAAAAGCTTGAGCCATTCCTGACTCAAGCTGATTATTTACTACTTATATTTTTACTTTTTCTTTTTATTTGATTTTGCATTTGCATCTTCAACACTTTCTTTCTTATCACCCGCCATCATGTTTTTCTCGACAAATGCTTTCGCTTTTATTTGAAGAAGTTTTTGATCCAGGATGGTAGTTGGATTAAAACTTGGAGGAATTGATCTCGGAGGATATTTGTCAAATGATTCAGCAAAAACAAACACCTGTTCCATAACCCCATACATAAAAGGTACATGGTTCATATTCCAGTCCCAAAAGGTATTAGAAGTGATATCGGCTCTTTCAAAAGGATCCTGCATGATATTAAATATTTTTTGTAGACGAAGTTTGGTAAAAGGTTCTGCCCAAACTCCCATAGTTCCTTCTTTACGCTGTTCAGCGAAAACATATTTGTAATCGCCCTGGCGCAAACCTACCAGCAATCCATCGTCATCAGAATAAAAGAATTTATCTCTGACACTTGGTCCAGTGCCACGAAGCAATGCAGATTGATTAAATCCATCTAAATGAACATTATAGTTTTTACCATTAGCACTATATCCGTTCAATAATTTTTTCACTAGATCTGGCTCTCCTGCAATTGAAGCCAATGTTGGCATCCAGTCATTATGAGACATCATTTCATTTGTAATTTGTCCTGGTTTAATTACGCCTGGCCAACGCACCAGACATGGTACACGAAAAGCACCTTCCCAGTTGGTATTTTTCTCTGAACGGAATGGTGTCATAGCAGCGTCTGGCCATGTATTCATATGAGGACCATTATCTGTAGAATAAATCACAATCGTATTATCAGCAATACCCAAATCATCTAAAGCTTTTAAGATATCTCCAATTGTTAAATCATGCTCTATCATACCATCGATATATTCACTGTCTCCATGTGTATATCTACCACGATGCTCTGCTCGTACGTGTGTGCGTAAATGCATACGTGTAGCGTTGAACCAGCAGAAAAATGGCTTTCCTGCAGCATTTTGTCTTTTTATAAAATCAATAGCCGCTGCAGATGTTTCATCATCTATAGTTTCCATTCTTTTTTTAGTAAGAGGACCTGTATCTTCAATTCTTTGTTTTCCAACTTTTCCAAAACGAGCATCTGGAATACTAGGATCATCAACATTTGTTGCTGTACATTTTAAAACTCCTCTTGGTCCAAATTTTTTCAAATAAGCAGGATCTTTTGGATAATCTGGCAGTTCTGGTTCTTCTTCAGCATTTAAGTGATACAGGTTTCCGAAAAATTCATCAAAACCATTTACAGTTGGCAAACTTTCATTACGGTCACCCACGTGGTTTTTACCAAACTGACCTGTAGCGTAGCCCAAATTTTTCATAATACCTCCAATAGAAGGATCTAATTGACTCATTCCCATAGGCGCTCCGGGAAAACCAACTTTAGTCAATCCGCTTCTAATACCATGCTGACCTGTCAATAACGCCGCACGACCGGCAGTACAGCTTTGTTCTCCATAATATTGTAAGAAGCGTAAACCTTCATTTCCAATACGATCAATATTAGGTGTTGTATATCCCATTAGTCCATCACTATAAGCACTTATATTAGTGGTTCCAATGTCATCTCCCCAAAGTATAAGAATATTAGGTTTTTTCGAACTTTGAGCGTTCACTTGCATACTAGTGAAGCATGCTAATGCTAAAAGCATTATTGCGTTTTTAAAAACACATTTTAGTCTAACTTGTTTCATGGTAATAAAATTTGTTAATAGTTCTTTGTTATAAATGATATGCGTATAAAATATAAAACCGTATTATTTCATTTTTTCAATAAGAATATTTCCTCCTGTTATGCACATGTTTCAAATTTTAATTTCTTTATTCCATAGCGAATTTGAAACAAGTTTCTTGTTAACTTTTTTTAAGTTTCTCAAAATTAACTAATAAAAAAGCGAACAGTAGTGATTCTGAACCCTGACATTGTTTCATTTTATAAAATGGAACGTTAAATCTGTTTTTTTTGCTCCATGATGTTTCATTTTGTAAAATGAAACAGATAAAAGCCATTTAATTAGGAAGTTATATTGCAGAATTAATCGACGAAATACAAATAAGTGTTAAAGAGCACCCTGGTTGAAACCCGGTTTTCCTTTCAAAATTTAAAAAAGAAGTGTGTGTTTGATAAATTAAACCGTTAATCGTTTTTGAGGGAAGTAAATAAGATGGAAAATTAAGATTTATGCCATATTATTTAAAGAACTTAAATATTTTTAATCCTTTTTCTAAAAACATGCAATCAGAATTAATTAAATCTGATCCAAAAAAAAAGCCATTCGACGTATCGAATGGCTTTGTAAATTATAATCTTAAAGAGAAATTATTCCATTTCAGAAACTCTCATGGTATTAACCATTCCTTTATCCTTAATTGGCATTGCTGCAAGGTTAATTAAATAATCACCTTTTACAACATATCCTTTTTGTTTTGCGATTTCGTTAACATCAGTTACAGTATCATCTGTACTTTCGTCTTTGTCATAGAAGTATGATTTAACTCCCCATAATAAATTCAATTGTGTTAAGATTCTTTTGTTTGAAGTAAACACCAAAATATGAGAAGATGGTCTCCAAGCCGAAATCTGGAAAGCTGTGTAACCACTATTTGTTAAAGTACAAATTGCTTTTGCTTTGATTTCATTTGCTAATAAAGCTGCCTGGTGACAAACTGTTTTAGTAACAAAACGTTTTGTTTTAATTTGTGGTGTATTTTGTGGAACCTGAATTAGCGGAGAATCCTCAACAGCCTCACAAATTTGAGTCATTTTCTGGATTACCTGAACCGGATAATTTCCTGTAGCAGTTTCTCCAGACAACATTACAGCATCAGCTCCATCCATTACAGAGTTTGCAACGTCGTTTACTTCAGCTCTTGTTGGTGTCAAACTTGTAATCATTGTCTCCATCATTTGTGTAGCAACGATAACTGGGATTCTAGCCGTTTTAGCTCTGCGAATCAAGTCTTTTTGTACCAATGGCACTTCATGTGCAGGAAGTTCAACTCCTAAATCTCCACGAGCAACCATTAAACCATCGCAATAGGCAACAATTTTATCCATGTTCTCAAGAGCTTCCGGCATTTCGATTTTAGCAATGATCGGAATTTTAACATCAGAGTGCTTAGCGATCAATTCTTGTAAGTCTTGTAAATCGCGTGGTGTTTTCACGAATGAAAGTGCAATCCAGTCTACTTTTTGTTCGATAGCAAAAATAGCATCTGCAATATCTTTTTCAGTTAAAGCCGGTAATGAAATTTTTGTGTTTGGAAGATTAACCCCTTTTTTAGATTTTAATTCTCCACCCTGAATTACCTTAGCAACAACTTCTGTTTTTTTGTCAGTAGAAATAATTTCGAAAATAAGTTTTCCGTCATCTAGCAAAATACGCTCACCCGGATTAACATCATTTGGGAAATTTTGATATTTCATGAATACTTTAGAAGCAGTTCCTAAAATATCTTCTGCAGTTGTAAAGGTAATTAGATCACCATCCTGAACTACAGTTCCTTCTTCCATTACACCAACTCTAAGTTTTGGTCCCTGCAAATCTCCAAGGATTGCCGTTGTGTAACCAAACTCTTCGTTAAGGCTTCTAATAATATTAATTTTATCTTTTACTCCTTCGTAATCAGCATGCGAAAAATTGACTCTAAACACATTAACCCCCGCGTCGATCATATCCTTGATAATCTCTCTCGTACTACATGCAGGCCCTAGCGTAGCAACAATTTTGGTTTTCTTGTTTGTTAACATTTTTTTTAAAAAATTAGATTGTTTTTTGATTTTATTTTATTGGTATCAACAGCATATATTGCTGCAATACTTTCTATTGAATTTAATTGTTGCTGAATTTCTGAAAAATCGACAGCCTCATCGCTATTGTCTATTTTCAGGAAAAAATCTACCTTTTTGAATTCAGGAAGTAAATGAATTGTTGTCGAAACCTCACTTGTTTCATGAGAAAACAAATTCTGGAAATCATTCGTACTCACAGAAATGATTTCATTTTTATTCTGAATCAGATTCCAGGAAATGGCTTTTTCGGAATCATAGTAATAAAATCTGGAAAAATTTGCTTCGCCTTCCTTAGTCTGAGCATGGATCTCGTTTTTGCTCTTACTTAAGTTTATCGGAAGGTTTTTATTGATAAAATAGGCCAGTCTATAATCTTCTAATGAAGTATGAATTGCCATTAAATAATAATCAATCTCGTCAAATTCGTCTAAATCCAATCTATGAATAGCCATATCATGAAAAATCAAGGTGTAAATATACTATTTCTAACGGAGCATCAATAGTTAAGATGTGCTTGTTTTTGTTAATTTATAAACGAAAACGTTATAGCTTTGAGAAAGTAACTGTATTTTTGTAGTTATTTCTTATCTATTTTTTCCTGAAATGCAAAATAAGCTCTTTGTGATGCTTTTTCTTCTGCTTTCTTTTTTGAAGTTGCTCGCGCTCTTGCGATTACTTTATCGTCTATACTTAATTTGACACCGAACAGGCGTTGTCCGTCAATACCATTATCTTCAAAAATGTCATAGTGAAAGACTCTCTTCTCTTTCTGACACCATTCAATAACTAAACTTTTATAACTAATTACCTTTCCTTCAAGTCGGGCAATATCGACATAAGGAGTAACTACTCTTTTTTGTATAAATTTTTCGCAAAAAGCATATCCTTTATCAAGGTAAATAGCTCCAATAAGCGATTCAAAAATATTACCATGAATATTTTCTCCAAAATGCTGAATAGGCACTTTACTCTCTACAAAGCGCACTAAATTCAAATCTTTGCCTAATTCATTCAAATGCTCACGGCTTACGATTTTGGATCGCATTTTAGTCAGATAACCTTCGTCTCCATTAGGCGCCTTGTTAAATAAATGTGCAGCAATTACAGCACTTAACATAGCATCTCCTAAAAATTCCAGTCGTTCGTAATTAATTGGGTTTCCAGATTCATCTAATTTATTTGAAGATCTGTGCGTAAATGCTTTCTTATAAAAATCAACATTTGCAGGCGGAAAACCAAGTATTTTCTGAATAGTGTCAAAAAAAATCCCGTCTTCTAGAGAACGGGATTTAGAAAATATTTTTTTGATAATATTCATATACAGAAATTAGTCAACTAATTTTTTAAACAATACACAAGCATTGTGACCACCAAAACCAAAAGTGTTACTCATAGCAACATTTACTTCTCTTTTTTGAGGTTTGTTTAGTGTAAGGTTCAATGCAGGATCAATTTTTTCATCAACTACTGTATGGTTAATCGTTGGAGGAACAATACTGTTTTGCATCGCCAAAATTGAAGCAATTGCCTCAATAGCTCCTGCAGCACCAAGTAAGTGACCTGTCATTGATTTTGTTGAATTAATATTAATGTTTTTTGCATGCTCACCAAATACCGCACTAATTGCTTTCAATTCGGCTACATCTCCTAATGGAGTAGAAGTTCCGTGTGTATTGATATGATCAACATCTTCAGGATTCATTCCGGCATCTCTTAATGTATTTTTCATTACTGCAATAACACCAATTCCTTCCGGATGCGGTGCTGTTAAGTGGTAGGCATCAGATGACATTCCGCCTCCGCCAATTTCGCAATAAATTTTTGCGCCTCTGGCTTTAGCATGTTCATAATCTTCAAGAACTAAAGCTCCTGCTCCTTCCCCTAACACAAAACCATCTCTGGTTGCATCAAAAGGTCTTGAAGCCGTTTCCGGACTTTCGTTTCTTGTAGATAAAGCATGCATAGAGTTAAAACCTCCCATACCAGCAATGGTAATTGCAGCTTCAGAACCACCAGATACAATAATATCACACATTCCTAAACGAATGTAGTTGAAAGCATCAATTAATGCATTTGCAGAAGATGCACATGCAGAAACTGTAGTATAATTTGGACCCATATAACCATTACGCATCGAAATGTGCGCAGGAGCAATATCGGCAATCATTTTAGGTATAAAAAACGGATTGAATTTTGGAGTTCCGTCACCTTTAGCATAATAAATTACTTCTTCCTGAAAAGTTTCTAAACCTCCAATTCCTGCTCCCCAGATAACACCTACTCTTGTTTTATCGACATTATCATCTGTAAGTCCTGCATCTTTGATAGCTTCATCACTGGCAGCAATTGCGTATTGAGCAAATTTATCTAATCTACGAGATTCCTTGCGATCCATGTAATCTTCAATATTGAAGTTTTTTACTTCGCAGGCAAATTTCGTTTTATGCTTCTCTGTATCATAATATGTTATAGGAGCCGCTCCGCTAACCCCATTCACAAGTGCATTCCAATAATCCTGGATATTATTCCCGATAGGGGTAAGTGCACCTAATCCTGTTACAACAACTCGCCTTAATGCCATAAATATGTATTTTGTACTTTAAACAAATAAAACCCACGCTTTCTTAATTGTATTGTTACTTAAGAGCCATGGGCATTACAATATAAATATATCTTTTTGATTGAAAAACAATCGAAATTTAAATTTTAAAAAAAATAATAACACCCGATCCTTAGAAATTACAAAAATCAAAAGTCAAATTCCAATTGGAATTTGGAATTTCAAAAATTGGTATTTTTAGAAACCGGGTGCAGTATTATTATTTTTTAGCTTCCTCGATATAAGAAATAGCTTGACCAACAGTAGCAATGTTTTCTGCTTGATCGTCTGGAATTTGAATATCAAATTCTTTTTCGAATTCCATAATAAGCTCAACAGTGTCTAATGAGTCAGCTCCTAAATCATTAGTGAAGCTTGCTTCTGTTACAACTTCGTTTTCGTCAACACCTAATTTGTCTACGATAATCGCTTTTACTCTTGATGCAATGTCTGACATAATCTTTAATTTTAGAATTTAATTTGTTGGCAAAAATAAAAAACTTTATTTTAAAACCACGATTTAGTTTATAAATGTAACACTAATTTATAAAATTAATTTCAAGAAAGCCCTTTTAATACTATTTATTTTCGATTTTTATTCCGTTTTTTGCATTCTCAAAATAAACTCGATTATGAAAAAAATTATTGTTTTTGCCTCAGGATCAGGAACTAATGCAGAAAACATTATAAAACATTTTGCAAAAACTAAAATTGCAAATGTGGTTTCGATATTTACTAACAATGCTTCGGCAAAAGTGATAGAAAGAGCAAAAAATCATCAAATTCCAGTCGAAATCTTCTCAAAAAACGAACTTTTAGAACGAAATGTCTTACAAAAAATACAAGAAATCGACCCGGATCTGATAGTTCTGGCTGGTTTCTTATTGAAATTTCCTGAAAATATAATCGAGAAATATCCTAATAAAATTATCAACATCCATCCAGCGCTTTTACCTAATTATGGAGGCAAAGGAATGTACGGAATGCACATACACAGGGCGATAGTGAATAATAAGGAGAAAGAAACCGGAATTTCAATTCATTATGTTAATGAAAATTATGATGAAGGCGGTATCATTTTCCAGAAAAATGTAGCCTTAACAGAGGAAGACACCCCGGAAACAGTAGCCGAAAAGATTCATGAACTGGAACAAAAGTATTTCCCGGAAATTATTCAGGCAGTACTAGAGGATTCAAATTCCAAAAAATAAATTCCAAATTCCAAAAAAAATTAAACTATATAAGTCATATAAGTAAATATAATAGCAGTGATAAATCTTACTTTACTTAAGAGAAATATAAGAACTTTAAATAATCTTACATTACTTTATAAGAAACAAAGTTGGATAGCCAAAGTTTAAAATGAACTTATATCACTTATATGGTGAAAAAAAAACAACAATGACTCACGAAGTACATATATATACTGATGGCGCTGCAAAAGGAAATCCCGGAAACGGAGGTTATGGCGTGGTAATGGAATTGGTTGGAACATCTTATAAAAAAGAATATTACGAAGGCTTTCGTTTGACTACTAATAATAGAATGGAACTTTTGGCCGTGATTGTTGGCCTGGAGAAACTGAAAAACCCAAACATGAAGGTTTTAGTCATTTCAGATTCAAAATATGTTGTCGATTCTGTTGAGAAAAAATGGGTTTTAGGCTGGGAGAAAAAGAAATTCGCTGGGAGAAAAAATCCTGATTTATGGAAACGATTTTTAATCATTTATCGCAAACATCAAGTCAATTTTAAATGGATTAAAGGTCACAACAATCATCCGCAAAACGAACGCTGTGATCAATTGGCTGTTATGGCTTCTATGCAACCAAATCTTTCTATTGATGAATATTACGAAACCATAGGTTCAAAAATGGAATAAAAAAACGCATCAGAGAAATCTTCCTGATGCGTTTTTTAAAATACTAGCTTAAAAAAATTTATTCTTTATCTAAATCTTTAGCTCTGTTAAAGCCTACAAGCAAACCTACTCCTGACATTGTAATAATTGTTGCCGGATAAATAACATCTGAATTCATTTCTGTGTAAGTGGAAAGAAATAAGGCAATAAAAAAACCAAGTCCAATTCCGATCAAAAGAAAAGCAGTATTTAAAATAATGATTTTCCACGACGGAACTCCGTTACTTCTTCCTTTTAAAAAGATACTTGCATCGACCCCTTTTTCTATAAGGGCTAAACGTTCTCTGTTTCGTGTTGAATAAATAAGATAGAAAACCCCGAAGATCATTAAGAAAAGGCTAATTGGTATTAAAATTTGTGCTCCCATAATTTTTTATGTTTTTAATTGATTGATACTCCATATGACGACACCTTTTTTATTTAGGTTACAGGTTTTTAGAAAAAATTCCAAATTTTAAACTCCAAATTTCGAAAATTACTGATTATCAGCTAATTTTGAGTCATTAATTCTTTTTGATGTAAAATATAATCTTTGTCAAAGTTTAAAACTTCGACAAGAAGAACCTGATTCCCTCTCTTTTAAAATTCGAATTTCATTTAAGATTGGAATTTGGACTCGAGCGCTAGTGAACAGGCGAAGCAATTTTATTATTGGAATTTATTTTTAAGGTTGGAATTTGGAATTTAAAAATGTTGGAATTTATTTTTCAATTTCTTGTAACCTAAACAAACAAACCGTCGTCCTATATAATATGAGTGCAATCAGTGATCAACATTATATCGATAAAATTCTGCAGGGCGAGACCAATTCTTTTGCCGTGCTGGTCGATCGTTATAAGGATATGATTTTTACTCTGGCTTTGAAAATGATTAAAAACAGAGAAGAAGCCGAAGAAGTTGCACAGGATACTTTTATTAAAACTTACAGCTCGTTGAGCAAGTTTAAGGGTGATTCGAAATTTTCTACATGGATTTATAAAATAGCTTATAATACGTGTTTAGATCGTTTGAAAAAAAATAAAAAAGAAGACCTTAATATATCAATAGATGAATTTTCAGCACATTTAATTAAAACGATGGACAACGCTTTGAGCGCTTTGGAGGACAAAGAACGAAAGCAGACGATTCAGAATTGTTTGAATTTGTTGCCGAGTGATGAAAATTTCCTGCTAACTTTATTTTATTTTGAAGATCAGAGCTTGGAGGAAATCGGGAAGATTATGAATATTAATGCGAACAATGTTAAAGTAAAATTATTTAGAAGCCGACAGAAATTAGCCGTAATTTTAAAAAAGCAATTAGAACCAGAAATAGTAGCATGTTATGAAAGAGAGCGATAAAAACATAGAAAATCTTATTGATAAAATGATGGCCGAAAACACTTTGGAAACGCCATCTTTTGACTTTACTTCAAAAATAATGGCACAGGTTTTAGTGGCCGAGAAAAGTAAAGTTATAAATTACAAGCCTTTGATTTCTAAATCGACCTGGATTATTATTGGCTTTGGCTTAGTTGGCCTCGCTGTTTACGCATCCCTTTTTTCAGTGCCTGAAAACAATTTGGAAATCGGAAAATCATACGCAGACAATCTTTTCGCATTTTTATCTGGAATTCATCTTTCAAAAAACATCTTGTATGCTTTTTTGGTTGTTCCTTTTATGATCCTAATTCAGATCGGGTTATTGAAGAATTATTTTGATAAGAGGTATCAACTATAAAATTTAAAAATGAAAAATAAAAAAGTAATTTTTAAACACATTTTAAGAACAAAAATAACATGCAAATATTCGCTCTTAATATTGTTGTTTTTTGTCACTATTTATACATCAGCAGTCCCACCAAACTTTACTACTAAGGAAATAAAATTTGTCAGTGAAGGAATTTCGCTCGCCGGAACTATTTTTACACCTAACAACGTACAGGCTGCCGTTGTGATTGTTCATGGATCTGGACAAGAAAAAAGAATGACAGACTTTGCTACAATCCTGGCCAACAATGGAATTGCAGTTTTAACGTATGATAAACGTGGAGTCGGAGAATCAGCTGGTGTATATGCAGGACCTGAAGTAGGAACCAACAATGTTGATTTCTCAAATCTAAATCTTTTGTCTTTAGATGCCAGTGCTGCAGTAAATACTTTATCTAAATATTTATCAAATGATCAAATAACAATAGGTTTAATCGGAGGTAGTCAAGCAGGATGGATAATTCCACTGACTGCAGAGAAAAATAAGAAAGTCAAATTTATGACAATATTTAGCGGAGCTCTTATAACGGTTAAAGAACAATTGAGATTCCAATTTTATACTGATGGAAATAAAAATTTTTGGGATACGCACTCAGAAGAAAATGCAAGAAAACATATATTCAATGATCCAGACAGATATGAGTTTATTGACACAAATCCGAATGATATTCTTTCTAAATTATCAATTCCGGGAATCTGGATTTTTGGAGGTAAAGACATTCAAGTGCCCGTGAAGCTATCAATCGAATATCTTGATATCTTAAAATCTAAAGGAAAAAATTATGACTATAAATTGTTTTCAAACTTGGGCCACAATACAGCATTTTCAGACTCTGAAGAGCCTATGAAAGATGCCATCAATTGGATTAAAAATATAAAAATAAATTAAAGAATCATACACCAAAAACTTCTTCCTGTCTAATCGGAAAAAGAAAAACTTATTCTTTTAAAAAACTCAGATAAAATTTAGACATTTTTCCAAAATAAAACTTGCAATTTAAAACCAAAAAACATATTTTAATCCTTTAAAAGATTGAAATATAATTCTCTCATTTACAATAGTTTTACCCCCGAAAACGATATTGTTTTTTTATGAAAATTTTGAGAACCTAAACCGTTGCAATATTGTAACTTATGAAGTATCTTTGCACCCTAATTCGAAATTCATAAAATGAATAAATTATTGATTGTTGGAACGGTTGCTTTCGACGCGATTGAAACTCCTTTCGGAAAAACAGATAAAATATTAGGTGGTGCTGCAACGTACATTGGTTTATCAGCATCATTTTTTAACTTGCAATCGGCCATCGTTTCTATAGTTGGCGACGATTTTCCTCAAGAACATTTAGATCTTTTAACTTCAAGAAACATTGATATCTCTGGTATCGAAATTGTAAAAGGAGGTAAAACCTTTTTCTGGAGCGGTTTATACCACAACGATTTAAACTCTAGAGACACTCTTGTAACTGAATTAAACGTTTTGGCAGATTTTCAGCCAAAAGTTCCTCAAAATTATAAAGACGCTGATGTTGTGATGTTAGGAAACTTACATCCATTAGTACAAAGCAGTGTTTTGGATCAAATGGAGAAAAAACCAAAATTAGTAGTTTTAGACACTATGAACTTTTGGATGGACTGCGCTCTTCCTGAATTATTGGACGTAATCAAACGTGTAGACGTTATTACAATTAATGACGAAGAAGCAAGACAACTTTCAGGAGAATATTCATTAGTAAAAGCAGCAAACAAAATCCAGGAATTGGGACCAAAATATGTGGTGATCAAAAAAGGAGAACACGGAGCACTTTTATTCCACAACAGAGAAGTATTCTTTGCACCTGCATTGCCACTAGAAGATGTTTTTGATCCAACAGGAGCCGGAGATACTTTCGCAGGTGGATTCTCAGGATTCATTGCCCAAAGCGAAAACATTTCGTTTGGCAATATGAAAAATGCAATTATTTACGGTTCAAATTTAGCTTCATTTTGTGTGGAGAAATTTGGAACGGAAAGGATGGAAACATTAAGCAAAGCAGAAGTAGCGATTCGATTACAGCAATTTAAGTCGTTAACTCAGTTTGACATAGAAATATAATGCCCGAAAGCCTCGATAACACGGGGCTTTTTTATTACGTTAATACACACAACTTACAACAACACAAAATACAAAACACAATGAGCGACGCTTTAAAACACGAATGTGGTATAGCCTTAGTTAGACTTCTTAAACCGCTTGAATATTACAAAGAGAAATACGGAACTGCTTTTTACGGGATACAAAAAATGTATCTAATGATGGAGAAGCAGCACAACCGCGGTCAGGATGGCGCTGGTTTTGCAAGCATTAAATTTGATGTTGAACCTGGTGAGCGTTATATCAGCAGAGTTCGTTCAAATCATGCCCAGCCTATTCAGGACGTTTTCAAACAAATTAATGAGCGTATTAATGAGGAGATGACGAGTCATCCTGAATACGCAAATGATGTTGCCCAACAAAAAGCAAACATACCTTATATAGGAGAACTATTTTTAGGACACGTTCGTTACGGAACTTTCGGAAAGAACAGTATCGAAAGTGTTCACCCGTTTTTACGTCAAAGTAACTGGATGCACCGTAATTTGATTTTGGCAGGAAACTTCAACATGACAAATGTTAAAGAACTTTTCCAAAATCTGGTAGAACTTGGACAGCATCCAAAAGAAATGGCGGATACCGTAACGGTTATGGAAAAAATTGGCCACTTCTTAGACAAAGAAGTAATGCAACTTTATCAGGACTGCAAACAAGAAGGTTATTCTAAAAGAGAAGCTTCTCCTGTAATCGCAGACCGATTGGATATTGCAAAAATATTAACCCGTTCAGCAAAAAATTTAGATGGAGGTTATGCAATGGCCGGATTATTAGGTCATGGTGATGCTTTTGTATTTAGAGATCCTGCCGGAATTCGTCCAGCTTATTTTTATCAGGATGACGAAGTAGTTGTTGTAGCTTCTGAAAGACCTGTTATTCAAACTGTATTTAATGTTCCGTTTGAAAGCGTTCAGGAAATTGATCCGGGAAATGCTTTAATTATTAAGAAAAGTGGAAAAGTTTCGATGGAACAAATCCTGGAACCAACCGTTAAGAAAGCATGTTCTTTTGAAAGAATTTATTTTTCAAGAGGAAGTGATGCTGAAATTTATCAGGAACGTAAAAATTTAGGAAAACTAATTTTACCTGCTGTTCTTAAATCAATTGACAGCGATACTGATAATACTGTTTTCTCTTATATCCCAAATACGGCCGAAACATCTTTTTATGGTTTAGTTGAAGCTGCTCAGGATTTCTTAAATCAGAGAAAAAACAATTATATCTTAGAGAACAGAAATACGCTTACAGCCGAAACACTTCAGGAGTTATTGGCAGTAAAAATCCGTACGGAGAAAGTGGCTATTAAAGATGCTAAACTTAGAACCTTTATTACAGAAGACAGCAGCCGTGATGATTTAGTTGCTCACGTTTACGATGTAACTTACGGCGTTATCAAACCAACTGATAATTTGGTTATAATCGATGACAGTATCGTTCGTGGTACAACTCTTAAAATGAGTATCATTAAAATGATGGATCGTTTGAAACCAAAACGTATCGTAATTGTTTCTTCGGCACCGCAAATTCGTTACCCGGATTGTTACGGAATTGACATGGCAAAACTAGAAGGTCTTGTAGCTTTTAGAGCAGCTTTGGCTTTATTGAAAGAAAGAAATTTATATCATATCGTAGATGAAGTTTATGCTAAATGTAAAGCTCAGGAAAACTACATTGATACTGATGTCGTAAATTATGTAACAGCAATTTATGATCAATTTACACCGGAAGAAATTTCAGATAAAATTGCAGAAATGTTAAGTTCACCGGAAATTAACGCTGAAGTAAAAATAATTTTCCAAAAAGTAGAAGATTTGCATATTGCGTGCCCTAAAAACCTGGGAGACTGGTACTTTACAGGAGATTATCCTACCCCTGGAGGAAATCGTGTAGTGAACCGTGCATTTATGAATTTTTACGAAGGAAAAGACGCAAGAGCATACTAAAAAGTATTAACAAAAGGTTAAAATGTGCATTTCATCGGTTTTTTTTGCCGTTAATCCTATATGTTTGGCAAAATCGAAAAGCTAAATTACTTTTGGGATACCATAACATTAGTAGGTTAAGTTTATGGTAGATTTGGGGCAAAAAGGGTGGAAGCAATTCCACCTTTTTTATTGGAACAAACTGAAATATAACGATTTAAAAATTTAACACACTTAATCGGATATATTTGTCATTCGTCTAAGAAGTTTTTAATATACATACAACTACCATACATTTACTAAACCATAACATTAGTAGGTTAAGTTTATGGTAGATTTGGGGCAAAAAAGGCGGAAGAGATTCCGCCTTTTTTATTTTGTATTTAGAGGACAGAACAAAGAGTAAAGAGTAAAGACTAAAAATAAAAATGTGGACTAAAAAATAGAGGAACAGCCAAAGGGTTGTTCCTCTATTTTTTAGTCTTCACTCTTTACTCTTTACTCTTTTCTCTTTTCTCTATTCTCTTTATTCTATCTTCTTCTTACTTAATCGGATATATTTGCCGTTCGTCTAAAAAATTTCCTATATAAATATAACTACCATACATTTACTGAACCATAACATTAGTAGGTTAAGTTTATGGTAGATTTGGGGCAAAAAAGGCAGAAGAGATTCTGCCTTTTTTATTTTATATTTAGAGGAAAGAGAATAGAAGAAAGAATAAAGATTGTTGGACATAGTTTAAAACCATATAACAATAAAAAAAGACGGATAGCTATTACGCCATCCGTCTTTTTTCTATAATCTTTATTCTAATATCTCTAAGAAGACTATTTGTCTAAAGCATATCTTCTTGCCACTTCTGTCCAGTTAATTACATTGAAGAAAGCTTCGATATAATCTGGTCTTCTGTTTTGGTAGTTTAAGTAGTAAGCATGCTCCCAAACGTCCATTCCTAAGATTGGAGTTCCACCGTTACCAGCAACTTCCGGCATTAATGGATTATCTTGATTTGGAGTACCTACAACTTCTAATTTTCCACCTTTTTGCACAGTTAACCAAGCCCATCCTGAACCGAATTGTGTAGCTCCAGCTTTAGCAAATTTTGCTTTAAACTCTTCAAAAGTTCCAAAAGAAGACTCAATTGCAGCTAATAAATCACCTGTTGGTAATCCGCCACCGTTTGGAGTCATTACAGTCCAGAATAAATTGTGGTTGTAGAAACCTCCACCATTGTTACGAACTGCAGCGTTTGATTTATCTAAGTTAATTAAGATGTTTTCGATTGTTTTTCCTTCCAAATCTGTACCAGCGATAGCTGCGTTAAGATTTGTAGTATATGCATTATGATGCTTAGAATGGTGAATCTCCATTGTACGTGCATCAATATGTGGTTCTAATGCGTCATATGCATAAGGTAATTGTGGTAGTTCAAAAGCCATGATATTATGATTTTTATGGTTTATAATAATTTATCCAAATTTAAACATTTAACTTTGGAATAGAAAATACTATTTTGTTATAATTGAATTTAATTAACTGATAAATTGTTTTTTTAACCTCTAAATAGTTGTAAATCTTTATTTTCCGTTAAAAGTGGTCATGGTATTTTCTAATCCGGCGGTTCCGAATGATTTAATAATTTCTGAAGATACTTCTAAACGCTCCGTTAATTTTGCTTTTTCTTCTTCATCCCAATCACCTAAAACATAGTCAACTTGCTGTCCTTTTTTAAACTGATCGCTAATCCCAAATCTGAAACGGGTATATTGCTGCGTATTTAAAACGAGATTGATGTTTTTAAGTCCGTTGTGACCACCGTCGCTTCCTTTTGGCTTGATTCTGATAGTTCCGAAAGACAAGTTTAAATCATCCGTAATTACGAGAATATTCTCTAATGGAATGTTTTCCTTGTCCATCCAGTATTTTACGGCTTTACCACTTAAATTCATATAGGTGTTTGGCTTAAGGAGAAAAAAGCTTCTTCCTTTAAATTTATATTCGGCAAGTGCACCTAGTTTTACTGTTTCGAATGAAAGGCTTTCTTTTTTGGCTAAAAAGTCAAGGACTTTAAAGCCGATGTTATGTCTTGTATTTACATATTCGGCTCCAATATTACCAAGTCCTACGATTAAATATTTTTTACTCACGCTTTTTATATTGTTTTTTGGGTGTTCGTGAACCTCCGGTTTCATATTGTCTATGTTCTCTTCTTTTTGTGTTGATGAAAACAGTTTTGTTATCCATTTTATCATGATGCAAAAATAAACTTAATTAGGGAATTTGCCAATTGGCTGATTAGATAATTAGGAAATGTAGCAATTAGATAATTTGATTTGTATTGTAATTAACCGCGAAGAACGCAAAGGGTTTACGCAAGGTGCGCTAAGAATTTACCCGAGAATCAGAACCTCAGCAACTCAGAACCTTTAAAAGCAAAAAAAAGCACCAACCTTTCGATTGATGCTTTTTGTATTGATTTGAAAAAAATTATTTTTTCTTTCCTTTTGCAGGAGCTTTTGCAGCTTTTGCAGCTTCCTGAGCAGCTTTCATAGCAGCACGAGAAATTCTTACCTGAGCAACAACAGTGTTTTCCGGGTGCATCACTTTGTATTCTGGAGCACCAACTTTAGTAACGTACAATTTGTTACCCATTTCAAGTGGAGTAATGTCAGCTTCAACAAAATCAGGAAGATCTTTAGGTAAAGCTTTAACTTTTAATTTACGAGTGTTTAAACGTAAAACACCACCTGCAAGAACACCTTTAGATGTACCAACGATTTTTACAGGAACTTCCATAGTGATTTCTTTGTCATCAAATAATTGAAAGAAGTCAATGTGTAAAATTCTGTCAGATACAGGGTGAACCTGGATATCTTGTAAAATTGCATTGAATGATTTTCCTTTTCCAAGCTCAATCACAACTGTGTGTGCGTTTGGAGTGTAAACCAAGTTTTTGAACGCTGCAGCGTCTGCTGAGAAGTGTACTGCCTGATTTCCTCCGTATAATACGCAAGGAACCTGTCCAGCATTACGTAAGGCTTTAGTTGACACTTTGCCCACGCTTTCTCTTTCTGATCCTTTAATTGTAATCGATTTCATTGTAAAAAAAATATAGTTATTAATAATATTCTATTTGCTATAAGCTTTAAGCAATAGGCTTAGGCTTTTTTTGTAATAGTGAAATAGCTTATGGCTTAAAGCCTAAAGCATATTGCTTTTTACATTATAAATTTTCCACTAATGGAATTGTTGTGGTGCACCATGTGCATAACTTCAGCAAAAAGAGGTGCACAACTCACTACTCTAATTTTCTTTGATTCTCTCTTTAACGGGATCGAATCGGTAACTATTAATTCGCTTAATTTCGAATTTTCAATTTTTTCGTAAGCTCCACCTGATAAAATGGCGTGTGTACAAATTGCTCTAACACTTAATGCTCCTTTTTCGATCATTAAATCGGCAGCTTTCGCTAATGTACCACCAGTATCGATCATGTCGTCTACTAATATTACGTTACGGCCTTTTACTTCACCAATTAGCTCCATAGTGTCGATAACGTTGGCTGCTTTTCTTTGTTTGTAACAGATTACTACATCTGATTCTAAAAACTTAGAGTAAGCATATGCTCTTTTTGAACCTCCCATATCCGGAGATGCAATTGTTAGATTCTCTAATTTTAAACTTTCTACATATGGTAAAAAGATTGTAGATGCAAATAAATGATCTACTGGTTTTTCGAAAAACCCCTGAATTTGATCTGCGTGCAAATCCATTGTCATTACTCTTGTCGCTCCGGCAGCATCTAATAAATTAGCTACTAATTTGGCTCCAATCGGAACTCTTGGTTTATCTTTTCTGTCCTGTCTTGCCCAACCAAAATAAGGCATAACAGCGGTAATATGTCTTGCAGATGCACGTTTTGCTGCATCAATCATTAATAACAATTCCATCAAATTATCAGCAGTTGGAAAAGTGGAGCACACGATAAAAACGCGTAAACCTCTTATTGACTCTTCGTAAGATGGTTGAAATTCTCCATCACTATACGTTGACATCGTTACTTTGCCTAACGGAATTCCGTAATGATCGGCAATTTTTTCTGCAAGATAAACACTTTGTGAACAAGCAAAAATTTTAGCTTCTGGTTCTAGGTGCGACATTATAATTTGTTGTTTTTGCTCCGCTGCGCTCCGTACAATTCGGCTTTACTATTTTCGTAAAGTCAAACGTGTATAAATGCCTCGGGTGTAGTTAGTTGTGTGTGCGTCGTTTTAACGAGGTGCAAATTTAGAAAATTTATTGGACACTGAAAGGAAAAATTTAAGTATTTTTAGTAGAACATTTAATTTAATTTTTTACATTTGCACCGTGTTAAAGGAATAAGCACGGTTATGACCTCATAATTACTTATTCTATTGCGTTAAAATAACTGATTTATTAGTTGTTTTTTCGTCTGCTAAGCCCGGATGGCGGAATTGGTAGACGCGCTGGTCTCAAACACCTGTGGGAAACCGTGCCGGTTCGACTCCGGCTCCGGGTACAAAAACCTCTTCATAACTGAAGAGGTTTTTTTGGTTTTATACGTTTTATTTAAGGTTGATTTCTTTTGGGCTTTTTTCAAATTAGTCTTAATCAACCCTTAATTTGTCTTTTATGCACCTGAGTGCCTGCAAAAAAGATTTTATATTTGTTATAATAACTAATACCAAACCACTATGAACAATACAAAGAAAGTAGATGAGTTTATGTCTACACTTGAACATCCCCTGAAAGCAGAACTCGAAGCAGTCAGGTCTATTATCATCAACGCTAATCCTAAAATAGAACAAGACGTAAAATGGGGAGGTCCTAGTTTCTTTTACAAAGAGGATCTTGCCACCTTCAACCCAAGAATCAAAAACTATGTTGCTCTTATCTTTCACAAGGGAGAACTTCTTAATATCAAATCTGACTTTCTTGAAAACGCCACCAAGGGAAAAGTCTATGCAAAATTTTATTCCATGGATCAGGTAACAGCAAACAAAGAACTGATTGAAAAAGTGGTTAATGTCTGGATTGAGCTAATGGATAAATAAACAGTCCGGAACACAAAAAAAACCTCTTCATTACTGAAGAGGTTTTTGTGGTTTTATAGGGGTTTTATTTTCTTAAAAACACACGACTTATAAAAAGAGACAGGTTTTTGAACTGTCTCTTTTTTGTTTAAGAATTAATCCTTTAATCCTTTGGTTTATGGATATGAGGTTTCAAATCAGGATGCTTTGGCTGATTTGGTGGCGTAACCCGTCTTCTTTCATCTGGTTTTCCGTTTGGTTTGTTAGGTTTTGGACCTGGCTTAATTGCTTGAATTTTTTCCATAATAACCGTTTTAAACTAAAAATTGTTTTCTACAAGACTTACGATAAGTCTATGTATTACAAACAAATAACATCAATAAAACTATCACCATACTACGGAAAACCATAATCAACTAAATTTCACAGCTAACTTCATGCAAAACAGGAAAATTACAGGAATTAGCAATAAAACAAAGTTGATTGGCTTTTTTATGAAGTTCTACTGCTAATTCAATTTTATCCGAATTAGAAATTTTTACTTTAGGCTTTAATAGTACCTCAACAAAACGCCCGCTTCCATCTGCAGCAACTTCGAGCGTTGCTTCTGCATTATCTGAATATTCTAAAACTTCTATTTCGTTTTGAGCGCATACATATAAATAGGACATCATATGGCAGGAAACCAAACTACTCAACAATAAATCTTCCGGATTGTATAATGCAGGATCGCCTTTGAACGCTTTGGCTGCCGAAACATTTAAAACAGGTTTACCTTCAATATTAATTTGATGGCTTTTGCTGTAAAATATCTTCGTTGAATCTTCTTGAATTTGATTTGAAGTCCATTTTGCTTCTGCTTTGAATAGATGTTTCATTTTGCTTTCATTTTTCTATTACGAAGTTAAGATTTTATAATGTAGCAAGTGAATTAATCTCGCAAAGTGGCAGAGTCGCTAAGTTTTGACACAAAAACAATAATTCGTGCCATTCGTGGCCAACTTTTAATCCATAAAAAAACCTCGAAAGGATCACTTTCGAGGTTTCTTAGAGAATTACTAACTAATTAACATAATTCCAAAACTATTTTTTTACAGAGAATTTAAAAGTAGTTTTAGTTTTATAATTTTCTCCCGGGTTTAGAACCGTTGTCGGGAAGTTTTTCTGATTTGGAGAATCAGGATAATGTTCTGTTTCTAAACATAAACCTGTTCTGTGTGCGAACGTACCGCCATTTGGCATTGGTAAAGTTCCGTCAAGGAAATTTCCGGAATAAAACTGAATTCCAGGTTCGTCTGTTGTCATTTCCAAAACTCTACCGCTGGCTGCGTGGTATACTTTTGCGATAACTGTTTTTCCTTTTTCAGGATTATTCAGAACCCAGCAATGATCATAACCTTTTCCTCTTTCTAATTGTTCGTTTTTAACTTCGATATCTTTTCCAATTAATTTTGGTATTCTGAAATCGAAAGGCGTATTGGCAACATCTTCTAATTTTCCTGTCGGAATTAAAGTCGCATCAACCGGAACAATTTTATCTGCATTTAAAGTCAATTCGTGATCTAAGATTGTTTTAGTAAAATCTCCTGATAAATTGAAATAAGAATGCTGCGTTAAATTCACTACTGTTTTCTTATCTGTAGTAGCTTCGTATAAAACTTCTAATTGATTATCATTTGTCAACGTATAAGTCACAAAAACCTTTAAATTTCCAGGATAACCTTCTTCCATATCTTTACTTAAATAAGATAATTTTAAAGAAGCTGTGTCTCCTGATTTTGCTTCATCAGCTTTCCAAACAACATTAAAATATCCTTGCGGCCCACCGTGCAAAGCATTTGGGGTATTGTTTATTGCTAATTGGTATTCTTTTTCATCTAAAGTAAATTTACCTTTAGCAATACGGTTTCCATATCTTCCGATCAAAGCTCCAAAAAATGGATTCTCTTTTTCGTATTGTGCCAAAGAATTAAATCCGATAACCACATTTTCAGAAACACCATCTTTATTAGGTACTTTTAAATCTGTAATTCTTCCTCCAAAAGTGATGATATCAACTTCCATCCCATTTTGGTTTTTCAATTTATAACTGTCGACTTTTTCCCCTTTTGCGGTTGTTCCATAAGAAGATTTCTCAATTGTAACTGTAGCTTTTTCGTCTGACGAAACTGTTGTAGCATCCATTTTTTTATCGCTTTTGCATTGAACTGAAATTGCGGCCAAACTCATTAGGCTTATTCCAAAAATACAACGTTTTAATACATTCATAAATATTATTTTTTAATTGTTGTGAAATGTTAAATATTAAGATGTGAAAGCTTAAAAGTAACAAAAACTTAGAATCTTAGCAACTTAGAACCTCAGCTTCTTAGATTACAATCCATGTTGAAACAAATGAAAATAAGCTTCATTCGCATTGATCTTATCCTTAAACTCTCTTACTGTAGTTTTTTCGTCAATCACCAACAATTCAATTCCGGCGATATCTGCGAAATCTTCCATGTATTCTGTTGTTAGCGACTGGCTGTAAACTGTATGGTGCGCACCTCCTGCTAAAATCCAGGCAGTTGCTGCGATCTCAAGGTTTGGTTTACAATCCCATAAAACTCTTGCAACTGGTAATTTTGGTAATTCAGCCATTGGTTTAATCGCTGTAACTTCGTTCACGATCAAACGGAAACGGGTTCCCATATCAACCAAAGAAACATTAATTGCATCTCCGGCTGGTGAATTAAACACCAAACGAGCAGGATCTTCTTTTCCTCCAATTCCTAATGGATGTACTTCACAAGAAGGTTTTCCGTCAGCAATTGATGGACAAATTTCTAACATATGAGATCCTAAAACATATGATTTTTGAGGTGTAAAGTGATACGTGTAATCTTCCATGAAAGAAGTTCCTCCTTCAAGACCCACATTCATAACTTTTAATGCACGAACCATAGCCGCTGTTTTCCAGTCACCTTCTCCACCAAAACCATAACCATCGGCCATTAATCTTTGTGTTGCGATTCCAGGCAATTGTTTCCAAACACCTAAATTTTCAAACGTATCTGTAAAAGCTCCAAAACCTCCTTCTTCAAGGAAAGCTCTTAAACCTAATTCTATTTTTGCCGCTTCCGCTAATGAACTTCTTTGCGCTCCGCCTTCTTTTAAAGCATCAGTCAAAGTATAGGATTGTTCATAAACTGCTAATAAATCATTTAATTCCTTGTCTGTAACTTTCTCAATATATTTAGTAACATCCGAAGAATCAAAACCGTTAACTGACATTCCGAAACGAATTTGAGCTTCTACTTTATCTCCTTCTGTTACGGCAACTTCACGCATATTGTCTCCAATACGAGCCACTTTTAAGTTTTGAAGTTCATCCCATCCTAAAGCTACTCTTGTCCAGATACCTAATTTTTTCTGAACTCTTTCGTCTTCCCAATGTCCAACAACCACTTTACGTTTTTTACGCATTCTTGACATGATGAAACCAAATTCACGATCTCCGTGTGCCGATTGATTTAAATTCATAAAATCCATATCGATAGTTCCCCACGGAATTTCAGCATTGTATTGTGTATGTAAATGACATAATGGTTTTTTCAAAATACTTAAACCGCCAATCCACATTTTTGCTGGTGAAAAAGTATGCATCCAGGCAATAATTCCGATACAGTTTTTAGCAGAATTTGCCGCTAAACATACATCCAGGATTTGAGAAGGTGATTTTACCACATCTTTATAAACCACTTTTACTGGAATATTAGATGCCCCATCTAATCCTTTTGCTATTATTTGAGAATGTTCTGCTACTTTTCTTAAAGTTTCTTCACCGTATAATTCCTGGCTTCCTACTACAAACCATACTTCTTTTTGAGAGATATCAATCATGTTCTTTTTGTTATTTTTAGTTTCAAGTTTCAGGTTTCAAGTTTTAGAAACACCGAAAATCTTTGCTCTTTATTCTTTGTTCTTTTATCTAAAATTATTGTCCGTAATACGAATCTTTTCCGTGTTTACGATTGTAATGTTTCTTTATTAGGGAATCTTTTAATCTTGGTGCGTTCGGATTTATTTGTAAAGTCAGGTAGGCCATTTCGGCTACGACTTCTAAAACCTTGCTGTTGTATACTGCTTTTGCGGCATTTTTTCCCCATGCAAACGGACCGTGATTTCCGATCAAAATCATTTCGACTTCTTCGTAAGAAAGATTTTTTTCTTTGAAGCAATCCAAAATCTGGATTCCGGTATTGTGTTCATAGTTGCCTTCTATAAGCGAATCTGCCATTGGCGGTGCACACGGAATATCAGCTGTTAAATGGTCTGCATGTGTTGTTCCGAAAATCGGAATATCTTGCTGCGACTGTGCCCAGGCTACCGAATACGTTGCGTGCGTATGCGCAACACCACCAATATTTGGCCAGTTTTTATATAAATAAGCATGTGTTTTTGTGTCAGATGACGGACGCATTGTTCCTTCAATAACATTGTTATCAAAATCTACAATTACAATGTCTTCCGGTTTTAAATCCTCATAAGGAACGCCGCTTGGCTTGATGGCAAAAACACCATTTTTTCTGTCTACCGCGCTAACATTTCCAAAAGTATACACTACCAAATTCAATGCATTTAACTGCATATTAGCCTCGTAGCATTCTTGTTTTAAATCTTTATAAAGAGAACTCATGTTTTGATGTTTTAATAGTTGGATCTTCAAAAGCACTTAATTGATCGTAAGCGATTAACAATTTGTTATACGCTGCTACCTTGTCTAATTGAGGGAAATATTCTCCGTCAAAATCGCTTCCTATTTTTTGGCTTGCTTCGATTACGTTTGGATAAATTCCGGCTGCAACTGCTGCATAAATCGCTGCTCCTAAAGCAGGAGTCTGATCTGAAGCTGCAATTTTGATTGGCTTGTTTAAAACGTTAGCCAAAGTCTGCATGATGAAAGGTGATTTTCTCGCAACTCCACCGATTCCGATAACGCTATCAATTTTTACTCCTTCTTCTTCAAAACGATCCACGATTTTCTTCGCTCCAAAGCAAATAGCATTTACCAAAGCCTTGAAAATATGTGGTGCTTTTGTTCCTAAAGATAAATTTGAAATCGCGCTTTTTAATTCCTGATTGGCATCCGGAGTTCTTCTTCCGTTAATCCAGTCCAAAGCAATTGGAAGACTTTCTGAAACCGGAATTTTTTCCGCTTCTTTAGTTAGTTCCACAATTAATTTATCACTTATTTCTTCTCTTAATTGTTCTTTTTGAGCCTCATTTATAACGAAAGAATTTGCTATCAAATGATCTGTCGGCCACATTAATAATTCTTTGTACCAGGCCAATAAATCGCCAAAAGCAGATTGTCCTGCTTCAAGACCAATAAAGCCCGGAATCACAGATCCATCCACTTGCCCGCAGATTCCGCGAACGGTTTTTGTTCCTACTTCATCATAAGAACCCACCAAAATATCACAGGTTGAAGTTCCCATAACGCGAACTAAAGTGTTTTCGCCAATTTTGGCTCCAACTGCTCCAGAGTGTGCGTCGAAAGTTCCAACAGCAATAACAGTTTCTGTAGAAAGTCCTAAACGATCTGCCCATTCTTTGCTTAAATTTCCGGCAACTAAATCAGAGGTATACGTTTGATCATATAAATTACCGCGAAGTGTTGCCAAATACGGATGTAGTTTTTCCAAAAATTCTATCGGAGGCAAACCATTCCAGTCTTCGTGCCACATCGCTTTATGACCTGCTGCGCAACGGCTTCTTTTAAATGATTTTAAATCTTTATTGTCAATTAACAAATATGTCATTAAATCACAGTGCTCCATCCAGGTGTGCGCTGCATTTCGAACTGCTTCATCTTCTCTTGCGATGTGTAAAATTTTTGCCCAAAACCATTCTGATGAATAAATTCCACCCACATATTTTGTTACATTTTCACCACCCCAGCTTACTGCCAATTCATTGATTTCATTTGCTTCATTGATCGAAGTATGATCTTTCCACAACACCATCATCGCATTTGGATTCTCTTCAAAACCTTTTGTCAAAGCCAGTGGAATTCCTTCTTTCGTAACCGGCACCGGAGAAGATCCAGTTGTATCTATACAGATACCGCGCACTTGCGAAGGATCTACTTTGCTTTCTTTTATAACAGTTTGAATCGTAATTTCCAGACCTTCAATATGGTCTAAAGGGTGTTGACGAAACTGATTTATTGATGCGTCACAATATTGTTTGTTTTTCCATCTTTTGTAATGAGAAACATTTGATGCTAACTCCTGCCCATTTTCAGTATCTATCAGCACCGCTCGAACAGAATCTGTTCCGTAGTCCAATCCTATAACGTAATTTTTCATTCGAAATACATTTATTAATGACGACAAATATAATTATAAATAATTTATAAGTGTATAAAAAACACTTAACAATAATAAGCTTGTGAATTTTTACAGATAATGCATCAAAACAAGCATTTAAGACAAAAACAAGAAATAAACGTTAGTTTTACATTTATTCTGTTGCGATTATTTCATCTTTATCTTCAAAACCGTAACCGAGTATGCCGGAAAGTCATACTGAATTTTACTTCCATTCAACTTAAATTCACTTTCTTTTGGACTAATTTTAGTTGGGGTTTCAAAAGAATTCTCATCATTTATTCCGTCTCCTTTTAAAATTATTGCAGTTCCTTTTGTATCTAATTTTGCTCCTTTTACATCAATTGAAACATTTTGAGCTATTGCGGCAGCATTTACAATTTTCAGAATTACTTCTTTCGAATTCACATCTTTTACTGCCGATGCAAACAAGTCGTTTTGCCCTGTAACTGCTTTTCCGTCTTTTGTAATCGCGATTAAATCAGTTCCTTTATTGTTTGAAAATAATTTCTGAACATAATAATTTGGCGTTCCGTACGATTGTAAGTTGTTAAACCAAATCATGTCCGGTGTCCATTGCCAGCCTTCTACGTGTGCCAATAATGGTGCATAAGATGTCAGTTGAACAACCTCAGCATTGCGTTCCATTCCGGTCATGAAAGCCGCTTCAGAGAAAGCACATTCCCAGTTGTTTTTATTATCCGGACTTGCGATTGCTACACTTTGTGCTGCATATTCTCCCGCAAAAATCTTTGGTCCTTTGCGGTCATAATTGTCGTAACGTGTTACATTTTTACGGAACCAGGCCGGATCTTTATAATAATGCTCATCTACAATTTCTGCGTTCAGCTTTTTAAGTTCTTTCATGCCATAATCAAAGAAATCTCCGTCAGGAAATGGTCCTGTTCCGGACACAATTGTAATGTTTGGATATTTTGTTTTGATGGCTTTTTGAAACACTTTGTAACGTTCGATATAATCTGGTCCCCATTGCTCATTTCCAACTCCAATAAATTTTAAATTGAATGGTTTTGGATGTCCCATATCAGCTCTCACTTTTCCCCAGGCTGTCGTTTGGTCACCATTTGCAAATTCAATTAAATCTAAAGCATCCTGCACATAAGGATCGATTTGATCCATCGGAACCAATTGCCCGGTGTTGAATTGACACGCCATTCCACAGCTTAGAATTGGCAGCGGCGATGCTCCAATATCTTCTGAAAGCTGAAAATATTCGAAGAATCCCAAACCAAAACTTTGAAAATAATCCGGAGCCGGACGATGTGCAAATTCCATATTCCAACGATTTACCGCGGTTTCTCTATCTTCAACTTTTCCAACTGATTTTTTCCATTGGTAACGTTCTGCTAAAGTTCTACCCTCAACAATACATCCTCCTGGAAAACGTAGAAATCCTGGTTTCAAATCGTATAATAATTGTACTAAATCACTACGCATGCCATTTTTTCTTCCTTTCCAGGTGTCTTCCGGAAACAATGAAATATTATCCAAATCAATAACACCACTTCCTTCAAAAGTGATTTTTAATTTTGCTTTTGCTTCTGTAGCATTAGACGTTAATTGTGTGGTATAATTCGCCCAGTCTTTTGAAGTTGGAACAATCGAAGTTTCGCCTAAAACTTTATTTTCTTTATCTATAAACTGAAACCTGATCTTAGAAATATTTCCTGATAATTTTGAAGCTTTTAAAGACAGATTGTATTTGAGGTCTTTTTTAATTCCCATTCCTCTAAAACCTTCATTAATTAATTCATAACCTCCTGCATTGTTAATGGTAACCCTGCAATAATTATGATTGGTTCCTTGTTGCGAATATTGAACCACATTTGCAATTCCGGATTGTTCGTTAAGCTTATGTCTGTCGCTGTTTGGTTCTTGCCAGCCCATCATTGGAAACAGAAATTCGAACGATCTGTTTTTGATCATTTCAGCATACAAACCTCCATCAGCAGCAAAATTGATATCTTCAAAAAATACTCCGTACATCGTCGGTTGAATTTTGGTTACTGTTTTGGCAGCATCAACCTGAAGATTATTTTTTTGTGCCGAAGCATAAAAGCCGTTAAGCAATAAACCGCAAAGGGTAATTTTGGTAATTAAATTGGACTTCATTTTTTATAATTAATGTGTTTTATGGCACGCGGATGACGCGGGTTAAAACGGATTTTTATTTTATTTTCTCGCAGATTCCGCAGATTGAGCAGATTTAATTCTCTAATCTTTATAATCTGTAGCTAAATCTTGATTCTTTCTTCTTGCCTCTATATTCTATTCTCTATATTCTATGTTCTATTCTCTACTCATAATCCAACCAAACTTTCATTTTTCCCACTCCTCTGTTTGACCAGCTGTAATAAGGAATTGCTTTGAATTTTGAATTCTCAATTACATTTACACCTTGCAATAAACTCGCTTCTTTTTTTACTTTGAAAGTATCTCCCGCTGCTACATTTATTTTATCGAAATTGGTTTTGTTGTCAATTTCTTCAACTGCATAAACAATTGGCCCATATTCTAAAGAGACTTTATTTTTGTTCGTTTCTACTTTTGAATTGGTTTCTACTTCCTGAACTTCCATTGGGAAATTAAGGTTGATTTTATCTCCTTTTTTCCAATTTCTGGTTACGATAAAATAACCATCTTGTGGTTGAATCGCTACTATTTCACCATTCACATTAATAGTTGGTTTTTGGGATGAAGCTTTTTTATACGTGTATAAATCTCCTGGTAAAACTTCATTTCTCGCCCATCCCGGAACTCTCAATTTAATCGTGAATTGGCTTTCTTTTTTTGGATTAACCGAGATCGCTACTTTTCCGTTCCAGGGATATCCGGTTTGTTGAGAAATCTGTAAATCTGTTTTTCCAACTTTGAAAGAAGCATTGTTTGAAGCATACAAATTCACATACAAAACATCATTAGATTTGGAGTAAATCAATCCCGGAATTGAAGGTATAAAGCGAATTAAATTCGTTGGACAGCAAGAACAGTCAAACCAGGCCTGACGCGTGCAGGAACCTCTGTTTGATTTAAAAACTCCATCGGCTTCTAAAGCATTTGGATAGAAAAACTCTTTTCCGTCTAATGAAATTCCGGAGATTAATCCGTTGTACATTGTTCTTTCGATTACATCAAAATATTTCGAATTTCCAGATAAATTATGCAGTCTGTGATTCCAATAAACATCCCCAATGGCAGCGCAGGTTTCGTTATAAGCTGTAAGATTTGGCAGTTCGTAATTGGCTCCAAAAGCTTCTCCGTCGTGTCTTGAACCAATTCCACCTGTGATGTACATTTTTTTGTTTACCATATTATTCCATAAATTATTTATGGCATCAGTGTAACCTTTGTCTTTTGTCATCGCAGCAATATCTGTCATTCCTGCGTACATATAAACTGCTCTTACGGCGTGACCCACAACCTCATTTTGCTGCACAACCGGAATATGATCCTGTGCATATTCGCCATATAATTTATGATTGTTTGGATTACCGCGATTGTCTAAATAATATTTCGCCAATTTCAGATACTCTTCTTTTCCGGTAATTTGATACAATTTGATCAAACCCGTTTCTACAATTTGATGTCCCGGAACACCTTTTACCTGACCCGGACCATCGCCAAAAGTTTTCACTAACAAGTCTGCATTTTTAATAGCAATATCAAGGAAATTCCTTTTTCCGGTTGCTTCATAATGCACTACAGCCGCTTCAATCAAATGTCCTGCATTGTAGCATTCGTGACTGATCTGTAATGATTCCCAACGTTTTCCTTCAATAACCGGAACCCAGGTACAGGGTGGTTTTGCCGGATTTATAGTTCTCCACGTCGTTAGATAACCATCTTTTTCCTGACCAATTTTTACAATGGCAATCAGTGAATCTAAAACACGGTCTAATTTTGGATTTGGGGCACTGATTAAAGTATTCGAAGCACCTTCGATAATTTTGTAAACATCGGTATCATCAAAAGGCATTTGCCCTCTAACTTCTCCTGTTTTTTGTTTTCCTGCGATTAAAAAGTTTTCAAAACGACCTTCTTCACTGCATTTCTGAATCGCATAAGCAATTGTAATTTCCTGCACTCTTTTGATGATTGGCAGCCAAAAAGAATCGGATAGTTTTACATTTTGAATGTTGACCGGTTCAATTTGATAACCTGCTTTTAAAACTGAAGTTTTATCACTGGGTTGTACCGCATCGTTTTTGATTTCTTTACAGGAAATCAAAATCAGCAATGACATGAAAATCGTTATTATCGGAAAATTATATTTTTTCATTTTATTTATTCTATTTTAAAATCGGCCATAAATCGGCATCCCAAAGCATTTCTCTTACTACTAATCTAGGTGTTCCGTTGGTTTTCTTTTCGTAAGCGTGATAAAAAATGTAATCTTTGCCATCAAACGTATAAGCGCTATTATGGCCTGCGCCAAAGTAATTTTCATCGCCCTGAATTACTAAACTTCCACCACCTTCATTTAATGATTTTCCATCTTTATCCAAATAAGGTCCGGTTACGTTTTTAGCTCTTCCAACCACAACTTTATAAGTGCTTTTTTCTCCGCGACAGCATAAATCCCAGGAAAGAAATTGATAATAATATCCATTTTTCTTGAAGATAAATGGAGCTTCCAATGCACCGTCGCCCGGATCAGAATCGGCTAATTCAAACGTTCTTTTGCGTTTAGAAATCGTGTGCCATTCCTGTGGCTGTGCAATCGATTTTAAATCGGGATTTAATTTTACCATTTTCAATCCTTCCCAAAAAGAACCAAATGATAACCATGGTGTATTATTTTCATCCAAAATTAAATTCGGATCAATGGCATTCCACATATCGCGGTTTGGTTGTGATTGAATAACGATTCCCTGATCAACCCATTTATAATTTTTATCTTTTGGATCTAAAGTGGTATTTGTCGCTACGCCAATTGCCGATGTGTTTTTGGCGAAAGCCGAAACGGAATAATACAGGTAATAAGTATTGTTATGAAACGAGATATCCGGCGCCCAAATGTGGTTTTTAAAATCG
This sequence comes from Flavobacterium sp. GQ95, assembly GCF_059758655.1. Taxonomy (NCBI): domain Bacteria; kingdom Pseudomonadati; phylum Bacteroidota; class Flavobacteriia; order Flavobacteriales; family Flavobacteriaceae; genus Flavobacterium; species Flavobacterium sp. GQ95. Next base: position 1,096,728 of record NZ_JCAXEB010000001.1, read on the forward strand.
GCTGCAACCCCATCGGCCCAAACTGGTTTTTCTGCAAAAACGGGAGCTTCTTTATTCCAATTTTTTAAATCTTTGGAACTAAAAACACTGATTCCTTTTCCCGTGCAAAACAAATAATAAGTATCTTTTTGTTTAATAACCACTGGATCGTGTACGACAATATCCTGCGCAAACGAAACTGAAACTATCAGCATCATTAAAACAGAAAGTGCATATTTTATGTTTTTGTAAACCATATAAGTGATATAAGAAAATTTAAGTTTGGTCTGTTTTTTATTCTGAAAACTTTTTAGATTATATAAGCTAAACCTGTAAACTGTGACTGCGACTGAAAACTAATTACTGAATTCCTTCAGATGTCATCACAACTCTTTTCATCGTTCCGTCTTTGTTATAATATAATTTATCGACACAGACTGATCTTCTAAAACTTCCTCCATCTGGAATCGTTGCGCCGTTGTGATAGATAAAATACGATTGCTCTTTAAAATCAATTATTGACTGATGATTGGTGTTGCTGTTTCCCGCAATTTCATTTAATATTCCTTTGAATTCCCAGGGTCCTGTAATTGACTTGCTCATGGCGTAGGCAATTTTTTCAGGAAATTCATAAGCATATGATAAGTAATACCAGTTTTTATGTTTGTGAATCCAAGGCGCTTCTGTAAAATGCTGCAACTCTTTTATATGCTGAATCGGTCCGTCTAATTCGATCATATTATCTTTTAGTTTTGCATAATGGCAAGCTGTGTTTCCCCAAAACAAATAGGCTTGCCGATCTGTATCGATATAAACTGTCGGGTCGATATCGTCCCAGCTTATATCGGTAAATTTGGTCATATCGTTTGTGATTAAAGCTTTTCCCAATGCATCTTTAAAAGGTCCGGTTGGATTATCAGAAACTGCAATTCCGATTGATTTTCCAGGGATAGTTCCGTGAGAAACGGTTACATACCAGTAAAATTTTCCATTTTTTTCGATAACCTGTGAAGCCCATGCATCGCCTTTCGCCCATGCAAAATCGGTTACTTTTAAAGGCACCGGATGCGATTCCCATTTTTTCATATCTGAAGAAGAATACACTACCCATTCGTTCATCTTATAAAAATGAAAATCTTTTGGTGCTTCGTCATGACCTGCGTATAAATACACTTTGTCTTTATAAACCAATGCCGCCGGATCTCCTGTATATTGATCTTTTATAATCGGATTATTGAATTTTGCAAGATCAACAGATTGTGAAACGGCTGTTGTGCAGGGCGCAATCAAAACTAAAAGTGACAGGCTTGTAATTAGGTTTTTCATTATGATTTAATTTGGCATTTCCTTGATATTACTTACAATTTTTAACACATAGAAACATAGAATCTTTGTCTTAAAAAAAGGCATTTCACTTATCTAAAGTCACATAGCTATGTGTTTTGATGCGAGTGAAACGCCTTTAACACTTTGTAAAACTATGTCTCTATGTGTTTAAAAAATTAATTTACTTTTTTACCCCAAACTGGTAATCCAGCGGCTGTTAAACCGGAATAACTCAAGGTTACTTTTCTAGTTGCTGATTCCCAATCCCAGGCATCAGTTACGTTGCATTTTACTCCATTTATGGTTAAGATTTTTTTAGTGCTTTCATACGACCAGGTTCCTGTTACATCGCCACTCACTTTTTTATCGGCAGTTAAATAAATTGTGACTGCTTTTTGAAGGGTTTTGTATTGATAATTCATTGTAATCTGTTCCCAGGTTCCAATGAAATTTGCATCTGTAATTGTCGTGGCCGGAACTCCCGCATAACGTTCTGCTTCAACAAGTGGCCAGCCATCTTCTGTCCATTCGATACCGCGAACATGTCCCATCATAACGGCGTTTGAAACTGCAATTCCAGGAACTCCTTCCGGCAAACGAGCCTGCGATGCGTAATACCATTTTTTGGTATCCGGATTTTGAAAAACAGCACAATGTGCAAAACCAACCCAGCCTGTATGATTCTTGAATTGATAGGGATGTGTCAGCATTGGAAAACATTCCGCACCATTTGTAATACTGCTTCCGCTGATGGTTAAATAAGGTCCTAAAATATTTTTTGATCTTGCAACACGTGTATTGTAAGCGACAGACAATTCATCATAAGCCAAAAACAAATAATAATATTGAGTGTCTGGATTATACATAATTTCTGGACCCTCAAGCGCCTGCCAACGATTTGAATTAACATTTCCTCGGCCTGCAATTCTTACGCCGTAGTCGTCAATCGTTTTTAATTTGTCTGGTTTTCCCGTTGTCGGATTCAGTTTTAAAGCTGCAATTCCGGAATGCCAGGAACCGTAAATTAAATATTGATCGCCTTCGGGAGTCTGAATAAAACTTGGATCGATGGCGTTGAATTTGAAATAAGCATCCCAGTCATTTCCTCCGTTTCGAACATAACTTTTTACGCCGTCAGGTTCAGAACAAACGACCATTCCTTTGTCAACCCAATTGTTTGAAGCCAAATCATCAGTTTCGGCCAAACCTATAAAAGCGCGTTCTGACCAGGAAGTATTAGTATCTGTACCCACAATTGGATTCGTTACCACAATACTGTAATACATTCTGAATTTATTCCCCACTTTACGAACACATGGCGCCCAATATCCATAATTTGGATTTGCAATAGGAGGGAGAGCCGGAGACATTCTGGCTCTTTTGTTGTTCAGGGAATCTTTTACCCAAGCCGGAGCCTGAGTCATTGATGATCCCATGAATTCCCAATTGATTAAATCTTTTGATCTTCTGTAGAAAAAATGTCCGTTGCCTTCGTGCGCATTTCCATAAGAAGCATCGGTTTGATACATATAATAGTACTCTCCGGATTTTTCTACTGATGGATCATGAACGTTAGCCAAATTCCATTGCGATCTGCTGCCCCAACTTGAAATCGAAGTGTAATTATCTGCATAAGTCGGTCCCGGAAAAGCTGGCGTCACCACTGGTGGATCAACTACTACTGGCGGATCCGGAGTACCGGGTGTCGCAGGGTCATCTTTAGAACAGCTGACAACTGCAAGAACAATTGACAACAGTCCGATGTATGCGATTTTTATAATGGAATTTGATTTTTTCATTTTTCTATATTTTATTTTCCTTCTAAAACAACAACTGAGAAAGGAGGAATGGTAATTTCAAGTTTTCCTTTTTTGTTTTCGAAACCTTTAAAAACCGTTGGTACAATTTTATTTGGTGTATCGAATGAATTATGATCTTGTAATTTTGCCGCTGTTAGAACGGTTCCTGTAAAGTTTTTAACACCAAGATCGTTCACATCAATTTCTATTTTGTTTTTATTTTTTGCATCCACATTTACTATTGAAATATGAACCGCTCCGTTTTTATCTTTTGAAGCTGAAGCTGATACTGCAGGAAGCATTTCTCCATTAAAAGTATAATTTGGAGAAGTAAAATTTATCGGTAATAATTTAGCATCCTGATGAACGCTGTACATTTTCATAACATGATACGTTGGCGTCGTAATCATTTTGGTTTTGTCCGTTAAGATCACCGCTTGTAAAACGTTAACACATTGTGCTAAGTTTGCCATTTTTACTCTGTCTGCGTGATTGTTGAAGATATTCAAAGTTGCTCCGGCCAAAACCGCATCTCTCATGGTATTTTGTTGGTATAAAAATCCCGGATTTGTTCCTTTCTCCACTTCATACCAGCCTCCCCATTCATCCACCATCATAGCCACTTTTTTCTCCGGGTCGTATTTGTCCATGATCGCGCTGTGTTTAGTAACCAGCTCTTCCATTTTTAAAGCCGATTTCATAGTTTTGAAATAGCCTTCTTCGGTAAAATTAACCGCATCACCTTTTTTACCCCAGTCAATTACGGCATAATGATGTACTCCAACTCCGCCTAACATATTTAGCGGAATGTTTTTCATTAAAACTTCTGTCCAATTATAATCAGCACTGTTTGATCCTGAAGCGATACGAGTAATTCCGCCGGTGTTTTCCCAATCTGACATGAAAGTGGCAAATTTTCTATATTCTCCAGCGTAATATTCTGCTGTCATATTTCCACCGCATCCCCAGGCTTCATTTCCAATTCCCCAGAATTTAACTTTCCACGGTTCTGTTCTTCCGTTCTTTTTACGTAAATCGCTCATCGGACTTTTACCACTGAAATTGGTATATTGAACCCAGTCCGATAATTCCTGAACGGTTCCGCTTCCAACGTTTCCAGATAGATATGGCTCAGCTCCAAGAAGCTCACACATATTTAAGAAATCGTGTGTTCCGAAGCTATTATCTTCCGTAACTCCACCCCACCATTTGTTTACAATAGTTGGTCGTTGTTCTTGTGGGCCAATTCCGTCTTTCCAGTGATACGTATCTGCAAAACAACCGCCGGGCCATCTTAAATTTGGAATTTTCAAATCTTTTAAAGCAGCGATAATGTCATTTCTCACTCCTTTTGTATTTGGTATTTTTGAAGTATCTCCCACAAAAAATCCTCCATAAATACAGCGCCCTAAATGTTCAGCAAAATGCCCGTAAATGTTTTTGTTGATTGTTGGTGCATCTGCAGTATTTTTTATGGTTACTACTGTCGTTTCATTTTGAGCGAAACTAACCTGATTACAAAGTGTAATAAGAAATGTGATTAAAAGTGCTTTTTTCATACGTGGATAATATTTGTTTTTTATTGGAATATGGTATCGCCATTCTTTTATTATTTTTCATTTTGAATCATGGCGATTTCATAATGTATTTTTAAAGATTATAAAGAGGAAGGCTTTGTGAAACCTTCCTCCAAATAGTAAAGTTAATAAGAAAGTGCAGGCCATCCTGATGACCATGTAAAATATACAATTTCTAGTTTTGGGTTTCCATTGTCAGCTTTGTTATAATAATGAACAGCTCCTTTTTGGGTTCCTGTAATTCTGGATAAATGACCAGGCCCGATATAATCTCCCTGAGAAGCAAGAACCGTAGTTCCACCGCCATTTTTTAAATTGACTCCATTTTTATCTGTAAAAGGTCCGAACGGACTTGTAGAACGACCCACTACAATATAATACGTACTGTTTACACCATTGCAGCAAGAACCTCTGTTTACGAACATATAATAATAACTTCCTTCTTTAATTAAACAAGGAGCTTCCCATGAAGCGCTATTTCCTCCGGCCACGATAGTTCTTGTACCTGTTGGTTTACCTGTTGAAACATTAATCTGAACAACACCAATACCCGCATGCCAGGAACCATAAGCCATATAAACGTTACTTCCGTCTACCAAAATTGAAGGATCAATTGCGTTTACATCTGAGGCAGATGAAGAAGCCACAACCAGACCTCTGTCTGTCCAGTTTGTTCCGGCACTTTGAGAAATCGAAGGAGCCGTTATCAATCCGATTGCAGAAGTCGCAGATCCAAAAGTTGAACAAGAATAATACATGTTCCATCGATTATTAAACCATGCTAAATCTGGTGCCCAGAAATTTTTTGTAAAACCCGGAACATATCCGGATATCCAGCCCGGAGTTGAAGTGAACACTGATGTTCCCCAAGTCCAGCTTGTTAAATTTGTTGAATATGTCATGGGTATATTATCTCCTGTTGTAAAAACATAGTAATTAACACCGCTTTTTATAATTGTGCTGGGATCGTGTGACGGAACGTTTCCGCTGACCGTTTTAGCTGTTACATTTTTTACCTGAGAATTTTGAGTTGTCTCAACTGAAACAGCCTCATCATTCGAAGGGATTATAGTATCTTCATTCTGGCAACCTACTAATAATACTGCTAATAAAACCAAACTTGTAATTGTTTTCATTTGTTATAATTTTAGTTACTATTCTGATATTTAATCTCTCTATAATCTCACTCTTTTTTTAAGATAATATCACATGACAGATTTTCCGTCTGCCATATGATATTAACTAAACTAACTAATTCAAATCTTAGTCTCAGTTTTCAGTTTTCAATCAAAGTGTGAACTGAGACCGAAAACTGAGACTGAAAACTATTTTTTAATAACTGTCATTTTGAACAGTTCCCGGATTGTTATCCATTTCTAATTGCGGAATTGGGAAGTATTCCCTTCCTGCTGTATAGGAGTTAAATTCAGCATCTCTTGATTTTAACCATGCCAGTTTTGTAGCATCCTGTAACCATCCCCAACGACGAATATCATCAAAACGGTGACCTTCAAGAGGGAATTCCAAAAATCTTTCGTGTCCAATTTGCTCTCTCATTTGTGCTTGCGACATTCCAGGTTTTGTAGTTGCTAAATCTGGCAAATTAACTCTGTTTCTCACCATTTGAATATAGGTGTAAGCCCCTGGAGTATCGCCTGTTTCATTTAGAGATTCTGCATACATCAATAAAATATCAGCATATCTTAACAAACGCTCGTTGATTCCGGAACGCCAATCGTATTCGTCTGCAAATTCTCCATCTGAATTTTGGTATTTTCTACAGAATAAATCATTTAAATCTGCCGGACTTGCAGCATAAAATGTCGCAAAATCTTTACCGTATAATTTCATTCCCGGTTTATTGTAAAAGATAGTCGCATCTAAACGGGGATCAAGATCTCCTGTCTTAGTTTTCTCGTCGTGGTATTCATTAAACAATACCCATGTTGGCTGCACATCTGTCCATCCAAAGGCTCTTGGCGCATACGTAATAGCACGTGCCGAAGTTTTTCCCCATCCTGAAGCCGGAGCACCGCCCCAACCTAAATCAACCCCACCTGCATCTCTGCTAAATTGTACTTCAAAAAGAGATTCTGAATTGTTTTCATTAACAGTAGTAAAGTTGTCGCGATAGTTGGATACTAAAGAGTAAACCCCTAAATCTATTACTTGTTTAAAGGTTGTTCTTGCATTGGCAAAATCTTTAGTAAACAAATACGCTTTTCCTAAATATCCTAAAGCAGCTCCTTTTGTAGCACGCCCTTTTTGACCGGCATCCAAACCTGAAACTCCAGTATAAGAAGTTGGTAGTAATTCAGCAGCAGCTTTAAAATCGGCAATAACCTGAGCCCAGCCTTCTGCTTGTGTTTTTTGAGGATAGTACACTGCCAGCTCAGTTGGCAACGGAACATTTTTGAACATATTTACAGCGTGAAAAAGATACAATCCTCTTAAGAAATACGCCTGCCCTAAAATCCTGTTTTTTAATGCTGCATCTGCAAAAGCAATATTTGGCAAATTTGTCAAAACCTGATTAGCACGGTAAATTCCCTGATAATATGTTTCATAAGCCCATCCATAAATCGCGGCATCTGCTACATTTGAATTAAAGTGACCTACGTTGTACATTGATGGCCATGGACTATTGGTACGGGAATCATCTGCTTTTGCATCTAATAAAAGCGGTGTACTACGCATGTAAGTTCCATCAGTTAATAAACTTCCGTAAGCTGCATTTACGCCTTCAAGTGCGTCCTGATCTGTTTTCCAGAAGGAATCAACTGCATCGTTATTAGGATCAAGCTGAGTCAAATCTTCATTTTCAACACAGCTAGTTGTTAGCATAGCAAGCGAAAAGAAAACAGCTATATAGTTATATATTTTATATTTCATTTTAATACGTTTTTAATTGGTTAAATCAGTTTAGAAACTTACTTCTACTCCTAAAGAAATTGTTCTTGGATTTGGAAAAGATCCTGCATCATATCCTCTTGAAAGTAATCCTTCACTATTAAAATCAGGATCATAACCCTCATATTTAGTAATGGTCAATAAATTTTGTCCATTGATATAAACTTTGGCTTTTTGAATAAATTTATCATTCAGCGGAATGTTATACCCTATTTCCATTGTTTGTAACCTTACATAATCACCGCTTTCTATAAATCTGTTTGACTCTCGTGCATTTCCATTAGGATCACCAATCACAGGTGCCGGAACATTTGTATTAGTGTTTGTAGGTGTCCAATAGTTTAGTTCGTCTACATGATGATTTGTGTATTGCCCTATCATTAAATTACGATACATAGCATTGAACACTTTATTTCCACCACTTCCCTGCCAGAACATTGAGAAGTCAAAGTTTGCATAAGAAGCATTAAAATTCATACCGAAACCATATTTAGGAATTGATACTCCCTGAAAAGTTCTGTCAGCATCTGTAATAGCGCCATCGCCGTTTACGTCTCTAAATTTGATATCACCAGGTGCTGCACCTGTTTGAGTTGGAGAAGAAGAAACTTCTGCTGCATTTTGGAAAATACCTACTGCTTCCCAGGCAAAAAGTTCACCAACAGATCTTCCTACTTGTGTTTTTGAAAATGTTCCATAAAGAGGATTTCCGTTAACTCCAATTTTAGTAACTTCATTTTTCAGCGTACCAAAATTGGCAGAAATATCATATTTGAATTTATGATGGTGATTACTGTATGATGCTGTAAACTCCAAACCATGATTTTTCATGTCTCCTGCATTAGTAAAAATATCTGCCGGAAAAGCTCCTGTAGAAAAAGGTAAAGGCACCCTAACTAATATATCAGTAACTTTTTTAGAAAAATATTCTGCTGTAAATTGTAAATCATTATTTAGGAAACCCAGTTCTAATGCAATATTTGAACTGCTTGTTTTTTCCCATTTTACATTCGGATCAAGAGCAGCTACAACGGTTGTTCCCGGAGCAAGCTCATTATTAAAATCATAGCTGGCGAAACCATTAACTGTTGAAGCAAAAAAGTACTGCGGAATTGTATTGTTACCCAATGTACCATAACCTCCTCTAAGTTTGATATTGCTTACCCATTCCGGTAATTTTAAAAACTTTTCATTACTAATTTTCCATCCCCCGGAGAATGAATAAAAGTTTGCCGAATTATTTTGCTCGCTAAAAAGAGATGTTCTGTCCTGTCTAAAATTAGCCTGCAACAAATACCTGTCATCATAATTATAATTTAATCTGCTGATATAGGATATTCCTGTAATTGTAAATTTATATTCACTTGCATTTCTGGCATCAGCATATTGAAGCATCGGAATTTCTCCCGGCGTATAACCTACTCCTCTCATATTATATCTGTGATAGTCTCTACTTTCCTGGATCCAGCCTGCAAGAGCATCAATTTTATGTTTTCCAAGTGTAACTTCATAAGTCAATAAATTATTCATGAAAGTTCTCAACTCATTTCCGGTTTCTACATCTAAAGAAGCTTCGTCATTTGTTGTAATATAGTACCAGCCTAAATCACTTGGCGGAATAAATTTTCTATTTTCCCAGTCTGTTCTGTCGTAACTGATATCCAATTTATATTTAAGTCCTTTTACAATCTCTATTTCACCCCAGATATCACCTATAAAACGATTTCTTTTCCCGTTATTATCGATCAGATTATTATATCCGATTGGGTTCATTGAGATCGCTCTTTGTGTTAAATTATCAGTACCGCCATAACCTCCAAGTCTGTTAGCATCATAAACAGGCATTGTTGGAACAGCGCCTAATAAATCACTAATTGGTGTCTGACCTAAATTATATTCATTAAAAATTTCTTTGTCAGATTGTGTATAGGCAATTTTTGCCCCGTATTTAAATTTTCCTTTTTTACCGTTTAAATTCAAATTAGTTGACAATCTTTCATAATCCTGCGGTGTTTTTAAATAACTTGTATTTTTAAAATAGTCAACATTAAAACTATAATTAATACTTTCTGCACCACCGGTAAATGTAAGGGCCTGATTTTGTACAACACCAGTCTGGAATCCTTCTTTTTGCCAGTCTGTATCAACGTTTGAAATATAAGACGGACTTGCAGGATTATTTCCAGGAGCAATACTTACCGGAACTCCGGCTCTGATATCTCTGTTTCTCTCTGCTTCGCTTGTAATTTTTTGATATCCTACACGATCAGTTACATCCCATCTTTTTGCTACATCCTGTAGCCCAACAATCGATTTAAATTTGATATCCATTCTGCCGGCTTTTCCTTTTTTAGTTGTAATAATAACAACTCCATTTGCTCCACGAACACCATAAATTGCTGCAGAAGAAGCATCTTTTAAAACCTGCATGGATTCAATTTCTCCCGGCGCAAAATCGTAAGGAGCATCAACCATAATTCCGTCAATAACAAAAAGAGGATTGTTATTGGTGAATGAAGTTATCCCCCTAATTTTAACATTTACAAAACCTCCCGGCTCTCCTGAAGATTGCACGGTTACTCCCGGAACCTGTCCCTGAAGCATTTTTGCAGCATCATATGTTACGGTCTTTTTAGCTGATTCTAAATTTACGACACTTACAGAACCTGTTAAATCAGATTTCTTTTGAGTACCGTAACCTATTACAACTACTTCATTTAATTTATTAGTGTCCTCACTTAATACGGCATTTATTTTAGCTAGATTTCCTACTGTTATTTCCTGATTTTGAAATCCCAGAAATGAAAAAACTAAAACATCATTTGGGGATGCTTTAATATTATACTCTCCATCAAATCCAGTAACTGCTACTGTTTTGGTTCCTTTTATCATAATGTTCACGCCCGGCAAGGGTAATTTGTCTTGTGCCGAAGTAACAACTCCGCTAATCTCTTTGTCCTGGGCCGACATTTGATTAACAGAAAATAATAGCATCATTACTGCTAAAAGCCATCCTTTTTTTGGCAATAAAAAATTGCAATAAAAAAATAATCGTTGGTTTGTTATCATACTGGTTTTTTTAAGGTTGGTTAGTTGTAAATTATAAGTGTTAATTCTACATTTGTAAATTTAAATAAAAAAAAAGCTTAAAAACAAATTAATATCATAAAAAAAGTGAAGAAAAAAAATGCATATCGCAAATTAAGTGTTAAACAAACATTTAAAACCTGTTGTTTTTTTCAAAAAAAGTGTCTTTTTTGAAAGTTATTTGTGTAAAATTTACACTTTTCATCAAAAAGCAACTTTTTAAGCAAAAATGCTTTTTTCAAAAACTATTTAATTTTGAGTAATTTAAAACGCTTAAATTGTTATTTTTGTAAAAAAAATCTTGTTTTATTTGTCAGATTTTTCACTTTTAGATAACACTATTTTTAAAAACTATCCTGTAACTATCCTGTTTTCATCTTAAAAAAGTCTTAAATCGGATAGCAGACTGTTATTTTTTTCTAAAAAGTTGTTTTTTTAACGTTATTTTTGAGTAGTTATTTGTGTAAGTGTAAAATCTACATTAATAAATTATGAAACGTATTAAGAAGTTTATATATTTACCAATAAAATATTTAATATGCTAAACAGTTATAGCTCTGCCGATAAAGTCCTATTAGCAGTAGATTGTATCATTTTTGGGTTTGACCATGAGGGGTTGAAAATTCTTTTAATTAAAAGGGATTTTGAACCTGAAAGAGGAAAATGGTCTTTAATTGGAGGATTTTTAAAGCGCGATGAGGTACTTGACAACGCTGCTATTAGAATATTACATACCTATACCGGGTTACACGACATTTATATGGAGCAATTATATGCTTATAGCGAAATTGATCGTGACCCTGTCGAAAGAACCATTTCAGTGTCGTACTACGCCTTAATTAATATTGAAAATCACAATACGGAACTTATTAAAAATTATCACGCGCAATGGTTTAGTATAACTGATGCTCCAAACTTAATTTTTGACCACAACGAAATGGTAGATTACGCCATTAAAAGGTTACGTTACAGAACTTCAATAAAACCAATTGGGTTTGAATTATTGCCTGAAAAATTCACGATGCGTCAGTTATTGGAATTATACGAAGCAATTTTGAGTAAGGAACTGGACAAACGAAACTTTATCAGTAAAATTAATTCATTAGAAATTCTGAATAAATTAGATGAAAAAGACATGCAGTCATCCCGAAAAGGTTCTTATTTGTATACTTTCAACAAAGAAAAATATGAAGAGAAATTACTAAATGATTTTGTGCTGAACTTATAATTAAAAATTTTAGCCACAGATTACAGGATTAACGCAGATTTTTAAATCATTTTAATCCTGTAATCTGTGGCTACTTTTTAACAACAAAAAACCCTGAAACCTACAAACTTTCAGGGTTTTTACTTCAATAAAACTACTATTAAAAAACTAAACAAATTTTCTTTTTAAGATTAGCCACAGATTTTACGGATTAAACGGATTTACGCAGGTTTTCTATTTACTATAACCTAAAATCCGTGTTAACCTGTTTAATCTGTAAAATCAGCGGGCCAAAATTTTAACTATTCCCTTTTTGATAATCTGCTAAAAAGGTTGCTAATCCAATATCTGTTAAAGGGTGTTTCAGCAAACCTTCAATCGCGCTTAACGGTCCGGTAATAACATCTGCTCCGGTTTTGGCACAATTAATAATATGCATTACGTGTCGAACTGACGCCGCCAGTATTTGCGTTTCAAAACCATAATTATCATAAATCAATCTGATCTCTTCAATCAAATTCATTCCATCTGTCGAAATATCATCCAGACGACCAATAAAAGGTGACACATATGTGGCTCCGGCTTTTGCGGCCAATAAGGCCTGACCAGATGAAAACACCAATGTACAATTGGTTTTAATTCCTTTATTCGCAAAATATCTGATTGCTTTTACACCGTCTTTTATCATCGGAATTTTTACCACAATTTGCGGATGCAATGCTGCCAGTTTTTCTCCTTCGGCAATCATTCCTTCAAAATCTGTCGAAATTACCTCAGCACTTACATCGCCATCAACTAATTCGCAAATTTTTATGTAATGATCCAGAATATTCTGAGCTCCCGTAATTCCTTCTTTTGCCATTAATGATGGATTTGTAGTTACACCATCTAAAACCCCTAAATCATTGGCTTCCTTAATATCTTTTAAATTCGCTGTATCTATAAAAAATTTCATCTTCTGTTTATTTTATGTTATAATTATTCTGCTCCAAATATTTGATAATTTCTTCGCAGGCATTTTTACTGGTAAATCCAAATTTCTGATCCAGAACAGAAGCCGGAGCTGAATATCCAAAATGATCCAATCCAAAAACTTTTCCTTTGCTTCCCACTAAACTTTCCAGATTGACCGGAAGTCCTGCTGTAAGTCCGAAAACCAATTGATTCTGCGGAATAACACTTTCCTGATATTCTTTCGATTGAGACCTGAAAAGTCCTTCTGAAATTATTGAAGCAACATTTATTTTTATTTTGATGTTATGTTCCAACTCTTCTGCAGCTTCAATAAGTGTCGCTACTTCAGACCCGTTGGCAACTAAAGTGATGGCAGGATTTTCACTTGATTTAACTAAATAACCTCCTTTTTTTGCATTTAAAGCGTCTTCAAATCTTGAATTTCCAGTTGCCGGAATATCTGCAATTTCTTGTCTTGAGAGAATTAAACCTGTTGGTGTTTTCTTGTTTTCCAACGCCATATGCCAGGCAACAGACGTTTCAACAGCATCAGCCGGACGAAGTGCCAGCAAACTTTGATCTCCCGAATGGTTTTTAATTTTTTCCAGTAATCGAATTTGTGCTTCCTGCTCAATTGGCTGGTGTGTTGGCCCGTCTTCACCAACGCGGAAAGAGTCGTGTGTCCAGACATATTTTACCGGTAATTCCTGAATCGCTGCCAAACGAATAGCCGGTTTCATATAATCAGAAAAAACAAAAAATGTTGCCACGACCGGAATAACACCGCCGTGAAGCGCGATTCCGTTAGCAATTGCCGCCATGGTTAACTCGGCTACTCCAGCTTGTAAAAAGGCTCCACTGAAATCATTTTTCTTTAAAACGGATGATTTTTTAAGGAAACCATCTGTTTTATCACTATTGGACAAATCGGCAGAAGAAACAATCATGTTTTCTACATTTTCAGCTAAATATCCCAAAACTGCTGCAGAAGCATCTCTTGTTGCTGCATTTGCTTTTTGAGCGATTGAACTGAAATCTAAAGCTGGTAAATCTCCATTAAAAAACTGTTTTATCTTTTGGGCAGCTTCAGGATTCTGACCTTCCCAAGTCAAATTTTTCGCTTTTCTCTCAACCGATTCTGCTGTTTTTTGATTTAGAATGGTTTTGTAGTACGCTTCAACTTCATCATAAATAGCAAACGAATCTTCAAGATTTGCGCCTAAATTCAATAATGTTTTATCATAATCGGCTTTGGTTGCTCCAATTGGTTTTCCGTGAAGTTCGGGTTGGCCTTCGTATGGTGTTCCGTCAGCAGTTACAGCACCTTTTCCCATTATGGTTCGGCCAATAATCAAAGTTGGTTTCTCCTTTTCGTTATGTGCTTCAGTCAGAGCTTTACGAATCTGATCATGATCATGTCCATCAATAGTAAGCACTTTCCAACCCCATGATTCATATTTCATCGCGGTGTTTTCTGTCGTAACCTCATCTGTCATAGACGAAAGCTGTACATCATTTGAATCATAAAACATAATAAAATTGTTCAGTCCCAAATGTCCGGCAATACGTCCTGCGCCTTGCGAAATTTCTTCCTGAACACCTCCATCTGTAATGTAAGCGTATATTTTATGATCGAATAAATTTTCAAATCTTGCCGAGAGAAATTTAGCTGCAATCGCCGCTCCAACTCCCATAGCGTGTCCCTGACCCAATGGTCCGGAAGTATTTTCGATTCCTCTTTTTACATCAATTTCAGGATGTCCCGGTGTTACAGAACCCCATTGTCTGAAATTTTGAAGATCTGTTTTTTTGAAATTGCCCAACAAATAATATTGAGCATACATTAATGCTGAAAGATGTCCGGCATCCATAAAAAAACGATCCCTGAAAATCCAGTGCATATCACTCGGATCGTATTTTAAAAATTCGGTATATAAAATATGCAGAAAATCAGCACCTCCCATGGCTCCGCCAGGATGGCCTGAATTCGCTTTTTCGACCATCGAGATGGCTAAAGCGCGAATATTATTTGCGGCTAATTGGTCAATTTTGTTGTTCATTTTTAAGTAATCTAAGTGGTTTGTGGTTAATAGCGGTTTTAAAATTTGTACTGCAGAATTCTGAAAAGCAAAAAAATCTTTTCAATTAAAACAAAAACAAATAATAAGTGTAGAATTTACATTTGCAAATGTATGTAAAAAAATTTCACGAAAACAAAAAATTGCATCCTTATTTTTTTTACCAATAATTTATAGATTTAATAAACAAAAATAAATATAATTGTGATATAAATAACCATATGGATAAATGACATAAAAATCATTACAAGGAATTTCGCATAATAAGAGATGACTTATTTTCGATTTGTACGTTATTTCCCTTAATAACCATCTCGGCTAAAATTTTTCCCATCATTTCAAAATGGGTTGAAATTGTACTAATACCATTGGCTACTACTTTTTTCAAAGGTGTTTCATTATAGGATATAATTCCAAAATCAGAACCTAATTTCAAATTCTGATTTCTGGCATTTTCAATTACAGCAACTAAATCACGATCATTCGGAATAATATAAAGATCTCCTAAAGTAATTTCACGATCGGTAAATTCGGTTATAATTTCAGAGTCAAAATGGTACTCCGCGCAAAAAGCTTCAAAGCCTAATTTCATTCCGAGTGGCTCCCTGAATCCAGGGAAAATCAAAATTAATTTTTTGTATTTGCCTAATCTCGATTTTGCTTTTAGTAATCCTTCAAAAATGTCTTTTTCATGATTTTGATAAATGGCCGGATACAATCTTAAATCGGGATTGGTCTGATCTAAAATAATTACATCATTTACTGGTAGGGTTTTTATCAAATTGACGATATCGGTCAAATTGGTTGGCATGATAATATATTTCGTGTAATTCCCATTACTGTCATTTATTAATTTTTGAAACACCTGAGAATTGAAATGATGAAAGAAAATATCGACCTGAACATTTTTTCCAATGTTTTTTAAGAACGAATTATAGATATCTTCCTTGAAAATATTTAGTTCATCAAAAAGCAAAAATATTTTCTGTTTTATAGCAATTTCAACGCTTTTCACGTAATATCCCTTACCGGGAATAGCGTAAATTATCCCTCTTTTTTTCAATTCATCATAGCCTAACAAAACGGTATCCCGTGATAGGGAAAAAGCTAAACAGACTTTATTGACAGATGGGAGCCGGTCACCTTTTACCAATTTGCCTTCTTCAATCGCTTTTTCAATTGAAAGAATAATCTGTTTATATTTTGGTAAACCGAGATTGCTTTGGATAGAAATTATGTTCATGAAAAATAGAATTTTTACGCAATATACAAAAAACTGGTAGGTACTGGTATGTAAAAGTCGGGAATGTTTCTATTTTTGAATTTCACATTTGGTAAAATTAAGATGGAAATAAAACAAATATCGCATTTTCAAGATCAGTCTGACTGTAAATTGTTTGGTTTAATGTCTGATAACGAAGAAATTCATTCTTTCGAATTGACTAATAAAAACGGAATGAAAGTTCAGCTTATTAATTATGGAGCAACAGTTACTTCTTTAAAAGTTCCTGCTTCAAACGGAAAACTGGTCGATGTTGTTTTAGGTTTTGATACTTTAGAATCTTATTTATCTTCTTATAATTTACCAAGTGCTCCTTATTTCGGAACCACAGTGGGCCGCTATGCAGGAAGAATCAGTAAAGGGCGTTTTACCTTAAACAATGAAACATTTCAGCTTGCTGGCAATAATAACGGTAATACCTTACACGGAGGAAATATAGGTTTTGGAAAAAGAGTTTGGAATGTAACCGACTTAACTGGTGGGGAAAATCCATCGATAACTTTTGGTCTTTTAAGTGGAGATTTCGATGAAAATTTCCCCGGAGAATTACATGTTTATCTAACTTATACTTTAACCGGGGAAAACGAATTAAAATTAGAATACAAGGCAACAACTACAAAAGATACGGTTATAAACTTAACCCATCATAGTTATTTTAATTTAGATGGTCATGACACTTCGGTATTAGATCAGCAAATGTATATTGATGCTTCTAAAATGTTAGAAACGAATGCTGAAGGTATTCCAACAGGAAAATTTACAGATCTTTCTAATCATGCTTTCGATTTCAGAACACCTAAAAACTGTCCTTCTTCTATTGATAATTCTTTTGTAACTGAATCTAATGATAAAGTTGTTACTCAATTATTCAGTGAGAAAAACAATTTGCAAATGAGTGTTTACACAGATCAGCCAAGTGTACATATATATGTAGGCGGAAATTGTTTCGACATCCTTGAAGGAAAAGAAAACACAAAATATCATGCAACAAGCGGAATTTGTTTTGAAACCCAGAATTTTCCGGATGCGCCAAATCAGCCTCATTTCCCGAATTCTGTTTTGAAAAAAGACGATGAATACCGTCAGACAACAGTTTATAAATTTGATCGTATTAATTAATTATCCTAAAAAACATATTTTTTATCTGATTCTAATGATTTTTCATTTGAATTTCAAGACAACACTATTACAATTACAAAATAATGAATGACATTTTAATACAAAACACAACAGCATTTTTTGAGAAATCGTTTGGATCTGTTCCTCAAAAAATTGTACTTTCTCCTGGGAGAATAAATATTATTGGAGAACACATTGATTACAACGACGGTTACGTTTTACCAGCCGCAATTGACAAAGTAATTTGCTTTGCTTTTGAAAAAAACAACACTCAAAAATCTAAAATAATCGCTATCGATTTAAATGAAGAATTTGAACTTGATTTAAATGAGCCAATTCAATTAAGCGATGTTGTTTGGACCAATTATATTCGTGGTGTTGTTAAACAACTTCAGGACAACGGATTTTCATTCGAAGGTTTCAACTGTGTTTTCAGCAGTAATATTCCGGTTGGTTCCGGTTTATCTTCTTCGGCAGCTTTAGAGTGCGGAACGCTTTTCGGAATCAAGGAACTTTTCGGTTTAAAAATTGAAAAAGTTGATATCGCTTTAATGGGGCAAAAAGCCGAACATTGGGTAGGAATCAACTGTGGAATTATGGATCAGTTTTCGAGCGTTCACGGACTTGAAAACAAAGTAATCAAATTAGATTGCAATACATTGGAGTTTGAATATCACGATGCTGATTTCAAAGATTATTCAGTCATTTTATTTGACAGTAATGTAAAACATTCGCTTTTTACTTCTGAATATAATACGAGAAGATTAGAATGTGAAGAAGGATTATCAATCATTAAAAAACATTTTCCCGAAGTAAAAAGTTTCAGGGATTGTTCTGAAGAGCAACTTTTGAGTATTCAGGATCAATTTACTCCGGTTGTTTTTAAGAGAGTTCATTTTGTTGTAAAAGAAATTAACCGGGTTATCAAAGCATGTGAGGCGCTGGATAAAGGAAATATAAAACTTTTAGGACAATTGCTTTTTGAAACGCATTATGGTTTATCACAGGAATATGAAGTAAGTTGTGAAGAGTTAGATATGCTTGTAGATACCGCAAAATCTGACGATGCGATCATTGGAGCGCGTGTAATGGGTGGCGGATTTGGTGGCTGTACCATAAATTTAGTTAAAAAAGGAGATGAAAATGAGGTAAAACGTAAATTTTCAAAACTTTATTTAGATACATTTGGAATTGAATTAAAATTCTATGATGTAAAAATCTCAAATGGAACAACACTACTCTAATACCACAAACGAATACAATGAAAAATTTTGACATTAACGAAGACCCTCACAGACGCTTTAATCCTTTACTTAACGAATGGGTGTTAGTATCACCTCATCGTGCAAAACGCCCTTGGCAGGGACAAAATGAAACTATTGCCACAGAGGCTTTACCAAAATATGATTCAACCTGTTATTTATGTCCCGGGAATGTTCGGGCCAATGGCGTAAATAATCCGAAATACGACAGTAGTTTCGTTTTCGAAAATGATTTTGCTGCCATGAAACAGGAAGAAATTATTTTTGAAGAAGACATTAAACACACTTTTTTTAAGGCAAAACCAGAACAGGGAATTTCAAGAGTGGTTTGTTTTTCGCCAAGACACGATCTTACGTTACCGGAAATGGATCTTGACGGAATTGAAAACATAATCAGAACCTGGCAAAAAGAATATACCGATTTAGGAAATATAAAATACATCAACCACGTTCAGATTTTTGAAAATAAAGGAAGCGTTATGGGGTGCAGTAACCCGCATCCACATGGGCAAATTTGGGCACAATCGTCATTGCCAACTCAGGTTGAAAAAACACATCATAGCCTAAAGGCCTATTATGATAAAAACAAAAGAACACTTCTTGAAGATTATCTTCAGGCTGAATTAAGATCAGGAAGTCGTATCGTTATCGAAAACGATTATTTTGTGGCTTTGGTTCCGTTCTGGGCGATCTGGCCTTACGAAACTATGATTCTGAGTAAAAGAGCGATCTCAAAAATTACTGATTTTACAGAAGATGAAGTACGTTCTTATGCTAAAATTTTAAAGCAATTAACCATTAAGTACGATAATTTATTCAGTACTTCTTTCCCTTATTCATCAGGAATTCATCAGGCTCCTACAGATGGTTTAGAACATCCTGAATGGCATTTCCATATGCACTTTTATCCGCCTTTGCTTCGATCTGCAACAGTTAAAAAATTCATGGTAGGTTACGAAATGTTAGGCGAGTCGCAACGTGATATTACACCTGAAAAAAGTGCCGAGATTTTAAGGCAACAATCAGATGTGCATTACAAAAGTAAAGCAGCAGTTCGCGAAAAAGTCGAATCAAAATAAGAGCCAATCTAAAATTTAACATAATAATCCACTTATAAATGTAAAAAACACATTTGTAAATGGTGTAAATATAGATTTTTATTATACTTTTGGCTTTCGTTCTTATTTTGACAAAAAAATAACATAAATAAAACACATATCTTATTTTTAGTCAGAGAAAACCACAAAAAAGCTGATTTTTTAATTTATTAAACAAACAATCACCTAAAAACTAATTTTTAAAATACTACTAACAATGAACCAGAACCTTGCTTTCGCAGATTATGCGGTTTTTATTATTTATTTCATCGTAGTTTCGGTCTACGGTTACACAGTTTACAGTAAGCGTAAAAAAGACGAACACGATGCTAAAGCTTACTTTTTAGCAGAAGGAAATTTAACGTGGTGGGCTATTGGAGCTTCTTTAATTGCCTCAAACATTTCAGCTGAACAATTTATCGGAATGAGCGGTGAAGGTTTCTTTTTAGGAATTGCCGTTGCAGCTTACGAATGGCTTGCTGCTGTTGCTTTGATTATTGTAGCAGTTTGGTTTATTCCTGTATATCTTAAAAATAAGATTTACACCATGCCTCAATTCTTAAAGACACGTTACAACGAATCTACTGCTTTGATTATGGCGGTTTTCTGGTTGTTTTTATATGTATTTGTAAACTTAACTTCTATTCTATATTTAGGAGCTGTTGCTATTAATGGTTTAGCCGGAGGAGAATATCTTCACGTAATCATGATTGGATTGGCTGTTTTTGCTTTAATCATTTCTCTTGGAGGAATGAAAGTTGTTGCCTATACAGACGTTATTCAGGTTGCGGTTTTAATTATTGGTGGACTTGTAACATCATACATTGCTTTGACAACTGTTGGACAGTATTTTGGAGTTGGAGAAAATGCAATTGCAGGATTCAAAGTTTTAATGAGAGAAGCACCTGAGCATTTCAAAATGATCATTCCAAAACCTACTGCAACTTCATCTCAGCTTGATATCGACAAATACTTAACTTTTCCAGGTTTGATGTCTTACGTTGCAGGTATCTGGATTATCAACTTAAATTATTGGGGATGTAATCAATATATCACACAAAGAGCATTAGGTGCCGACTTGCAAACTGCCCGTACAGGTATTTTATTTGCTGGTATGCTAAAATTATTAATGCCTTTAATCGTAATGTTGCCTGGTATCGCTGCTTACGTTTTATACCAAAATGGACATTTACCACAATTAGTTGGAGGAAAAGATGGAGCTTATTCAGCTGTACTAACATTCTTGCCAACTGGTTTAAAAGGACTTTCTGTAGCAGCTTTGACTGCTGCAATTGTAGCTTCATTAGCCGGAAAAGTAAACAGTATCTCGACCATTTATACTTTAGATATTCATAAAAAATACATCCAAAAAGAAGCGGGTGAAAAACAACAGGTAAACATTGGTAGAATTGCCGTTTTTGCTGCAATGCTTTTAGCTGTAATCTTTACATGGAATGATATTTTAGGAATTGGTGGTGTTGGTGGATTCACTTACATTCAAAAATATACAGGTTTTATTAGCCCTGGTGTATTTGCTATGTTCTTCCTTGGTATGTTCTGGAAAAGAACTACAGGAACTGCTGCAATTGTGGGTGTAATTTTAGGATTTGTATTGTCAGTATTATTCAATGAATATGCTCCAATGTTATTCGGAAATGAAACTCTATTATATACTGCTTATCCTAACGGAAAAGGAGCTTTCGAAATTCCTTTCCATATTTGTATGGGATTATCATTCTTCTTTACAATGTTAGCGATGATTGGAATCAGTTTCGCTGGTCCAAAAGTGAACCCTAAAGCGTTTGAAATAGACTCTGAAATGTTTAAAGTAAAACCACAAACTACAGTTTTAATCGTAATTACATTATTGATTATTGTGGCTTTGTATGTTAAATTCTGGTAGTATAATTTTTTACTATATTATTTTTTGAAGACAAAAAGAGGATGCCAAATGGTATCCTCTTTTTATTTATAAAAAGGACTTAACACTTAATAATAAACCTTCATTTATTTTATTTTGTGTAATCAAAATTTAAATTACTTTTAGGCCAAAAAAGTAAAACTAACAAACCATTAAAAAAAATGAAAAAACTATTACTTGCTTTCTTCCTGATTTCCGGAGCAGCATTCTGTCAGGATATGACTGTTATAAATGGAAATTTTGATTTCTTAAAAGATCAGACTGAAATAAATACTGAATTTGATTACAGTAATTTCACTATGATGAAAGAGAGAAAACCGGAATCTCAGTATGTCGACGAACACAGAGCCGATTTGGATCAGAAGGCAAAAGGGAACGGAAACCTTTGGCAAAAAAAATGGATAGCTGCTAAAGAACAGATCTGGACACCAAAATTTCTGGAAATCGGAAATATTGTATTAACCAAAGCAGGTAAAAACCTGAATTTTCAGGAAGGATTAAACACTCCCTATACTTTAATTGTACAAACTCTTTGGATTTATCCGGGTTGGGATGCAGGAATTATGAAACAACCGGCAAAAGTTACTACTCATTTAAAATTTGTAGAAACAGCAAATAAGTCAAATGTGCTCTTAGAAATTTCAAGTGAGGAAGCACCGGGAGATCAATGGGGAAATAATTACAGTAACGAATCAAGAATTGGAGAAGGATATGCTAAAACAGCAAAATCATTATCAAAAATGATACTAAAAAAAGCATCTTAATAAGAATTACTTCAAAACAAAAAGCCCTGATTAT